>NZ_BAABCB010000018.1:0-531629 GCF_039538385.1 Winogradskyella damuponensis | reverse complement strand
TGTTGGCATCAAAGTTAATATCGTAGTTATTCTGAGTGATATTACGATTACCAGTAATTGTACCACTAGTAGAATAAATATTATCATCGCTTCCGCCACCAGCAGCTACAATCTCTGCCGCTGTACGTTTACGAATATTACCACTAGCATCTCTAGTTAAGATATTATCTGTTGCTGCACCATCATCTACAGTTCTAATTCTAGCTGTTCCATTGACATCTAATTTGGCAGTAGGGTTATTAATGCCTATACCAACTTCATTTGCACTACCATCGATTACTAAAGTATTGGCATCAAAATTGACATCGTAGTTATTCTGAGTGATATTACGATTTCCAGTAATTGTACCACTGGTAGAATAAATATTATCATCGCTTCCACCACCTGCAGCTACAATTTGAGCAGCTGTTCTACGACGAATATTACCACTAGCATCTCTGGTTAATATATTATCAGTATCTGCTCCGTTATTTACTGTTCTTATCCTAACGTCTCCGTTGACATCTAATTTAGCAGTTGGGCTGTTTATGCCTATACCAACTTCGTTAGCGCTACCGTCTATTACTAAGGTGTTTGAATCAAAATTAAGATCGTAGTTACCTTGAGATACATAGCGATTTGCCGTAATAGTACCATTAGTAGAATAAATGTTATCATCACTTCCACCTCCAGCAGCTACAATTTGAGCAGCCGTTCTACGACGAATATTACCACTAGCATCTCTGGTTAATATATTATCAGTATCTGCTCCGTTATTTACTGTTCTTATCCTAACATCTCCGTTGATATCTAATTTAGCAGTTGGGCTGTTTATGCCTATACCAACTTCGTTAGCGCTACCGTCTATTACTAAGGTATTTGAATCAAAATTAAGATCAAAATTACCTTGGTTTACAAAACGATTACTAGTAATTGTACCATTAGTAGCATAAATGTTATCGTCGTTTCCACCACCTGCAGTTACTATTTGAGCGGCTGATCTACGGCGAATATTTCCACTGGAATCTCTAGTTAATACATAATCAGTATCCGCTCCGATATTGACTAGTCTTATCCTAGCATCTCCGTTGACATCTAATTTAGCTGAAGGATTGTTTATGCCTATACCAACTTCGTTGTCGCTACCATCTATTACTAAGGTGCTTGAATCGAAATTTAAATCGAAATTACCTTGGTTTACATAACGATTACCAGTAATTGTACCATTAGTAGCATAAATGTTATCATTGTTTCCGCCACCAGCAGCTACAATTTCAGCCGCTGTTCTACGACGAATGTTTCCACTAGAATCTCTCGTTAATATATTATCAGTTGCAGCTCCATTATCTACAGTTCTAATTCTAGCTGTTCCATTAACGTCTAATTTCGCTGTAGGATTACTTACACCTATACCTACTTCATTTGCACTACCATCTATAACTAAGGTGTTTGCATCTATATTTAAATCATAGTTACCTGTTGTTAAGGTTCTATTAGCATCTAACGTTAAGTTTGTATTCGCAATATTGCTATCTGTATTTCCAATAATATCAGCTAATGGTACGGAAGCAGTATTACCATTTTCTAAAGTAATACTCAGGTTAGATCCTATAACACTAAAATTTGTAATTTTTTGATTATCTACATTAGAGCCTGCAGCTACACGAACCCATTCACTACTATCCCAATAATAGTAGCCTGGTTCAACATTATTTATGGTTTGCGTGTTATAAACTAAGAGACTTTCTACGTTACCACTTGTAATAGTGGATACGTCATTAGTACTAGTAAGTTCTACTCTAGGAATAAGTAAACCTTGAGTGCTAGATTCAATTTCTAATATTGAAGAAGGATTAGGAGTAGTGGTACCAATTCCTACTTGTGCATTTGTATATAAACAAAAACAAAAAAAGATAATTGTAATTTTAAGAACAGTGGAAAATCGAAGATTCATTTTTCTTTTTTATTTGTTAACTTGAGCTCACAAAGGAACAAAATAAAATTCGATAAAATGCTTTAATCATCGATAAAATGCAAATAAAGGCGATAAAAAGGTTATTTTACCGTTAAAATGCATATTGTTGTGTGGCTTTATTTTCACTTTATTTTGTTGATTAATAGGTTTTTAAAATCGTAAACTCTAGGTTAGTTTTCTTTTAAGTAAATCGAAAAAAAAAATATGAATTATTTGTTTTTTAAGCCCAAAATGATTGATGGTAAATGAAAAATCTTACAAAATAGACATTCATATTTATTTAAGGACTACTATAATCTTAAAAAAGTAATAGTATTTCTTAGGTTATTTTAGGAGTACTACAACTGTTGTCGAAAGATTAAGTGGTTTGGATCAATCTAACTTAAATGTATTTTAATTCTAGTTTTTGGATGGAATTAATAAGCGCTTTCTAAATGTGGCTACTTGGAAACTATATTATATATAAGGTATAAAAAAAGGGAAAGGAAATTGTACTTTTTACCAATTTGAATACTAGGCTGTAACATTTTTAATTTGTTTGCGTCCTATAGGTGTAAAATCATTAATCATGGAATCAAATTATCACACGCTTAAACGTACAGACAATCAATTATTAGTCATTACACATTTGTCACAATTACTAACTTATGTGACAGGTTTCGGTGGACTTTTAGCTCCATTAATTATTTGGGCTACACAGAAAGAACAAGTTGATGGCATGGATGCTCATGGAAAATCTATAGTGAATTTTCAGTTAAGCATGCTCATATATTCTATAATTAGTATTCCGTTAATCTTCGTTGTTGGGTTGGGAATCTTAACCTTAATATTAGTTGCCATTTTGGCATTTGTAATGCCTATAATAAATGCTATAAAAGCTAGTAATGGTGAATTACCTAGCTATCCGTTATCTCTTAATTTTATTAGTTAGTTAGATTATTTGAGATGAAGTGAAAACGCTTGCAGCAATGTAAGCGTTTTTTTGTTTTTAGAAAAAAATCACTAGGTTACAGAAGAATCGCCGTTTATTTAAATAATTAAATATTTAAGTTTGTGAATTGTACAAGATATTATGTATAATTTGAAGACCAAAATATCAATAATTACTTTACTATTTTTAGTGGTATTGAGCTATGCTCAGAATCCTGTGTTAGAAAACATGGCAGATGTTTCTTCGCTTCCCGATGTAGAGTTCTATGATGTTTTGGAAGACGATGATAACTACATTTGGTTGGCTGCAGATAAAGGCTTATTTCGTTATAATGGGAAATCGTATCAACGTTATAGCCATCCCGATCAAAAAGCAAATTCTTTATTTCAGTTAAAAGAAGATAGGGATGGAAACATATGGTGTAATAATGTTTACGGACAGTTATTTTTTGTAGAAAACAATCAATTACATTTATTTTTAGATGCAAGTCAATTGGTAAACGGACAATTAGCGGCATACGCTATTTATGAAAATAATATCCGCTTGTTTACTGTTACAGGTGTATATGATATTAATAAAACCACTAAAAAAATCACGAAGATTTTTGATGGGATATGTATTAGCAATGCCAATAGTTTGGGAAGTAATTACATCTTTATTATTAATAAAGAACAACAATTAGAGAAACATCGTGTTTATAAACTCAATGGTGCGTCTACTGTAAGAATATTAGACGTCGATAGCGTAGGTCGTATTCAGTCCCCTAGATTATATGCGTTTCAAAAAGACGTCTTCTTAACGCATAAGAGTAACAAAGGAAATATCATCTATTTGATACATAAATCTGACGACACTTCTGTTAAACTTCAAACCCCTCATCAATTAAAGAATCAGATAATTTATAACCTCTTAAATTTAGATGGAAAGTATTGGTTTTTAACGACTTCAGGTGTTTTTATTTATGAGTTTAGAAATGAAGAATTTATTTTTAAAGAACAGCTTTTTCCTGCTGAAGCGATAACGGATGTGGAAAAAGATTTTAATAACAATTATTGGTTTGCAACTTTAGATAATGGTGTATTTGTATCTCCAAACTTAAATATTAGACACGTTGCATTGGCACCAACAAAATCTAAAATTACGGCATCTTGTGCGTTAGAAAATAACCGATTTGTATTAGGTACAAATGATGGTCAATTATTGTTTTACGACCAGCTTCAGCGATTTAAAACCTTACAATTACCTGGACAAAAAATTATTGGTAATCTATTTTATGATGCTCAGAATCAGCAACTCATTGTAAGTATTAATGCCTCAGAATCTTATGTTGTAAACCTGAAAAACGATAAAATAACGGATGCTATTAATAAATTTTCTGTAGCCAAAGCTATTTCTAAACTTAATGATACTTTATTATTTTATGGTAATTATAAGGAAGGTATCGTTTATAACAACCCTTATCATTCTAAAGAGAAAAGCATCCTGCGTTCTAGTAGAGTAAAGGCTTCAGTGGTTTCGCAAAGAAAACTTTTTGTTTCTTATATCGACGGATTATTTCAATATGATTTAAATGGGTTTTCTTCAAACGAAATTCAGTTTCAGGGCCATAGTTTAATAGTAAATGCCATGAGCAATTCGAGTTCAGCAGTTTGGCTCGCAACTCAGCATAATGGCTTAATGACCTTTGAGAATCAGATTTTAAGTAAAGCTAGCATCCAATTACCAGACGATGTATTGATCAACGCCATACAATCCGATGGTGATGATTTGTGGATTTCAGCAGATTCTGGGTTATTTCGATTTAACACGGTCACTAAAACCTTACAATCTTTGAATGGCCAAGATGGACTGAACACAGCAGTTAACAATTTTCTGGTTCTCAAAGATGTTATTGTTGTCAGTTTGCCTCAAGCACTTTATTTACTGCCAAAAGATGAACGTCTATTTAAAACTTTTAATACTTCAAAAATTGAAATTGAAGCTGTGCAAATTAACGATCGCGATACCATTGTGCAATCGCAATACAATTTACCGTATTATTTAAATAAAATTGGACTTCGTTTTAATTCTAATGGTTTTCAATCCAATAAACAGGTCAACTATCACTATCGCGTACAACAATTAGATTCTAGTTGGCAGAAGGTCCCGTTAAACACCAATGCTGTTAATTTTAATAGTTTGGCTAGTGGCACCTATGAGGTGGAAATTAAAGCGCAAAACGTTAGTGCAGAAGATGCTGTTTTTGCGATGCCTTTAACGTTTGTTATTGCTAAGCCTTTTTGGGAAACCTATTGGTTTTATGCTTTAGTTCTAGTGACTGTTTTTGGATTGGTTTGGCTGTATTTTAGGTGGAGATTACAACAAAAAGAAGAACAACGCATTACTGAAATCGATAAAATTTTAATCGATAAAAAAATCACCAATTTGAGATTAGAAAATCTACGCTCTCAAATGAATCCCCATTTTATTTTTAATGCGTTAAATTCCATTCAAGATTATATTGTATCTAACGAAAAAGAGCTAGCAAGCTCATATTTAGTGAAGTTTAGTCGATTAATTAGGATGTATTTAGACTACAGTCAGCAAAACGAAATTACTTTAGAAGAAGAATTAAACGCTTTAAAATTGTATCTAGAATTAGAAAAAGTGCGTTTTGAAGACGAGTTAGAATACCATATTACTGTGGATAATCTGTTAAACACAAATCAGATAAAAGTGCCCTCATTGTTTATTCAACCTTATGTTGAAAATGCCTTAAAACATGGGTTATTACATAAGTCAGGTTATAGAAACCTTACTGTTGACGCTAAAGTTGTGCAACAAAATAAACTTCAAATAACTGTTGAAGATAACGGAATAGGCAGAGAGCAATCCGAAAAATTAAAACGTCCAAACCAGCACAAACCTTTTGCAACTAAAGCCAATGAAGAGCGTGTGCATTTGTATAAAAACAAGTTGAAACGCGATATCACTATTGCCATAGAAGATTTATACGATGAAAGTCATACTGCTTTAGGAACGAGAGTAGTTATTATAATGCCAATTTAAAAGACCAATGAAAGCGATAATTATAGACGACGAAAAACGCGCCAGACATTTACTGGCAAACTTGCTAACAGAACATTGCACTAATATTACAAGTATTAATGAAGCGCAAGATTTAGCAACAGGTGTAGATTTAATAAAAAAAACAAAACCAGACGTCGTATTTTTAGATATTGAAATGCCTAATCAATCGGGATTAGATATTTTAGAATATTTCCCAAATCAGGTAGATTTTAAACTCATTTTTGTTACTGCATATAATCAGTATGCCATTGAAGCGTTTAAATTATCTGCAGTCGATTATTTGTTAAAACCTGTAGATACTACCGAATTAAAAGATGCTGTTACCAAAGCAGAAGAGGCTATAAAAGCTAATAATCTTAATGATCAATTAAACCGGTTACGCGACTCGTTAAAGCAATTGTCTATGGATAAAATTGCTTTAGAAATTCCAAAAGGCATCATGTTTGCCTCACACAACGATATCGTTTATTTTGAAGCTGATGGTATGTACACTAACGTACAGCTTATGGATGGCAAACAAAAAACCATTTGTAAACCGTTAAAGCATTTTGTAGAACAATTAGAGCGAAATACCATGTTTTTTAAATGTCATCGTTCGTATTTAATTAACTTAAAATATGTAGACGAATTGGTGAAAGACGACGGTGATTATTTACTCATGAATAATCAAAAACGCATTCCAATTTCAAAATCTAAACGCGATCAGTTTTTAGAAGTCATCAAAGAAACATTTATGTGATTCCCTTAGAATCTTTGAATTTCTTTCAGAAAAAAAATCCTCAGTTTTAGAAAAAAAACAATTAAGAATGGCTGTTTAGGACCTTATTTTGAAGTCTATTAAACACAATTCTTATGAAAAAAATAATTTTATTATTGGTTTTAGCAATGTGCTATACTACAACACATGCACAACTGGGTAAAATGCTAAAAAGGAAAGCTAAAGCCGCAGTTGAGAAGAAGTTAACGAAAGACGAAGACACTAGCACATCATCTTCCCAAACAACAAATGCTACCGGAATGGTTGGTGATACAGCAACAGCCAATCAAAATTCATCTAAAACCGAATATACCGATGAAGAATTTATAGCAGAATTAGCAAAAAAATATCCTAACGACCAAGCGAAGCAAGATTTATACTATCAAAAATATCTGGAGAAAAAACAAAAAGAAGCTGAAGCTAACAAGCCTAAAGCAGCTTCTAGTGTAAGTGCTGAATTTTTATACATGTCGTATCCTTTTGCAATGACAAAAGGCATGAGTGCAGTTGGTGTAGATCGTGTAAAATTAAGACGCCAATTGACTGATATGGGTGATAACGTCGATTTATTACCAGCACAAGATCCAGAATATGCTTGGTTACGTTTTTTAACCACACCAGAATTAGAAGCCATGTCACCAGAAGGTTATATTGGTTATGAGTTGGTATCCGGAATGTTTACAACCAAAGTAGGTGCAGACCGATCACAAACTTTAGAGCTTGGTACTGGTATGCCAATATTAGTTAGAGGTATGCTCATTGCAGAAGATGTTTTTGTCATATATGCAGCATCGCATCAAGGGGGACACGCATTTAATGTACCATCATATATGCATCAAAAAGATATTACCATTTTAAACGTGATTGGTAAAGGCGAACAACAATTTCATGTAGACTGGCTAGAAAAAGCAAAACCAATTGTGCAAGAGTTTGAAGCAACCTTAAAAGCTAATTATGATGCCGCTGCAAAATCAACGATGGATGCTATAAAAATGCCAAAAGCAGGAGCAATGAATAGTAAAGCCTCGTTAGTAAACTTTGCTAAACAAAATGTGTCTAAAACTATTGAAAAAGATGGTGCTAAACTTTTAAAATTGAACATAGAATCTAACGACTGGAGTGTTGTAAAAAACAAATATACAGGACACATTTTGTACCGTTGGATAAAAGGAGCTTTTACAGAGAAAAATAAAAATAACGACTGCTATTTACAAGGCTTTTTAATCAAGCAATATTATGACGGTAGTGGTTATGGGAATTCCGAGTTTGGTGGAATTATACACGGACAAATGCCTTACGGACAAAAAATGAACTGTGAAAATGCCAATTAAAACGATAAAGGAATAATTAATACATGTTAAAAAATGAAAAAGCTATTTATATTTTTAACTATAATTTTTATAGGTGCAGCACAGCCTTCACATGCACAATTTTTTAAAAAATTAAAGGATAAATTAGATAAGCCTCTTATTAAACAGAAGAATAAAAAAATAAGTGAAGAAGAGCTGGAAAAAAGAAAAAATATTAAGCTGCCAGATGTTGGTGTCTTAGATAAAGATGAAGCTTTAAAAGCCATTGCAGTTAAAGGTTTAGATTCGTATTACAGTAAGCATAGTATGAGTAATACGCATCAATATATTACATCGAATACTTGGTCTACTGTAAAACATAAAGATACGGGAGTACCTTTATACCAATGGGCTGTAGGAGCAGTTGTTCAGAAAAATTCAGATGGACAATGTATGCTATATGAGTTTATTTTAAGACGAGATTATACAGGTGGAGGGCAGTATGGAGATTCCTATTTCAACGGTATAAATAGAGGCACAATTAAGGCGCCTTATGGTAATTATATTGCTTGTGTAGAATAATATCTGAAAGATATTTGCTTTCATATTTTAAAAGAGTTTACGAAATGTAGGCTCTTTTTTTATTCAGAAAAAAATAATGGAGTTTCAGAAAAATACAACTTGGTAATCTAGGGAATAGCAATTGTTTTGTATTCCATTAATTTTAATATTCAAAATAACCATGAAAAAAAAATTACTCTTATTTACAACCTGCTTATGCATGGGTATGTTTTCGGCTATGGCCCAAAACGTAAACATTCCAGACGCTAATTTTAAAAGCTATTTATTAGCAGACGCAGCCATTAACACCAATAGTGATTCTGAAATTTCTGTGGCAGAAGCACAAGCTTTTACAGGAACTATATCGGCAACAGGACTTGGAATTACAGATTTAACAGGAATTGAAGCCTTTGTAAATATTACCATATTAGAGGTGTATTCAAATAGCCTAACATCTTTAGACGTTAGTAATAACACTAATTTAACACGATTACATTGTGCAGATAACCAAATAACCCAATTAGATGTTAGTAACATTCCAACATTAAATCAAGTTCATTGCCAAAACAATCAGCTTGTAGAATTAAATTTAGCTAATGGCAACAATGCTAATTTTATATACATGAAATCTTATAATAACCCTAATCTTACTTGTATTCAAGTAGATGCTGGAACTGTACCACCGTCTAACGTAGGTTTGTATGATGTGGGTTGGACTAGAGATCTAGAAACTAGAGTCGTAGAAGATTGCAGTACAAGTATTTCTTACGTAACTATACCAGATGCTAATTTTAAGTCTTATTTAGTTGACAACAGTGCAATTAACACAGATTATGATCAAGAAATATCTGTTGCAGAAGCTCAGGCGGTTACCGGAACATTAGATGTAAGTAGTTTGGCAATTTCAGATTTAACAGGTATTGAAGCTTTTATTAATCTTACCGCATTAGATTGTAGTGATAATACAATCACCGCTTTAGATGTGTCAACTATTACAGGGCTTACCAATTTAAATTGTAAAGAAAATAATATTGGTAATTTGAACGTGCAGGGCACTTCTTTAACAACTTTAGATGCTGAAGATAACAGTTTAACGAGTTTAGATGTTTCAAATTTAGTAACCTTAACAACTTTAAATACCAGATCAAATAATATTTTAAATTTAAATCTTCAAGGTGCAACTGGTCTTGAGATTTTAAATTGTAGCGATAATAGCTTATCTACGTTAAATGTAAGTTTAAATACTAACCTTATTGATTTAAATTGTAGTGATAACAGTTTAACAAATGTAGATGTTACAAATTTAACGGCTTTAACAGATTTAAATTTTGGTGATAATTCCATCTCATCAATTATACTTATCACGAATTCAAATTTAAATACATTAATAGCAAACGATAATAATTTAGCTAGTATTGATGTTTCTAATAATACAATGTTAACTGATTTAATTGTGGCAAGTAATAGCTTAACAAGTATAGATATTACTAATAACACAATGCTTACTGCTGTAGATTTTCAAGATAATTCAATCAGTAGCCTAGATATTAGCAATAACCCTAATTTAACTAGGATTCACGCTGCTTTTAATCAATTTACAACGTTTGATATTAGTGCCTACCCTCAAATAAATCAGTTGTTGATATATGACAATCAACTTACTAGCTTAAACGTGGCTAATGGTAATAATTCTAATTTTGTATATATGAAGGTATATAATAATCCTGATTTAACATGTGTACAAATAGATTCAGGATATACACCAAACCAAGTAGGTGTGTATGATAATGGTTGGACTAAAGATGCAACCACAAACTATAGTGAAAATTGTATTCCTACAGTGTATTATGTTAATGCAAATGCCTCTGGAAATAATGACGGAAGCTCTTGGACAGATGCTTTTACTAGCATTGAAGAAGCATTAAATAATACATTATTAAATGATGAAATTTGGGTGTCTAGTGGTGTATATACTCCAGCAACAGCTGCTACAGTATTAAGATTAGATTTCGAAAACTTAAAAATATATGGTGGTTTTGATGGTACTGAGTTAACCTTAGCAGATCGTGATTTAACTAAAGTATTTACCGATAATGCTACTATTATTTCTGGAGATATTAATGGTGATGATATTGAAGGTGATTTCACAACTAATAAAACCGATAATGCCACAACATTAGTAAGTCTTGAAGATGATAATGTCATTTTTGATGGTTTTGTACTTCAGAACGCTTATACCTCTGGGTCTAGTCCAGTTATCGCAACTAATACCAATGTTACCAATTTTACTTTAAAAAATACATGGATTTCAGAAAATTACAGTGCAGGATTACTATTAGATTGGAGAAAATTTTCTGGAGACTTGGTGGTTGAGAATGTAGCAATAACCAACAATGCGACCAATAATGGTGTTGTTTTAGTAGAGCATAGTGCCTCAAATTCAGATGAGTTAACGTCTCATTGGTCAAATATTCTATTTACAGATAATACGTATAATTCAGATTTTGGTGCAATTTGGTTTAGAAGAAGTTCAGCTTCTAATGGTAACAGAAGTATAGTTCACTATTTAAATAATGCTACAATTGTAAATAACGTTAACAACTATGCTTCCGTTGAACACGTTATTAATGTAAGTGGAAGTGGATGGATTCGTCTTGAAACAAGAAATAGTATTTTTTGGCAAAATAAATATAATGTAAACCAATTCAGTACGGTAGATATTGAAAATAGTAAAACAAGTGAAGGTGATAGCCAAACCATTAATGTTTACAACGCTGTAGCGCAGGTTACATCAGCTGCAACTTCAGGTACTTATAACGCTTTAGATATTACGCAATTAGATCCATCAACGGATCATTTAAATTTAGATAGTGATTACAAACCAACGACGGCTTCAAATTATATCATAGATCAAGGAGATAATACGTATTATGACACAGCAATTTTTGCAAGTTTTGATTTATCTGGGAACGACAGATTTTTCAATAGCACTATAGATTTAGGTGCTTATGAGTATAATTCTACCTTAGGATTTGAGGATGAAAATTCTATTTCAAAATTGAAATTATACCCAAACCCTGTAAGTGACAGATTGTTTATTAGTACAAGAGCACAGATAGAACGTCTGGCTATTTTCAACATAAACGGTCAATTAGTAAAGGAAACTAATTCGGTAGTAAATGGTGTTGATGTATCGCAATTACCAAGTGGTTTATATATGGTGCAGTTACAAACAAATACCAATACTGCAACTCAAAAATTCCTTAAAAAATAAGTCCATATTTTAATATTAATATGAAATGGTCCATTGTAAAAAGTGGGCCTTTTCTAACTTTTTAAAATTCTAATATATGAAACATATAAAACGTTTTACATTCGCAATCTTAGTTATTTTAAGTGTGTCTTGTTCATCTGATGATGATAATTCAGGCTCTCAAAACGAAAACAATATTACAGTAGGGGCATCGGTTTATGAAATGAAAACAGCCATTGTAGAACCTGCTTCAATAGGTCACTATGTATATTTAAGTGTAAGCAATAAAACTGAGGCAGAAATAACAGCTGCTATTAACGGGACGACAATTAATAATGTGGATTTATTTACGGCTCGAATTAATGCGTTGGATCTTACACCTAATAGAACTTACAACTTATCAGAAATTTCAAGTTTAGAGTTTATTGTTGATGGTGATTTTATTGGTGCCGACTTTGAAAATGGAGTGAGTCAATTTTATTTAGGAGATGGAACTTCAGATTTAAGAGTCGTTGATGGTAGTATTACAGTTACAGATTACGCTGTGGAGGCTATTAGTTTATCGTTTAGCTTTACACGAGCAGATGGTAAAGACATAACAGGAAGTTTTGAAGGCGCCTTTTTATATCTGACTTCAGATGATGAATAAGTTTTTCTGAAAAAACGATAATATTAAGGTTCATCTATTAGTGATGAGCCTTTTTTTTTAAGAATAAAAAAGACTCACCATTATAGTGAGTCTTTTAATAAGTAATTATTATAAATAGCAAAATTATTATCAGTTTAACTATTTAGCATCACAGGCATCACCAACATAGTAACATGTTCTCCTTCATCTAAACCATCAATTGGTGTTAAAATACCAGCTCTGTTTGGTAAACTCATTTCTAACTGAACGTTATCTGAGTTTAAATTGTTTATCATTTCGGTTAAGAAGCGCGAGTTAAAACCTATTTGCATATCGTCTCCTTGATAATCACAAGTTAAACGCTCTTCTGCTTTGTTAGAGTAATCAATATCTTCAGCAGAAATATTTAATTCGGCACCGGCAATTTTTAAACGAATTTGGTGTGTGGTTTTGTTAGAGAAAATACTAACACGACGTACAGAGTTTAAAAATTGTGTTCTATCAATTACTAATTTATTTGGATTTTCTTTAGGAATTACCGCTTCGTAATTCGGATATTTTCCATCAATTAAACGGCAAATTAATACCGAGTTTTCAAAAGTAAACTTGGCATTAGATTCGTTGTATTCTACCAATACATCATCATCACTTCCTGCTAAAATACCTTTTAAAAGATTTAAAGGTTTCTTTGGCATAATAAATTCTGCTGTTTCAGTAGCACTCACATCTTTTCTAGTATATTTTACCAATTTGTGCGCATCAGTAGCAACAAAGGTTAAATTATCTTGAGAAAACTGAAAGAACACACCGCTCATTACAGGTCTTAAGTCATCATTACCAGCAGCAAAAATTGTTTTGCTAATCGCTGTTGCTAAGATGTCTCCCATAATAGTTGTTGTACTAGCATCTTCAATAGAAACTGCATTTGGAAATTCTGCACCATCAGCATAAGCTAAAGCATATTTACCATGATTAGAGCTAATTTCTACCGTATTATTTTCTTCAACAACAAAGGTTAAAGGTTGCTCAGGAAATGTCTTTAAGGTATCTAAAAGTAATCTTGCAGGTAAGGCAATGCTGCCTTCAGAATCACTTTCAACATCTATTGTAGCAGACATCGTTGTTTCTAAATCACTCGCCGAAATCGTTAATTTTGATTGGCTAAGTTCAAATAAGAAATTATCTAAAATAGGTAGTGTATTACTGTTATTAATAACACCTCCTAATACTTGAAGTTGCTTTAATAAATAGGTGCTTGAAACAATGAATTTCATGTGTTTTATATTAATTGTTTTTAATTCGTTACATGGAACATCTTAAATTGAATTCTTAAGATAAAACTCAACCTTGTTAGATTAGAGGTTTCATGCTGAATATATGTATTTTATACTTTTAATTGGTATTACAAATATATCTTAATAGAAGGGTTTTTTAAAACAAACTTATTAACAAATTCTACTAATTAAAGTCGTATTTTATTGCATTAAAAACAGGTTTTTAAGACGTGTATTTACGTTTTCTCAAATAATTAAATACAAAACCAAAGAGACCTAAAAGTATGAGTGGCAAAGCAATATTAATAAATTGCCATGTGCCTTTACTGTCTTTTATTTTATCTGCATCTAAAAAAGCGACATTAATTTCTTTAGCTCTAATGTTTATAAGTCCTGTATCGTCTAAAAGGTAATTAACTGTATTTAGTAAAAATTCTTTGTTACCAAATGATTTTCCGGTGAATTGATCAAAGCCTAATTCTAAGGGTCTATTTTTTATGACTTCATTTTTTATCACATTACCATCTGAAACCACAACCATTTTTGTCGCCTTACTTTTAGATTTAAAATCATTTACTTTAAAAGGTAAAACACGTTGGTCATAAACTGAAGAAAATTCACCTTCTAACAATACCGCTAAATTTTGAGGACCTAAGTTATAACTTGCTTCGTTAGGTGCTTTAGTGACATTGTTTAAAGAAATAGATGTTGGTGCACCTTCTGTTTTAGATTTTGGTGAACTCTGTAGTAAAATAGATTTTTTGATGCTATTTTTTAAGGTATCAATTGGACTTGCAAAATCAAACTTTACTAAATTTAAGTTTTTGGTGATTGAATGTTTAGGATTTGATGCTGCTAAAGGTGAATATTGCCATTGAATAGGTTGCATTTGTGCTTCACTACCTTCTCCTATAGATAACATAATTGGGGCAGAGTAGAGGTCTTTGACTAAAGTAGGATTTACTCTAACGCCATATTTAAAGAAAAAATCATTCATGTTTAAGTCACGTATAATCGATACTCCTGTTCCTGTCGCATTATATAAACTGTCTTTGTCCATTATAACAGACTCTGTAAGCCATAGACTTTTACCTCCATTCATGGTGTATTGATCTAAAACTAATTTTTCATTTTCGGTAAAAGGAATACTTGGTTTTGCCGCAATAATTAAATCGTAGTCTTTAAGTTTATCTAATGTACCTTGTGGATTGGTAGCCACACTATCTAAGGTAAATTGCGCTAAATTATAATACGGTTTCACCGTTTTTAGAAAGTCAGCTATATAAATGTCATCTAATTCACCATTCCCTTTTAAAATAGCAACCTTTTTTGATTTTGCATTTACCAATTTACTAAAACCGTCGGCAAAGGCATATTCTAGAGCTTGTACTGAATTATTAATTTGTTCTTGTAACCCTTGTGTAATGCTTCGTTTTAAAAGTGGAATTTTAAGGGTTTCACCTTTATAGCTAGCAAAAGCCCATGGGAAAATAATATCTTGAGTTACTTTTCCTGTGCTGTTATCTGTGTTTATGTATGGTTCTAATCCTGCATTTGTTAATTCTTCAATATAGCGTTGACGTGTAGTTTCATCTTCAATTGGATCAATATAATTAATGAATATTTGATTGGATTCTAACTGAAACTCTTCTATAAGTTGTTTTACTTCTGATTGAAGTAATCTAAATTCAGAAGGAAAATCACCTTCCAAAAAAACATCTATAATTAAAGGTGAGTCTAAATCGCTTATCAATGATTTTGAAGCATCTGAGAGTGTATAACGATGATCTTTAGTTAAATCGAAACGCTGATAAACCGAACTCGAAATTGCATTTACAATGATGAGTCCTGCAATAATAGCAACAATATATAATATAGATTTATTTTTTTTCATTCTCGAAAGTTATTTCTTCTTGATACGGTCGTATAGATATGACTTTATCATTTTTAAATGTGATTTCTACGCATTCTTTTTTATCATTAAATGCGCCAGGTTCTATGCCAAGTCCATAATTCCATTTGTTGTTATCATGTGTGTTTTGAGCATCATCCCAAGACAACCATTCGACTTCTCCTAAAAGAGTTTTAACATTAGCTTTTGAAGCTCCAATTAACGTATCTGTTTTTATAATATTATCAATCATCTCATAACGCAAAGCGGGTTCTTCTATCCAAGCTTCACTATTAAAATATTTTTGATGATGGTAACTACTAATAATATTTAGAAAAGGATAAAACATAAAGAAAAACACAAAAGGTGTAAGCACTAAGCTTATTATAGCCGAGAGCCATTTGCGTTTGTCAACAGTATTTAAAAATAAAAATAGGAGTACAAAAACGACAATTAAGAAAATGACTAATAAAGGAGTGATTATCATATTATTGTTTTTGAATTCTGAGTTTTGTAAATAATAAAAAAGCTAAGGCAATACTTATAAAGTACACTAAATCTCGCGTGTCAATAACACCACGACTCATACTATTGTAATGAGCAGACATGCCTAGGTTTTCCATGTAAACTAAATTGTTTAATATGTTATAATTAGATAGGCCTTCAAACCCGAAATAGAAAAAGAAACATATAAAAACAGCAATGATAAATGCTACAATCTGATTATCAGAAAGGGTAGAAGCAAACACACCAATGGCAGTATAAGCGCCAACTAAAAACAATAAGCCAAAATAAGAGCCAATAGTGCTTCCCATATCAAGGTTCCCTGTTGGATTTCCTAATTGAGACACTGTATAAACATATAAGAAAGTTGGAATTAAAGCCATTAAAATAAGCGCAAAAGCACCAAAATACTTTCCTAATACAATCTGAAAATGAGAAATAGGTTTGGTAACCAATAACTCTAAAGTGCCTTGTTTTTTCTCATCACTAAAACTACGCATGGTTACTGCTGGGACTAGAAAAATAAGAATCCAAGGCGCGAGTAAAAAGAATGATGATAAAGAGGCTTGTCCATTATCTAATATGTTAAATTCACCTTTAAATACCCATAGAAATAACCCATTGAGTAATAAAAAGACGCCAATAACCAAATAACCAATTGGTGAAGCGAAGAAGGTGTTTATTTCTTTTTTTAAGATTGCTAGCATATTATATCGTTAGTTCTCGTCATTACTTACGCTATTTATGTAACGTAGTAATCTGTTTATATTTCGTTTTAAATTTAAAATATTGCAACGTTTAGCTTGCAATGACATTTTAATTTATATTTCAAATTAAAGTTTATCAATTTAAACTCGTCAATTTATCGACACTCCAAGCTTCAGGTTTTGCATTGAATTTTGGTTTTGTGTTTGCCCAAATGTCTTTAAACAATTCGGAATGTCTGTAATTATTTAAATCGTCTTCAGAACTCCAGTAGCTATAAGTAAAAAAAATATTGGTTTTATTCTGATCGCGATAAAGTTCTAAAAACTGACAACCTTCAAAGTTCCTGATGTTTTGTTTTACTGTTTCAAAATTAGCCAAGAATTCTTCAATTTTTGACGGTTCAAAACTCATTTTTACAATTCTTACTAACATAATTTTATTATAATTCTTAGATTCTTTCTGATGAAAATATTTTTCTGCTATGGTAGATTTGATGAAGGGCTTCCAAAATTAACCGTCACAGTATCCATAGTTTTCAATCCCATTAAAGTAGAAGCACCTCCTACAGTAGTAAGGTTGCTTTTATAAATTGCAATTTCTAAATATCCTGAAGAATTAAAAACAACTAAGCCTTTACCTTCAACATCGCGTTTAGATTCTTCTTTTGTAAAATCAATTAGATCACTGAATTTATTGTAGATTTTATTAAACCGTTTATTGCGAGCAAAAACTTCATACGGTCTATTTTTCTGAACCGTTTCAAAAAAATTACGTTTAATATTAGTGACAACATTTCCGTAATTATCAATATAAATCACAGTGCCAATAATTTGGTTGTACTCATCATTAACAAACGGAACTAAATTTTTGATTGGCTTAATAGTGTTAATAACTTTTCCTATGACATCAAGTGTGCCACCACGTGCAATATGGCAAGCTACTTTTACAAAAATGTCTAATACAGGGAAATTAGTTTCCACTCTATCGTGTATATTAATCTCTACAATCTTCTCTGGCGCGATTTCCGCGCAAATCATACTCATTATGCCGTTGTTTGCGCATATAAAGTAATGGTCATCTAATTTGACTGCAATATGCTTATTTTCAGGACTTAACTCAGAGTCAATTCCTATTAAGTGAATCGTTCCTTTAGGAAAACTGCTATAGGCATTCTGAATAATATAAGCCGCTTCAGAAATGTTAAAAGGCGAAATGGAATGCGATATATCTACAATATTAATCTGCTCAAGCTCGCTATAAATAGCTCCTTTTATGGCTCCAGCAAAGTGATCTTTTTCTCCAAAATCAGTCGTTAAAGTGATTATAGCCATGGATTGATTGTTGATATTTTTTTATGATTTGTGGTTGTAAAATTACTAGATTTGTGTGTATACACAAGAATTACAAAATTAAGAAAAGAAAACAGATTAACACACTAAATATAGCTCGCTTTTGAATGAACTGATCCTAGAACTCGAAGAAATATCTCCAAAAGAATTCTTCGGAGCGCAAAATACTAACATTGAACTTCTTAAAAAGTACTTTCCTAAACTTAAAATAGTTGCTAGAGGTAACAAATTAAAGGCCTACGGAGATGAAGATTTACTCGAAGAGTTTGATCGTAGAATGACCATGTTAATGAAACATTTTGGAAAGTATAACAAGCTCGATGAAAACGTTATAGAGCGCGTGCTTACAAGTCAAAGTAGTGATGACTATACAACATCAACTAGAAGCGATGAGGTTATAGTGCATGGTGTAGGAGGAAAGCTCATTAAAGCACAAACAGCAAATCAGCGTAAGTTGGTAGAAAGTATGCGAAAAAATGATATGGTTTTTGCTATTGGACCTGCGGGAACTGGTAAAACTTATACAGGAGTTGCTTTGGCTGTACAAGCGTTAAAAAGAAAAGAAGTTAAACGTATTATCTTAACACGTCCTGCTGTTGAAGCTGGTGAAAACTTAGGGTTTTTACCTGGCGATTTAAAGGAAAAGTTAGATCCATATATGCAACCGTTGTATGATGCTTTGCGCGATATGATTCCAGCAGAAAAATTAGAGAGCTATGTAGAAAAAGGCGTGATACAAATTGCACCTTTAGCCTTTATGAGAGGGCGAACTCTAGATAATGCCTTTGTTATTTTAGATGAAGGCCAAAATACCACACATGCCCAAATGAAAATGTTCTTAACCAGAATGGGCAAGAACGCCAAGTTTTTACTTACAGGTGATCCTGGACAAGTAGATTTACCACGTCGTACCATCTCTGGACTAAAAGAAGCCCTTTTAGTGTTGAAAAATGTTGAAGGTATTGGTATGATTTATTTAGACGATAAAGATGTGATTCGCCATAAGCTGGTTAAGAAGGTGATTGCAGCTTATAAAAGTATTGAAAATAGAGAGTAGTGTATTAATGTGTTGTAAGTGAGGTTGTTATGTGTTTTTAGCTTTTAATTGTATAAAATTTAGTAGAAATCATATAAATATTTAGCGGTTAACCTAGTTTAAATTTGCGGTATAATAAAAACTTACAACAACATGAAGAAAGTATTTTTAATTATCGGAATTACATTAGGATTAAGTCCATTATTTGCTCAAGAAGAAGACATCGATTTAAATGCAGACAATTCTTGGCTTAAAGCAGGTTTAACAGCAGGCATACCAGTAGGTGATGCAGATGAAGCGTCATCGTTTGCTTTAGGTGTAGATTTGAGGGGACAATACTTATTTAATCCTAATTTAGGAATTGGATTAGCTTCTGGTTACACTAATTATTTTGGAAAAGATGAGAATGATGATTTCGGAATCGTTCCACTTGCAGGATTTATTCGTTATTATTTTACGCCTGATGGCTTGTTTTTTGGCACCGATTTAGGTTATGGTTTTTTAACCGGAGTAGATGACAATGAAGGTGGACTTTATGTAAATCCACAAATAGGTTACCATAATCGCGATTGGAATTTTTACGCTTATTATCAAAATACATTTGCAGAAAACGATATAGATATCCAAGCTGTAGGAATTGGAGCAACTTATAATATTAGGTTTAAATAAGATAAACCACATAAAAGTTAAATTAAAGAGGAGAAAGTTTATTTCTCCTTTTTTTATGGAGTTTATTGTTTGACCCAAGTAAAGAAATTACATTTGTAGCTCACAACTAAATGATGATTAAATGAACACCATAGTAGATACCAATTTCAACTTTCCGAATCAGAAGAGTGTTTATAAAGGAAAAGTAAGAGAAGTTTATAATATTAATGATGAACAATTGGTTATGGTTGCCACAGATCGTCTTAGTGCTTTTGATGTGGTGATGCCTAAAGGGATTCCTTACAAAGGCCAAATCTTAAATCAGATTGCGACTAAAATGATGAAGGAGACTGAAGATTTAGTCCCTAATTGGTTGTTGGCTACACCAGATCCTAATGTGGCTGTTGGTCATTTGTGTGATCCTTTTAAGGTAGAAATGGTAATCCGTGGATATATGTCTGGTCATGCCGCTAGAGAATATAAAGCAGGAAAGCGAATGTTATGCGGAGTTGAAATGCCAGAAGGCATGAAGGAAAATGATAAATTTCCTGAAGCGATTATTACACCTGCAACAAAAGCTGAAATGGGTGACCATGATGAGGATATATCCAGAGAAGATATTTTGAAAAAAGGCATTGTTTCTGAAGTGGATTATATTGTTCTTGAAGATTATACAAGAAAATTATTTCAACGTGGAACAGAAATTGCTGCAAATCGTGGATTAATTTTAGTGGATACCAAATACGAATTTGGAAAAACTAAAGACGGAAAAATTGTATTGATAGATGAAATTCATACACCAGATTCTTCACGTTATTTTTATGCAGATGGTTATCAAGAGCGTCAAGATAAAGGTGAAGCACAGAAGCAATTATCTAAAGAATTTGTGAGACAATGGTTAATTGCTAACGATTTTCAAGGCTTAGAAGGACAAACTGTTCCTGTAATGACTGATGCGTATATTCAGTCTGTAAGCGAACGTTATATTGAGTTGTATGAGAATATTACAGGTGATGCGTTTGTAAAAGGAGATGTTAGTGATATTCAAAACAGAATAGAAACTAATGTTTTAGAGTATTTAAAAAGTGTCTAGCTCTGTAAATTTGAATACTTAGTTTTTAAAATTTCAGTATGATGCTCAACATGATGAGCAGTCCACATTATAATTTCTCGAACAGGCATTTTTCCCATTAAAGGATGTGGTAACACAACGGTATCTAAGTTTTTGTCGCTTATGCGTCTTGTTTTATATTGTAATTTCTTTTCTTCAGTTTGTATGCGGTTTAAAAGATATTGCTTATCTGCCAAAGTAGGTGTTTTTAGGTTCTTAGAACTTTTATTTGTTTTGCCTTTAGCCTCTGATAAGCGTTCTTGATAACGTTTTACTATAGCGGCATATGGTCTTACAGGTCTATTGGCTTTACCATATTTAAAACGCAGTAAGTATTTAGGCATACTTAGAGCATTGTTTAATGGGATTATGCTTTGTAATAAGTGAAGGGCATGCTGCCCTGTGGTCCATTTCCCTTCAGGCCCTTGAGTCCAAGAGTCATTTGGTTGGTTTTCGAGCCAAGTGATTAATTCGGAATATTTAGCTTCAATTAAATCTGCAATAGCTTCTTTATCCATATGAAAGAATTTGATAAAGAAAAGATAGGGATTTTTACCGAATTGTAGATAGGGTAAAATTCTTTTATTTTTCTAACAGCTACTCTTCAATTTCTTTTTCTTGAATCACAATTTTATCCTTCTTAAAAATAGGAACTAAATAAGATAAGTTAAACCCAAAGCCGCCTCCAAATTTGCTACTGTCAAAAGTTCTGTTGTAACCAGGGATATAAAGATTTTCGTAATTGTCAGGCTCAGTTTCAGAAATTAAGAACTTAAGTTGAATGTTAACACCTGCAAAAAAGTTGTTAAATAATTCCGCCTTTAATCCAATTTGAAGTTCTGCCCACAGTGCGGTTAAGCTTTTAAATTCTTCTCCTTCTTCTACATAATATTGTTGTTCCCAATACTGGTTGTTAGGATCGTAAATTGTATAATTGTTTAAAGTACTGCTAAAAGTACTCGCACCAATACGGAAACCAGAATAAATCATGTTTTCCATGTCAAGCCAATTTTTGTAGAAATTGATATCAACTCCACCTTTAAAATAACTCCCTTTTGTAGTGGTGTTCATAAAATCATTTTCGAGTGTACGTTCTTCGTTACCAATTTCCCCAGCAATGTAAATGCGCTTGGTGAGGCGATAATCTCCTGTAATTTCAAAACCGGTATAATTGTCATCAATGAAAGAACTCGCTAGCTTGCTTATATCTGCGCCAAGTCTAAGGCCATACTTTTGCTTGTAAATTAAAGTATCGTTAATTGTTTTTTTCTTTTCTTGCGCAATTGCTATTGTAGATAACAACAGCAAGATAATAACGCTTCTAATGATAGATGCGAACATGTGTTGTATTTTCATTTTCTACAGTTAATTCTATGGTTTCTTCTATTTCTATATTGGCAATCCATGGCTCACTATCAGTGTCTCTAGTAACGCTTAATTCTGTAAAGATACTTTTGTAACCACAAGCTCTAGAAACATATACAAATTCAGTTTTATAGGTGATTTCTAAAATGTCTGTGTTAGATTCTCCAGTAGCATCTATACGTTGGTTAGTGTCTTTTTCTAGTATATATCGTGTGGTAATAGTTTCGTTATTTAGACCGTCATCTATTTTTAAAGGTAGCCCAATTTTATTTGTATTTACATTAAAGACATAAGAACTCTCATTAACGTAATCTTCTATAATTTTATCAGAGGCTTCTATGGGTTCTATAATTTGGCCATCCTCATTTAATATTTGACCTTCTCCATAAACTGTAAGTCTAGGGACATTTTTTAAACTCTCAGGATTATCTATATCATAAAATTCTATAACTAATCGCGGAGTCGTGGAAGTTGTGGCAGCACAAATATCATCGCGTTCACAGTTTTGTAAAGTCGTTATAACTATTAAACTAAGTACAAATGGGATGATATATTTTTTTTGAAATAATCTTTTCATAGAATCGTGTTGATTCGTTTATTTAATAATTGCGAAATGCATATAGCATATAAGTTATTTTTTCAATTTGGCTTCTTACGAAGGTGTAATCACTATCAGAAACAAGTCAAAAAGTTAACCTTTTTCAAACAAAACAACCGTTTCTATATGTGCTGTATGCGGAAACTGATCTACCAAACTTAATTTTTTAATGGTGTAACCAGACTCCATTAATTGTTCTGTGTCTCTGGCTTGTGTTGCCGGATTACAAGATACATAAACCAAACGTTCTGCATTTAGGTTTATTATTTTTTTAAGAGTTTTTGGTGCAATTCCGGCTCTCGCAGGATCTAGAATAATCGTTCTAATTTTATTAGTGTATTCAGGATGTTCTGTTAAAAATTTACCAACGTCTGCAGCAAAGAATTTTAAACCTTCAATATTATTTCGTTTGGCATTTTCTTTAGCGTCTTCAATAGCAGCAGCCACAATATCCACTCCAACAATTTTAGTGTTATCAGATTTGTTAGCTATAATTTGACCAATAGTTCCTGTACCACAGAATAAATCTAAGACCACCGTATTATCAATGGCGTCTTTATTTTCTAAAGCATAATCGACCACTTTAGAATATAACTTTTCAGCACATTTAGGGTTGGTTTGAAAAAAGCTTTTCATGCTGATTTCAAAATTTAAGCCTAATAATTCTTCAACAATTTTATCATCACCATACACTAGAGAAATACTTCCGGTTGTAGCAATTGTTCGATCTCCAGTTTCGTCGTTAATGGTATGTAATAAACCAGCAACACGGTCGCCAAATAATTCGACTAAATAATTCGCGAATTTATCTAAATCAAACTCTGGTAAATCGTAAGACGTTGTAACTAAATTAAAAAGTAATTGATTGGTTTTAAAAGATTTTCTAACGACAAAATACCTAAAAAAGCCTTCTCTTTTGGGAGGATGCCAAGGGGCTAATCCGGTGTCTACGCAATAGGCTTTGATGTCTTTTAGGCGGTTTTCAAATTCAGCATCAAATAAACCAGAATCTTTTTTAAGATCATCACCACACCACCATGTACCACGTTTTTTGAATCCTAATGTAAATTCATCGACATCGGTTTTTAATTCGTGATTATAACCAATAGCAGAAAAACCATATTCCATTTTATTTCTATAATGAAATGTGTTTGGAGAGCTTACAAATTCGTCAAACTTAGCTTCAATATCAGCAACTTTACCAATGCGCTTAAATAACTCTAAGGTGCTTTGCTTTTTATAGTCGTGCTGCTTTTCAATAGGTAAATTAATATAAGGAGCACCAGGAATGCTTTGGTAAGGCATATCTATTTCATCTTCCGATGGTTTTAAGACTTCAAAAAGTTTACATTCGGCATACTTTTTACTCGTCTTTTTTACCTGTCCTTTTACCAATTGACCAGGTAATGTATTAGGAACAAAAACAACAAATTCTCCATGTTCATTTCTAATACGACCAATACCTTTGCCACCAAAAGCGTAATCTTCAATTAAAATCTCAATGATTTGTCCGCGCTTTACAAATTTATTCCGTTCTCTCTTTGGCATTTTATAATAATTTGAGTGCAAAGATATTCTTATTTTATAAATAGTTGGACTGAATTAGGTCTGTATAATTTAGATTAACTTTAAAAAGAATTTCAAAATAAAATGAACCTTTTTATAATTCTGTCGTCTTTAAAGTATGAGAGTGAAAAATAGGCATACCAGAATAATCCATCAGCCTAAAGAAAAGGTGTCTCAATTATTTAAAACATTAGCGTCTTCTGAAGATTTAGTTTGGCTTTCTGAAAACTGGCCAGCCATAAAATTCAAGAATGGATTGCAATTTGGAAGTAAAGGCGGTCATGGTCATATTAGATATACTATTATTGAGATGAGTGATTTTGATGATATTAAATTTCAGTTCTCTAAACCAAAAGGGTTTATTGGGACGCCCGAGCTTCAAGTTTTAGCATTGTCAGGAAAAATAACAGAGTAAGTTTTAAATCGAAAAGAATATTTATTAATTTGCACGTTCTTAGGGATGATTTCTCTCCCACGCTGCTTTTTCAATACGTTTGAAAGAATAAAGGTGATGAAGGAATGGATATTTTATTCATTTATTAAATTATTTTTAAAATGGCTGTTATAGACCAATTAACATCGCAAGAAGCGATAGATTTAGAAAACAAATATGGTGCGCACAATTACCATCCACTACCTGTAGTATTGAGTAGAGGAGAAGGTGTACATGTATGGGATGTAGAAGGTAAACAATATTACGATTTTTTGTCTGCTTACTCTGCCGTAAATCAAGGGCATTGTCATCCTAAAATTGTTGCTGCTATGACTAAGCAAGCACAAACACTAACCTTAACATCAAGAGCATTTTATAATGATATGTTAGGGAAATATGAAAAATACGCTTCCGAAACATTTAATTTCGATAAGCTTTTACCAATGAATACAGGTGCCGAAGCTGTAGAAACAGCTTTAAAACTTTGTAGAAAATGGGCTTATGAAGTTAAAGGAATTGATGAAAATGAAGCTGAGATTGTTGTATGTGAAAACAACTTCCACGGAAGAACAACAACAATCATTTCGTTTAGTAACGATCCTATAGCACGTAAAAACTTTGGACCTTATACGAATGGTTTTATAAAAATTGAGTACAACAATTTAGAAGCTTTAGAAGATACGTTAAAAAACAATCCTAATGTTGCTGGCTTTTTAGTAGAACCAATTCAAGGTGAAGCAGGAGTTTATGTGCCAAGTGAAGGGTATTTAGCAAAAGCAAAAGCGATATGTGAAGCTCATAATGTTTTATTTATTGCAGACGAAGTACAAACAGGTATTGCTAGAACTGGAAAGATGTTAGCTGTAGACCATGAAAACGTTAAGCCAGATATTCTAATCTTAGGAAAAGCCTTATCAGGTGGTGCATATCCTGTGTCTGCTGTTTTGGCAAATGATAACATTATGAATGTTATAAAACCAGGAAATCACGGAAGTACGTTTGGAGGAAATCCAATTGCTGCGGCAGTGGCTATTGCGGCTTTAGAAGTTGTTAAGGATGAAAATTTAGCAAACAATGCTCAAGAATTAGGAGACTTATTTAGAAGTGAATTATCTAAATTTATTGAAACAAGTTCTATTGTTAATTCTGTAAGAGGTAAGGGGTTATTGAATGCTATTTTAATAAACGATACAGAAGACAGTGATACTGCTTGGAATATTTGTTTAAAATTAAGAGACAATGGCTTGTTAGCAAAACCAACACATGGTAATATTATTCGTTTTGCACCACCTTTAGTAATGACAAAAGAACAATTACTAGATTGTGTGTCTATTATCATTAAGACTTTAAAAGAGTTTGAATCTTAGTAATAATTTCAGCATAGACATAAAAAAAAGCGATTTTCAATTAAGAAAATCGCTTTTTTATTTTTTATTAAAGTACTATTGATTTTGTTGGATTTGTTCCATCATTTCTTGTGACTGTAACATTATTTCGTCCCAACCAACAGTGTATATTCTGTAAATAGTCATTAGCAAGTAAACCACATTTATAATTAAAATTATTAATGCTACAATTTTAGCTGTATTCATTGCTTTTACACTTCCTTGATCGTAGTTTTCAGGATTAAGACTGGCTTTCTTTAAGCCACTTTGTGCAATAAAAAAAGCAGGTGCTGAAAGTAATACACCAAGACCGCCAAAGCAGCAGCATAGTAATCCAATAATAGCTAATACATAAACAATAGCTGGGTTTAGTTTTTGTTGTTCCATAATTTTTGTTTGATTTATTTTAAGTAAAGTTTGATTAGGTAACTAATAACTATGATTAATACATTAGCTAAAGCCAATATAATAATAATTTTATTGCCATGCTTAAAATTTTTAAAACTGTTTACAATTAAAAATCCAAAGAAGGCAATTAAAGTATAGATTGCAGGATACATAAAAAAGGCATCTATTAATTGACCATTAAGTATTAAGGCTACAGAGCGTTGAAGCCCACAACCCATACAGTCAAAGCCTAAAAGTTGTTTGTTTAGGCATGGTAACATATAATCCTCAAGTCCTTTTGCAAGTATTAGCATGCCGCTAAATTAAGAATTTGATAAATAATTTATACCTCATTTTAAAATTCATTTGCTATTGCCGTAAATATTTTTCTAAACCTTACTTTTGCGTTTAATAATTTATTAGTTATGAATATTTCTAGGACCATAAATTTTATTTGTATCGTTGTTGGTGGCTTAATCGCTTTTTATGCACAAGCACAACAGGAACAAAATAGTTATATCTTAATAGGAGGCATTGTGTTATTAGTATTTGGTATTTATAGAACTTCTAGAAATATTCCAAGTAAGCACGATAAGCCTGAGGAATCTTTTATTAAAAGCGAAAAGGAAGATGAAATTTAAAATAGGTGATACCGTAGAAACTATTGATGATGCTATTTCTGGAGTTATTACGAAAATTTCAGGAGACATGATTTTTGTTGAAGACGTTCATGGTTTCGACTTTCAGTTTGAAGCTCAAGAACTCATGTTAATGGCTTCTGGTAATAGTCTAGAAAATGCCGTTTACAACACGGATATTGAAGCTGTAAAAAAAGAAAAAGCATCTAGAAAACGAAAGTCTGCACCAACGGTAAAACCGAAAGAACGGCATGCTCCAAAATTTGAAGTAGACTTGCATATTCACCATTTAACAAAATCATCAAAAGGTATGTCTAATTATGACATGCTAAATCTTCAATTAGATACAGCTAGAGGACAATTAGAATTTGCCATGCGAAAGCGTATTCCTAAAATTGTATTTATACATGGAGTAGGAGAAGGAGTGTTACGACAAGAGTTAGAAACGCTTTTTGGTCGCTATAATAATGTTAAATATTATGATGCAGATTATAAAACCTACGGGTTAGGAGCTACAGAAGTTAGAATTTTTCAGAATATAGCACCTTAATCTAAAAAGATACTTGGTGTTACTTCTAAGGTTGTTGTTAAAGTACCAAAATCAATAATTGTTGTTCTTAGAATTTCTAAATCAATACCTACTATTGTAATACTTGTTGTTACCGTTCTGGTATATGTTGTAACTCTTTTTCCTGGATCTGGATAGGTGTCTAAATAATCTTCGTGATTATATAAATAACGAAAAATGTCTGATCCAAACTCATCAACAACGTAGTTAGAGAGATCTCTTGGGTTTTGATCTCCATCTACATCTTCTAAATAAGTGGGGATATTATCACCATCATCGTCGGAATCTAAATAGTCAGGTAGCTCATCTCCACCTAGTACTAAATCTCCATCTGTATTTAGAGGGTTAGTGGTTGGGTCATCATCACCATCTGTATTATCAATTTCATCTATAGTTAGTACGTTGTCATTGTCATCGTCTTTATCTATATAATCTGGAAGCCCATCTTGGTCAGTGTCTAAAGAATCCCAATAAATACCATCTTCGTATGGCTCTCCGGCTAAACCTTCAAATTCGGCAGGTACTCCATCATTATCATCATCTACAACAGTTACTGTAATTTGAATTTGGCCATCAAATGCTTCATAATTATCCGCAATTGATAAATCATAGGGCGGTACAATATCGCATAATTCGCTATCACTCAGGTTTCTATTGTAAGTTCTAAATAAAAATCTAGCATTAGTAGAACTAATATCTATAGTTACGGGTTCGCCTACAGGTGTAGGAGTTGTAAAAAGAGCGTTGTTGGCGTTGTTTTTAGGTAAAATTAAAATGAGAGATTCACTTGGATCTTCTCGTGTATCATATATTAAATGGTACTCTTCAAAATTATCACAACGTTCTAAGTTTCCTTCAAAATCTAAATCAACAGTTAAAATATCGCCATCATCACAAGCGACTATAAACACTAAAATAAAACAGATAAAAAAACGACGTATCATAGACTCAATTTTGAACAAAAATAAACGATTTGTAAAATTATAACGCTCCATTAACTAAATAATTTTATTTACGATATTTTTGCAATATGAAGCAAGTATATTTAGACAACGCAGCGACAACAGCTATACGGCCAAAAGTTATAGAGCGAATGACGCAAGTAATGCGAGAAAGTTACGGAAATGCATCGTCCACGCATAGTTTTGGTCGCTCGTCTAAAGCACTTTTGGAACAGTGTCGAAAAAATATAGCCTCCTATTTTAATGTGTCAGCTTCAGAAATTATTTTTACTTCTGGAGGTACTGAAGCCGATAATTTAGCACTGCGAAGTGCAGTGAGAGATTTAGGAGTTACAGAAATTATTCTTTCTAAAATTGAGCATCATGCTGTTTTGCATACAGCAGAACAGTTACAGAAAGAATATGATGTAACATTAAGCTTTGTAGATTTAGATGATTGTGGTGTTATAAATTATGCTCATTTAGAAACATTGTTACAGTCTGGAAACAAGACTGTAGTTAGCTTAATGCATATAAATAATGAAATTGGTAATATTTTAGATATTGAGCGTGTTGCAAATCTTTGTAAAACCTATGACGCCTTATTTCATACAGATACTGTGCAGTCTGTTGGACATTATAAAATAGATTTACAGACTATTTCAATTGATTTTTTAGCGGCAAGTGCACATAAGTTTCATGGGCCAAAAGGAGTGGGGTTTTGTTTTGTGAGAAAAGAATCGGGATTAAAACCTTTGATTTTTGGTGGCGAACAGGAGAGAGGCTATAGAGCTGGTACTGAATCGATACATAATATAGTTGGTATGGATGAGGCACTTAAAATTGCTTATGCCAATTTAGAAGAAGATAAAAAATACGTTTCTGCATTAAAGCGTTATTTCATTCAGCAAATAAAAGCACATTTACCAAACGCTAGTTTTAATGGAAGTTGTGAAGAAGAAGAAATGAAGAGTACTTATACATTAGTGAATGTTTGTTTGCCAATTGCACCACAAAAAGCACCAATGTTACAATTTCAACTCGATTTAAAAGGAATTGCTTGTTCTAAGGGTAGCGCTTGTCAAAGTGGAAGTAACCAACAATCGCATGTGTTAACAGAAATATTAAATGATGAGAAATTGAAACAACCATCAGTCCGTTTCTCCTTCAGTATATATAACACTAAAGAAGAATTGGATTATGTGGTTACTGTTTTAAAGGAATTTGTTAGTTCTTAACAATAATTTTTTGAGATTTGGCCTTTGTATTTGAATTAGTAGCAACATTTACCACGTAAAATCCATCACTCAAACGTAATGTAGATAAGTCATATTTGTTTTTTATAGCATCAAAATTAGCTTGTAAAATACGTTTACCAGCAACGTCAAAAATTTCAATAGTTTTAATGTCTAAACCATTTGGGTTATGCACGGAAAGTTCATGAACTTTATTATTTTGCTGTATTTTTAAAGAGGCTAAGTCAAGCTCATCAACACCAAGAGAGCCATCTTCAGGTGTAAATACAATTTCAAAACGATTTGTGTAGTTTCCTGGTTCAATATTGAGTTCGTAATCTAAATTTCTCAAATTAACATAAGTGTCATTCTCTAAATCGTGAATATAGATACCTTGAGAATCATCAAAATTCTGAATATCAAAAATTCTAAAACGTAAAGGCTGTTGTTGCTCAATATCTATAGTTAAAGGGACGATAAGTGTTTCTTCAAAAGGAAAAGCTTGTCCATTGTATATTTTGTCATCCAATAAGAAATAAGCATCTGAAGGAGTAGGTTCAGAATGAATTAATTCTAAACCATAATCAAAACCAGCAGTGGCAGATTCATGAAAATTTAAAACCAATTGTCTGGTATATTGTGCTTCTTCAACAGTAAAATCTACATTGATTCTAAAACGTTTAAAATCATTAGGCACAATAGAAAGTCCATTCTCTTGATATTGAATGTCTGTAGTTTCAGCAGTGTTATCGCCATTGTCAGCACTGCTTCTAAAGAAATAACTGTTACCATCAGATTCTTTGGCAAATACACGATGGGAGTTTTTAGTGTAAACAGTAGCTGGAGTTCCTGGTGTACCAGCAATGCCTTCAACCATAAAGCCTTGTCCTATTGGAATATATCTACCAGCAGATTTAGAACCATTAGTTGGTATAGCTAAAGGAAAGGTGTTGTCTTGTTCGTCGTAAGTCATAAATTGAGCAGGAGTATCCGTAATTACTGTTCCTGAGGCGTCAATAGTGAACGAATAGTAACCTCCTCTATAATCTTGTAAAACATGTGAATTTACAGAACCATCTTGTTCCCAAAAAAGTAGGGTGCCTGTAATTGATGCTTGGTTTTGAGGATCGTGAATAAACTCGACAGTATCCATTGCACTTGGATATGGATTACCAATTAAAGTATTTAAGCCGTTAGCCACATCATTAGTAATGGTGCCGTTATTAGGTTTGCCTCTAAAATCATATACTTGGCTACCTGTTAGACCAACTCCGTTTCCTTTCATTGTAAAGCCAAGTCCTGGTCTAATATTTCCGGCAGCACCTACATAAACCCAATCAAGATATTGATCGGATGTTTGGTAGGTCCATAGCCAACGATCAGAAATTGTTAAAGGACTTGAACTCCCATTAAAAGCCGTAGTAAATGCAGCATCTGTGCTAGATGTTAATCCTGTGGCATCATCAATTAAATTGACACGTGCATTTTCATTTCCAGTTGCTGCAGAATTATTACCAACAGGAGAGCACCAATAGTTATAAGCCCATTGATTTACAGTGCCTGTTTGATAAACGCTTAATTGTCCTGTTCCAGAATTTGTACTTGTAGCAGCTCCAAAATCTTGAATTAATTGTGCTTCGTTTCTTAAATAGATATGACTATTGGTTCCTGTTAAGTTCACGGCATTTGTAACGTATAAAGGAGCTATATCTGGAGCGGCTGTAAACCCATCTCCATCAACAAAAACATAAGAATTGTTTGTTACTGTTAATTGAGCAAAAGCTACACTAGAGCATAGCAAAATACATGCTAAGAAAGGAAATTTCATGTCTTAAAAATTTATGCTGAAGTTTAGTAGGGTAACCTAAAGCCAATTAGATAGTTACAAATTTAATAAATTAAAGCATGATATAAGTGCTTAATATCGAAAATATCGGTTGTTCCACTAAAAAAAGGTATAGATAGACTGTAAAAATTAGATTTAATCTAAAAACGAGCGGATAATCTTAAATTAAAAACGCGAGGTGTTAAATAATTTGGAATAGCATATTGTGCCTTAGAATAAACGTCTCTAACCCATGTATTGGTAATAGAGTTTTGATTATTAAACATATTGTAGATTTCAAATCCAATAGCTAATTCTCTAAACGATTTTTTCCATTTAGCATTATATGTTTTTTCTGGATTTACAACTTCAAATGAGATGCCTAAATCTGCACGTCTATAATCTTTTAAGCGTATTTGATAAATATATGGATCTGCATAACTAGGCGAACCACCAGGTACTCCGGTGTTGTAAACGAGATTTAAGTACATTTTTAAATCAGGCATATTAGGTACATAGTCTTGAAATAAAGCCCCAAATTTTAAACGTTGATCGGTTGGTCTTGCAATATACCCTCGATTGTCTATGTTCTCTTCTGTTTTTAAATAACCAAAACTAAACCAAGATTCCGTTCCAGGTACAAACTCACCATTAAGTCGTAAATCTAGTCCATAAGCATAGGCCTTAGCATTATTGTCCGCACTGTAGCGTATTCTAACGTTTTCTAAGGTATAAGGATTAACATCTGTCATCCCTTTAAAATAAGCTTCACTAACCAGTTTAAATGGTCTTTCCCATAGTTGAAAGCTGTATTCATTACCTACAACAACATGAAACGATTGTTGTGCTTTAACGTTAGGTTGTACTGTACCTGAAGAATCTCTTAACTCTCTGTAAAACGGAGGTTGATAATACAGGCCACCTGCAACTCTAAAAAGCATGTCTTTTTCCCAATTTGGTTTAATGGCAAACTGAGCTCTTGGACTAATAACAGTTTGAGTTTTATTATCAGAAATACCATCACCACTAACAGACCAGCTGTGTGTTCTTACACCTGCGTTGTAAAATATCTCGTGTCCATTCCAGTCGGTTTGTTTGCTGTATTGTACAAAAGATTGTAGTCTATTTATTTTTACAAAATTTAAAGATTTTATGTTTTCAAAAGCCGTTAATGGTCCTGTAAACGGGGTGTAAGGTTGTGGGTTAGGTTGGCTAAAACGAGGAGGTCTAATTGAAAAACCTGCAGAATCAATAACTTCATATTCGACTAAGCGGTCTCTAATATCTTCGTGAGTGTATTTTACAGACCATTCTACAGTACTTTCGTCATCAATTTTGTAATCTCCCCTGTGTTCTGCATTAAAGATTAGAGCATCTAAATCATTACGTGCATGTGTTAATTGCGAGCCAATACCTTCACTAAATTCTACTTCACCTAAATTCTCATCTCCTATATTTGTATTTACTTCACCTAAACGGTATTGGGCTAATATATCAAAGTATTCTTGTTCTGTAGTATGGTAGGCTGAAGCAATGAGTTTAAGAGTTAAATCATCATTAACAAAATAATTGGCTTTAAAGGCTCCAAAATAAGTTTGGTATTTGTCTTTTTCTTGTCCCTCATAAACTACTAATAGTGCCACAGGATCTTCTAAGGTACCAAAATTGGTTTGTCTATTTTCTGGTTGAAAATTGTATTTGTTTAAAGATATGTTTCCTAGAAAATTTAGATGAAATTTACTTGAAAAACGATATGTTAAGTAGGTTTGTGCGTCAGCAAAAACAGGTTCAACATTGCCTTCGGTTTCTAAACTATTTAATAATAAACTGTTGTCTCTATATCTAACTCCTGCAATACCAGAAAATTTTCCGTCTTTGGAAACGGTTTCTGCAGCGATACTTCCGCCTAGTAAACTTAAATCTGCTCTTATTCCAAAATCTACCGGATTTCGGTATGTAATATCTAAAACAGAGGATAATTTATCACCGTATTTGGCTTGAAAACCTCCAGCTGAAAAATCGACATTCTGAACCAAATCGGTATTTACAAAACTTAAACCTTCTTGATTTCCAGAGCGAATTAAAAAAGGTCTATACACTTCAATCTCATTAACGTAAACAAGGTTTTCATCAAAGTTTCCACCTCTTACAGAGTATTGTGTGCTTAATTCATTAGAGATATTAACGCCAGGTAAGGTTTTTAAAATATTTTCAACACCTGGTTGTGCACCTTTTATAGTTCTTATCATTTGTGGAGAAATAGAGGTGACTCCATCAACAGATTGTCTGGTATTTGTATTAATAACAACAGTAGCAATTTGTTCAAATTCAATTAACATTACAGGGTTGTATTCTATTTCCTGGCCGTTTTTTAAATTAAACTTTTGTTCTATACGTTTGTGTGAAACATGGGTAAACTCAACAGTTATTTCAACTCCATAAGGAATTTTAAGTTCGTAAAATCCGTTACTGTTTGTGGCAGTACCTTCGCCTGTATTTGTTTTTATATTAACCCCTTCTATTGGGTTTTGAGCTTCATCTAAAATAACACCTCTAATAATGGCAGATTGAGAAAAGGATAGCAAACTAAAGAGTAAGCTGAGTAGGACTGAGAAATATAAGCGTTTCAAATAATTTAGTTTTATATGCCAAGTTTTAGATCTTGAACTTTAATAGTCTTTGTTTTAAGTTCTAAAAGCGAAGCGGTCTATGGTCTTTTTCTATTTTCTAAAAAATGTTGCTTCAAATGTAGAACTATTTCCAACATTATCCGTCACAATTATTTTTAATTCATTCTTAGTATCCTTAACGATATTATCATTAAAATCGTGTGTTAAGGTGTTTGTTTTATAATCATACTCCATTAAAATCCACTTTCCATTAACTGTAGCTCTGTATTTGCTGATGCCAGAAAGGTCGTCTTCAATCTTAACTTTAAGATAACGGTATTTACTTATCCATTTTTTATCCTGAAAATTAATAGGTTTTATGGTTGGTGGTGTAAGATCAGTTGCTAAAGCAAAAGTTCCTAATGCTTTAGTTTTAGCCGTTAACACATTGCCTTTACGTGAGCTAGTAACGTAATAAGGTTTCCAATAATTGCCATAAAACCTAGCAATAAATAATTTTTCTTGATGTTCACTTTTATAGTTGCTTAAATCGTAATTGATATAAAAGTTCTTTTGCATAGGAATGCGGTCTTCACCTAAGAAAAGGGTGTCAGAACTTACTTTAAAATCTATATAGGTATCATCGTATAATGTGTTTTCATAGAAATTAACAGTCACAAATCCAGAGGTTAGAGTTGTAGGTTTATTGCTATGAACTAAGGATTTTGTAGTGACATTATCAATACTATCCTTTTTTATGGTTTCAAGTTTTCCTTTTATTGGTATTGTTACCCATGTTTCATTATCATGATAATCTCTTATTCTTATTTTGTAAACAGAAGATGTACTGTCTTTAATCATAACATAACCATTGTCATAAGGGTCTTTAAAAAGACTTAAAGGGTTATTTTTTTCAATGAATAACTTCTGAATTTTAGATTTTTTACTTTTGTAGTATTCGTAATCTACATACCTTTTTATATGTTTAGTTTCATCAAAACTAAAACGTTTAAAATCGACTTCTAAACTTTTATTACCGTTAAAGAATGACTGGATATTACTGACGCCATTTTTATTTGGAGCTAAATCTTGTTTGTCATTAGAAGTAACACCAAAACCAATAGCTCCATGGGCTTTAATTTCTTCAACCATATAATCTCCTGTTTTTCTTGGGATTAATCGTAGTTCAGCTCTTTGGTTTTTACCATTAATAGTTGCGTTTTCATCTTTAGGATATGCAAAAATAGCAGTGACATAAGGTGCTTTTGAGTCTTTTACTTCCAATCCAAAAAGCAAAGGGTTCATTGGGCGTTCTTGATTATCTCTAATTTCGAAATGTAAATGCGGTCCGCCAGAACTACCTGTATTACCAGAATAAGCAATAACTTCGTTAGGTTCTACTAAGATTTCTTCGACTCCTAGAAACATTTCTACCTCATAACTCTCTTTTTCATACTGGCATTCTTTAATATAGTCTTCTAAACGCTTTGAGAATTTTTTAAGATGCCCATAAACGGTTGTATACCCATTAGGATGTGTAATGTATAAGGCTTTTCCGTAGCCAAAATGCGAAACTTTAATCCTGCTTACGTAACCTTGTGCAGCGGTATAAACTTTTAAGCCTTCTTTTTGTTGTGTTTTAATATCTAAACCACCATGAAAATGAGTTGACCTTAATTCTGCAAATGTTCCGGCAAGAACCAAAGAAATATCTAGTGGATTTCTAAAATAATCTTGAGGATATTCTGATTGTCCATAAGCAGAGCAGGTTAGTAAAAAAAGTATCAAAAATTGTTTCATATGTTGTACTATTACTGCTAAAATATTAATTTGATAACGATAATCAAACGTTAAAAGCGCATTATTTTTCTTAACGCTTTAAACCCTTTAAAGTTATATAAATAAAAAATAATTGTAAAAGAATTGTATTTCTTCATTTGGTATGTTAACTTTGTTTCAATAGTATTGAATTGCTTTAATGAGTAAAATAGAAGACATTGTTGACGCGTTAGAGAATAAAATCAGTAAGATTTTACACAAGCAAGAGGTTTTAAAACAGACCAACGCTAAGCTCTCAGAACAATTACAACAGCAGCAACAAAAGGTTTTGGATCAGCAGGAAGAAATTGCTGGTTGGATAGAAAAACATGATACACTCAAAATGGCAAATTCAATGCTTGGTAGTGACGAAAATAAACGAGAAACGAAGCTCAAAATAAATGCACTTATAAGAGATATTGACCATTGTATAGGGCAACTCTCAGAATAAAGTTGTAAATTTAGACGTGATATGTCAGAACAATTAAAAATTAAACTTTCTATAGCAAATAGAGTTTATCCGTTAACGATAAACCCGAGTCAAGAGGAAGGTTTACGAAAAGCCACAAAGAAAATTGAGGCTATGATTGGACAATTTGAGCAGAATTACTCTGTAAGAGATAAGCAAGATGTTTTGGCCATGTGTGCCTTGCAATTTGCGGCTCAAGTAGAGCAAAAATCAATAGATAAAGAGTATGTAAATGAAGAGGTTCAAGAAAAGTTAGAAGCTTTGAATGAACTTTTACAAGCACATATTTAACTCGTACGTTCTTTAAAATAAAATAAGGTTACTGCCTATATTAGTTACATTTTTTGATAAACTCAACGATCAATTCTTTAAAAAGGGTGAGTTTAAGTTGTAAAATCGTGCTGTTAGTGCTGAACTCGTTTCAGTATCTTAGACAGATTTTTGATCAGCTTGTTAGCCCTAAACTTGTTTTTAAGGAGTTTATACAAAACCGATAACTGATATAGGCTTTTTTTATATTTCAACTTTAGGTAGAAATTTAAAAAAGAACCACCAATCTAAATAAACTAAATAAGAAAAATGGACACTAACACAATTATATATATAGTTGGCGGAGTAGTATTAGGAGTAATACTGGGATATATTATAGCAAAATCTTTAGAAAAAGGAAAAGCTTCTAAACTAATTGCTAATGCAGAAATGGAAGCTAAATCTATTTTAAAGCAAGCAAAGTCTGATGGAGAATCTATTAAAAAAGATAAAATGCTTCAGGCAAAAGAAAAATTTATTGAGCTTAAATCTGAGCACGAAAAAGTAATACTATCTCGTGATAAGAAAATGGCTGAATCTGAAAAAAGAATTAGAGATAAAGAGTCTCAAATATCTAACGAACTTTCTAAGTCTAAAAAAACGAATCAATCTTTAGAGTCTAAAATTAAGGATTACGATTTTAGATTAGAATTTTTAGAAAAGAAACAAGAAGAAGTTGAAAAGGCTCACAAAAACCAAATAAAACAACTAGAAGTTATTTCTTCATTATCTGCAGAAGAAGCTAAGGAGCAATTAATAGAATCGCTTAAAGAAGAGGCTAAAACTGATGCCATGGCTTTTATACAAGATCATGTAGAAGAGGCTAAGTTAACAGCTCAGCAAGAGGCTAAGAAAATAATTATCAATACAATTCAGCGTATTGGAACAGAGGAGGCTGTAGATAACTGTGTCTCTGTCTTTAATATAGAGTCTGATGATGTTAAAGGTAGAATTATTGGTAGAGAAGGAAGAAATATTAGAGCAATTGAGGCTGCAACAGGAGTTGAAATTATTGTAGATGATACTCCAGAAGCCATTATCTTATCGTGTTTTGATTCTGTACGACGTGAAATAGCACGTTTATCGTTGCACAAGTTGGTGACTGATGGAAGAATACATCCTGCAAGAATTGAAGAAATTGTAAAAAAGACCGAAAAACAAATAGAACAAGAAATTATAGAAGTTGGAAAACGTACGGTTATCGATTTAGGAATTCATGGTTTACACCCAGAATTAATAAAGATGGTAGGTCGTATGAAGTACCGTTCGTCTTACGGACAAAACTTATTACAACACTCTCGAGAAGTTGCTAAACTCTGTGGTGTAATGGCTGCAGAATTAGGTTTAAACCCTAAGTTAGCTAAACGAGCAGGATTATTACACGATATAGGAAAAGTGCCATCTTCTGAAACAGATGTAGAAACTCCACATGCTATTTTAGGAATGCAATGGGCAGAAAAACATGGTGAAAAACCAGAAGTTTGTAATGCTATTGGAGCACACCACGATGAAATAGAAATGACGACTTTATTGTCGCCAATAATACAGGTATGTGATGCTATTTCTGGTGCAAGACCAGGTGCAAGACGCCAAGTATTAGATTCTTATATACAACGTCTTAAAGATTTAGAAGATGTCGCTTTCGGGTTTACGGGCGTAAAGAAAGCTTATGCAATACAAGCAGGTAGAGAACTACGTGTTATTGTAGAGAGTGAAAAGGTAACGGACGAAAAAGCAGCAAGTTTATCGTTTGAGATTTCTCAAAAAATCCAAACAGATATGACTTATCCGGGTCAGGTTAAGGTTACTGTGATTAGAGAAACAAGAGCAGTGAATATTGCAAAATAATTAAGTAAAATTATAATGAAAAAAGTGCCTTTAGAAATAAGGGCACTTTTTTTATACTCCAAATAGTAGCTGTAAGCTCACAAAATAACTTTTTTAAATTATTAAAGTTTTTTGTGATGACATATTTAATTGGTTTCGATATACAGGTAATACGAACTATTAAACCAATTATTATGAAAAAAATTAATTTATTTCTGTATGCTATTCTTGCACTACAATTAAGTGTTTTTGTTAGTTGTGACAAAGATAGTGAGCCTATTGACGATGATGATGATAATCCACAAAGTGAATTTGCGCTTGGATGGAATGGACAAGATGATCTAAGCAGCATCCCAACATCAACAAATTTTAGCTTTGGAAACACCAGTTTACCTTCGTCGGTAGATTTGGTTCCTAAATTTCCACCCATTGGAGATCAAGGTCAATACGGTACTTGTGTGTCTTGGGCGGTAGGTTATAATATTAAGACTGCTTTAAATGGAATGAGTAAAGGGTACTCAACTTCACAATTGGCATCACCATCTAATCAATTTAGTGCTAAAGATTTATTTACTGCAATTCCAGATAATAATAAAGGTCAGGATTGTAGTGGTACTAATTTTTCTGAAGCACTTACTGTGCTTCAAAATAGAGGAGTAGCTACGGCTCAAACAGTGCCTTATACAAATTTAGGTGATTGTTCTAGTTCTAATGTGCAATCGAGTTGGACTACAGAAGCTAATCAGAATAAAATAAAATATTGGAGAAAAATTGACGCCAATATTTCAAGTATTAAACAAAATTTAGCGAACAATATTCCTGTAATTCTTGGAGCAAAATTAGCCGATAATTTTATGAGTTGGAATAGCGATGTTGTATTGTCCTCAAGTACATCTTATAATAATGTAGGGCAACATGCATATCATGCAATGGTAATTGCAGGTTATGATGATTCTAAAGGTTCTGGAGGCGCTTTTAAAGTTATTAATTCTTGGGGCGAATTATGGGGAGATTTTGGATACATCTGGATAGACTATAACTATATGATTAATGAGTTTTGTACCAGTTACGATGGAGATAAACCTCTTTTTATTGCCTCAGACCAAGAAAGTGGAGGAGATAATAATCCGCCAGACGACGTTGATCCCAATACCTCAGGAGTGGATCTAGCACCATGGGTTTTTGCAGATTATTCTACTTACCAAATTAGTGGGATTGCAACAGAAAGAATGATTGATTTTAATATTTATAATATAGGAAACCAAACAGCATCTGTAAATAACGATTGGTCTATTTATTATATTTATTTCAATGCCTTTGATGCTAATGATTATGGTGTAATTTATTACGATCAGTTTAATAGTTCAATTCCTGTGAATACTTACGATTGCCCAACGGCAGACAACTGTATCTTTAATCTCGATATTCCATCAGGTTCTAGTTTTACCCAAACGGCTTGGGGACAACAAAGCCAAACAAGAACTTACTATATGCCAGAATTATCAGGTTATTATTATTTGGTTTTAATTGCTGATGCAGAAGATAAATTTAATGAACAAGATGAAATGAATAATTTGTTTTATACAACTATAGACCCAAAATATTTTGATTACGGTTATAGCTCTAGATCTGCAGATAGTGTTAGTCAATTCAATTTCGTAAATAATGTTGAGCCTAATTCTGAAAGGCTAAAAAACAATATTCACAATACGGTGGTTACTGAGAGTTTTAAAAATGCATATACACAAAAAGAAATTTTAGAATTCATTAAAAAAGAAAAGCAAAACGGAAATATAGATAGTAAAATTGATGCGCATATCCAACGTGTCAAGGATAAATACTACGGGAATTAAGATTTAATTAATCAATAGTGAAGTTTCAAGCCTATGTAATCAAATTTGCATAGGTCTTGAAATCTCATTTTTAAAATACACGACTTATGAAATATGTTCTATTGCTAATGGCTGCTTTAACGCAGTTATCTTGTGCCACCCAAAACGCTTCAAACAATAAAGACAATAACCTAAAACAATTAATACAAAATGAACAGCATGTTTATATAGAGAATCAGACCATTGATGAGCTACTTGATTTCACATCATTTTTTAATACACATCTTATAAGTGAAGGAGTTTATCAGGTGAATATAAAATCTGGTATCACTTTTAAAAAATGCATATTTAATAAGTCTGTAAATGCTTTTAGGAAAATGGAAAACGGAAACATTGTGCTAACCGCTTTTCAAGGCAACGTTTCTTTTATAGATTGTATTTTTATGGACGATGTGAATTTTAGAGGAAGTAGTATTGTTGGAAGAACTGATTTTACGGGATCATCGTTTAATAAGAGTGCCAATTTTGAAGAACTAAACTGTCATGAAAATGCATTTTTTAATAAATGTGTATTTGAGGAATCGTTGCGATTTCAAAATGCATTTTTTAATCAAAAAGCTAATTTTATGAACACTAAGTTTTACGGTACGGTAAGTTTTCAAAGTAGCTTGTTTAATTCTGAATCGCAATTTAGTGCTGCAACGTTTTATAAATATGCAGACTTTACTTTAATAGACTGTAGAGGTAAGTCGCTTTTTAATTATACAGAGTTTATGGATAAAGCCGATTTGAGCCACTCTATATTTCTTCAGGATTTTGATTTTATAAGCACTAAAAACAAGACAACACGTTTTAATAGTTGCCGTTTTTTAGGAAACGTTAGATTTAATAAAATGGAAGTTTCATCAACTTTGAGTATTAATGACAGTTACTTTCTATTACAGACACCAGAAATAGATATTCCTTTAGAAAAACTAATATTTTCTAAATAATCAAGTATTGGATTATTGTAAAATAATTATAAGTAAATAAGAAATATAACTGTCATTACTTTAAGTCGCTAAAAAAAAAACAAAGGCATAAACTTAGAGTCCTTTTTGCTTTTTAAATGTAATAGAAAAAGCAGTTCCTTCGTTGAGCTTGCTTTCCATTAAAATTACACCATTTAAAGCTTCAACTTGTGTTTTTGTTATGTATAGTCCAATACCTCTAGAATCTTTTCTATCTGTACCATGGAATGTTTGATACATTTCAAATACTTGATCTTTAAATTTGGTCATATCTATTCCTATTCCATTATCTGAAATTAGAATTTTTACAGCTTCTTTAGATTGAATAGACTGAATGACTATTTGGGCCTTTTTATTTGGATCCGAATATTTTATACCGTTAGAAATCAAATTATAAAACACACTTTCTAAATACGCAGCATTAGTTAATAATACTTCGTCTTTTCTTAAAGCATTATGTATGGTAACGCTTCTTTTGTCGCTTTCTATTTTTAAACTCTCTATAACTTTATTACTTAAGTTATAAAGATTTACACGTTCGTTAAGTTGGTTAGTATGAACTTTAGACTTGATACTGACAATATCATCTAAATCTTCAATGGTTGTGGTTAAGGATTCTGAAATAGATTGTAAGTGACCAACCAGTTCTTTTTTCTCTGTTTCCGAAGAAGCTTCGTCATAAAACTCTAAAATATTTTTTAGATTCCCAATATGAGTTTTTAAATTATGAGAAACGATATGAGTAAAACTATATAATCTTTTATTCTGGCTTGTAATAAGCTGAAGACTTTTATTGAGTTGTGTTTCGTTATTTTTTAGTTTTGTAATATCTGTATGTGTGCCAATAATACGAGAAGGTTTACCATTTTTATCTCGCTCTACAATTTTCCCTTTATCTAAAATCCATTTGTAACTGCCGTCTTTACATTTTATACGATATTCGTTTTCGTACAAATCTATTTCACCCTTTAAATGAGAATTGAAATTTTTATAGTAAACATCGCTATCATCGGGATGTACTTTGCTATCCCAAACTTCAGAAGTGTTTTTTAAATCGTCGTCTGCATAGCCAATGATTTGCTTAGATTCTTTTGAATAAAAAACTTTATTAGTTGTAATATTCCAATCCCAAAGACCAACATTAGAAATTTCTAATGCTGTTTTGTGTTTCTGATCTTCAAACGTAGATTTAGAAGTGTTTGATTTGTAGTTTCTTAAGTTTAGTTTAGGGAATTTCATTAATCTGTGCTTTATTTTTGGACACTATTTGTAAGAAAATGTCACATTAAATAGGGTGTTTTTTTTTGCTTATTTTCTAGGATGAAACTTGTTTAGAACTTCACTTAAATGTGACCGATCTACATGCATGTAGATTTCTGTAGTTGTAATGCTTTCATGACCTAGCATCATTTGTATAGCTCTTAAATCGGCTCCGTTTTCTAATAAATGTGTAGCAAAAGAATGTCTAAACGTATGGGGAGAGACTGTTTTTTTTAATCCTGTAGTTTTTACAAGTTTTTTTATAATGGTAAAAATCATGGCTCGTGTGAGTTGTTTTCCTTTATAATTTAAAAAGAGAACATCTTTAGAGTCAGGCTGTACTTCAATATGGTTTCTTATGGTTATCCAAATAGTTATATAATTCTGTGTTGAAGGACTAATAGGAACAAAACGTTGCTTATCGCCTTTTCCTGTAACTTTTATAAAACCTTCTTCAAAAAATAAATCTGAAACTTTAAGACCTATAAGCTCGCTAACTCGTAAACCACAACTGTATAAAGTTTCAATAATTGCTCTATTGCGCTCTCCTAGATTAACACCATTATATTGGTAACTTAAATCAATGGCGTTAATTAAGTTGTCAATATCTTCAATAGATAAGGTGTCTGGTAATTTTCTTCCAATTCTTGGCGATTCAATTAAATCTACTGGATTAGTACTTCTGTAATTTTCAAAAATTAAATAATCAAAAAAATTACGAAGTCCGGAGATTAAACGAGCTTGTGATCTTGGATTTAAAGATTTTGAAACAGAATAAATAAACGTTTTAATAATAGTATTATCTATAGTAATAGGGGAAACGTTTATCGAATGATCCTCTAAATATGAAATCATTTTTTTTATGTCATAACTATAGTTTTCTATTGAGTTTTTAGATAAACCACGTTCTATTTGAAGATAATGTTTGTAATCTGTTATTGCTTGTTGCCATTTCATGGCTAAAAATAATGATTTAAATGTTGAATTACTCCTAAAAATAGTACGCAATTTATCGTATTTTTAATTTTAATTGTTAATAAGTGTGTTTGTATGTGATTGACAATTAGCTTTTTGTGTGTATTTGTGTATAAAATTGTTAATAACTGTTAAAAGAAATTTTTATATCTAAGAAAAAAGACTTTAGTTTGTATCTATTAATCTAAAAATTAGAATATTATGAAAAAATTATTTTTGGCTGCTTTTGCAGTGTTTGCTTTCACAAGCATCAATGCACAAACTTTCGGTGCTTTAGGTGGATTATCAATGATGTCTCTTAAAGTTGATAGCGGTGGATTTGGGGATGCCACAGAATCAGAAACAGGTTTTCATCTTGGTGCTTTTGCTGAATTTGAAGTATCTGATCAATTTGCAGTACAACCTGAATTGACTTACACAATTGCAGGTGACCTTTCTATGTTTGGACTTAATGCGATAGCTAAGTACAATATTTCAGATGAATTTAATATTCAAGCTGGACCACAAATTGGATTTGTAGGTGGAGATGTTGGTGACTATATAGATTCTTTTGATGATGGAACAAAATTAAACTTACAATTAGCAATAGGTGCTGGTTATGATATTAGTGAAGAATTATTTGTACAAGCACGTTATGGTTTTCAATTAAATGATCATTATACAGGCGAAGGGGATGGTTCAATTAAAATTTCTGGTTTTGCTGCAAGTGTAGGATACAAGTTCTAAATCTAGAAAATTACATATTTAAAAAGAGGCGATTCGCCTCTTTTTTTTGTTTATAAATAAGCATTATATATTAAGTAATGTTAGCAATCTGTTTTGGCGAGTGGTTCAGTAATTTTCTAAGGTTTTATAAGAGGAATCATTTTTCTGAATCTACAGAAAACTATGTAAAAGGTAATTTAGAAGGAGCTGACTTCGGGTTTAATAGTAGTGTTAGCTACATATTAAGGAGTGTTTAAACTTTTTTGCGTGTTATATTTAGGTTTACTAATATTAACGGTACTGAGTGCTTTAGTGATTGGACAATAAAGAGTCGTGTCTTACATGTGTATGTAGGCTATATGCTTTAACATTTGTATTTGTATAATTATTTGAAAAAGAAGTGATTCACTCAAAACGCATGACGAAGTGTTAAAAAATATCGTTGAAATACACTTATTTTTAACATAATTTAGATTTTTAGTATAAAACTAAAGTCTACATTTGCCGACCAATTTAATTATAAAAATTAAACTTTAATTATGAAAAAATTATTATTTACAGCTGCAGTTGCAGTATTAGGATTTACAAGTGTAAGTGCACAAGAAGAAGCTAAAACTTTTGGTTTTGCTGAAGGTGATATCTTTGTAGAAGGTATGATTGGTTTTAACAGTACAAATGACAAAAACACTGAAGAAAAAACTTCTGGATTTGAAATTAGCCCAAAATTAGGTTATTTCATTAGCGAAGATTTAGCTATTGGTGGTGAATTATCTTTTATGTCTTCTAAAGAAGAAGTTGCAGGTAATGATACAGCAGATTATTCTGGTTTTGGTGTTGGTGCTTTTGCTCGTTATTACTTTTTAGATTTAGGTGAGCGTTTTAAAACTTTTACTGAATTTGGTGTAGGTTATGCTAACCAAAATGATAAATTAAACGATTTCAAAGTAAATACTATTGGAGCTGGTTTAGATTTAGGTATTAACTATTTCGTAACTGAAAAAATTGCTTTATCTTTTGGTTTAAAGAACGTATTATCTTTCGCTACTGCTAAAGCAGACGTTGATGGTGCAGAAGCTGTATCAGAATTTAACTTAGGTTTTGGTGATGTTGCTAACCCATTTGGTGGAACAGCTAACTTTGGTATCTTATTCAAGTTATAAGACATACAAAACATTTAATTATATATTAAAACCGAAGCAAACGCTTCGGTTTTTTTATGCGCATATTTTAATATATTTACTACATGAAGAAAATAATAATTATCAACGGCCCTAACCTTAATTTACTAGGTAAACGCGAGACTAATATCTACGGTAATTTAACTTTTATGGAGTTTTTTGATACAGTAGTGAAAAAATATCCTGATGTAGAATTGGAGCACTTTCAATCTAATATAGAAGGCGAGCTCATAGATAAACTACAAGAGGTTGGTTTTACTTATGATGGGATTGTTATAAACGCTGCAGCTTATACGCATACTTCTGTTGGTATTGGTGATGCAGTTAAAGCCATTACAACTCCTGTGGTAGAGGTACATATCTCTAATACATTTTCTAGAGAAGAGTTTAGACATCAATCGTATATTTCGCCTAATGCTAAAGGGGTTATTTTAGGTTTTGGTTTGCAAAGTTATGAATTAGCAATTGAGAGTTTTATTTAAACGAAGTTCGTCACAAAGATGTATTAGGTACGGATTTTTAATTTTATGAATGCTTAAAATTGTTTATATGAAGAATCTTATTAAAACGTTCTTTATTTTTATTGTTATAATTAGTACATCTAATGTACAAGCCCAAGCAGGTTTTGGTGTAAAAGGCGGATTGAATTTTACCTTTTTTAAAGTAGAAGAGGGGAGTTTTGGTGAGACTCCAGATGTAGAATTAGGATATTATATAGGTTGCTTTGTAGACTTTGAAATTGAAAACGATTTTCTTTTACAACCGGAATTACTTTATATAAATCTAGGAGATTTTGATTTTTTAAATGCTCCTATATATTTAAAATATAAAATAAAGGATCATTTTGATATTCTTGTAGGTCCGAGTTTAAATTATTTCTTCGATTTTTCAAACGCTAAATTAAAAGTTAGAGCAGATTTAGGATTTGCTTACACTTTTACCTCAAGATTAGATCTACATATGAAATACACTATTGGTTTTGAAGAAATATCACCTAATGGCGTTTTTTTAGGTTTAGCCTGTAAATTATAATTACGCTATTGTATTAGGTGGTTAGATGTGTGCTTTTAAAGCTAAAACAGAGTTTAAACTTTTTTATTAGTTGTTTGTCGGAGGTTTTTTTAATTTAGTGGTTATTAACATAGTTTTAACATATAAGCATTGCAGTTCTTCTAATCGTTTTATAATGCGTTAGTTAAAACTAGAATCTATAAAGTGTAACCAATTTAATACAAATATAATTATGAGAATGTACTTACCTAAAACAAAAATTTTAATGGCCTTTTTTATGGTTGGAGCTATCTTTATGTCATGTTCTAGTGACGATAGTGGAGATAGTGGTAATTTAGATGGTGTACCATCTGGTGAAATTGTTGCCTTAGAATTAAGAAATGAGACCTTAACAGGGTTTAGTGGTTTAAGCAGAAATGAAGGATCTCAAAAATGGTGGTCTCATACAACTAGTGATTTTAATTTTTCTGGTTGTGGTGAAGAAGGAGAAGATTATTCTTATGATGGTTTAGGGTATTATGCTTTTTATCCTGATGGGTCTATGTATTCTAAGAGTGGAATAAATGGTACTCCTACTTATCTTCAAGAATGGGAGTGGACAGATTCTAGCTTATCTGCAATTTATGTAAGAGGTGAAACAAGTGTGCCATTTACTGTAACGTATTTAAACGAAGACAATGTTGTTTACGGTTCTAATCAAAGTGTTGGAGGCGGATGTTCTTTAACGTCTTACGAACAACTTGGAGATCCACATTATGTAGATTAAATTTTAGTTATTCATATACTATAGGGCAGCAATTTGTTGCCCTTTTTTTATGTCTAGCTTTAGTAAAAGCAGGTAATAAGAAAATGTAGAAACCAAAAAATGCGATTCGTTAGAATCGCATTTTAAATATAAAACGTTTAGTGTTTCAGTTGTAAAAACGTATAACTCTAAATTTTTAACTATAATTTGTTATAGGTGAATCACTTCATCATAAGCCGCTGCAACAGCTTCCATAACCGCTTCACTCATTGTTGGGTGAGGATGCACTGCTTTTAGCACTTCATGTCCTGTAGTTTCTAATTTACGACCTAAAACAGCCTCAGCAATCATATCTGTTACTCCAGCACCAATCATATGGCATCCTAACCATTCACCATATTTAGCATCAAAAATTACCTTTACAAAACCATCTTTTGCGCCACTAGCACTTGCTTTTCCTGAGGCAGAGAAAGGAAATTTACCAATCTTAACATCTAAGCCTTGTGCTTTGGCTTGAGCTTCAGTTAAACCAACACTAGCAATTTCTGGAGAACAATAGGTACAACCAGGAATATTACCATAATCTAAAGCTTCTACATGCTGACCAGCAATTTTTTCTACACAAAGAATACCTTCTGCAGATGCAACGTGTGCTAATGCTTGGCCAGGAGTAACATCTCCAATCGCATAATAGCCAGGAATGTTAGTTTGATAATAATCATTAACTAAAATTTTATCTCTGTCAACTGCGATGCCAACATTTTCTAGACCTATATTTTCAATATTAGACTTTATACCAACCGCAGATAATACAATATCAGCTTCTAGTACTTCTTCTCCTTTTTTGGTTTTTACTGTGGCTTTTACACCAACTCCAGAGGTATCTACAGAAGTTACTTCTGCAGAAGTCATAATTTTAATTCCAGATTTCTTAAAGCTACGTTCTAATTGCTTTGAAACCTCATCATCTTCAACAGGAACGATTTTATCTAAATATTCTACAATAGTCACTTCTGTTCCCATTGAGTTGTAGAAATAAGCAAACTCAACTCCAATGGCTCCAGAACCTACAACAATCATCTTTTTTGGTTGCTTTTCTAAAGTCATGGCTTGTCTGTATCCAATTACTTTTTTACCATCTTGTGGTAAGCTTGGTAATTCGCGTGAGCGTGCTCCAGTAGCAATAATGATTTGGTCTGCAGAATATTCTGTACCATCAACATCTATTTTCTTTCCAGTTTTTAGTGTTCCAAAACCTTCAATAACGTCTATTTTATTCTTTTTCATTAAGAATTTCACACCATTACTCATGCCTTCAGCAACACCACGACTACGTTTAACAACGGCATCAAAATCGTGTTCAGCACCAGAAACTTTAAGTCCGTAATCTTCAGCATGTTTAAGATATTCAAATACTTGAGCAGATTTTAAAAGTGCTTTCGTAGGGATACAGCCCCAATTTAAGCATACACCACCAAGGCTTTCTTTTTCTACAACGGCAGTTTTAAATCCTAATTGCGATGCTCTTATTGCGGTTACGTAGCCACCAGGACCACTTCCTAATACTATAATATCGTATTTACTCATGGGTAAGTTATTTTAGTTGAAATTTTGAAGTTACAAAAGTAACAAATTCCAAAAAGAAAACTCCAAATAGCAAAATGAAATTCTAAATCACCAAAGTTTTAAATCATCTGATGTCTTTTCTAAGCAGATCTTTGAGGTTTGAACCTTATAGTTTTGTCATTTTAATTAGAGGTCTTCTGTAAAATGTTTGCGGCTTTTGTCGTGTTGAAACTTGTCTTTATTATAGGCTTTTGATTGTCCTTTAGGAATAGATAGTGATTTCCAATGTTCGCCTTTAATTAATTTGCCAATATATACGATTTGCCCAACATGATAAGCATAATGCATCATTTGTCTGTTGATGGCTTCGGTAACAGAATGGCCTTGGTTTCTAATATAGATAACTTGCTCTAAGTTATGATTTGATAGTGGTTTGATGGCGGTAAACAAACAATTCCAACCTTTGTTCCAAGCGTCTAGCAATTCATCTTTTGATTTAAAATCATCTATAAATTCTTCATCACGTTTACGCCATTTTTTTTCGCCATCTTCGGTTAAAAAATTGGTCCAACGGCTGAGCATATTACCAACAAGATGTTTTACAATGATAGAAACGGAATTAGAATCTTGAGCAAATTCTTTTTTTAATTCGTCAAAAGTCAATTGTGCAATGGTTTTATCGCCAAGGGATTTGTAGTATTCAAATTGTTTAATTGTACTAGGTAAATAAGAAGAATCCATAAAGCTTAAATTTAATCCCTATAAAAATAGCGATATAACATCTGATAAACTATTATAAAAAATAGATAGATGTAATAACGCTATTTAGCTTATGTATTATTACAGATTTTACTCTTTAGAAGCAACAAGTTTTAAAGCATCTCCATTAATGCAGTGTCTTTTACCTGTGGTTTCTTTTGGGCCGTCATTAAACACGTGTCCTAAATGACCACCGCAAGTTGCGCAATGTTCTTCGTCTCTTGTATAACCAATTTTTGTATCTGTACCAAAGGCAACATTACCTTCAATTACACGATCAAAACTTGGCCATCCTGTTCCTGAATCGAATTTATGTTCACTTTTAAATAAAGGAGTATTACAAGCAGCACAATGGTAAACACCTTTTTCGTAATTTTTATTTAAAGGGCTAGAAAATGGTCTTTCAGTTCCGGCTTCTCTTAAAATGTAGTATTGTTCTTTGGTGAGTTGTGCTTTCCATTCTGCGTCTGTTTTAGTAACAGGAAATGTTTCTTTAGTTTCATTTTTTTGGGCTGAGCTGTTACAGCTAAAAAACAAACTAATAAGGGTAAGTAATATTATCTTTTTCAAAATTAATTTTTTTTTAAATTAGGGTTGTTGGCTTGGTCGTTATCATGTTTTGTTCATTACGAAATAGTATATGTTTTTATTTGAAATTACATTCAAAATACTCTTGACTTTATTTTTATTATTGTTAAATTTAACAACGTCAACAATAAACGAGTCCATATTAATGAAAATAATACATATAAGTGCAGAATGTTACCCAATTGCTAAAGTAGGTGGTTTGGCTGATGTTGTTGGCGCTTTGCCCAAGTACCAAAATGAAATAGGTGCTAATAGTGCTGTTATAATGCCATTTTATAACACTAAATTTACTCAATCGCATAAGTTTACTTTGGTTTATCAGGCTAATTTAATTTTGGGAAACCAAGAATTAAATTTCGATATTTTAAAAATTGAAGACGCTGTTTTAGAATTTGATGTTTTCTTCGTTCATGTTGAAGATTTGCTATATACAGAAAGTGTTTATACAGATAATGATACCAATCGTTTTTTAGCATTTCAAATAGCGGCTTTAGATTGGATATTAACTTTAAAGAAAAAACCAGACTATATTCATTGTCATGACCATCATACAGGTCTAATTCCATTTATGGCACAAGAAAGTTATAAATATGAGTCGCTAAATAAAATACCTGTTATTACTACAATCCATAATGCACAATATCAAGGATGGATGTCTTACGATAACTTATATAAGATACCTGAATTTAATATTGAAAATGTAGGATTATTAATGTGGGATGGTATGATAAACCCACTAGCTGCAGCAATAAAATGTGCTTGGCGCGTGACTACTGTGTCGCCGAGTTATATGGAAGAATTAAAATATAGTGCCAACGGACTCGAGTCTTTATTGTCTCATGAAAGTTCTAAAGCAGTTGGAATTTTAAATGGCATAGATTCGGCTGTTTGGAATCCGGAAACGGATAAATTCATTATAAAAAATTATAAAAAAACGACTGTAGAATCAGGGAAGAAGGCGAATAAAGAATGGTTGTGTTCTCAGTTTAATTTGGATCAAAGTAAACCCTTATTTGCTTTTATAGGACGTTTAGTTGGTGAAAAAGGAGCAGAGCTTCTGCCACATGCGCTAGACTATGCGTTGCGTTCTAAAGATATAGCTGTCATTGTTTTAGGATCTGGAGCTAAAGAAACAGAGAAAGAATTGTTTGATTTAATACTAAAACATAAAGGAAATTATAATGCGTTTATTGGTTATGACGAAAAACTGTCTCATATTATTTATGCTGGAGCAGATTTTTTATTAATGCCATCTCGTGTAGAACCATGCGGATTAAACCAAATGTATTCCTTAAGGTACGGAACTGTGCCAATTGTAAGACGCATTGGAGGATTAAAAGACACTGTTGTAGATATTGGCGACCATGGTTTTGGTATATGTCATAATGAAGTTTCCGAACAGGATATTGTGGTTGCAATTAATAGAGGGAAAGAGTTTTATACTCAACAAAAAGAATTTAAAGCGAACCGAAAACATATAATGAGCATAGATCATTCTTGGGAGGTTTCAGCTAAAGCATATATAAACTTATACAATTCAATAAACTAAACTAAAGCTATGATAAACGATAAAGTATTGTCCATTATACTTGGTGGCGGCCAAGGATCTCGACTATATCCATTAACTGAAAAACGATCTAAACCTGCAGTGCCAATAGCTGGTAAATATAGATTAGTAGACATACCTATTTCTAATTGTATTAATTCTGATATTAAACGCATGTATGTGTTAACGCAGTTTAATTCAGCATCATTAAATAGACATATAAAAAACACTTATCATTTTAGTTTTTTTAGTTCTGCGTTTGTAGATGTATTAGCAGCAGAACAAACACCAGAAAGTAAATCTTGGTTTCAAGGAACAGCAGATGCCGTGAGACAAAGTATGCATCATATTAAAGCTCACGATTTTGAGTATGCTTTAATTTTATCAGGTGATCAGTTATATCAAATGGATTTTAATGAAATGATTAAAGCGCATAGAGAATCCAATGCAGAGATTTCTATTGCAACAATACCAGTAAATGAGAAAGACGCTACTTCTTTTGGTATTCTTAAGACAGATGAAAATAATGTTGTTACCTCATTTGTTGAAAAACCAAGTTCAGATTTATTGCCAGATTGGACGTCTGAAACAAGTGAAGAGATGAAAGCTCAAGGTCGTAACCATCTTGCTTCTATGGGGATTTATATTTTTAATAGAGAATTGTTAATTGATTTAATGAATAATCCCGAAACTAATGATTTTGGTAAAGAGATTATTCCTCAATCTATAGACAAACATAAAACGTTAAGTTACCAATATGAAGGGTATTGGACAGATATTGGAAATATAGACTCATTTTTTGAGGCAAATCTTGGTTTCACAGATGATTTACCGCAATTTAACTTATACGATTCTAAACAACGCACCTATACTAATGCGAGGATTCTTCCAACTTCAAAAATTACAGGTACTGCTTTAGATAGAGCAGTCATTGCTGAAGGTTGTTTAATAAATGCCGCTAAGATTGAAAAATCTGTTATTGGTATTCGATCTAGAATAGGTAAAGATTCTACAATCATTAATACTTATATGATGGGTAATGATGATTATGAATCTTTAGATGATATAAAAAACAATAAAACAGAAATACTTTTAGGTATAGGAGAAAGGTGTTATATCAAGAATACTATTATAGATAAAAATGTACGCATTGGTGACGATGTAAGAATTAACGGTGGATCTCACTTAGCAGATACAGAAAAAGAAGAATATGTAATTAAAGATGGTATAGTTGTTATAAGGAAAGACGCTATAATTCCTAAGGGATTTGTACTATAAATATGGCAAAAGTAATAACACACAGTCGTTTTACAGATTTTGATATCGATCTTTTTAAATCTGGAAAGCACTATCGTTTATACGAGAAATTTGGTTCACACATAACAACCGTAGATGGAGTAGAAGGTGTATATTTTGCTGTTTGGGCACCTAGTGCTAAAATGGTATCTGTAGTTGGAGACTTTAATTTTTGGACAGAAGGCGAACACAAATTAAATGTACGCTGGGATTCTAGCGGAATTTGGGAAGGTTTTATTCCTGGTGCTGGAAAAGGGAGTAAGTATAAATATAAGATTCTTAGTAGTAATAACGATATTGTAACAGAAAAGGCAGATCCTTACGCTAGACGAGCAGAGCATAATCCTAATACAGCCTCAATCGTTTGGGAAGATAACTATAAGTGGAAGGATACAAAATGGATGAAAAAGCGCAAAAAGAATAACGCTTTAAATGCGCCATATTCTGTTTATGAAGTTCATTTAGGGTCTTGGAAAAAGAATGTTGAAGAAAATCGCTTTATGTCTTATGTAGAGTTGGCAGATGAATTGGTCAAGTACGTAAAAGATATGAACTTTACGCACGTAGAATTAATGCCGATAATGGAATATCCTTATGATCCATCTTGGGGCTATCAAGTAACGGGGTATTTTGCGCCAACATCACGATTTGGTTATCCTGAAGAATTTAAATTGTTAGTAGATAAGTTTCATCAAAACGATATAGGTATTATTCTCGATTGGGTGCCTTCACATTTTCCAGAAGATGCACACGGATTAGGTTTCTTTGATGGTTCAGCACTTTATGAACACCCAGATAAACGGAAAGGGTACCATCAAGATTGGAAGAGTTTAATTTTTAATTACGGACGTAACGAAGTCAAATCATTTTTAATTAGTAATGCTATTTTTTGGTTAGACCAATACCATGCAGATGGTTTTAGGGTAGACGCAGTAGCTTCCATGTTATTTTTAGATTATAGTAGAGAAGATGGGCAATGGGAGCCTAATATGTATGGTGGAAATGAAAATTTAGAAGCCATATCATTCTTAAGAGAAATGAACGAAGCGGTGTATGCTTCATTTCCAGATGTACAAACTATAGCTGAAGAATCTACGGCGTTTCCAATGGTATCAAAACCTACTTTTATAGGTGGACTTGGTTTTGGAATGAAATGGATGATGGGGTGGATGCATGATACACTTCAATATTTTGCAAAAGAACCAATATATAGACAATTCCATCAAGATGATTTAACCTTTTCAATGACTTATGTGTTCACTGAGAATTTTATGTTGCCTTTAAGTCATGATGAAGTTGTATATGGTAAAAAATCTATTTTAGGTAAAATGCCAGGTGATGAATGGCAGCGTTTTGCAAATTTAAGACTGCTTTATGGGTATATGTTTACACATCCTGGAACGAATCTATTGTTTCAAGGAGCAGAATTTGGGCAAAGTAGCGAATGGAATTTTAAAAACAGTCTCGATTGGCATTTGTTACAATACGATTTACACAAAGGTGTGCAAGCCTTAATTAAAGATTTAAACACATTATATAAAAATGAGCCGGCTTTATATGAAAAACAATTTGAAGCAGATGGCTTTGAATGGATTGATTATGGAGATTCTAAAAATTCAGTTTTTACATATATAAGAAAAGGAAATAATCAAGAAGATGATGTTATTATAGCTTGTAATATGACACCTGTTCCACAAGAAAAATATAGAATAGGAGTGCCAAGAAAAGGCCAGTTAAAAGAAATTTTTAATAGTGATTTAAAAAAATATTTCGGAACAGGAGAATATAAAAACAGAAAAAAAGCGACGCAATCAGAACCTTGGAATTATAGAGATAATTCTTTAGAAATTAATATTCCACCTATAGGTATGGTTGTTTTTAAGTACTCAAAATAAATGAAAAAAAGATCAAGATGATTTAGGCTTGTTAGGTTTTATAATCTAACAGGTCTTTTTTATTTATTTTGTTAATTAGGATATGCGTTTATGTCAATAAATCGTATAAAAATTATCATAATTGTAAAATTTATGACCGAAAACGTAATAGTTGCTAAATCATGTAATTACTAGGATAAACCCTTTTTAGTGTTTAATTTTTTCCGTTTTTTTGCAAGTAATTTTTGCCTAAAAGTTAACCCATGATTGTAAATACAGAATTAGAAAATAAAGGAGATTTATTTCCTTCGCAAATAATAGATTTTAAAAAAGACGTTGATAAACTATATTTTACAGCAGCAAACGATGTTATTTTAGAATTAACGGTTGTTAGAGATAGTTTACTTCGTTTTAGGTATACTACAGTTGGTAATTTTAATAACGATTTTTCTTATGCCATTACCAAATATGCAAGTACAGGTTACAACAAGTTAGAAATAGAGGAAAAAGAAGATGTTTATGAAATCTCAACGTCTAAATTACTTTGCGTAATTTCTAAAGAAGATATGAGAAAATCCATTTACGATGTTAATGATGGTACGCTTATTAACCAAGACGAAGGTGGATTTCATTGGGAAGAAAGCTATGAGCATGGAGGAAACATTGTAAAGATGAGTAAAGTGTCTAATGATGGCGAAAGTTATTATGGACTTGGAGATAAACCTAATCATCTTAACTTAAAAGGGAAACGCTATAGCAATTGGGTAACAGACTCATATGCTTACGGAAAAGATACAGATCCTATTTACAAAACGATTCCGTTTTACACAGGTTTACATCATGGTAAGGCTTATGGTATTTTCTTTGATAATACGTTTAAGTCGTCTTTCGATTTTGCACAAGAGCGTAGAAATGTAACCAGTTTTTGGGCACAAGGTGGTGAGATGAATTATTATTTTTTCTACGGTCCAAAAATGAGTGATGTTGTAGAAAGTTATACAGATTTAACAGGAAAACCACACCATTTGCCACCACTTTGGGCATTAGGATTTCATCAATGCAAATGGAGTTATTATCCAGAAAGTAAAGTAAAAGAAATTACATCTACGTTTAGAAAATTAAAAATTCCATGTGATGCTATTTATTTAGATATCGATTATATGGAAGGTTTCCGTTGTTTTACTTGGAATAAAGAGTATTTTCCAGATCCAAAACGAATGGTAAAAGAATTATTGGACGATGGATTTAAAACCGTTGCTATTATTGATCCAGGAATTAAAATAGATAAGGACTATTCTGTTTTTAAGGAGGCTTTAGAAAATGATTACTTCTGTAAACGAGCCGATGGAGATTACATGAAAGGGAAAGTATGGCCAGGAGAATGTTATTTTCCAGATTTTACAAACCCTGAAGTAAGAGAATGGTGGTCTGGACTATTTCAAGAATTGATTGAAGATATCGGAATTAAAGGTGTTTGGAACGATATGAATGAGCCAGCTGTTATGGAAGTGCCTAATAAAACTTTCCCAGACGATGTGCGTCATGATTATGATGGTAACCCTTGTAGCCATAGAAAAGCTCATAATGTTTATGGTATGCAAATGGCGCGAGCAACATACCAAGGCTTAAAAAAATATTCATACCCTAAACGTCCATTTGTTATTACACGTGCAGCTTATTCTGGTACACAACGTTACACGTCAACTTGGACAGGAGATAACGTCGCTACTTGGGAGCATTTATGGATTGCAAATATACAAGCACAACGTATGGCAATGTCTGGGTTTTCGTTTGCTGGTAGTGATATTGGAGGGTTTGCAGAGCAACCTCAAGGCGAGTTGTTTACACGTTGGATTCAATTAGGGATTTTTCATCCATTTTTTAGAGTGCATTCTTCTGGAGATCATGGCGATCAAGAACCATGGACTTTTGATGAAGATGTTACAGATATTGTAAGAAAGTTTATTGAAATTCGTTACCAGATATTACCATATTTATATACAGCATTCTGGAATTACGTAGACCATGGTACGCCATTATTGAAATCTTTAGTGCTTTTTGATCAAGAAGATGTACAAACTCATTATAGAACGGATGAGTTTATTTTTGGTGAGCAAATTTTAGCTTGCCCTGTATTAGAGCCTAATGCTAAAGGAAGACGTATGTATATTCCTAAAGGTAATTGGTATAATTTCTGGACCAATGAAATTATAAAAGGAGGCAAAGAAATGTGGGTTGATGCTGACATTGATAGTATGCCAATTTTTGTAAAAGAAGGAGCGATAATTCCTAAATTTCCAATTCAACAATATGTTGGAGAAAAAGAAATAAAGGAAATTACTTTAGATGTTTATTATAAAAATGGGAAAGAAGAAAGCGAACTTTATAGCGATGCCAATGATGGTTTTGATTATACTAAAGGACGTTACAGTCTCAGAAATTTTACACTTAGAGGGAAGTCTGAAGAGCTAATAATTAATCAGTATAAAGAAGGGAAATTTGTAACTAAATATGATACCTTTAATATTCAATTTCATGGCTTGCCATTTGATATTGTAGAAGTGCAATTAGATAATGAAAAAATAGCGCTTAAAAGCATGAAAGCAAATGGTATAACATCTATTGTTGTTGATAAGAATTTTTCTCAGTTACATATCATTGGAAATAAGTCTTAATTCTAGTGATTTTCTAGTGACCAATTAATTATTTTGGTGTCCAAAGAGTACAAAATGTTTTTTGTATTTTAGTGTAACTCTTAATAAAACTATTAGCTATGAAATTTAATAAATTAGTATTGGGTATTGCAATTGTTGCTTTTGTGGCTTCATGTGCAACAAACCCATTTACAGGTAAAAAAACCTTAGCATTTGTTGGTAATGATCAATTGTTTCCATCTTCATTTGCACAATATAATCAGGTACTTTCAGATAGTAAAGTCATAACTGGAACTGAAGATGCCGATATGATAACACGTGTAGGTCAACGTATTGCAATTGCATCAGAACGTTGGTTAACCGCAAATGGGAATCATGGTTATTTAGACGATTATAAATGGGAATATAAACTTATCGAATCAGAACAAGTAAATGCATGGTGTATGCCAGGAGGAAAAATTGCATTTTATACAGGGATTTTGCCAATTGCAGCAAATGAGACTGGTATTGCAGCAATTATGGCACATGAGGTAGCGCATGCGTTGGCTAATCATGGTCAACAACGAATGAGTGCATCGTACATTCAACAAGGTTTAGCTGTAGCAGGAAATGTAGCCTTATCAAATGATGAACAAGCTTTAGGGATATTTAATCAGTCTTATGGAGTTGTTTCTAACGTTGCAGGAATGTTACCTTTTAGTAGAGCTCATGAAACAGAAGCAGATGAAATAGGATTATATTTAATGGCAATTGCAGGTTATAATCCAGATGAAGCCTCTGTACTTTGGGAGCGTATGAAAGCAAATAGTGGAGGTGAAGCACCACCAGAATTTATGAGTACACACCCAAGTAATGATTCTAGAATTAAAAACTTAAGAGAATTAGCTCCAAAGGCAAAAGCAGAAGCTAAGAAATTTGGAATAACGAGTTTTAGACCTATAAATTAATATTGAATTAATAAATATTTGATTACTTTAGAAGCTGCTCAATTTGAGCAGTTTTTTTTATTTAGTATTTATGAGTGAACTTAAAAAAGGAAGTAAAAAACTTCTCAATGCCTGGGCATTTTACGATTGGGCAAATTCTGTTTATACCTTAACGATTGCATCATCAATATTTCCAATATTTTACTCTGCACTATTTGTATCTCAAGTTGAAAAAACGGTTCCTGCTTTTGGAATGGTATTTAAAAGCACGGCTTTAATTACTTATGTTACAGCATTTACGTTTTTAGTGGTTGCTTTTATGTCACCTATTCTTTCTGGTATTGCAGATTACGTTGGTAATAAAAAGAGCTTTATGAAGTTTTTCTGCTATGTTGGTGGTATAGGCTGTATAGGTTTGTACTGGTTTAGTTTAGATAGTATTCATATAAGTCTGTTATTTTATTTTATGGGATTAATAGGCTATTGGGGAAGTTTGGTGTTTTATAATTCATATTTGCCAGATATCGCTTATCCTGAACAACAAGACAGTATTAGTGCCAAAGGCTTTAGCATGGGCTATTTAGGAAGTGTTGTTTTATTACTCGTAAACTTAGCTATGGTAATGAAACCAGATTGGTTTGGTTTTGATATGAGTATTGCTAAAACTATAACAGAAAGTGGTACAGAGCAAGAAATCGCCGAAGCACTGCAAACGGCTAAGAATAAAGCATCATTTGAAGCAATGAGAGTTTCATTTATAACCGTAGGTTTATGGTGGATTTTATTTAGTCAATACACCTTTTATATACTTCCAAAAGGTGTTTCAAATGGTGGAAAAGTGACAAGAGATGTTGTTTTTAATGGTTTGCAAGAATTGAGACAAGTTTGGATTCAATTAAAACAAAACCTGCGCTTAAAACGATATTTAGTTGCGTTTTTTGTGTTTAGTATGGCAGTTCAAACCATCATGTTGGTGGCTGTTTATTTTGGAGAAGAAGAGATTGCTTGGGGAAGTTCTGATGCGAAAACCCAAGGATTAATTACTAGTATTTTAGTAATTCAATTAGTAGCGATACTTGGTGCGTTTTTAACCTCTAGAGCATCTTCAAAATTTGGAAATATAAAGACACTTATCGTTATTAATTTCTTTTGGATGGCACTTTGCTTTTATGCCTATTTTATGGAAACAGCATTGCAGTTTTATATTGCTGCTGGTTTTGTAGGTTTAGTTATGGGAGGAGTACAATCATTAGCAAGGTCTACTTATTCAAAATTCTTACCACAAACTGAAGACACTACATCTTATTTTAGTTTTTATGATGTGGCAGAAAAAATAGGTATTGTTATTGGAATGGTCATTTTTGCAACCATAGACCAAGTTACTGGTAGTATGAGAAATGCTATCTTGTTTCTCGTCATCTTTTTTATAGCAGGAATTGTGCTTTTATTTAGAGTCCCAAGAACTGAATTAAAGAAAATGGATTAATTCTTTTATAATATTTATTCCCACACTTCGCTCTAATATTTTAACTTTGTCAACAAGTAAATCGCCTTATCGATTCTAAATTTATTTAGGGTAGGAAAGTCCGAACACCATAGTGCAATCATAGTGGTTAACAGCCACCAGTCGTAAGGCTAGGAAAAGTGCAACAGAAAGTATGTACAGGTAATGCTGTAGTGAAACCAGGTAAACTCTATGTGGTGCAATGTCATGTAAACTAACGTTTGAGCGTGCACGCGCGATTGTTAGAGGGTGGGCAGCTAAAGTTTGCTGGTAACAGTAAACGTAGATAAATGATAAGGGCTCTTTTATTAGAGTACAGAATTCGGCTTATAGATTTACTTAAGCATAAAAAACCATCTAGAAATAGATGGTTTTTGTGTTTATTTAAAGATTATAGTTATTTTTTTGGTGGTGTAATAGTATAACCTTGAGTTGTTAATATGTTGAGCACATCGTAGTAGTAGCGTATATATATAATTTTATCATCTTGTATCAAAGAAGCTGTATGGTAGGGGATTATAACTTCTTTTCCTGTTTTTTTATTCGTAATTGTGTTTGTTCCCCAAGATAAGATCCATTCTCCTTCATTCCAGTTGTTTTCAACTTTTACGGGTAAATATAAATCTCTGCTAATAGAGTGTTTAAATTGGTTTGTACTGTTAGTGTAGTATTCTTTGTGTTGTTGTACGTTTAAAGAGTCTATGCCGCCGCCTAAGCCATATATCATGGCTTTTTCATGAAGTTGTGAGCTCATAGTGTTCACGTCTCCTTTTTGTAATGCTTCGGTGTAAGTTCTAATGAGTTTTACTGCTGTTTCTGCATTTTTAAATTCAATAGTCACTTTACTTTCTTGTGCGTTGGTAATAAAACTGATACTTAGGCATAGAAATGACAGAATAATAACCTTTTTTGAGATTTTCATAATAGCTGTTTTTAAATTATATAATTGATTAATAGTTACAAATCAATTTTGGAGCAAAAACACTTAATGCGTGAGGCTATTAAAATCAGTAAGGTGATAATAATTAAAAGAAAGTTACTTAGGATTACTAAGTTAGTGAATTTAATTGATTGGGAATTAACCTACAGGTCTGATAGAGAGTTACTTTGTGAAAAAGCTAAACATATTCCCACCATAACTTTTAGAATGTGAGTAATGTTCTAATTGACTTAAATCGGTGTGTTTAGAGTGTTCTACAATGAGTACACCTTCCTCTTCAAGTAATTCATTCTTAAAAACTAATTCTGGAATTTTAGAAAAAGCAGCCAATTCAAAATTATAAGGCGGATCGGCAAAAATAATACTATGCTTTTGTTTTGATTTTTCAAGAAATTTAAAAACATCACTTTTAATAGTGCTAATCGTCATTTCAAAAGCTTCAGCAGTGTCATTTATAAATTTAATGCAGCCGTAATTTTCATCTACAGCTGTGATATCTTCAGTGCCTCTAGAGGCAAACTCGTAACTAATATTGCCTGTTCCAGAAAATAAATCTAAAACAGAAATAGCATCAAAATAATACTGATTATTTATGATGTTAAAAAGTGCTTCCTTTGCCATATCTGTGGTTGGTCTTACAGGTAATTTTTTAGGAGCTGTAATTCGTCTGCCTTTATACAAACCTGATATAATACGCATTAAAAGGAATTTAAGATTAAAAAATGTTGATGTAGGTAGCGTCTGTCTGTTTCTGCTGCGATTTTAAAGTCGTAAGCTTCTTCTATAAAACTAACGTGTCTTATATAAATGTAGAGCATAACAAAGAGTTCGTCTCCAATGACAATATTGCCACATAATTGAACTGCTGTGGTTTCTACATCTAGTTTTAGTTGTTCAAAAACAAATAATATATAGTAGAGAAAATCTTCTTTACTATGGTATTCAAAAACATTAAATAGTTGTAGAGTGCTGTTTTCAACAACTAATATTTCAATTGTAGTTTTATTAACATTGATATAGACGTTTGAACCTTCTGCTGTTTCAGAATTTTGTAAAAACGCATCAATAAGTATACTAGAAGAGTGTTTATAGACAAACTCTCCAAAGGTTTCAAAAATGTAATTATTAATATTTACATACGGCACATAAACATTTACGCTTTTGTTTATAGCGATGTTGTCCTCTGTAATAAAATCGTTTTTAAGTATTTTTGAATTGAATTTTAAATAATCGGTTTTATTAGCCGAGTTGTAAAATTCTTCAGGCACAAGTGTTGCCAATTCATTTTGATGTATGACTAAAACATCATTAAAGTCTTCTGAAAACACGGCATTGCTACCTAATTCTGTTTTTAGTTGATTAAGAACAGCATCTGGTGTTAATTTTTGCTCAAAATCAATAATTTTAAGAAACTCTACAGTATTCGTTGTTCTGTTTAGAATACAAAAAGAAAGCCCATTCAAATTAATTTGAATGGACAGTTCTTTAATATCGTTTATTTTCAAACTATTCTTTATTTGTGTAGCTTTTTGGCCAGTTTCCTTTAGTGAATACTTCCTCCATAGAACCTACTTTTAAAGTAGGACCATTAACACCGTCTACAGAAACAACTTGATTTTCTTTTTCAATTAAGTAAGGTTCTTGGTCATCCAAAACAACCGCTTTATCTACACTTACTTCAAATACAGGAAACTCATCTAGTTTACCAGCTTTAAGTGTGAATTTAGCACCTTCTTTACCAACACCTACATTCATCATTGTTTTGTATCTGTCACTTCCTTTGAATATAGAATCTTTTACAGAGTAAAAGCTTAGTGTATCAATTAAAGTAATTGTTTTCATGGTTTCTACACCACCAAAAAGTTTTGTTCTTTCTTCATCTAATACTAATGTGTCACGTCTTTGTGTAATTGGAACTTTTCCGTTTTCTACAAATTTGATTAGTTTGTCAAAATCTCCAGCAAATTCGCCATTTACATCTTTGTATGCTAATTGTGAGTCTCTTACGTCAATTAAACGATCGATAACCACTTTATAACGTTCTACTTTAAGTTGATTAAATTTAATCTCATCATAAACCGAATTAAAAGTCATATAACCTAAAACAAAAATTAAAGCCCAAAGTATTAAGTTGATAAATGGCTTTATCTTTTTTGGAACAAATTTGTCAATTGCCCACACAATCCCTATGGTCAATGCTATAATTAATACAATTGCTATAATTACTTTCATAAATGTTTTTATTAATTAGGTCTATCGCAAATCTACAATTTTTTTTTGTTCGTTAAAACTATCTAAAATAAAAAATATTAAAAAAGCGAACTAAATGCAATATGAGCTTTTAAAATAGAGAATAATAGTATCTTGCTATATATTTATTTCTGTTATGGTTTCTAATGCTTCTGCATTCTATTCGTTATTAAAATCTAAATTTCCATTTGCACCAACTTCTAAGCAAGACATGGTGTTAATGCAATTGTCTCAATTTATTTTTGACACTAATAAAAATTCAATTTACTTATTAAAAGGGTACGCAGGTACAGGTAAGACTAGCATAATTGGAACCATTGTTTCCAATTTGTGGCAAGCAAAAAAAAGTGCGGTTTTATTAGCTCCTACAGGTCGAGCTGCTAAGGTTATTTCAAATTACTCTAAAAAGGAGGCATTTACCATTCATAAAAAGATTTATTTTCCTAAAAAAGATAAAGGAGGAGGTGTCAATTTTGTAATGCAACCTAATAAACATCGCAATACTATTTTTATTGTTGATGAAGCTTCCATGATACCAGATACTCCTTCGGACACAAAATCGTTTGATAGTAGTTCGTTACTCGATGACCTAATGCAATATGTGTATTCTGGTCACGACTGTAAATTACTATTAATAGGAGATAAAGCACAGTTGCCTCCGGTGAAGTCCGATTTAAGTCCTGCTTTAGATGAAAACCGACTCAGTTTAAACTATAATAAAGATGTTGTAGGAATTGAGTTAGATGAAGTGGTGCGACAAGAACAAGGTTCTGGGATTTTAAGTAATGCAACCGAACTTAGAGCGGTTTTAGAATCTAATTTTTATGAGAGTTTTAAATTCAACCTTAATGGCTTTACAGATAGTGTGCGCTTAATAGATGGCTACGAAATTATGGACGCTATTAATGATGCTTATAGTGCCGATGGTTACGAGGAAACAGCCATTATTGTTAGAAGTAATAAGCGTGCAAATGCTTACAATCAACAAATTCGTCAGCGTATTCTATTTAATGAAACAGAACTTTCGGCAGGCGATTATTTAATGGTGGTAAAGAATAATTATTTTTGGTTAAAACCTAATACCGAAGCTGGTTTTATTGCTAATGGTGATATTATTGAAGTGCTAGAAATTTTTAGCATCAAAGAATTATACGGTTTTAGATTTGCAGAAGTTAAGTTACGAATGGTAGATTACCCTAATATGAAACCGTTTGAAACCGTATTACTTTTAGATACTATTGATGTAGAAAGCGCATCTTTAAGTTATGAAGAGTCCAACCGATTATACCAAGAAGTATCCAAAGATTATGAAGGCGAAACAAAATACAAACGCTTTTTAGGGGTTAAGAACAATAAGTATTTTAATGCCTTGCAAGTAAAGTTTTCTTATGCGATTACCTGTCATAAATCGCAAGGTGGCCAATGGAACACCATTTTTGTAGAGCAACCTTACTTACCTAATGGTATGGACAGAGATTATATTAGATGGTTGTATACGGCCATAACAAGGGCGAAAGTAAAACTGTATTTAATAGGTTTTAAAGATGAGATGTTTGTAGAAAAAGAGTCAAACTAAACTATAATGACAGAAACAATTTTAAGTATTTTTTTAGGGATTGGTCTTTCGGCTTCCGTAGGCTTTAGAGTTTTTTTACCATTGTTTGCTTTGAGTTTAGCAGCCTATTTTAATGTTTGGGAGCTTAATGAATCTTGGCAATGGATTGGAAGCACAGCAGCTGTAATTACATTGGGTATTGCTACTTTGGTCGAAATTGTAGCGTACTACATTCCTGTTGTAGATAACTTATTAGATAGTATTGCTATTCCGTTAGCGACCATTGCCGGAACAGCAGTTATGGTATCTACCGTAGCAGATTTAAGTCCGGTAATTACTTGGGCATTAGCAATTATAGCAGGAGGAGGTACTGCAGCAGCTGTTAAAAGTTCTGCAAGTGCAACACGTTTGGGGTCTACTGTATCTACTGCTGGTTTTGGAAATCCAATTGTATCAACTATAGAAACAGGGACTTCGATTGTAATGTCTATAATCTCTATCTTTTTACCCATTTTAGCTATAATTTTAGTAGTATTCATATTTTATTTGATATTTAAACTCTATAAAAAGTTACGATCAAATTGACCGAAATCAGCTTTTAAATCTTATTTTTGAAATTAAATACCTTCATTACATATATCTTATTAAATGAAAATTATATCCATGATTCCTGCACGTTATAGTGCGTCACGATTTCCAGGTAAATTGATGCAAAATTTAGCGGGGAAATCTGTAATTCTAAGAACTTATGAAGCCACGGTTGCCACGCAACTCTTTAGTGAAGTTTATGTGGTAACTGATAGTGATATTATTTTTAATGAGATTGTTAATAATGGCGGAAAAGCCATTATGAGTTTAAAAGAACACGAATCGGGAAGTGATAGAATTGCCGAAGCTGTTGCTAATATAGATTGTGATATTGTTATAAATGTACAAGGTGATGAACCGTTTACAGAGGGCGAAAGTTTAGCGAAAGTTATTGATGTGTTTAAGGATGATAAGGATAAAGAAATCGACTTAGCCTCTTTAATGGTAGAAATTGAGGATTTAGAAGAAATTAATAATCCCAATACCGTTAAAGTTATTGTAGATCAGCAAAATTTCGCTTTGTATTTTTCACGAAGTCCAATACCATTTCCAAGAGATAAAAATGTAGGTGCGCGTTACTTTAAGCACAAAGGTGTTTATGCCTTTAGAAAACAAGCGTTATTAGATTTTACGGTTTTACCAATGCAATTTTTAGAAGCTTCTGAAAAGATTGAATGTATCAGGTACCTAGAATATGGTAAGCGTATAAAAATGGTAGAAACTAAAATACAAGGAGTAGAAATTGATACACCTGAAGATTTAGAAAAAGCGAAACGTTTGTGGAAGTAAATTACAGTAACATAAAGGTAATTGGTTTTGATGCCGATGATACGCTTTGGGTGAATGAAACCTATTTTAGAGAAGCAGAAGAGAGAGTTGGTCTTTTATTGTCGCATTATGAAACACCAAACAAAATAGACCAAGAGCTTTTTAAGATGGAAATGAAAAATCTATCTATCTATGGTTATGGAGTTAAGGGCTTTATATTATCAATGATTGAATTGGCAGTAGAGTTGTCTAATGGTAAGGTGTCAAATACTATAATAGCCGAAATATTAGAGATAGGCAAGGATATGATTAATAAGCCTATTGAGCTGTTAGATGGAGTAGAAGATGTCCTTAAAACCTTATCTAAAGATTACAAGTTAATTGTTGCCACAAAAGGTGATTTATTAGACCAAGAACGAAAATTAGAGAAATCAGGATTGTTAAAGTATTTCCATCATATTGAAGTGTTAAGTGAAAAACAAGAGGTTAATTATAAGCAGTTATTAAAACGATTGGATATTGAGCCAGAAGCGTTTGTAATGGTTGGTAATTCATTAAAATCAGACATTTTACCTCTTGTAAAGATAGGTTCAAAAGCGATTCATGTGCCTTTTCATACCACATGGCAACATGAAAAAGTATCTAAACATGAATCTAATGGGGCAGAATATGAAACGGAGCATAGTTTAACCGAAATTTTAAAATATTTTAATTAAAAAATTGAAAATACTAGATAAGCATACATGGAATAGGCAAGCTCATTTTGAGTTCTTTAATACGTTTGTAGACCCTTATTTTGCGGTTACATTTAAAGTAGATGTCACAAATGCTTATGAGTTTTCACACGATAATGCAACATCTTTTTTTGTGACTTATTTACATGCCACAATGCAGGCCATAAATGATGTTGAAAATCTAAAATACAGAATAAATGAAGCTAACGAGGTTGTTATGTTTGATACCATTCATGCATCACCAACAATTTTAAGACCTAATAAAACATTTGGGTTCTCGTTTGTAAACTATGATAAAGATATTTTTAAATTTCAGAATAATTTTTTAAAAGAAAAAGAAAGAATATTTGGTTCTAATGATTTATTTCCACCTGTAAATTCAATGGATTGTGTGCATTGTTCATCTTTGCCATGGGTCAATTTTACAGGTCATAAAGAACCGTTTAAAGGAGATAAAGACTCTATACCAAAATTAGCGTTTAGCAGAATGGAACGTGTAGAGTCAAAAAAAGAAATGCAAGTCGCTATCAGTGTTAATCACGCCTTGGTAGATGGCTATCATATTGGACTATTTAATGAAAAATTACAATTTCATTTAAATAGTTATTAAATATAAACTAAGTTATTATTTTTGTTAAAGATATAAAGTAAATGATATTCAAAAATTATCCAATGGTGTCCAGAGTTGTTTTTGGACGAGGAAGTTTTAATCAACTCGATGAGATTCTCGCCCCAAAGCGCAAAGGAAGAAACGCACCATTTATATTTTATGTTGATGATGTCTTTAAAGGCAATCATTGGTTAACCTCTCGTATAACATTATCCTACAAGGATAAAATAATATATATACCTACCAAAGAGGAACCGAGAACAGATCAAATAGATCAGTTGGTAGAAGATATTATATTAGAATATAGTGAGCTGCCGTCAGGTATCATAGGTATTGGAGGAGGTACGGTTTTAGATATTGCAAAAGCAGTATCTTTAATGCTTACCAATAAAGGTGAATCTAAAGACTATCAAGGTTGGGATTTAATTAAACATCCTGCAATTTATCATGTAGGAATTCCAACAATCTCAGGAACAGGCGCAGAAGTGTCTAGGACTACAATTTTAACTGGTCCTGTTCGTAAACTTGGTATTAACAGTGATCACACCCCTTTTTACCAAGTGATATTAGATCCAGAATTAACTAAAGATGTTCCAAAAGATCAGTGGTTTTACACTGGTATGGATTGTTTTGTGCATTGTGTAGAGTCGCTTACAGGAACATATTTAAATGCATTTAGCCAAAGTTATGGCGAAAAAGCATATGAACTTTGTAAGGAAATATTTTTAGGAGACTCATTAAGTCCTGAAGAATCACAAGACAAATTAATGATGGCATCTTGGCATGGAGGTATGAGTATTGCCTATTCGCAAGTTGGTGTTGCACATGCTATGAGTTATGGTTTAGGTTACCTTTTAGGAGTAAAACATGGTATTGGAAATTGTATTGTATTTGATCATTTAGAAGAATATTATCCAGAAGGTGTTGCCATTTTTAAACAGATGAAAGCCAAACATAATATTAAATTACCACAAGGTATTTGTGCCGATTTAGAACAAGATCAGTTTGATATTATGATAGATGTTGCTTTGAGTTTAGAGCCACTATGGGAAAATGCCATTGGTAAGAACTGGAGAACGGTTATTACTAGAGAAAAGCTATTGGAGCTCTACAAAAAAATGTAATACCGATACGGCTTTAAGTGTATTCATTAAAATCATTTTAGTTTTTATTTAAAGTCAATTGTATCGGCATAACACTTTAAAAAATTATTAAATATTAATAAAATAATAGTGCTAGATGCGTTGGTTAGCTAAAATTATATATTTTAAAATCATGGGGTGGAAAGTGGTTGGTAATACCAACTTTTCTAAAGATACCATTAAGAAAGCTGTTATCATTGCTGCACCGCATACCAGTTGGGTCGATTTTTATTTGTCTCTGTTATTAAGGAGTGTAACACAAGTAAAAACTAATTTTGTTGGAAAAAAAGAGCTTTTTGTATGGCCATTTGGTTATTACTTTAGAGCAGTAGGTGGAAAAGCTTTAGATAGAACTTCTGGTCAAAATAAAGTAGAAACTATAGCTAAGTTATTTGAAGGAGAAGATGAGTTTAGGTTGGCATTATCACCAGAAGGGACTAGAAAAAAAGTCGAAAAATGGAAAACAGGATTTTACTATATCGCAAAAAAAGCCAATGTTCCAATTATAATGTACACTTTTGATTTTGAGAATAAACAGAATAAGGTGTCAGAACCATTTTATCCTACTGACAATATTGAGGCAGATTTTAAATATATGAAATCCTTTTTTAAAGGAGTTGTAGGAAAGGTAAAAGAATACAGCTAATGGACCGTAATTTAACGTTTTGGCATTAATTTTGAAGTGTTAAAAATAGCAATGAAACATAAAGTAAACTCCAAGTCCCTAAAAAGAAACATTGTCCCAAAAGCTATCTAATTCGTTAGATGGCTTTTTTATTTTTTATGTATTTATCTAAAGTATAATTGGTCTGGCTTTGAAGCTTGTTTTTAAAGAAGGTCATCCCTCCAAAGAAAAAACCTTTAATTCCCATAGCTTGTTTGGCCCATTTATGTAAATTGAATTTGTCTGTATGTTTAATTATCAAACCATCTTTAAATTCAAACTTAGCATCAATCTTATTATGTACTTTTCTTCCTGTTTTGCTAAAATTATAAATAGCTTCCCAGTGTGCAGAACCTGATTTGTCATTAGCTTTTATGGCTGAAAACTCAACGTTAAATCCTTTTCCGTTTTGCGATTCGCATAACATTAACCACATGGCTTTAGCACGTTCTCCTTTTAATGTTCCAAAGGCAGGATCTTCAAAAACGATGTCTTTATGATAACAAGATATCATGGTTGGGCCATCACAATTACTTAGAGCTGTATAAAATTTTTCAACGATGTGTTCCATAGGATTACAATTAGTTTAAAGAGGTGTAAAACCATTCCCTACAAAAGTACGTAAGTAGAATGCTATTAACTCATATTCTTTCATCAGAGTGAATTTAATTGTTATGCTAAAGAAAGATTATCTATAATGAGTTGGCCTTTTTTATGGTTAAGTAATTTGTTATAGTCTGTAGATTATCTCATAATACTTCAAAAACTATAATCAGCTATAAATTTACTACGGTTCTACTTTTAGGTTTTAATTCTGAGTAGTTTTTAAGCCATGTTTTGTTTTTTTACAGAGGTGTTAATTTTAAATTGAAGGAGTGCAATCATCGCAATAAAAGTGACAATAATTATTAATATTAACATTTTAATTTCCGAAGCTATAGCCGAAACATCTCCATCGTAAAAAGCAATTGTTCTAAAACCACTTAAGAACTGTGTCACAGGAATAAATTGTGCTATGCTAGTAATAAAATCTGGTATAGCTATCGTTGGCCATGTAAATCCGCTTAGTATAAATGCTGGTGTAGAAATAACCATTAATAACTCTGTAGCTTTTAGCTGACTTGGTATGGCAATAGAAAAGAGCATACCAATTCCCATAGAAGCTAGTGTTAATAATAGGGTTAAAATTAGCATTGGGATATTAAAAATAGCTGCTGTAATATTAAAATACGGAAAGAGCAGACTAACAAATAACCACATTATAGGAAGCATTATAAGAAATGGAGTGGCTTTTAACATAACATGATAAAATGAAGACTTGCTTTTTTTTGTTAAGGTAATAAAGTAGCCATCTTCAAAATCTCTAGAAAACACCAATGCCATTGCTAGGAAAATAACCTGTTGCATAATTGCAGCTAGTAAACCTGGTAGCATAAACGTAACATAGTTCCCTGTAGAATTGTAGAGCTTGTTAAAATTTATTTTAAAGCTTTCATAAGCTGCTTTTGCTTGTGTAGGATGCAGGCCTTGCTTTTTAAGTCCTTCGATTTCTATGCCTGCATTTAATGTCATTAAAACCGAACTTATATTTTTGCTTGCCGTGTTGGCATTTAAAATATTAGCCATATTAAGATCAATACGTACTTCAGGATGATTTTTCTGTAGAATATTTTTTTCAAAATCTGAAGGTAAGGTAATAACCGCAGCATATTGTTCTACAGGCATTTCGTTTATAATATTGACGTCAGAAGACCGTACATCTACAACAAGTAACACTTCATTATCTTCAAAAGCATCAATAATTTTATCTGTTGTTGGACTTTGATCTTGATCTATAATGACAACAGGTAAATCGACAACTTTTGCTTGTTGGTATACATAGCCAAATAAAATACCGTAGCCAATAGGTGCACCAAAAAAAATAGCAAGTAAAACACCATTTGAAAAAATGCGTTTAAACTCAATTTTAAGTAAGTTTATAAATGTTTTCATTACCTAATTTTTTATGAGCATGGTCGCATTACTGAAAAACTTTTGTTCAGAAACATCGGCTGTTGGTACAACTTTTAATTCGTATATAGACTCCGATAATTGGTACAGAGGTGCTGTACTTGTTATGTCTGCATACTGCGCCAATTGTTTTATAGCAACGATTTTAGCTGTGGTTTCTATTTTAGTGTATGGGTTAATTATGGTGAGGTGTTTTCCGACTTCAAAATCATAAATTTTTGATTCCGGAACTGTAAACCTGAAATACACACTTTCTGTTTTATAACCGTTGAATAAGGTAAATCCAGCCGTTAATAATTCGCCTTCTTCTAAACTAATAGTTTCTATAGACATCGTTGCAGGCGCAATGACATATTGTTCATTTGAAGCCGAAAGTACCTCTTCTTTTGCTCCAAGTGCTCGCTCTAATTGTCCTTTAGCTTGTTCTATTTGTTCAGTTCGTGTTCCTTTTTTTACTTCATCGCGTTTGGCTTCTAAACTAGCAACTTGAGCTTTTGCCATTTTTAATTTCATTTTTACTTCGTCAAATTGCTGTTGGCTAACTAAAGAGTCTTGATACATGTTTTGTAGCCTTTGGTAAGATTCTTGTGCAAACTCTAATTGGGCTTTTCCGGCTTCTAATTGACCTTCAATCTGATTTAATTGTTCGGATGTGGCACCATTATGAGCCATGCTTAATTGGCCTTGTGCTGCTGTAATTGCACCATTAGCTTGTAGTAGTTTAGCATTCACTTCAGGAATATTAAGCAAAGCTAAAGTATCTCCTTTTTTTACCGTTTGTCCTTCTTCAACATATATGGCATTAATACGTCCAGGTATTTTACTACTAACAGCAATGGTTTCAAATTTTACTTTTCCCCTTAAAGGTGTAATTGGGTCGTGCTTACACGATTGAAGGAGTAACAGTGTAAAAAAACTGAGGATGAAAGTTTTATAAGTGTTCATTGTATAGCGTTATTGAATTAATATGTAAGTATACCTTTAGCATGAAGCAGTTCTGTAACAGCTCTTCGCTCATTATAGAATGATTCTTGCAGTTTAAAATTGGCTTTTTCTACATCGTTTAAAGCATCGAGAACCTCATTGATTGAAGCCAAATTATTTTTGTATTGTTGATTAACTAAATTATAAGTTTCTTGAGCTAATTCAATTTCTTTTTCAACCACCTTAGTGTTTTCAATGGCAGCTTCGTAAGTTAATTGTGCTTTGGTAATACTTAAGGCAATTTTTTCGTTGGCATCATCAATCTGTTCTTTTAGTTTTTCACTTTCTAGTCGTGTTTTTTTACTTTTTAATCGTGATGAGTTACCATCAAAAACATGCCATTTAATACCTGCGCCTATAAACCATTTGGGATCTAATAAGGACAGATTATCTTCAATAAACTCATAATGGCCTTTAAGTGCAACCTTAGGTATAAAATTACTTTTTTCCATTTTTGCCTTATAGTTGGTGGCTTTTTCAGCTTCTTCTAAGGCCTTAATTTCATTTCGTTTTTTTGTGTCTGAAGCGGCGTTAAATGCAAACAATTGTAATTCTGGACTAAGTAATCGCAAGTTGGCTTTGGGTTCTCCTGTTAATTGATGAAGCACTTCTATTAATAGAGTGGTTTTATGTTCATAATCGATTTGTTTAGCTTTTAATTGTTGTTGGGCGAGTTCAATTTTTTTTCTGCTAATTGGTGTCGCTAAACCATTTTTAATGGCTTTTTTGACATAAAAAGTTTGCTCATTTAAATAGTTTTCTGTGGTGGTTAAAACTTTTTTTGAGGCTTTTACAAGTGCTAATTTATCGTAAGTTTCAATAATTTGTAAAGCGATTTTATCGGCTTCGGCTAGACCTACATAATGTAAAGAAGATTCTTTATGTTTACTTGCCTTAAGTGCATGGCTAGCTTCAAAACCACTGAATAATACCCAATCTAAGTCCACAGAGGATTTTAGGATATTCTTGTCCTGCAAGTTGGCGGCTTCCTGTAATGGAATATCTTCAGGAAAAGGCGAATTAAAAGGCAGACCTATAGCATCTTTAATAATAAGTTTTTGAGTTTCTATTAATAACGCTTTGGTGTCATCGTCAAAAGTAATGTCGTCATTTAAACGCGTATAGCTTCCGCTAAAGGTAATTCTAGGTAAGAAAACAGATTTTGCCATTTGTTGATCTACTTTGGCTTGTTCTGATTCAATACGATTACTTTTTATAGTGTGATTTTTTTGAAGTCCTTTGTGGATTAAATCATTTAAAATTGGGTCTAACTCTTGTGCCGAAATGACCGTTGGAGATATGCCAATAAGTGTAATGATGATACTATTTAGTATGACTTTTTTTAGGTTCATTTTGCATAGCTTTTAATTACTATACAAAGATATTAATGTATTCGGAATTTATTTTTGACTTATATCAAAAAGTGAGTGTATATGAGGTTTTAATGGCTAGCATCGTGGTTTCTAATACGACTTAAGGTTTCTTGTGCCATGCCTAAATAAGATGCTATATGACCTAGTGAAACTTGGTAGGCAATATCGGGAAATTCGGCTAGCATATAATCGTAGCGTTCTCTTGCGGTTTGAAATTGAATGGCATTGAGTTTATGAACAACATTGCTTAACATTTCGGTAATGACGAGTCGGCCCAATTTTTCCATTTTGGGATATTTTGAAAATAAGATTTCTAAGTTGTCTTTAGAGATGAAATATAAAACAGAATCTTCAAGAACTTCTAAGTAATATAAGCTAGGTTTTTTTTGAAAAAAACTATCAGCACTAGACATAAATTTACCATTTGAAAAAAACCATTGCGTAATGTCTTTTTGATTTTCGTTAAGGTAATAACTCCGGCACATACCTTGTTCTATAAAGTATAAGTATTTGCATACCTCACCTTCATGAACTAGAATTTCATTTTTAGAGACAGCTTTCGTTTTAAAATGATTTAGGATATCATTTAATTCATCTTCTGAAAATGGTACTAAAGCGGTAATAGCGTCGGTAAAACCCATAAATAGTATTTGCTTGTAATTTAAGAAAAGCTAAGCTAATTGAAATTTAGGCTACAAACAAATGAAATGAAACGGAGTGCTTTTAGCTTATATTCTTTTATTCGAATGAGATTTAATTGCCATAAAAGAGAAAGGTCATCCATAATGAGATGAGCTTCTTTATTCGATGATAATTGTATTTCTAAAACCGATGTCAGTCTGTTTGTTAAACAAAAACGTGTAATAACCAGCATCACCTTCTTGTCCTTGTATTGTCGTTTTTGCTCTACCGATTTCCAATTCAGATTTGTTATAAGCTTTAGCGATAACTTCCTTGTTAAAATCTGTATCAAACATGATATATAAGGTGAGTTTATTTTTATTGCTGCTAGATTGACTATCAATAACGTAAGCACCAGTTTTTATGCCGTTTTTTTGTAAGTCATTTGAAAGTATAATTTTACATTCCAATGTTTTGTCAACTCCTTCAGAAACACCTTCAAAAAACTCCGTGGCACTTTCTCCAACAACTTCACCACCTCTGTTTATTCCTTCTTTTGTTTTGTTGGCTATTCTGTCACAAGAGAAAAAGCTTAATAGAAGGATTAGAGTTGTTAATTGGTGAATTTTCATTTTGCTAACCATTTTTATAATTATAAAAATAAATAAACTAAAGGAATCTAACGTGTATATTTCTTAATTTTATCAATAATTTTCTGCAAATTAGAATAGACAAATTCATTAGTCTTAGCGTAATAAAACGAGATAAAACAAACTACAGAAAGAAATAGTACGGCACCAATAACAGCTTGCCAAGGTTCTAAAGTTTTGCCAATAAGTTGATGCAGTCCAAGACCTGTAAAACTACCATAAATGATGATAAAATGAATAACATAAATAGATAGCGTTTTTTGACCAATTTTTAGAATTAATGGTTGTTTGATGTAGTTTTCTGCTAAATAGAATAAAGAGAACAGAATTAGTACATTGCCTAGGCGAGTAAACAAATAATTATAATAAGCAACCTCTTTTAAAATTGAAATGTCTAAAGCGTAATATAGTCTCATTAATACTTCAGAAGACCCAAAAATGAGTGCAATTCCAAAGACGAAAAAACCAGAGACAATAGCTGTTTTAAATTTTGGGCGTTCGACGTAGCGATAAAATAATGTGGCTATAAAAGCACCAAAGGCTACATAACCAAACCAAGGTATTATGGTGAAAATAGAACCGTTAGCCTTAGATAAATAGTTTGATATTAATATAGGAACTTCAGGTAATTCTAAATAACGATACAAAGGTTCTGTTATAAAAATGGCCAAACCTAAAAGTAACATTATGATTGAAAATAGCAACGTTTTTTTTAAGGTGAGCTTATAGATGCATACAATGAGTATAAGTGATAGGCCAATGCATTGCAGTACGTCAATAACTAAAAAATAATTAGAGAATTTACCCATTAGCCATTCAAAAATAGGTGCACGCAACAAATAACCAATACTAATTAGCATTAAGCCTCGTATTATACCTTTGTGCATACGTTTTTTTATTGTTCCGTTTTGTTTAGCTCGTATCAATAAATATGAAAAAATAAGTCCCGAAATTGTAAAAAAGGTAGGTGCGGTAATTCCTCTAAAGTATTCCCAAACTTTAAACGCAGTATAATTATGGCTTCTGTATGAAGTTTCTAGCAGTGTATCTATAAAGTGCCCTTGTAGCATCATTAAGATAGCGAATGCCCTTACAGCATCTATAAAATATAAACGGTTTGCGCTCAAGTTAAAATTGGTTGGTATGCAAATGTACTATTTTAGAGTTGGAATAAAATACTGTGATACTTTTTTGGACTTGCGCTTAGCATTAAGATATTGTTTTATTTTAAAGGGCTATAGCCACTGATAAGTAAAGTTGGTGTTTTACTGTTTTAAAATCAGTAACTTACATTTCTGTTGTTAAATTAATTGTAAACATTATACCATAAATTCAAACCGTTTACTACATTTATCATCTATGGAATTTTTAAATCAACTACTCAGTGACTTTTCATCATTAGCTTGGGGTTTGCCTTTGCTTATTTTATTAATTGGTGGAGGTTTATATTTATTAATACGGTCTCACTTTTTACCTTTTCGGTATTTAGGTCACGCTTTGAATGTGCTTCGCGGAAAATATGATGATCCAAATGACCCTGGTGAAATTTCACATTTTCAGGCTTTAACAACAGCATTGTCGGCAACTGTTGGTATGGGAAATATTGCAGGTGTTGCTGTAGCCATATCTGTAGGCGGACCTGGTGCTGTGTTTTGGATGTGGATTAGCGCAGTGGTTGGTATGTCTACCAAATTTTTTACATCAACCTTAGCAATTATGTATAGAGGTAAGGATAGTGCTGGAGAAATTCAAGGTGGTCCAATGTATTTTATTATGGAAGGTTTAGGTAAATCTTGGAAACCTTTAGCTATATTTTTTAGTTTTTGTGGTCTTATAGGTGCTTTGCCTGTTTTTAATGTGAACCAATTGACGCAAGCCTTAAATGATATTTTATTAATTCCAAATGGAGTAGAAGTAGGGTTGAAATCTAACCTAATTATAGGTGCTGTTTTAATAAGTATTACATCTTTAGTTATTTTAGGTGGTATTAAGCGCATTGGAAACGTAGCGTCGCGTTTAGTGCCTAGTATGGTGGCTTTGTATTTTGTGTTGGTTATTGTTATTCTTGTGGCACATAGCGATGTGCTATTGTATTATTTAAAACTGATATTTACAGATGCTTTTGCCGCTAATTATTATCCAAAAGATGATACTTTTTTAGGAGGTGTTTTAGGAGCTTTAATTCTTCATGGTATTAAACGTGGAGCGTTCTCTAATGAAGCCGGAATTGGTACAGCGCCAATGGCACATGGAGCAGCAAAAACGGACGAGCCTATACGTGAAGGTTTGGTGGCAATGCTAGGACCTGCCATAGATACAATAATTGTATGTACACTAACGGCTTTGGCTATTTTGGTGACTGGAGTTTGGGAAACTACTTCTGATAATGGTGTTAGTCTTACGGCTTCTGCTTTTGCAGATGTAATGCCAAACTACGGTAAATACTTATTACTAATTTGTATTGCCGTTTTTAGTATGAGTTCATTATTCTCATATTCTTATTATGGAACTAAATGTATGTCCTTTCTTTTTGGAGCCGATAAAAAACATTATTATAATTACTTTTATATTTTAAGTATTCTTATTGGAGCGACTACAAGTTTAAGTATGATGATTAATCTCATTGATGGTGTGTTTGCTTTAATGGCAATTCCAACAATGGTTGCAACAATTCTTTTAGCACCAAGAGTAATTAAAGAATTGAAACGTTATATCAGTCAACTAAAACAAGATAAAAATTGAGTTAAAAAAACAACCTCTTATAATTGGAGATAAATTATAAGAGGTCGTTTAAATTGTTTCTAAAAAATTACTTTTTCTTCAGTAATATTTTTTCATTAGTAAACTGATTTGCTTCGTCTAAAAATGCTATCATTTTGCTCCAATTAGTGTTAGGTTCAAAATTGTGCTTGTATTGTTTAGAAGTGCTAATAATAAGTTGATTTCCTTCAACTTTAGCGCTACTTATAAAAGCTCCAGTTTCATTATCAATAGTTTTATTTAATTTATCTAAACCATTAACAGTGTAGCCTTCTGGAATGTTTAATGTAATGTTATAATTAAAACTTCTTGCATTAGTCGTATATATGTTTGAAGTACGTTGGCGTTCTTTTTCTTCAAGATCTATTTGACCTCCGATAAGTTTTCCTATTTCAAGAATATAGTTTGGACCTGCTTTTTTGATTAATGCATTTTTGATTTTAAAACTTTCAGTAAACTTTAGGTATGAATCTAAAGCGTAACGTCCTGTCTCATTAATCTCGTATGTGTAATCTTCAATGTCTTCAACTTGAAACTCTGCCTTGGCACTTTTTTCAAAGCGTTCCACTTGTTTTGCCTTAATTTTTTCGGCTAAAGCATCTAACTCTTTTTTATATCTAATTTTATCTTTTTTACGTTTAATAAGCTCTATAAATGATGCGGTTTCGTATTTCGCGTAATCTTCGGTAACGTAATCCGTAAACATTAAACGCTCATATTGTTCGTCTTTTTTAGAATGCCCTTTGTAACTGTTTACAGATGTAAGGTTCATTCCTGAGAAATCATCATTTAAACTAACGGTGATATCTTTTTTTGTTTCATTATCTAAATGTCTTGATACAGGAAGCTTTCCTTTTTCAATGACATCAATTCTATTTCTAGTTGGAGAAAGTAGGTAAACATCAGTACCTTCTATTAAAGGTGAAAACTCATTAATATTAGTGTGTATACTAAATAGCTCAGCATAAAGAGGGGTAGCGGTTTTTACTTTAATAAGTACGTTGACATTTTTTTCAATTAATAAATCGTCAATACTACCATCATAGCGTTTTTTAGCAACGACAATTTCATATTTAATTTTTTCACGTTTTAAGAATTCTGTGAAATGGCGTACAAATTGTTTCTGATTTTGAATAAACACAGGATTACCATAGTTCATAAACGGATAGCTCATGATTTCTGCATCCTTTACAATCATAGCTTCCACAAAACGTGTTAAGTAATAATGACGCATAAAATAATAAGCTTCAGTTACTTTTTCGGCATCATTTGCAAAGGTTTTCTTTTTAAAGAAGCGCTTAACATCTCCAACATCTCCGTCTGGTTTAAAGCGGTTGTCATAAAGTTCTAAAACTTCGTCTTTTGAAACAGATGTTTTAATAATATCTTCTTTTTCTGGTAAAAAGGCTAAGGCTCTATCTTCAAACTTCCCAGATCTTGCAAAATAGACCTGAAATTTATAAGATGGTAATTCTAAAAGTGGATAAGACCAACGAGTAGATTGAATTTTTTCAATATCTGAAGCGACAAGTTCATAACGTCTTATACTGCGTTTTTCTGTTGGAATTTCAGTTAACTTTGGCGCTCCATTAAAAGAGTTGAAATTGATAAAAAAATCATTTTCAGTTTCAAAAAATAGCTTAAAATCTACGACAGGATATTCCTCACCTAAATAAGTTTCAACGGGATTAAATCCAAAAGCATAAGTTGTTTTAAAGGGTTCTAATCGGTAAAAATAGTAATCAATAATATCTCCTATTTCTAAATTAGCAATAGCAACTTTGGTTTCACCATCAACTTCAACAGATTCTTCTTCAACATCAATCTCTATTTCAGTACCATTTGGTTTTACAATTTTTACACCAATATAATTGTTCCCTTTTTCTTTCCATGAAAAACGACCTTTATCTGATCTAAAACGTTTTTTAAATGCAAATTCTGAAAACTCTTCTACGGCAGCTTTGTCTAATAATTTTATACGTTGTCTTATAGAGCTTGTGTAGGTTACGTTTTTTCCAAATTTATGGAAATCGTAATTTTCGTTTTTGTATAGTATTACAGCAGATTCGTTAGTCCATTTTTGGGGTACTTCTGTAACATTTTTATATGTGTCGTTTGTTCCCCAAAAAAAGTCTTTTGCTGCTAATTCTTCTTTAGTTTGTGAAAAAATAGAAATAGAAAAAAATAATAGGAAAGCGGTTAGTCCTTTAATTTTCATGTGTTTTAATTTATTTAATTTTTAATATTACATGCCGTTGGTGTAAACATGTGCTTTTGGTGTCCTTAATTTTTAGTAAGGATTATTTGTTCTTGGTAAAGGGTGTTGAGATCTTTTATAAATGTATTCCACTCTTCAAAATCCTTAGTTTCGATTTTTGCATTCTTAATTTGGAATAGTTTTTTGTATGTCAACGTATTGTTTTCATTTTTAAAGCTTACGGATAAGTCGTAATTATTACTTGACACCTCAATGTCATTTGGAAGGTGAGTAACGCTATAGCCATTTGGAATTTTTAATTCTGTTGTAGATTCCAAATATTTTTTTGAACTGAATATAAAGTCCACATCACGTTCCTTTAATTCGTAATTACTAAATTCCTTATCCAAATCGAGATCTATGTATATAGAGTTGTCAAAGGTTGAAACGGCATTTTTTACCGTAAGATCATGGGAAATAGTAACGTTAAGTTCTCTGTTAGTTAAATCTGATGTGGTAATGTTGCTCACTTTTCTGTTGCTGTCAGCGCTACTTAAATAAGCTTCTAAGAATTCATCTTTTTTATCTGTTTTTAACTGATCAAAGTAGTATAAGAGACTAGATCTGCTTTCTCCATTAAATTCCTTTTTTACTTTACCAGTTAGTGTTTCGTTATCTAAAGTGAGTTGATAATTGTAGAATTCTTTATTAAAAGCAACATCGCTTGTTGGTACGTGTTTCAAAATAAAGGCATCGTTGTCTTCAATTAAAACTTGCTTGCCTTGAATACGGTCGGCGTATTCGCCAAGAGCATTAAATTTTTCTGTTCCATCTAAAAATAGGATGTCATCATCTTTAAACAAAGTACAAATCATGTGATTATCTACTGATAAATTTGGGGTAGAATAATCATAAGCAATATGTTTGGTGCCAATCCAAGTTAGTCGAGCATCAAAGCCTGCTTCAATTAGCATTTGCTTGGTTAAATTTGCCATGCCTTTACAGTCACCATATCTTTTGTTGAACACATTAGCTGCTTCGTCTGGTTTAAATCCAGCGATACCATCTTCAAAGGCGATATACCTAATGTTGTCTTGTACCCAATAATAAATATTTTTTATTTTTTCTTCGTCGGTTTTAGCATCTTTGGTTAGTTCTGTAACTTTAGATTTTAGATCTGTATTGTCGTTTTCTAAACTGTTTACCAGAGATTTATACCAATTATAAAGGTCTTGAGTAGAGTTAAATATTGGTTGAGTTTCACCTTTTTTGGTGTACGATTTTGCTAAGATTAATAAATGAGGATATACATAAGTTGGTCCTGGAGCATTTGAAACTTTATGCATTGCAGGTACATCTTTAAAAGTGTAAGTGTAAATTTTAGATTTGTTTTTTGAGTTGGGTGTTATGGTTTTTTCAATAGTATAACCTTCAAAGTTTAATTCTTTTAATTCAAGGTTTAACCAATCGGGAATTTCAACAGAAATCACCTTTTTTTCAATCGGATAAGAATCATTAAAATAGAGTTTGGTAAAATATTTAATGTCTTTGTAAGTCTTTAAAATATGAGTGCCGTAACGGTATCCTTGCAACGGAAAATCTACATTTGTAAATTTTACTCTAGAATCTACATGAAATAAATCGCTACTTATAGAGGCTTCATCTTTAATATAAAAACCAGCACTTTTGTTATTTTTATATAAGATTTCGAATTCTTCTATTGTAGATTGGTCATTATAAAAAGAATACTTCTGAATATCAGCACGAGAAATCATGTTTATCATTTTTTCTTTTAAATCATGATTAACCGTTACTTTTTTGTTTCTGCTATCAAAATCAAAGGTGACATAATCAGTACTTTCTTCGAGTGCTATCTCGTCGTCTTTGTGGTCAAATTTTTCTTTAAGAGCTTTGGCTTTAGCAATATCGGAAGCGTCTGGTTCTATTTTTCGTTGGCTATGGGATATGGAAATAAACAAGAGGATAGAAGCGCAGGCAAGTAGTTTTTTGATCATGTAAAAGGGGTGTCTAGAATGCTAATATAATTAACCATGCTAGAAATAAAAAGATAATTGCCTTAATATGTGATAATGTTTGCTAAAATTAAAATAGATGATCTATTTACTTATAGATGCTTTAAACTGATGAGGTGTCATCATTTCCATTTTTTTAAATTGTCGGTTAAAGTAACTGGTGTTGTTAAATCCCGATTTAAATGCAATTTCAGACATTCTTAAATTCTGAGATGTTTTGATGAGTTTTTTAGAAAATTTAATTTTTTCTGAATTGATATAATCAATGGGAGAGATGCCTAAAGTATTTTTAAACTGTTTGTGAAAATGAGAGGTGCTCATATAAGCTTTCTCTGCTAATTGGTCTACTGAGATGTCCTTATTGGTTAAATTTTCTTTAATGAATTTAATGACAGTCCCGATTCTAGTATCTGTAAAAATATGAGTGTCATTAGTAATTAGAGATTTGGCTTTGGTTTGAAGTAATCTTATAATTAATTCTTGAATCATTAAATCTAATAAGACATCTTTGGATTTATTAGTGTTTGTAAATGTGTAAGTTAGTCGTTCTATTAAATGGTTGACATCAACATTATTTATAAGGTGTGATGCAGATTCGTCTAAATCCCAATTATTGTTTTCATTTTCAATAGCCACATTGTGATTAAATTTTCCTACAACTTCTTCTATTTTAAAGGCATCAATTCCTAGAGCTAAGCATTGGGTTGGTTTGTTTTTAGTTGCGATAGGGAAATCAATGATCATTTCCTTATTAGTTGGCATTACAACAGATTCTCCAGGGAAAAAATCAAAAGCATCAAAACCTTCTAGGTGCATTACTTTTTTTCCGGTGAGCATACTTGCAATAATAGGGAAGTCAAATTTTAATGATACTTTTTCTGCTATAGCATGTGTTTCATAAATATTAAGCTCTGCGTATTCAGCATTATAAGTCGTTCTATTCTCTACTAAAGTAGTTAGTTTTCTATGGCTTTTATGTTGAGATAATAAGTTGCTCATATTCAATATTACAAAAAAATAGTCTTAAAAATTGTTAATAATAGATATGTTCAAAAATATAATAAATATGTTCAAGTTATTTGGAATATGATAAAATAACTTTATCAAAATTATTAAATAGTCAGTTTTTTGGCTATTAAAATTATAAACTAATAAATAAACACGTTAAGGTATGAGTTATTCTAAACCACAATTTAAAGAAAAGTATTTCAATTTTATTAATGGAAAATTTGTGCCACCCGTAGGTGGAGAATATTTTGAAAACACCTCTCCTGTAGATGGCACATTAATTGCAAAATATCCTAGATCGCAAAAGGAAGATATAGAAAATGCTGTTGATGCAGCAAATGCAGCTAAAGAGGCTTGGGGAAATACCTCAGCAACAGAACGTGCTACGCTTTTAAATAAAGTAGCAGATATTATTGAAGCTAATTTAGAAGAATTCGCTGTTGTTGAAACTTGTGATAATGGTAAGCCAATTCGTGAAACCTTAAATGCCGATATCCCTTTATCTGTAGATCATTGGCGTTATTTTGCAGCATGTATTAGGTCAGAAGAAGGCAGTGCTACAGAATTAGATCAGAACACTTTGTCTATGAATATTAAAGAGCCCTTAGGTGTGGTTGGTCAAATTATTCCATGGAACTTTCCTTTATTAATGTTATCGTGGAAATTACCTCCTGCTTTAGCAACTGGTAACTGTGTGGTTTTAAAACCTGCAGAACAAACTCCATCATCTGCAACATTGTTAATGGAGAAAATTGCAGATGTGTTTCCTCCAGGTGTATTAAATATTGTTCATGGTTTTGGACCAGAAGCCGGAAAGCCTTTAGCGTCGAGTTCTAAAGTGGATAAAGTGGCTTTTACAGGAGAAACTACAACTGGACAGTTAATTATGCAATATGCTTCTAAAAACTTAAATCCAGTGACCATGGAATTAGGTGGAAAGTCCCCAAATGTATTCTTTAATAGTGTAATGGATGAAGATGATGCCTTTTTAGATAAAGCTATTGAAGGAGCTGTTTTGTTTGCCTTTAATCAGGGTGAAGTTTGTACGTGTCCTTCTAGAATTTTAGTGCAAGAAGATATTTATGATGCGTTTATGGAGCGTGTTGTAGCAAGAACAGAGGCTATTGTGCAAACAAGTCCTTATGATGTGAATTCTATGGTTGGAGCACAAGCGTCTAATGATCAATATGAAAAAATACAATCTTATTTTGAAATTGGAAGAGAAGAAGGGGCTAAAGTTTTAACAGGTGGAGAAGCTAATAAATTAGAAGGTGATTTGGCTAACGGTTATTATATTAAGCCTACAATTTTAGAAGGTCACAATAAAATGCGTGTATTTCAAGAAGAAATTTTTGGTCCAGTGGTGTGTGTGACAAAGTTTAAAGATGAAGCTGAAGCTATAGAAATTGCAAATGATACGCTTTATGGCTTAGGAGCTGGAGTTTGGACACGTGATGCTCACCAATTATACCAAATACCAAGAGCGATTAAAGCAGGTCGTGTTTGGGTAAACTGTTATCATGCTTATCCTGCTCATGCACCATTTGGAGGCTATAAGAAATCTGGGTTTGGTAGAGAGAATCATTTAATGATGATGAGTCATTACAGACAAACCAAGAACATGTTAATTTCTTACGATAAGAACAAATTAGGCTTCTTTTAGAAGTTAATTAATAGCTGATTAAGGCTGGATTAATAGATGTAATTCAGCCTTTTTTTTATACCATAAATTATGAAACGAGTAGAAATAACAGATAAAGCTGCAGAGGTTGTAAGACAATTAAAAGCGAAACATGGTGAATTAATCTTTCATCAAAGTGGAGGTTGTTGTGATGGCTCTGCGCCAATGATTTTTGAAAAAGGAGACATGTATCTAGATGAAAGTGATATACGTTTAGGTGAAGTTGAAGGGGTTAGTTTTTATATGAATCAAGATCAGTTTGAATATTGGAAACATACCCACTTAACTGTAGACGTTACGGAAGGTAGAGGAGCGAGTTTTTCGTTAGAGATTCCTTTGGGACTCAGGTTTTTAATTCATTCGCGATTACTAACCGAAGAAGAGAACGCTTACTTTAATATGAAAGACGAATAACTTCAAGAATATATATCTAAAGAGTCCATATACTATGTATATGGGCTTTTTGTGTTTTCATAATTTTATTTCAAATTACAGCTAATATGATAAGTTTTAGGGTTTGTTTTTAATAAAAATGAAATATTTTAACTATTCCTAATTATTTTTATTGCTAATTTGGTATATTTATGCTAAATAAATATATATGACTATAGATTTATGTCCAAATTGTAGTAGCGATCAGTACGTTAAAAGCGGGATTGTCAATAAAAGACAGCGGTATAGATGTAAAAAATGCAACTATTATTTTACGGTTAATAAAATAGGTAAGAAGATAGACGACTATTACGTTAATAAGTCATTGCAGCTTTACTTAGAAGGTCTTACTTATAGAGAAATTGAAAGGATTCTTGGGGTTTCGCATGTAAGTGTGATGAATTGGGTGAAAAAATACAATATTAAGCGCCCATATAATACAAACTATCATCCAACATATAGGATTTTAAATGCTAGTGAACTTGGTAAGTATTTTTTAGAAACTGAAAATATAAAAGGTGCAGGTGTTGTTGTGACTGAGTTGGGAGATAAATTTATGCTCATTAAATGGGAGCGTTTTAAGGATTAATATATCAAATTAGCAAATAAGTATATAAATTATTAATTAAACAGATGTTTTTAAGAGCTTAGTAGGGCACACAGAATTAATTTAAGTACTAACTAATCTTTTTTAAACCATGAAGAAATCAACTTTTTTGTTGATAGGACTGTTTATAATGTTCTTTCAATTTATGATTGCCCAAGGTTCACCTGATTATTCGGGTGGCCTTAAATTTAAATTCAACGAAGATGGCTCAAAATATCTCCGATTAATTTCTTGGGCGCAAGTTCAAGCCAATTACAATACCGATAAAACTTTTGATGGTAATGGTAATGAAAACAGTAAGTTAAACTTCAATTTACGTCGCGCTAGGGTTTTAATGTTTGCTCAAATCAACAAAGACTTTTTAATTCTTACACATTTTGGATTAAACAGTTTAACGAGCACTACCTTAAGTCCAACCGGTGAAGGTGACGGCTCTCAGCTTTTCTTTCACGATGTTTGGGCACAATACAGTTTAGGTAAAAATCATATTGTAGGTGGTGGTTTACATTATTTTAATGGAATTTCAAGACTAAACAATCAGAGTACGCTAAATATCATGACGCTAGATAACAATCGTCAGTCATGGGCAACTCTTGGTTTATCAGACCAATTTGCGAGACATATAGGAGTCTTTATGAAAGGAAGTTTCAATAAGCTGCAATATCGAGTAGCTATTAATGATGCTTCTGTGGCTTCATTAGATACTCAAACAGCTGTTGTTGATGGTGCTGCGGTTTATAACGGACGTTCTAGTCTTGGATCTAAAGCAGCAGGAAAAACTTACGCTGGTTATTTTGATTACCATTTTTTAGATCAAGAGTCTAACTTTTTACCTTACAAAGTTGGAACTTATTTAGGTGAGAAAAAAGTATTCAATATTGGTGCTGGTTTCTTTCTACATCCTAAAGGTGCTGTGATAAATACAGGTACAGCTATTGTTGGAGAAGATGTATCCATATTTGCAGTAGATGCTTTTTACGATGCACCAATTGGTGAAAACGGAAGTGCTATTACAGCTTATGCGGTTTATCAGAATAACAATTACGGAAAAAATTATTTATACAAAGTTTACGGAACAGGAAGTATGCTCTATGGTCATGTTGGTTATGTTTTAAATGGAGACAAACTAAAGACAAGATTTCAACCTTACCTCAGTTACGGAACTCATAGTTATGATGCTATTGATGATAACAGGTCTACCTTAGGTGTAGGAATCAATGCGTATATGAGTGGACACAATTCAAAATTAACATTAGAATACATGAATCAGAGTTTTGGTGAAATGGATGCAAATACGATTTCACTTCAAGCTATGATTTATCTATAAAACGAAAAAACTATGAGTGATAAGCAGAAACACGCAACAGCGTACTGGAAAGAAAATGTGAAGTATTTATTTATACTTCTAACCATATGGTTTGTGGTGTCCTTTGGATGTGGCATTCTTTTAAGAGAAGAGTTAAACCAGTTTAAACTTGGAGGTTTCAAACTCGGGTTTTGGTTTGCTCAACAAGGCTCTATATATGTATTCGTGGTATTAATATTCGTATACGTAAGACTAATGAACAAACTAGATAAAAAATACGGTTTCGACGAGTAAGCCATAACAAACAACATTAAATAAAAATATTATGAGTGTACAAACATGGACATGGTTATTGGTCGGCATTACTTTTGCGCTGTATTTCGGAATCGCAATATGGGCAAGAGCAGGCTCAACAAAAGAATTTTATGTTGCAGGTGGAGGAGTATCACCATTGGCAAATGGTATGGCAACTGCTGCAGATTGGATGAGTGCGGCCTCTTTTATAAGTATGGCGGGTATTATTTCATTCGCAGGTTATGATGGATCTGTTTATCTTATGGGATGGACAGGAGGTTATGTGTTGTTAGCATTGCTTTTGGCGCCTTACCTTCGAAAGTTTGGAAAGTTTACTGTGCCTGATTTCATTGGAGATAGGTATTATTCTAACACGGCAAGGACTGTTGCTGTAATTTGTGCTTTAATTGTATCATTTACTTATGTAGCAGGTCAAATGCGTGGAGTTGGAATTGTCTTTTCTCAATTTTTACAAGTAGATATTACCTTAGGTGTTCTTATTGGGATGACAGTCGTTTTGATATTCGCTTTATTGGGAGGTATGAAAGGTATTACATATACACAAGTAGCTCAATATTGCGTATTGATTTTTGCTTTTATGGTACCAGCATTCTTCATTTCATTTCAAATGACAGGAAATATTATTCCTCAAATAGGAATGGGAGGTAAAGTAGAAGGTGGCGCCTTTCTATTAGATAAACTAGATACATTACATACCGAATTGGGGTTTCATGAATATACAAGTGGCACTAAAAGTACATGGGATGTTTTTGCAATTACCTTAGCATTAATGGCTGGTACTGCAGGTTTACCACACGTTATTGTTCGCTTTTTCACAGTGCCTAAAGTAAAAGATGCTCGTAAATCTGCTGGATATGCTTTATTCTTAATTGCAATTCTTTATACCACAGCTCCTGCTGTAGCAGTTTTTTCAAGAACCAATTTAATTGAAACGGTGAGTAATAAGCGTTATGCAGATATTCCTGTATGGTTTAAAAACTGGGAAAATACAGGTTTAATTGCTTGGTCTGATAAAAACGGAGATGGTAAAATTCAATATGTTGCCGGAAATTCATTGTCGAGTAGTAAACCAGAATATGCAGAGGCAAGAGGTGAGCATGGTGAGCGTCTCGTTACCAATAATAGTGATGAAGTAAATGAGTTATATGTTGATAGAGATATTATGGTATTGGCAAATCCTGAAATAGCTAACTTACCAAATTGGGTTATTGGCTTGGTGGCAGCAGGTGGATTAGCGGCAGCATTATCAACTGCTGCAGGATTGTTATTAGTTATATCAACATCAGTTTCACACGATTTAATTAAAAAGCAATTACGACCAGATATTTCTGATAAAGGCGAATTAATGGCAGCAAGAATTTCAATTTTTGTAGCGATTTTAATTGCAGGTTACTTTGGGATTAATCCGCCAGGGTTTGTCGCCGCCGTCGTCGCGCTCGCCTTTGGGCTCGCAGCCGCTTCCTTTTTTCCCGCCATTATTTTAGGCATTTTTGATAAACGAATGAATAAAGAAGGAGCTATTGCAGGTATGGTTGTTGGTATTACATTGATGATGTATTACATGATGCGCTTTAAGCTCGATATGTTTGGTGGTGGAACCAGTGAAGATTGGTGGTTTGGTACATCGCCAGAAGGTTTCGGAACTATTGCCATGTGCGTTAATTTTGTAGTTTCTGTTGTGATATCCAGAGTATCAGTAGCGCCACCTCAAGAGGTTCAAGATATGGTTGAAAGTATTAGAATACCTTCTGGAGCTGGTGAAGCTCAAGACCATTAAAACAATAGTGTTTCTAAAACTTTTATAGATCATTATTTTAATTTTATTTAGTTAGAGAATCAGTATTGCAATTTTTGTAATACTGATTTCTTATATTAGTAGATATTTAGTTGTTTCTGCTTATAATTACGAATTCATGAAAAAACGTCACGAACAAAAATTAGTAGTTTTATCTATCGCTTTGTTTTTTGTGTTTAATATTCCTTTTGTCCTCATTTTTAATATTGAAGGCGCCATATTTGGGATTCCAATATTATACTTTTCCTTATTTACGTTTTGGGTAATATCTATTGTGGTTTCGTACATCGTTTTAAAACGTCACTATGAATAGTTACTCCTTAGTTTTTATTATTATCATTTATTTAGCGGTGTTGTTTTACATTGCTTTTCTTGCTGAAAAAAAACGACAAAGTAAGTGGGTAAATAACCCATACGTTTATACATTGTCTTTGGCTGTTTACTGCTCTGCTTGGACATACTACGGAAGTGTTGGTATTGCTGCAAATTCGGGAATTCATTTTTTGCCCATTTATATAGGTCCTGTAATTGCAGCACCTTTGTGGATTGTGTTGCTTCGGAAAATTATAAGAATTTCAAAACATCATAAAATTTCATCAATTGCCGATTTTATTTCTTTACGCTACGGAAACAATAGGTTTTTGGGTGCTTTGGTTACAGTAATTTGCTTGTTTGGAACCTTGCCGTATATATCTTTACAGTTAAAGGCTGTTTCAGAAACCTTTGAAATTATATCTGGAGATAATAGTTATATCTCAACGGTTGTTATTGATGACTCTACATTTTATGTGGCGTTATTACTGGCGATATTTGCAGCATTTTTTGGGACTCAAAATACAGATGCCTCTGAAAAACATAAAGGGATTGTCGCTACTGTGGCATTAGAATCTATATTGAAATTGATTTTCTTTCTAATCATCGGGACTTATATTACATTTTATTTGTTTGATGGCACTTCTGATATTTATGAAAAAATTTCTGTATCAGATAACTTTAAAGACTTAACGACACTCGGTAAGGTGGAAGATGGCTTTAATTGGTTTTTTATGATTGCCTTGTCGTTTATGGTTGTGTTTTTATTGCCAAGACAATTTCAGGTTACTGTTTTGGAAAATAACAGGGAGAAGCATCTTAAGAAAGCGATTTGGTTGTTTCCATTGTATTTATTGTTATTTAATAGCTTCGTAATTTTTATTGCTTGGGCAGGAAAGCTCACTTTTGGTTCTACAGAAAATGCCGAATATTATACCTTGTTATTGCCTTTAGAACACGGCAATACCTTTTTAGCAACACTTGTGTTTTTAGGTGGCTTTTCAGCGGTGATTTCTATGGTAGTGGTGTCAACATTAGCCTTGTCTACCATGGTGAGTAATAATTTGGTGATTCCATATGGTTTTCTAGATAAATTTATTAAAAATCAACCTGAGCGTAATTCCAAATACATTAAGACCATTCGTCGTATTTCTATTTTCACCATCATTATTACAGCGTATTTCTTTTATGTCTTGTTTTCAAAAGCCTTATCGTTATATTCTATTGGTTTAATCTCATTTGTGATTATTTCTCAATTGGCACCATCGTTTTTTATTGGTTTATACTGGAATCGTGGATCTTCAAAAGGAGCAATTATTGGTATGATTGTCGGGTTTTGTATTGCTATATATACCTTGGTGTTACCGTTTACATTAGAAGTGTATTCTGGTACGGATGATTTTCGCCAATACGGATTGTTGGGAATTGAAGCATTAAAGCCTTATGCTTTATTTGGAATCGATTTTTTAAGTCCGCCATCACATGCTTTCTTCTGGAGTATGACTCTAAATTTATTTTGTTATTTAACGTTTTCGTTAATGTCTAAAGGAAATTATAGAGAGCGTAATTACGCAGAGATGTTTGTGGATAGTAAGAATTTTACAAATCTTCAAGATAGTGCCTTGGTATGGAAAGGTGAAGCTTATGTAACAGATATTAAAAATGTTTTAGCCCGATTTTTAGGAGAGCAAAGAGCGGCACGTGCGCTGAGAATCTTTTTTACAAAGTATGAATTATCACAAGATACACAGTTGGCAGATGCGCGTTTAATTAACTTTTCTGAAAAACTCTTAACAGGAAGCATTGGTTCGGCTTCAGCAAAAATATTAATTGCAAGTGTGGTAAAGGAGGAGCAGATTAGTTTGGTTGAGGTTTTAAAGATTTTGGAAGAATCCAAAGAAAATATTGTGAGTAATAAAGTGCTTTTAGAAAAATCAAACGAGTTATCTCAGTTAACATCCCGATTAAAAGAAGCTAACGAGGAGTTAATTAGTAAAGACAGACAGAAAGATGAGTTTTTAGACACTGTGGCACATGAGCTAAAGACTCCAATAACAGGTATACGAGCAGCAACTGAAGTTATTATGGATGATGAAGATATGCCCAAAGAGATAAAAGCGCAGTTTTTAAAGAATATTCTACAGGATTCTGACCGTTTAGGACGCTTAATTAATAATATTTTAGATTTTGAAAAGTTAGAAACAGGAGGCTTATTGCTAGACTTACAAGAACAAGATATTCAGAGAACAATTGCAAAAGCAATTTCTAGTATTTCTCAAATTGCAGCAAAAAAAGAAGTTCAAATTGTAAATAATAATGTGCATTCTTTTATGCTTAGTTATGATGAAGATCGTATTCTTCAAGTGTTAACTAATTTATTGTCTAATGCCATCAAGTTTTGTGAGGCTAAAACGGGCAAAATTATAGTCGATTATAAATTAGGAAATCAACTTATAGAAATTTCAGTTTCAGATAATGGTAAAGGAATTTTAGAAGAAGATTTTCTTTATATTTTCGATAAATTTTATCAATCACAAGACCAAAACACAAGAAAACCAGAAGGAAGTGGTTTGGGTTTGGCGATAACAAAGCAAATTGTAGAAAAGCACAACGGAAAAATTTGGGCAAAAAAAGATATAAAAAACGGCGCAACACTTGTTTTTACAATCCCTTTTAAGTAAATTGAAACCCTAAAGTATGACGAAGAAAATTTTAATTGTAGACGATGAGCCAAATATTGTCATGTCGTTAGAATACACTTTTAAAAAACAAGGATTTGAAGTGTTTATTGCAAGAGACGGAAGTGAGGCTTTAGAAATATTAAAACATCATATTCCTGATGTCATTTTGTTAGATATTATGATGCCTAATGTAGATGGTTATCAGACATTATCGTATATAAAAGAATCTGAAAGTTTAAAGCACATTAAAGTGGTGTTTTTAACAGCAAAAAATAAAGCTTCAGATATTGAAAAGGGTTTAAAACTTGGAGCAGATAAATATTTAACCAAACCTTTTTCAGTAAAAAAAATAGTTTCAGAAATATTGGAACTTGTGACTTAAGAAACAGTCTTTTAGGTCTTTTTTAAATTAGTTCTGTGTGCAAACAAACTAAGTTTAATTAAAATTTAAAGACATGAAATTTCACATTAATCCACTGGCGTCAGATATAATTATAAGTATCTATGTTGTAGCTACGCTTTTTATTAGGTTTAAATACGAAAATATTACGAATGTAACTCCTATGCTTTCTATAGTTGTGGGCATTTGCTTTGTGGTTATTATTTGGGCCCTTATCAAGCTGAAGGTGCTTAATCCTAATTGGTTTGGCTTGCTTAATTCTAAAAAAGTAAAGTCATGAAATACCAAAATTTTTACAACGAAAGCATTAATAATCCGGAACAATTTTGGAAGAATCAAGCCAATGAAATTGATTGGTTTACATCTCCTCAGACGATTTTGTCTAAAGATGAATACGACTATAATCAATGGTTTGAAGATGGAGAACTTAATTTAAGTTATTTGTGTATTGATAAGCATATCAACGATGGTTTTGGAGAGCAAAACGCACTAATTTATGATTCTCCAGTTACCAATACAAAACAGCACATTACCTTTAATCAGTTGCACCACGAAGTTTCTAAGTTAGCAGGAGGCTTACAGAATTTAGGCCTTAAAAAAGGAGATACTTGTATTATTTATATGCCTATGATTCCGCAAGCTGCTTATGCAATGTTAGCTTGTGCAAGACTTGGTGTTATTCACTCTGTGGTATTTGGTGGTTTTGCACCGCATGAGTTAGCTATTCGTATTGATGATTGTAAACCTAAAGCAATTATTACAGCATCAAATGGAGTAGAAATTAAACGTATTATTCCTTATAAGCCATTTGTAGACGAAGCTATAGACAAATCTAAAAATAAGCCAGAACATGTTATTGTTTTTGATAGACAATTGGGTGTCGAAATACCTAAGAAAGCTTATGATGTAGATTATAAAACTTTAGTAGAAGATTCGCCATCTGTTGAAGCTGTTTCAGTAGCGTCCATACACCCTTCTTATGTATTGTATACTTCAGGAACAACAGGTACACCAAAAGGAATTATTAGAGATACGGGAGGTTATGCTACGGCGTTAAAATTTTCAATGAAATATATTTATGGAGTAGATGAAGGAGAAACGTTTTGGGCTGCTAGTGATGTCGGTTGGGTTGTTGGTCACAGTTTTATTGTTTATGGACCTTTATTAAATCGAAATACAAGTATCGTTTTTGAGGGGAAGCCCATAAAAACACCTGACGCTTCAACGTTTTGGCGTGTTATTAGTGAACATAATGTAAAAGCTATGTTTACAGCACCAACAGCAATTAGAGCCATTAAAAAAGAAGATCCTGAGGGAGATATGCTTAGACAATATGACTTATCATGCTTAAAATACCAATTTTTGGCAGGTGAGCGATGTGATGTATCGACGTTAACTTGGGCAGAAAAACAATTAAATATTCCTGTAATAGATCATTGGTGGCAAACCGAAAGTGGCTGGCCAATGTTAGCGAATATGGTAGGCGTAGGTTTGCAGCCTATAAAACCAGGATCGGCAGGCCTACCTGTTTGTGGTTATGATATTAAAATTTTAAACGAAGACGGAGAGGAAGTTGAACCTACTGTCGAAGGTTATGTAGCAGTGAAATTGCCATTACCTCCAGGTACTTTAAGTAATCTTTGGGGAAATCCAGAGCGTTTCAAGTTTGGTTATTTACATCGTTTTCCTGGGTATTATTTTTCAGGAGATGGTGGTTATATAGATGAAGACGGTTACGTATTTATCACAGGTCGTGTAGATGATATTATTAATGTAGCTGGTCATCGTCTATCAACAGCAGAAATGGAAGAAATAGTAGCTTCTCACCAATCGGTTGCAGAATGTGCTGTGTTTGGTGTACATTGTGAAATTAAGGGGCAAAAACCTTTAGGGTTGGTCGTTTTAAAGTCTGATAAGACTTATGTTGAAGATTTAGTTCAAAAAGAAATTATACAAGACGTAAGGCGCGAAATAGGTGCTGTGGCATCTTTTAGAGATGTGCTTGTTGTAGAGCGTTTGCCAAAAACAAGAAGTGGTAAGACGCTTCGGAAATTATTGCGAAATATTGCAGATGAACAACAATTCAATATACCATCAACAATTGATGATGTTGCTATAGTAGAAGAGATAAAATCAGTATATCAAAAACATAATATTGGAATTCATAATAAATAACATAAACTAATAAAAATTAGATTTTCATGCTAGTCTATTAGGTGTTTGAAATCTAATCAATACTATTAAATTAATAAAACATGAGTAATTATCACATCAAACAATTTGAAGAATATTTTCAGGTTTATAGAAAATCAGTAAGAAATCCAGAACAATTTTGGGAAGAAATAGCTGAAGAGCATTTTATATGGAAAAAGAAATGGTCTAACGTTTTAAGCTATGATTTTAGTAAAGCTGAATTTAAGTGGTTTGAAGATGCAAAACTTAACATTACAGAAAACTGTTTAGATAGACATTTACATACCAAAGGAGATAAAACAGCGCTTTTATTTGAACCTAATAATCCAGAAGAAGAAGCAGAGCATATTACATATAGGCAATTACATGAGCGGGTTTGTAAGTTTGCCAACGTATTAAAAGATAAAGGAATTAAAAAAGGAGATGTTGTTTGTATTTATTTACCAATGATTCCGGAATTAGCAATTTCAGTTTTAGCCTGTGCAAGAATAGGTGCTATACATTCTGTTATTTTTGCAGGTTTCTCATCTACAGCTGTTTCGTCACGAATTAATGATTGTAATGCTAAAATGGTTATAACTTCAGATGGATCTTATCGTGGTTCTAAAACTATTGACTTAAAAGGTATTGTAGATGAAGCATTAAAGGATACTCCAGGTATAGAGTCTGTTTTAGTTGCTAAACGTATTCATTCAGAAATTAATATGGAAGAAGGTCGTGATTTTTGGTTAGAACCACTTTTAGAAGAAGCTTATGCTGATTGTGCGGCAGAAGTCATGGATGCTGAAGACCCTTTATTTATTCTATATACATCTGGTTCAACAGGAAAACCAAAAGGTATGGTTCATACTATTGGTGGTTATATGGTTTATACAGCTTACACCTTTAAAAATGTGTTCCAATATAGAGATAATGATGTGTATTGGTGTACTGCAGATATTGGTTGGATTACAGGACATAGCTATATTGTTTATGGACCATTAGCAAATGGAGCCACTTCTGTAATGTTTGAAGGAGTGCCAAGTTACCCAGATTACGGACGCTTTTGGGATATTGTTGAAAAGCATAAGGTAACACAGTTTTACACCGCTCCAACGGCAATTAGAGCCTTAGCAAAACAAGGGGCTGAATTTGTAGAAAAATACGATTTATCGTCATTAAAAGTATTAGGTTCTGTTGGAGAACCTATAAATGAAGAGGCTTGGCACTGGTATGATGAAAATGTTGGAAAAAAGAAAAGTCCAATTGTAGATACATGGTGGCAAACTGAAACAGGAGGTATTATGATTACACCAATTCCGTTTTCTACACCAACAAAACCAACTTATGCAACCTTACCATTTATAGGTATTCAACCAGCGTTAATGGACGAAAATGGTGAAGAAATAAAAGGCAACCAAGTCGAAGGTCGTTTGTGTATTAAATTTCCATGGCCTGCAATGGCAAGAACGATATGGGGAAATCATCAACGCTATAAGGATACGTATTTTTCTGCCTACGATAATAAATATTTTACAGGTGATGGTGCGCTAAGAGATGAGGTTGGTTATTACAGAATTACTGGTCGTGTAGATGATGTAATTATCGTTTCTGGACATAATTTAGGAACTGCTCCAATAGAAGATGCCATTAATGAGCACCCAGCAGTTTCCGAATCTGCAATTGTAGGATTCCCACATGATATTAAAGGTAATGCTTTATATGGTTATGTTACGTTGAAAGATGTTGGAGAAAGCAGAAACCATGATAACTTAAGAATGGAAATTAATCAACTGATTACAGATCGAATTGGACCAATTGCTAAACTCGATAAAGTTCAGTTTACAGAAGGCTTACCTAAAACAAGGTCTGGTAAAATTATGCGTAGAATTTTAAGAAAAATTGCAGCAAATGAAATTGATCAGTTGGGAGATACAAGTACACTTTTAAATCCTGAGGTTGTTCAACATATTATTGATAATGTGAAATAAGTATAGTTAAATTTCAAAATCAAATCTAATATGTGGAATGGTTGAGCTAAAGTTATTTAGCGTGTTGAAGTTTTTTTTTTTTAGAATATAAAAAAGATCACTCGGTACTCTTAGTTGTTTTTGCAAGTGCAACTATCGCTTTTAAACGCGCTTTTCGTTCCTCTGATTTAGATTTGATTTTGTTCTTTTTTTGAGCAATAAGTTTGCTGTGCTTGGCTTTGTTATTGGTGTTTTTTTCTTTTCCTTTTTTCGCCATAATTGAAATACTATAAGATTGTAAAACTAAGCATTTTTTAAATTGAAATAATCAAACAGTAATTTTAGTTCATTATAAAGCTTTGGGTTTTGTCGGTTTTATTTAAAAAAATGGTGTTGCTTATTGGTGTTTAAGAGTTGGTTTTAAAAAATACTTTTCTAATTTAGCGAAAAACAAGAAAACCTATGCTTAAAGCTGTTTTATTTGATATGGATGGTGTTATTGTAGACACAGAGCCTTTACATCGCAAAGCTTACTATCAAATGTTTAAAGATGTAAATGTTGAAGTCGATGATACGCTTTACGAGTCTTTTACAGGACAATCTACCATTAATATATGTAACCGTTTAGTCGATCATTTTAATTTAGATAAACAGCCAGAACATTTAGTAAATATCAAACGAAAACATTTTAAGTATTTATTCGAAAATGATTCAGATTTAACCTTAATAGAAGGGGTTTTAGAATGCATAAAAGATTATCATGCCAATGGTGTAAAGCTAGTTGTTGCATCGTCTGCTTCTATGCCAAATATAGAACGTATTTTTAATCGTTTTAATTTGAATCCGTTTTTTATAGGGAAATTCAGTGGAGCCGATTTAGAAAAATCAAAACCACATCCCGAAATTTTTATAAAAGCAGCAGCGCATACAGGTTTTGATAAGTCAGAATGTATGGTTATTGAAGATTCAACAAATGGCATAAAAGCGGCTTATGCTGCAGGTATTTTTTGTGCAGGCTTTAAAAGTAAACACTCTTCTGGTCAGGACTATACCTTAGCAAATGTTGTTGTTTCTAGTTTTGATGCATTAGCATTTTCAAAACAACACTCCTTTTTTTTCTGAGCTAACATAATTTGGAACTTATATTTTAGTTTACGCTCTAATCTTTGTGTAGTTAAAGCACGTATTTTTTGTTTTATTAGCTATAAAAACGAAGTAAATCCTCTGTAAATTAGAGTTCTGAGGTTTTTAAAACTATTAGAAAGATATTCCTTATCTTGTGTGTCATCAAATTTATACTAATAAATAATTAATCATTATGAATATCAAAAAACGAAATGTTTTAAGACTCTTGTCTCTAGCATTTGTTGTGTTTGCTTTTATGGCACCTCAAAATCTAGAAGCCCAGCGTAAAAAGAAAAACAAAAAAAGTAAAACCGAAGTTCCTGCTGCAAAGCCTAAATCAAAAGAAAAGTCAATAAAAGACCTTACTAAGTCAAGTAAAAAAATAGAAGGCCTTTTTACAATGTATAGGGATACTATTACGGGTGCTTTGCAAATGGTAATTAGTGACGAGCATCTGGATAAAGATTATATTCATTTTAATCAAGTTTCCAATGGTGTTGTTGATGCAGGAAGGTTTAGAGGAGCTTATGGAGGTTCAAAAGTTTTTAAAGTAAAAAAGTTTTATGATAAAATTGAATTTGTATCTCAAAATACGTCCTTCTATTTCGATCCAGAAAATGCTATTTCTAAATCTAAAGATGCTAACACAAGTGAAGGCATTATGGCAACTGTAAAGATAGAAGCCTATGATAAAAAAGAAGGGTTATACTTAATAAAAGCAGATGGTTTGTTTTTAAGAGAAACTTTTGCTCAAATAAAGCCGCCTCGTTTCCCAGGTTCAAGTCCTATGGCTTTTACACTTGGTAATCTTGATAAGACAAAAACAAAAATTAATAGTATTAAAAACTATGATGATAATACAAATCTTGAAGTAGAATATGTTTATTCAAACCCTTCAGTATTAAATGGAGGGTCTCAAGCGGTTACTGATGGTAGAAATGTAAGCATTAAGGTGTTTCATAGTTTAATTGCTATGCCAGATAATGATTATACTCCTCGTTTTGATGATCCTAGAGTTGGTTATTTTACCACTGAGGTTAATGACCAAACAGCGACTAACTCTGCTCCATATAAAGATTTGGTACACCGATGGAATTTAGTTAAAAAAGATCCAAATGCTGCGATTTCAGAACCGGTAAAACCAATTACTTGGTGGATGGAAAACTCTACACCTATAGAGTGGAGAGAGACAATTAAACAAGGTGTTTTAGAATGGAATAAAGCGTTTGAAAAAGCGGGATTTAAAAATGCTATGGTTGTGAAATTACAGCCAGATGATGCAGATTGGGATGCTGGAGATATTAATTATAATGTATTGCGTTGGACATCTTCACCAAATCCACCATTTGGAGGTTATGGACCAAGTTTTGTAAACCCAAAAACTGGAGAAATAATTGGTGCAGATATTATGTTAGAATATGTGCATTTTACAAATAGAGTATTTTATGATCAGTTATTTGATTTGGCAAAAGCTGACGCAGAATTTAATGCATCAGATTATTTAAAAAAGAATAAAGTATTATGTTCTTTTGGTCATGTAATGCACGAAAACACCATGTTTGGACAAGCTGTAGTTGAGGCTTCAGGAGGTTCAGATTTAGAAATGGCTCGTATGAAAAAGGAAGCTATGTTAGCTTTAATTATGCATGAGGTTGGGCATACCTTAGGGCTTAACCACAACATGAAAGCCAGTCAGTTGTTTTCACCTGAAGAATTAGCTGATAAGGAATTTATTGAAGGTAAATGTTTAACAGGTTCTGTAATGGATTATGCAGGTATTAATCTTACAAATAATAGAGCTAAACAAGGTCAATATTACGATACATCTGTTGGTCCTTATGATGTTTGGGCAATTCAATTTGGATACACACCTTTTCAGTCTGAAGCAGAAAAAATAGCTTTACTTAATAGATCTACAGAGCCAGAATTAATATTTGGTAATGATGCTGATGATATGCGCGCACCAGGAAAAGCAATCGATCCTAGAGTAATGATTGGAGATTTGTCTAACGATCAAATTGGGTATTCTATAGATAGAATTAAGTTGGTGGATAGTATGATGAGTCATGTTAAAACTAAATTTTCTAAAACAGGTGAGTCTTATCAAGAATTAAGACGTGCTTATTATTTATTAAGTGGTCAACGTGCAGTAGCGGCAAATGTAATTTCTAGGTTTATTGGTGGTGTATATGTCGATAGAGCAATGGTGGGACAAAAAGGAGCTGCGCAACCTTATACACCAGTTAGTTTAGAAGATCAAAAAAGAGCAATGACAGCTTTATCTAAATATGCGTTTGCACCAGATGCCTTTAGTGCGCCAAATGATTTGTATAGTTATTTAGCAATGCAGCGTCGAGGTTATAATTTTTTTAGAGGACCAGAAGATCCAAAAATTCACCAGCAAGTATTAACATACCAACAGAATGTATTAAGTCATATTTTACATCCTAATACCTTGCAGAGAATTACAGATAGTGAATTGTATGGTAATAAGTACACCTTGTCTAAATATATGTCAGATCTAAATAGTGCTATTTTTAAAGCAGATATTTACGGTAACGTAAATTCGTTTAGACAAAATTTACAAATATCTTATACTAATAGGCTTATAGATATGCTTACAGGTAAGCAAAGTAGTCGTTTTACAAATAATGCTAAGTCAATGGCATTATACAACTTAAAGCAAATTAGAACTATGGCTGCACCAAGTGGTAATGTATCTAGTAAAGCTCATAAGCAGCATTTACGTACATTAATTGATAATGCACTTAAAGAGATAAAATAGTTAACGAGTCTTTGACTTGTGGGGAAAAGCACAAATTGCAATTAATCATGCAGTTTGTGCTTTTTTGTTTAATAAGCTTCTATAATGTGCTAAACTTTTCTTGTAATTCATTTACAACATGTGCAATTTTCTCATCTTTCAGTTTTGATAAAACAACTATTGGTTCTACTTGTCTTACTTCACAGTTACTTATAGTACAACGTTCGCAAGTAACACCAACTTCTGCTGAAGGTATAGATTTGCTTTTGGAAAAAGCAATTCTTTTTTTGTACTGATTGTTAATTTGAATGCCAATTGTAACACTTCTGTAGCTGTCTGAAATAAAAGGGTCTGCTGTAGCAGAAGATAGGACTAAATAACTTTTTCCTTCATTCGGATAATTAGAAATTTGGATGTCAAATTCGTGAGTGTTATTGGTTTTGCTTATGTCTTTTAATACTTTTAGAGAAACCCATCGTCTGCAATAATGTTCGTTGGTCTCATTGGCATGAGGAGATTGCTGTTTAGAGAGGTGTAGCTCTTTATTTAATATGTAATTATCGCTATTTTTTTTGTAAGAAAATCTTAAAAAGAACAAGCTTTTAAGGTTAAAATCTTTAGGTAAAATATTGGTTAATCTTTGGTATATTGATTCTGGAGAGGCATTGTAGTTGTTTAAAATGCGCTCAAAATCTCTGTTCTTAAAGGATTTTTTAGAAAATAATAATTTTAAATCGGCAACTAATCGTGTTCTTGGAATAATTAAAGCACCAGCAAAATATGAGGCGTAGAAATTATTAAGCACCTGGTCAAAATTTTCAAATTTAATCCAAGAAAACGTATAAAGTCGCTCGCTAATTTTTAAATAGTTATAGGCGATTTCTTTAGCGTAAATAAATGTTTTTTGAGCATCATCTATGTGTTTAGCTAATAATAATGTTTTGGTTTTAGGAATAAATATAGAACGTAAATTGTCTAGTGCTGTGTGCGACTCTAATTCAGATTTGTTAATTGTATAACCGTATTCTTCGATTAAAATTTCTTCGAGTTCTTTAGAATTAAGAGGTTGTGTTAAATCAACTTGATATGTTTTTGAGAATGAAATAACGGCCTGCTCTAAATGGTCAAAATAGTTATTGTTGGCTTCCTGAAAAGACCTAACAGAAGCTAAATAGAAACTTTCTTTACTAAAGCTGTAATTTTTAGCAATTTCAATGATAGTACTTATAAATGCTGTAACCTTTGAAGGTGCATTAGAAATAATATCAATCATAGTACTTTCTTGAATTCCGAATAGCTCTAAGGGAATTTCTTTTAGTAATTTAGATTGTAAAATCTCACCAATAGGAGCTAAGTTTTTATCAAGCTTTAAAGATACCATTTCATCGTATGGTACATCTAAATGTTCTGATAAAGCGGCAATTTTATCTGGCTTAGGATATTTTTTTCCTTTTTCAATCTCGTTTAAATACGATTTTGAAAGTCCCGATAATTTAGATAATCCAAATAGCGATAGCTCTTTGTCTGTACGGATTTGCTTCAGTTTTAAGCCAAAAATTAATTTAATGTACTCTTGTTCCATAGTGACAAATATACTACTATTTGCGAATATAATTTTTTAGCGAATAAAAATATTTAGCGAACGTTCGCTTGTTTTTTAGAAAAATAGATTGTAACATTGTTTCATCAAAATATATCAGTATGGAAATAACAACACAACAAACAATGAAATTTGTACCAGAGGTAACTCATTTCTATCCAGAACTTTTAACTGAAGAAGCTTTGAGTTTTCTTTCAGCATTACAAGAAAAATTTAACACACCGCGTTTAGAATTGTTAAAGCGGAGAGAAAAAGAGCAAACTCTGTTTGATAAAGGTGGGTTTCCCTCTTTTCCTGAAGAAACAAAAGCGATTAGAGAAGGCGATTGGTTAGCGTCAGACATTCCGAAAGATTTATTAGATCGTAGAGTAGAGATTACAGGGCCTGTGGATCGAAAAATGGTTATTAACGCATTAAATTCCGGTGCAAAAACCTTTATGGCAGATTTTGAAGATAGCAATGCTCCAAGTTGGAAAAATACTTTAGAGGGACAGCAAAATTTAAAAGATGCTAACAATCGAACTATTGAGTTAATTGACGAAGCGCGAGGAAAACACTATAAGCTTAATGATAAAACGGCGGTGCTAATAGTAAGACCTAGAGGATTGCATTTAAACGAACGTCATCTATTAGTTAATGGCCAAGAAATGTCTGGGAGTTTATTTGATTTTGGATTGTATGTATTTCACAATACCAAAGTATTAATGGCTAATAATTCTGCTCCATATTTCTATTTACCAAAATTAGAACACTATTTGGAAGCCCGTTGGTGGAATGCTGTTTTTGAGTTCGCTCAAGATTATTTAGATGTTCCAAACGGAACATTTAAAGCTACTTTACTTGTAGAAACGATAACAGCAAGTTTTCAATTAGATGAATTTATTTTTGAGTTGAAAGAACACATTGTAGGTTTAAACTGCGGACGATGGGATTATATCTTTTCATACATTAAGAAATTCAGAAATCACGATGGATTTATAGTGCCAAACCGTGATCAGGTTACAATGGCAACACCGTTTATGGCAGCTTATTCTAACTTAGTGATTCAACGTTGTCATAAGCGAGGTATTCATGCTATGGGAGGTATGGCGGCTCAAATTCCAATTAAAAATAATCCAGAAGCCAATAAAGCTGCGCTCGAAAAAGTAAGAATAGATAAAGAACGTGAAGCAAAAAATGGACACGATGGTACTTGGGTGGCACACCCTGCTTTAGTTGAAGTTGCTATGAAAGAATTTGATAGATATATGCCAACACCAAATCAAATTTTTAATAAACGCGAAGATGTTGTGGTTACTGAGGCGGATTTAGTAGAACTACCACAAGGTACGATTACGGAAACTGGTATTAGAAAAAACATTAATGTCGGTATTCTATATCTCGAAGCTTGGTTAAGAGGTTATGGTGCCGTGGCGCTTTATAATTTAATGGAAGATGCTGCAACAGCAGAAATATCTAGAACTCAAGTTTGGCAATGGTTGAAAAACGAAGTGTTCTTAGAAGATGGAAGAACTTTTAATAAAGAATTGTTTGACACTTTGTTTGATGATGAAGTTGAAAAATTAATCACAGAAGTAGGCGAGGACCATATTAAAAGTACCAAGTTTTCAGAAGCTATTGCACTTTTTAAACGTTTAGTGACTCAAGAAGAATTTGAAGAGTTTTTAACACTTTCAGCATATCAATATATTTAAAAAAAAAATGTCTCGCAACTACTGGAATAGTTAACGAGACCTAATTATCAAAATTTGGAATAAACATTAATAATCAAAACAAAATTATGAAAAATTTAGCACAAACTAACTATCGTTCAGCATTACAAACGGTAAGAGATCTTAAAGAAAAGTACGGGCAAACTTGGGATGCCATTAATCCGGAAAGTGCAGCTAGAATGGTTGCTCAAAATCAATTTAGAACAGGGTTAGATATTGCAAAATACACAGCAGCGATTATGCGAAAAGATATGGCTGAGTACGATGCAGATACATCAAAATACACACAATCTTTAGGTTGCTGGCATGGATTTGTGGCGCAGCAAAAAATGATTGCAGTAAAAAAGCATCACAAAACAACACAAAAGCGCTATTTGTACCTTTCAGGTTGGATGGTTGCTGCATTGCGTTCAGAATTTGGACCTTTACCAGATCAGTCTATGCATGAGAAAACTGCTGTTTCAGGACTTATTGAAGAGATTTATGATTTCTTACGCCAAGCAGATGCTATTGAATTAAATGATTTGTTTAGAAGGAAAGAGAGCGGAGAAGATGTGCAAGATCAAATAGATAATTTTGAAACACATATTGTTCCAATTATTGCAGACATTGATGCAGGTTTTGGAAATGAAGAAGCGACGTATTTGCTAGCAAAAAAGATGATTCAGGCTGGAGCTTGTGCTATTCAAATTGAAAACCAAGTATCTGATGCGAAGCAATGTGGGCATCAAGATGGGAAAGTTACTGTGCCTCATGAAGATTTTATTGCAAAATTAAATGCGGTGAGATATGCTTTTTTAGAGTTAGGTGTAGAAGATGGTATTATAGTGGCAAGAACAGATTCTGAAGGAGCAGGATTAACTCAAAAACTACCAGTAAGCCAAGAACCAGGAGATTTAGCTTCGCAATATTTAGCGTTTGTTGATGCAGAAGAAGTGGAGATAGTAAACGCTAAAGAAGACGATGTTTTATTGAAGCGTGATGGTAAATTAGTACGTCCAATTAGACTAGCAAATGGTTTGTATAAGTTTAAAGAGGGCTCTAATATTGATCGTGTTGTTTTAGATTGTGTAACAAGTCTTCAAAATGGTGCAGATTTATTGTGGATTGAAACGCCAACACCAAATGTAAAGCAGATTGCACACATGGTAAACCGAATTAGAGAAGTGGTGCCAAATGCTAAATTGGTTTATAATAATTCACCATCGTTTAACTGGACTTTAAACTTCCGTAATCAGGTCTTTGATGAAATGCTTGCAGAAGGTGAAAATATGACGGCTTACGATAGAAATAATTTAATGGATGCAGAATACGATCATTCAGAATTATGTCATAGAGCGGATGAGAAAATTAAAACGTTTCAAATAGATGGAGCTAGAGAAGCTGGTATTTTTCATCACTTAATTACCTTACCAACGTATCATACTACAGCACTTCATATGAACGATTTAACTGAAGGGTATTTTGGAGAAGAAGGTATGTTAGCTTATGTTAAAGGTGTACAGCGACAAGAGATTCGTAAAAGCGTGTCTTGTGTAAAACATCAAAGAATGGCAGGTTCTGATCTTGGTGATGATCATAAAACATTTTTTGCAGGTGAAAAAGCTTTAAAAGCGAGTGGAGTAAATAATACCTCAAACCAATTTGAAGTAAAATCTAAGAATGATAAAACCAATCAAAAATTAAGCGAGGTAGCATAAGTAGGTAATACTATCATATAACTATTTTGATTTTAATTAAAAAAGGCACATTCAGTTTTTTGAATGTGCCTTTTGTTATTTGTAAATATATTTATGATATCAGTTTAATGACTAAGTTTTAGCCTTCAAACTCCATATCATCTCCACCATTTCCTCGTTGTCCAGAACGGTCTTTATTGTTTAATCTTTGGTTAAATCTGTAAATGAAAGATACATTAATTTGACGTTGTCTCCATTGAAATTCGCTGTAACGATCATAGAAATCAGTGGTAGTTAATGATTCGTATTTTCTAGAGTTGAGTAAATCTCTAACGTTAACAGATATTGTTGCCTTTTTGTTTAATATTTCTTTACTAAAAGCAAGGTCTAAAGAGAAAATACCTTCGGTGTCAGATTGAGCATTTTGTCTTGCGCCTCTGTAAAATGCACTTGTTTGCCAATCTATAGCTAAAGGTAAAGTGACTTTAGAACTAAAGCGAGCGAACCAACTTGTGTTTTTTGCTCCGTAATCTACACCGTTAAATTCTCCATCAGTTTCAAATTGAAAGAAATTAATGCTAGAGTTTAGTCGTAACCATTTTTCAGGATTGTACATTAAACCAAGTTCGGCACCTGTACGTTTGTTTGTTGAAAGGTTAATTGGTATGGTTCTAATAATATCAATACCATCTGTAGTTTGCTGTCCTGTATTTTCTTGTACACGTTCAAATGAATCAGTTTCGTGTTGGTAATAAATAGAAGACGTTAGTGTAAACTTTTCCCAACGTTTTAAATAGCCTAAATCAAATGTGCTAGAGAATGCAGGATCTAAATTTGGATTTCCTTGAAAGATATTAGTTCTACTAGATCGTGATGGGAATGGGTTTATGTACCAACCACGTGGACGGTTAATTCTTCTGTTGTAACCTAGTGTTATGCTTTCTTCAACATCAGAATCTGCAGATGAAAGATTATAGATAAGGTTTACCGTAGGGAATAAACCTAAATAATTATTGTCAAAATCTGTGTCAATAGGGAAGCCAAAAGCTACGTTTAATTCTTCATCTGTTAAGCGTGAATCAATTTTTCCTTTTAATTGAGTGTTTTCTAATCTTAATCCTAATAAGAAAGAGAATTTTCCAAGTTTAGAACCGTATTGCGTGTAAAATGCATTTACATTTTCTGTATAATCAAAAATGTTTGAAACTTCTTCATTGATTGCAATAATTCCAGTATCTGTGTCTTCTTGATCGAGTTGGTAATCTGTATTGCTGTTTTTAAAATTTCCTCGGTATCCAGCTTCAAAACGAGAATCTTCACCTAAAGGCAACACATAATCAGCTTGAAATAAGTATTCTTTTTGTTTTTCGTAAGTGAATTCTTGTTCTATTTGGAAGGGGTCTGGCTCAGTTTGATTAGTGAAAATATAATCTTCATTTAAATAGGTAAGTCCATCTTCACTGTCCTTTTCAAATTGAAAGTCGGCAGTTAATTTATGGTCGCGATCGTCACCAAAGCGTTTTTCATAATTAAGTGCAATTTGATATCTGTGATCTTTTTCTGTTTCTTTTTCTCTTCTAAGTGTTTCTTCAACAATACTACCAGCACTAAAACGCTCACTATAATTTATAGATGTATCTGCATCATTTCCAAAATTATAAAATAAACTACCTGTTAGTGAAGAGGATTCATTTAAAAAATACTCCATGCCTATGTTGGCATTATAGTTTCTGTTTAAGCGTTCAACTTTTTTTGTTTCAATAATTCTTCTGTATGTAGGTTCTAAAAGTTGACCATTTTCATCTGTGGTATCAAAGTAGTTAACATCGGTGTATGTATTACGTGGTGCATCATTGTAACGCCATCCAAAATTAGAAAACAGGTTGTATTTTTCTTTACGGTAATTTAATGCAGCTGAAACTCCAAGGTTATCTGGATTACCAGCGGTTAAGGTTACAGAGCCATTAAACCCAAGGGTTTCTTTTTGTCTTAAAATAATGTTTAATATTCCTGCTGTACCTTCGGCATCGTATCTAGCAGAAGGTGAGGTAATCACTTCTACACGTTCAATAGCTTCTGCAGGTAATTGACTTAACACATTGCTATCTCCAAAACCAGCCATTGCAGATGGCTTACCATTAATTAAAATACGTACATTTTCATTTCCTCGAAGACTAATGGCGCCTTCTACATCTACTGTTACAGAAGGGACGTTGTTAAGAGCGTCACTGACAGTTCCACCAGCTGTGGTTAAATCTTTACCAATGTTATAAACTTTTTTATCTAGTTTAATCTCTACGGTAGTTCGTTCTGCTACAACCATAACTTCATTTAGAGTAGCAACATCTAAGGCAAGATTAATCGTACCTAAATTAGTGTTTTCTAAAATGGTCTGTTCTGGAAAAGTCTTTGTTTTATATGAAATGTATTCTACAGATATAATGTATGTGCCAGCAGGAACTTCAACTTTAAATTTCCCTTTAGTGTCTGTAATACCTCCTGTTATAATTTTATTATCTGCTTTTGTTTTAACAACAACTGTTGCGTATTCTAAAGGAATATTAGTATCTTCTTCAAGAACAGTACCTTCTATTTTAACATCTTTTTGAGCGAAAGAAAAAGAGAGGGAGAATATTAATAAAAGAGTAGTAAAAAGATGTGATTTCATTACAAAAGTTTAAAAGGTTAGTGCTTATTAGACGTGCAAAAATACCTTTAGTTTAACCGAAATTGGTTAATCTTTTGTTAAAGACATCTGTTAAAAATGTGTGAATTTTTTCCTAAAAAAGAATTAGTCTTTGTTCTTTTTTCGCTTCTTTTTTTTGCGTTTTTCTTTCTTCTTTTTTACAACTTCCTTTTCATTAAATTCGCCCTTAATCATTTCTGTGATCTTGGTCATGTCACTTTCTGATATAAGTTCTTTTAGTTCAGTGAAATGTGTTTTTTCTAAGTGCTCTATTGCTGCTTTACGATCAAGATAATGCTCATATTTTATTTTAAGTATAGCAAGTTTAGCATCAAAAAAACTAACTATTGTTTGTTTGGTAATGTGTTTTTGAAATTCGTCTCCTTCTAAAGTAGATATGAAGTTATTAATATATTCTTCTTTACGTTCCTCCATTTCACGCTCTCGTTTTTCGATCTCTGAGTCGGTAGGTTCTCTATTTGTTTGTGGAATGTTATTCGTTCTACCACGTTGACTTTGTGCATGGATGTTTAAGCCAAGTAAAAGAGCAAAAAGTACTAATGTTATTTTTTTCATTGTCTTATTTATTTAGATAATGTTTAATATGTTCTCAGGTGGTCTGCCAATAGTTGCTTTGTCTTCGTTAATTACAATTGGTCGCTCTATTAATTTAGGATGTTTAAGCATAGCCTCAATAATTTCCTGATCAGACAGTGTTTTACCTTTGTATTCAGATTTCCAAATGGCTTCATTTTTTCTGATTAAGTCCATTGGTTTTATACCCAATTTAGAAATAATTGACAGGAGTTCTTTAGATGTTAATTCCTTTTCAAGATATTTTATAATTTCAAATTCTTTTCCGGATGCTTCTAATATAGAAAGACCTTGTCTAGATTTTGAACATCGTGGATTGTGGTATATTTTAATCATTTCTTTTAGTTTATTGCAATTATAATGCCGAATCTTCTTTTTGTCCCATCATCATTAAATACGCTTTTAAGAAGGGTTCTATATCTCCATCCATAACAGCATCAACATTTCCTGTTTCGTAAGCAGAACGGACGTCTTTTACTAACTTATAAGGATGCATTACGTAGTTTCTAATTTGACTTCCCCATTCAATTTTCATTTTTCCAGCCTCAATATCGTCACGCTGTGCCATTTGTTTTTGTAGCTCAATTTCATATAATTGCGACTTTAACATTTGCATGGCTCTTGTTCTGTTATCGTGTTGAGAACGTGTTTCTGAACATTGAATTTGTATGCCTGATGGTTTATGTAATAATTGAACTTTTGTTTCTACTTTGTTTACATTTTGTCCGCCAGCTCCACTCGAACGTGCTGTTGTAATTTCAATATCTGCCGGATTAATGTCAATCTCAATTGTATCATCAACTAAGGGGTAGACGTAAACGGAAGCAAAACTCGTATGGCGTTTTGCGTTGCTGTCAAATGGAGAAATACGTACTAAACGATGCACGCCGTTTTCTCCTTTAAGCCAACCAAAAGCAAAATCACCTTCAATTTCTAAGGTTACCGTTTTTATACCTGCAACATCACCATCTTGAAGGTTAAGTTCTTTTACTTTATAACCATTTTTTTCGGCATACATTAAATACATACGCATTAGCATACTTGCCCAATCACAAGATTCAGTTCCTCCTGCGCCAGCTGTAATTTGTAAAACAGCACTTAAACTGTCACCTTCTTCCGAAAGCATATTTTTAAACTCTAGCTTTTCAATGGCATTGATTGCAGTAGCATAACGCGCTTCCACATTTTCCATAGGCGCTTCATCTTCTTTATAGAATTCGTATATGACTTCTAAATCTTCAAAAAGCGATTTGGCGTTGTTATAATCGTTAACCCAACTTTTTTTCTCTCGAATAGATTTCATAACCAACTCGGCGGCTTTAGAATCATTCCAGAAATTTGGATCAAAAGTTTGTTCTTCTTCGTTAGCGATTTCTATGAGCTTAGCATCTAAGTCAAAGATATTGTCTAAGTACGTCTAGACGGGAATTAAGATCTTTTATTTGATCTGATGTTATCATAGTGTAAGATAATTTTATACAAATATAAGCAGCGTTAATAAAGTGCCATAATTTTGAATCGGTTTTTTAGAAATTCCGTAGTTTTATGATTCAATAGTTGTGTTATGAAAAAATTAGCTTTCTTATTTTGTTTTGTATGTATTACTTTTCAATTTCAAGCTCAAATACTTGATAAAAAAGATTTGAAAACGCATGAAGGCTATTTTGACTTTTATTATGAAGAAAGTACTGATAAAATCTATCTTCAAGTTGAAAAACTGAATGAAGCATTTTTATATGTAAATTCTTTAGCGACAGGTATAGGAAGTAACGACATAGGTTTAGATAGAGGGCAGCTAGGAAATGAACGGCTGGTTTATTTTAAAAAAGCAGGAAACAAACTATTGCTTGTTCAGCCTAATTTAAAATATAGAGCAAATACCGATAATAAATTAGAGCAAAAAAGTATTGAACAAGCTTTTGCAAAATCAGTATTATTTGGTTTTAAGATATTGTCTGAAAAAGAAGGGGTGTATATCATTGATTTTACTCCGTTTTTAATGGAAGATACTTATGGTGTTGCTAATAACTTAAAAAGAAATAAAGAAGGATCTTATAAATTAGATGCTTCAAAAAGTGCTTTAGCTTTAGAACGTACAAAAGCGTTTCCTGAGAATGTTGAATTTGAAGCCTTACTAACCTTTAAAGGTGAACCAACAGGAAGGAATTTACGGAGTGTTACTCCAACGCCTTCTTTGGTAAGTGTGGTTCAGCATCACTCGTTTATCAAATTACCTGATAATAATTATAAGCCTAGAGTCTTTGATACACGTAGTGGCGCAATTTCGATGTCGTATATGGATTATGCAACTCCAATTCAAGACGCTATTACAAAGCGGTTTATTATTCGCCATCGCTTAGAAAAGAAAAATCCAAATGCCGAGTTAAGTGAAGCAAAAGATCCAATTATCTATTATTTAGATCCAGGGACTCCAGAACCTGTTCGTTCTGCTTTGCTAGATGGTGCACGATGGTGGAATGAAGCTTACGAAGCAATTGGGTTTAAAGATGCTTTTCAGGTAAAGCTACTGCCAGAAGATGCAGATCCTATGGATTGTAGATATAATGTGATTCAGTGGGTACACAGAAGTACAAGAGGTTGGAGTTATGGTGCAAGTGTGGTTGACCCACGAACTGGAGAGATTATCAAAGGACATGTGAGTTTAGGTAGTTTACGTATTCGTCAAGATTTTATGATTGCGCAAGCTTTAATGAATAAGCCATTTGAAGAGCGCGACAATAACTATCAGCCTATGTTAGATATGGCATTAGCTAGAATTAGACAATTAAGTGCGCACGAAATAGGTCATACGATTGGTTTTGCTCATAATTTTGCAGCAAGTACTAATAACAGAGCATCGGTAATGGATTATCCACATCCTCAGGTTACTTTAAAAGATGGAGATATTGATTTTAGTAATGCTTATGCAACAGGAATAGGAGAGTGGGATAAAGTTACTGTTGCCTATAGTTATTCTGAATTTAAAAAAAACATAAACGAAAAAGACGCTTTAAATGAAATTTTGAAAAAAGCTCAAGATAAAGGCTTGCGTTTTATTACTGATGCCGATGCTAGAGCTGCAGGCGGAGCGCATGCTTTAGCGCATTTATGGGATAATGGAAAAACACCTGCAGAAGAATTAGAGGCTGTTTTAGAATTACGTCAGCATGCTATTTCAAACTTTTCTGTAGATAATATCAAAGCTTACGAACCTTATTCTACTTTAGAAGATGTATTTGTGCCTTTGTATTTTTATCATCGTTATCAGGTAGAGGCTGCTACTAAAGTTATTGGTGGTTTAGATTATAATTACGCTGTAAAAGGTGATGGGCAATTAACTTCAAAACCCGTTAACGTTGCTATGCAGGAAAAAGCTTTAGATGCGATTCTTACAACTTTAAATGTAGAAACTTTAGCAATACCTAAAGACAAATTAAGTCTGTTTCCGCCAAGAGCTTATGGGTATAATCGTACTCGTGAGTCCTTTAAAGGTAAAACGGGAGTTGCTTTTGATCCTTTTAGTGCTGCAAATACGGCGAGTGATATGACTTTGAAGTATTTGTTACATCCACAACGTACCAATCGTTTAGTCTTGCAGAAAAGTTTAGATAAAAATCAATTGGGTTTAGAAGACCTAATGGGACAGCTCTTAAAAGATTCATTCGGGAAGAATTATAAAGATGCATATCTAAATGAAATACAACAACAAATCAATGTGAACGTTCTAAAATATCTCATGAATTTAGGAGTTAGTAATCAATCCTATTTTCAAGTTAAAGCTGAGGCTAATAAAGCTATAAATGATATTGAAAAGATGTATTTAGCAAAGAAAAAGATTTCAGAGGCTTATGTTGATCAGTTTCAATATATGCTTTTTGAATATAGATTACATCCTGAAAAATTTAAATTAGAAAGTTCACCCAAAATACCAGACGGTTCGCCAATAGGAAGTGCTGTTTGTAATTACAATTCAAATTAAAATATGATTATAGATTTAAGAAGCGATACAGTTACCAAACCAACTAAAGAAATGCTTAATACTATGCTAACTGCAGAGGTTGGTGACGATGTCTATAAAGAAGATCCTTCTGTAAATGCTTTAGAAAGACGTTTAGCTGATATGTTTGGCATGGATGAAGCCTTATATTTTCCAACAGGAAGTATGGCAAATCAAGCCGCTTTAAAATTACATACCAATCCTGGCGAACAAGTAATTTGCGATAAATATGCGCATATTTATAATTATGAAGGAGGAGGGGCATCGTTTAATAGTGGGATTTCATGTAAATTAATTGATGGCAATCGAGGTATGTTTACGGCTGCACAAGTAGAAGATTCTATAAATCCACCAGATTTTTATCACAGTCCATTAACGGCTTTGATCGCTGTAGAAAATACGACAAATAAAGGAGGTGGAGCTTGTTGGGATTTTGAAGAGCTTAAAAAAATCAGAAATGTTGCTAATAACCATAAGTTAGGTTATCACTTAGATGGAGCGCGTCTTTGGAACGCACTAATCTATAAAAATGAAGAACCAAAACAATACGGTGAATTGTTTGATACAATTTCTGTTTGTTTAAGTAAAGGCTTAGGATGTCCAATGGGTTCGGTTCTTATTGGAAATAGTGACTTAATGAAAGGCGCCTTAAGAGTGCGTAAAATTTTTGGAGGTGGCATGCGACAAGTTGGTTTTGCCGCTGCTGCTGGGTTATTCGCATTAGATAATAATATTGAACGATTAGCAGAAGATCATAAAAAAGCTAAAGAAATAGGTGAAGAGTTATCTAAACTATCAATAATTAAAAAAGTAGAACCTATTGAAACCAATATTGTCATTTTTGAATTAAATGACGGTGTGGATGAAGCACAATTCTTAAATAACTTAAAAGAAAAGCATATTCATATTATAGGAATGGGAAGCAATAAATTACGCATGGTCACGCATTTGGATTATACAGACCAAATGCATGACAAGCTTTTAACAGAATTAAATTCTATTTAAACATATCCATGCCAGGAATACTTGGCATGCCTTCTTTAGCAACAGCAGCAACTTCTGTTTCATGTACGTTGGTTGCTTTTTCTATTGCTTTGTTTAATGTTAAGATTAAATAATCTTCTAACATGTCTTTGTCTTCAAGCAACTCATCAGCAATGTCAATAGACTTTATTGTTCTGTTAGCTGTAATGGTTACTTTAAGTTTGTTGTCGTTACTTGTTTCATCAATTAAAACGGTATGTAGACGTTCTTTAGTTGCTTCAACTTTTTTTTGAGCTTCTTTTAATTTGCCCATCATACCCATCATATCTCCAAACATAATCTTGTGTTTTAAATTTTTACGATGCAAAATTACTAAATTGCGCCTTTTTTTAGACTAAATATTCATAACAAATGATAAAAAATCCAGATATAAAACCTCCAATAGCCAAGAAGATTCCACATCAGTTAGAAAAACATGGTGATATTCGTATTGATAATTATTTTTGGATGAAAGACAGAGAACATCCTGAAGTTATAGATTATCTCAATGCCGAAAACGAATATTGTAATTCTGAAATGGCTCATACAAAAGATTTTCAGACCGATTTGTTTGAAGAAATGAAAGCTAGAATTAAGGAGGATGATTCTTCTGTACCTTATAAATATAATGGCTATTGGTATATCACGAAATTTGAAAAAGGAAAAGATTATCCTATATATACACGTAAAAAAGAGCGTTTAGATAATCCTGAAGAGCTATTGTTCGACTGTAATAAAATGGCAGAAGGGGAAAGCTATTTTAAATTAGCAGGTATTAGTATTAGTCCAGATAATAAATTAGTTTCCTATGGTATTGATACCACAGGAAGACGAAATTATACGATTCATATTAAGAATTTAGAAACGCATGAAGTAGCTTCAGATAGAGTCAAAAACACAACAGGATCTTCAAGTTGGGCCAATGATAATGAAACTCTATTTTACACTAAAAAAGACGAGGTTACGCTTAGAGCGTTTCAAATATATAAACATCGTTTAGGGGATAATTCTGAAGATGAACTTGTTTTTGAAGAAGGAGATGATACGTTTGGAGTTGCTGTTTATAAGTCAAAATCTAGAAAATATATCATTATTGCATGTTATAGTACATTGACAAATGAATATCATATTCTTGATGCTAATAATCCAGAAGGGAAATTTAAGGTTTTTCAACCACGAATAAGAGGATTGGAGTATAGCATATCACATTATGATAACCATTTTTATATGCTGACGAATAAGGATAAGGCGACCAACTTTAAGCTAATGAAAACGTTAGAAACTGATACTAAAGTTGAAAACTGGACAGAAGTCATAGCTCATAGAGAAGATGTGTTACTAGAAGGTATCGATATTTTTAAAGACTATTTAGTTATTAGTGAGCGCAAAAATGGCTTAAATGAAATACGAATAAAGCGTTGGGATGGAAGTGAAGATTATTACCTGCCATTTGATAATGAAACGTATACAGCTTATACAGGTACCAATGTAGATTTTGATACCGAAGTGTTACGCTATGGTTATAATGCCATGACGACTCCATCTTCGGTTATTGAGTTTAATATGCGTACTAAAACTAAAACGGTATTAAAGGAGCAAGAGGTTTTAGATAAGAATTTTAACAAGGACAATTATATTTCTGAACGTATTTGGGCCACAGCAGAAGATGGTACTAAAATTCCAATGTCTGTTGTTTATAAAAAAGGGATTAAAAAAGATGGCTCAAACCCATTGTTACAATACGCATACGGAAGTTATGGCTCTACAGTAGATCCTTATTTTTCAACAGTACGATTGAGTTTGTTAGACCGTGGATTTATCTATGTAATTACACACATTAGAGGTGGTGAATATTTAGGACGTGATTGGTACGAAGATGGAAAGTTACTGAATAAGAAAAATACATTTTCAGATTTTATTGCCTGCTCTATTCATTTAATAAAAGAACGTTATACATCTTCTGAACACTTATATGCTATGGGAGGTAGTGCCGGCGGTTTGCTAATGGGAGCTATAATTAATGAAGCACCAGAATTGTACAACGGTATTATTGCAGCAGTCCCTTTTGTAGATGTTATTACTACAATGTTAGACGATTCTATACCATTAACGACAGGTGAGTATGATGAATGGGGAAATCCAAACGATAAACTTTATTATGATTATATAAAATCGTATTCGCCATATGACAATGTTGAGGCAAAAGCTTACCCAAATATGTTAATTACAACAGGACTTCACGATTCACAAGTGCAATATTGGGAACCTGCAAAATGGGTAGCTAAACTTAGAGAGATGAAAACAGATTCTAATAAATTATATTTAAAAACAAACATGGATGCTGGTCATGGTGGTGCTTCTGGGCGTTTTGAAAGTTTAAAAGAGGATGCTGAAGAGTTTGCATTTCTACTTGATTTAGAAGGAATTTCAAGTTAATTCAAAAAAAAACGTTACTTTTGTGAGGTTTTAGGTGTCTAATAAATAATGACTACTGAAAATTTTCATTTATGAACAATAATAAAAATGTATTTGATAACGTGTTACAATTGATAGGTAACACGCCCTTAATCAAATTAAATAGAATGACAGCTGACTTTGATGGTGACTTTTACGCGAAAGTCGAAGCATTTAATCCAGGTCATTCTTCAAAAGATAGAATTGCATTACATATTATAGAAGAAGCAGAGCGCCAAGGTATCTTGACTCCTGGTGATACTATTATAGAAACGACATCTGGTAACACAGGTTTTAGTATTGCTATGGTAAGTATTATTAAGGGATACGAGTGTATTTTGGCTGTAAGTTCTAAATCTTCTGCAGATAAAATAGACATGTTAAAGTCTATGGGAGCAAAGGTTTATGTTTGCCCTGCACATGTAAAAGCAGATGATCCTCGTTCTTATTACCAAGTCGCAAAACGCTTACACGAAGAGAATAAAGGTTCTATTTATATCAATCAATATTTTAATCAATTAAATATTGATGCACATTACAACTCTACTGGTCCAGAAATTTGGGATCAGACTGGAGGTGAAATTACTCACTTAATTGCTTGTAGTGGAACAGGAGGAACAATTTCTGGAATCTCTAAGTATTTAAAAGAGCAAAACCCTAATGTAAAAGTTATAGGAGTTGATGCTTATGGTTCTGTACTACAAAAATATCATGAAACACGTGAGTTTGATGATAAAGAAATTTATCCATACAGAATTGAAGGTTTAGGTAAAAATTTAATTCCTTCTGCAACAGATTTTGATGCGATTGATAGATTTGTAAAAGTTACAGATGAAGAAAGTGCTCATACTGCAAGAGAAATTTCAAATACCGAAGGTCTTTTTGTAGGTTATACAAGTGGTGCTGCAATGCAAGCGATTAAACAATTACAAGAAGAAGGTGAGTTTAAACCTACAGATAAAATTGTAGTTGTTTTTCCAGATCATGGATCACGTTATATGAGTAAAGTCTATAATGATAAATGGATGGAAGATCAAGGCTTTTTTGATACTAAAAGTGCTGTTCAAGCAACTATAGAATACGTAAAATAAATTATACTTAGCATCTAAATAATAGGACCTATCATATTAAATTATGATAGGTTTTTTTTTGCTGTTTCTAAAAGAGACCATTGAAAAGGACAAAGCAAAATGGAATTACTATAATTAAAAACAGTGGGAGTATAGTCATGGTTTTGTTGTGTTCTAAGGCTAGTATTAATTCTATTTTTTAACTTCTTTTGTTATAGAAATACAAGGTATTAAGCAAATATGTAGTCATATTAAGTGTTTCGTAGGAGCTTAACAATCATTTTTTAAGTAACAGGTTTATTCTGACTTGGTAAAACGATGAACATGAGTATTATAAGTAGATTCTTCATTTTGGTTGTGGTTTTTATTTTTTCAAATAGGTATTAGTTCATTAAATAACATCTATTACCTTTTCCAATATGTAATGTGTTGCTGTGACAAAAATGGCTATAACTATAATTATTAGTAAACGAATACCTGTAGCTTTTGTATTGCTTTTTAGTTTGGTATTGAAATAAAACAGATCGCTTAAAATGTATAGTAATGCGATAATACTGCCTAAGGTGAGACTCACATAAACAAATGCTAAATCATAAATTGTATTAAATAATTTTGCCATCCAATCTGTGTTTTTTGATTTAGAACCGAGTATAATTCGCATATAAGCAAATGCACACAAGAAGGATATTAGTGTTGTTATAGTATAATTTAAAATCCGTTTTAAAACCTTCATAGGTAAATTTTGTATGGTGTCGCTTTTCTTAAATTTATCATTTTAAATCGTTGAGGTACATCAGTAAAAAACAAACTTCTATATGTTGCATACTATAAGATTGATTTTATAAGTACGTCTTTAATGTTTCTGTGGATATAAATTATGTGCTGCTTGATCGTTTATCATCCTTATTACAATTTAGACAATCTTATTTAGGTATATAATTTAGTAATTAAAAACCAGATTGAATCAGGAATGCGTTCTAACATTCAAATGGGATTAATGCTAAGATGTATAGCTTGTTTGTTGTGTTTTTATGTGTTAGATACTCTATTACTGAATAGGATAAGCCTCTAATTGTTTTTTATAAACGACAAAAAAATTAAAGAAATTGCATTTTAACGATAGAATATAGCCAATCTAAATTTGTAGTGTTTAACCCCTTAAGTGATGTGTTTGAGACCATAAGCGCTTAGTGGTGAATTTTATATAGGTGTTTTTATTTTCTTCTAATGTTGTCTATACTTTTTTTGTTTAAAACTTAGTTAATACTTAAATTAAATAAATTATGCAGTCATAATATTATTAATTAATTTTGCGAGCACTAACAAGATTAAATTAACTAAATAATTATTGATTGATTATGCAGTGTGTATTGCGTAAAACAATTGATTAACAGCAAACTTAGCGCATGAAGGATTTATTTGAAAAGATTTATAGAGACAAAGGACCGCTTGGTAAATGGGCCGCGCAAGCAGAAGGATATTTTGTATTTCCAAAGCTTGAAGGTGAGATTTCTAATAGAATGAAGTTTCAAGGTAAAGATGTTATTACTTGGAGTATCAATGATTACTTAGGTTTAGCAAATCACCCAGAAGTTAGAAAAGTAGATGGTGAAGCAGGTGTTAAATACGGTTCTGCCTATCCGATGGGAGCACGTATGATGTCAGGTCATACAGAGTTACACGAGCAATTACAAAACGAATTAGCTGCGTTTGTTAATAAGCAAGCAGCATACCTATTAAATTTTGGATATCAAGGTATGGTTTCAACCATTGATGCTTTGGTGGCCAAAGATGATATTATTGTTTATGATGTAGATTCTCATGCTTGTATTATTGATGGTGTGCGTTTACATATGGGTAAACGTTTTACTTATAAGCATAATGATATGGACAGCCTTGAAAAAAACCTTGAGCGTGCTACTAAAATGGCAGAGCAAACAGGTGGAGGGATCCTAGTTATTTCTGAAGGAGTCTTTGGAATGCGAGGAGAGCAAGGACGTTTAAAAGAAATTGTTGCCCTTAAGAAAAAATTTAATTTTAGGTTTTTTGTAGATGATGCACACGGATTTGGAACACTAGGAGCAACTGGTGCTGGAACAGGTGAGGAGCAAGGTGTACAAGATGAAATTGATGTTTATTTTGCAACATTTGCCAAATCTATGGCAAGTACAGGTGCTTTTATTGCAGCCGATCAAGAAATTATAGATTATTTAAAATATAACTTGCGTTCGCAAATGTTCGCTAAATCTTTACAAATGCAGCTCGTAGTTGGAGCATTAAAGCGTTTGAATATGTTGCGCACAATGCCAGAATTAAAACAAAATCTTTGGACTATTGTTAACGCATTACAGTCAGGTTTAAAAGATAGAGGTTTCGATATTGGAACAACTCAAAGTTGTGTGACTCCTGTATATTTAAAAGGAAGTATTCCTGAAGCTATGGCTTTAGTAAGAGATTTACGTGAGAACTACGGAATATTCTGTTCTATAGTTGTTTATCCAGTTATACCTAAAGGATTAATTTTGCTTAGAATGATTCCTACAGCAACACATACCTTAGAAGATGTAAGAGAAACTTTAGATGCTTTTGACGCTATTAGAAGTCGTTTAGAAAACGGAACTTACAAAAGAATGTCTGCAGCTTTAATTGCAGCAATGGGAGAATAATTAGAAACATTAAGTACATAAAAAACGGTTATCGCTAGAAATAGTGATAACCGTTTTTTTTGTTTGTGTAGCTCATCTATTCTAAAAATGAAGCATTTTATATCGGTTCTAATTTAAGTCCTTTTTAAATGTTTTACGCCTTGCATAAACTTTTGGATCAAAATGTTTCCATATTTGTTTTATGGCGTAATTATCTTCAAGTTCTGGAGTTCTATAACAGGTTTTTATGTTTTTTTCCTTAAAAGTCTCATAGTATTCATTAAAGATAACAGCATGTACACCTTTATTTTGATACTCAGGAAGAATTCCTATTAAATAGAAAATAACTTCTTTGCTATTTCGTTTTGCTTTGAGAATATGCGTAAAACCAAAAGGAAACAACTTACCATTTGCTTTTTGTAGGGCTGTTGCAAACCTAGGCATAACTATGGCAAACCCTATAAGTCTATCATTTTCATCTACTACAAATTTGATATATTCAGGGTTGATAAAACTGATAAATTTCTTTTTAAAATACTCTTTTTGAATGTCTGTAATTTCTACAAAAGAAGAAAGGGAGGCATAACTTTCGTTAAACAAATCGAACATACGATCTACATAAGGCATGACTTCTTCTGTCTTAGTAAATTTTAATGCTCTTAGTTTATAACGACGCTTAATGAGTTCTTGAGCTTTCTTAAAAAATATAGGCTTTACATTTTCAAAAGGGAAGCTACTTTCTGCATATTCTTTTTCAATAGTATAACCATGAGCCTTATAATGATTAACGTAATAAGGGTGGTTATACCAAGTAATCATCGTTGCTAAATGATCAAAACCTTCAGTCATCACGCCAACTTTGTCTAAATTAGAAAATCCAACAGGACCTTCGCTATAACTCAGTTGGTGCGTTCTACCAATGTGTTCAACAGTTTCAATTAATGCTTTACTAACTTCTAAATCGTCAATAAAGTCAAACCAACCAAAACGCATTTTTTTAATGTTTTGTTTATCAACTTCTAGCCAATTTACAATAGCGGCAATCCTACCAACAACTTCACCTGATTTATAAGCTAAGAAAAAACGTGCTTCAGCATCATTAAAAATAGGATTTTTGTCCTTATTAAAAGTTTCTAGTTCTTGTTTTATAATTGGTGGTACCCAATATTTTGAGTCTTTATAAAGTTTAAAAGGAAACTTTACAAATGTTTTCAAATCCTTTTTGGATGTGGCTTCTTTTATTGTAATCATGTAGTAGGGAAAGCTATATTAAGAGTCAAAGTCATCTTCTTTTTTCTTCTTGTTCTTCTTTTTTCGTTTTTTACGCTTGCCTTCATCTTTTGCAGAAGTACCATTATCTATCTTTTTATCTTCATGAAAATCTAATCGGTAAGAAGCTCCAAATGCAATATTAAAAACCGAAGGTGTATCTTTAGTATTAAATGCAATATTGGCATCTAATTGAAAATCTTTAGTCCAAAGATAAGCTCCTCCAAATCTAAAAATGTTATCAGCATAAAAATCACTTTGAATACCTTGTGTTTCTCCAAATACAACCCATTGCGGAGTAAAAGAGTGTGTTAAAGTAAGTATATATTGAAAATCGGATTGATCAGTGCCAATTCTGTCCATTATTAAATTCATTACAAAAACCCATCCATTATTGAAATTGTTTTGAGTTGCGACCATCACCTTTGGACTAAAACCTTCAATGCCTTCTGCGGTGTACGGATTCTCTTTAGTGTCTAAATTAGCACCAGCATAAACTGAAACAGCAGGTATTAATGATTTCCAATTAAATTTTCTATTGGCGTGGTAACTGTAAATATTAGGTTTAGCTTCTTCTGCATTTTTATAAGGGTCATAAACCAAATATTTAGCACCTAATGTAAAGTTTTTGAAATTAGAACGGTTGTTTTCTGCAGGAATAGCACCATTTAAATTAAGCGTTTGCGTATCGTTTTGATAAACACCATCTAGCGATAATTCTAGCTCTTCAAATAATAAGCCATATCTTAAAGCAAAATCAAGGCCAAACCCCGAAACTTTGTAATTGGCAAGAGCATGTTCTTCTTTAACGGTAAAGGCGCCAGTTTCGAGTTGAACGACTCCAGTGCCAACAGAGAAAGCACTCTTAGATACACCAGGACGATTAGAGTTAATTACTTCTGTATATTGAGCATAGGCAGAATTAAAACTGATAATAAGAATTAATATAAGTATTGATTTGAGTATTCGCATTATTTAAGGATTTAAAACCATTCGGTCTATTGAAGATTTAAGTCAAATATAGATATTTTATAGTTTTTTTAAGGAATTATATCGGATTATAAATGAGTATAATTGTATTTTTGATAATTATATTATGTTTATCATGGGATTACTGAGAACTATTTTAATTATTTTACTGGTTTACTTCGGCTTTAAGATTTTAGCCAGACTTTTTGCTCCTTTATTGGTGAAATTTGTAGCAAAAAAAGCAGAACAAAAATTTGGCGAACAATTTGGCGGATTCCAAAACCCGAATCAACAAAGACAGGCGCAAAAGCAAAAGGAAGGTGAAACAGTAATTGATAAAATGCCTAATAAAAATGGTTCTTCTAACCCAAAAGTAGGAGAGTATATCGATTACGAAGAAATTGATTAATCTATTTTTTTGCACATAGAGGAAACTCTAATGATGTTTCAAAAAAAATAACTACTTTTCAGAATCATTCAATTTAAAGCATTCTCATGTCATTTTCTATAAAACGTTTCTTGCCACATATCTTAATTTTAGTAGGATTTGTAGCGTTGTCATTAGCTTATTTTAGTCCTGTCTTACAAGGCAAAAAAATCAATCAAAGTGATATTATGCACTACATTGGTATGGCAGAACAACAAAAAGAGTTTGCCAAAACCACAGGAGAAGAAACGTATTGGACCAATAGTGCCTTTGGTGGAATGCCAACCTATCAATTAGGGGCAAAATATCCGCACAATTATATTAAAAAACTCGATTTAACCTTACGATTTTTACCAAGGCCAGCAGATTATCTCTTCCTATATTTTATAGGGTTTTATATTCTACTCTTGTCTTTAAAAGTTGATTTTAAACTTGCCGCTTTAGGAGCAATAGCCTTTGGGTTTTCAACGTATCTCATTATTATACTTGGTGTTGGTCATAATTCTAAAGCTCATGCTATTGCTTATATGCCTTTAGTATTGGCAGGTATTGTACTCACGTTTAGAAAGAAATATATACTCGGATTTATATTAACAGCTATAGCTTTAGGTTTAGAGCTTGTTGCTAATCATTTCCAAATGACTTATTACCTTTTATTATTGGTATTAGTTCTGGGCTTAGCTTATTTGATTGATTCATATCGGAAAAAGGTATTACCGCACTTCTTTAAATCTGTGGGGTTACTATCTATTGCTGCCATTTTAGCTATTGGTTTAAATGCGACCAATATAATGGCAACGCAAGAATACGTTAAAGAAAGTGCGCGTGGTCAAAGTGATTTAACCATAAACCCAGATGGTTCACCAAAGGAAGTGACAACGGGTTTAGACAAAGATTATATTACAGAATACAGTTATGGCATTTTAGAAACGTTTAACCTTTATATCCCTAAATTTATGGGAGGTGGTAATTACGAAGATGTTGGTAAAGATTCAGAAACTTACGAAGCCTATATTAATTTAGGAGCTTCTCCAATGGAAGCATTAGATGCTGCTAGAAATGCACCAATGTATTGGGGCGATCAACCTATTGTAGAAGCGCCGGCTTATGTTGGAGCGGTAATTATCTTTTTGTTTGTTTTAGGTTTATTTTTAGTGAAAGGACGATTAAAATGGTGGCTCGTTGGAGGAACCTTGTTATCACTTTTATTGTCTTATGGAAAAAACCTTGGATTTTTAACTAATTTCTTTATCGATTATGTGCCTTTTTATAACAAATTTAGAGCGGTAAGTTCAATTCAAGTAATTTTAGAATTGTGTATTCCTGTTTTAGGCATTTTTGCTTTATCACGTTTGTTTGATAGCTTTCAGAAAGATGAAGAAAAACTAAAAGCCTTGCTCTATTCCGTTGGCATCACAGCAGGTTTAGCTATCATCTTTTTACTATTTAAATCCACATTATTTGATTTTGAAGGTTTACGAGACGATCAATATATAGGTGCTTATGGGCAAGCATTTATGGATGCTGTTATTGAAGACCGAAAATCCTTAATGACCACAGACACATTAAGAACCTTAATCTTGGTTTTACTTTCGGCAGGAACGATTTACTTATTCTTAAAGAAGAAATTATCAGAAAATTTAGTGGTTGTTGTATTTGCTGTTTTAATCCTTTTTGATTTAGTTACTGTTGATAAACAATATGTAAACAACGATGATTTTATCTCAGCTATTAAAGTAGATAAACCCTACCAACCTAATCAAGCTGATAAAGAAATCTTAAAAGACAAAGGACATTTTAGAGTAATGGATATGTCTTCTGAAGGCCAGCGTATGCCAGCAAAAGCGGCTTATTATCACAATTCATTAATGGGCTATAGTGCTGCCAAATTAGGACGTGTAGAAGAGTTATTAGAGTTTCATGTGTATAAAAACAATATGAATGTCCTAAACATGCTTAATACAAAATATATTATTGCAGAAGATCAAGGGCAAATTTTCCCATATACAAACACAGAAGCTAATGGCAATGCTTGGTTTGTTTCAGAACTTAAGTTTGTTGCAAATGCTAATGAAGAAATCGTAGCTTTAGATAGTTTAAATACAAAAACAACAGCTGTCTTAGACCATGAGTTTCAAGCAGCGCATAATTTAAAAACCACGTATCAAGTTGATTCTACAGCTTCAATTCAATTAAAAGAGTTTAAGCCCAATTATTTAAAATACGAATCTAATAACTCTAACGAAGGTTTAGCTGTATTCTCTGAAATCTATTACGCTCAAGGTTGGAATGCTTATATAAATGGTGCTTTAACACCACACTTTAGAGTAAACTACGTATTAAGAGCATTAGAATTACCTAAAGGTAAACACACCATAGAATTTAAGTTTGAGCCACAAGTTGTAGCAACAGGAAGTAAAGTGGCTTTAGCGAGTTCAGTTATTTTAGGACTTTTGCTTTTGGTTGGTGTTTTTTTTAAAATTAAAGGACGAAAGGATAAAGCTTAGTTATGAGCTGTAAGACACTGATTATAACCTATTATTGGCCACCAGCAGGAGGGCCAGGTGTACAACGTTGGTTAAAATTTGTGAAGTATTTACCAGAATTTGGTATTGAGCCTATTGTGTATTGTCCTGAAAATCCAAATTATCCCATATTGGATCAGAGTTTGGTAAATGAGATTCCAAAGAACATTACCATTTTAAAACAAGCTATCAATGAACCTTATGGGTTGGCAAGTGTGTTTTCAAAAGGAAAATCTAAAAAAATTAGTTCAGGTGTTATTCCTAAAGCCAAAAAGCAGTCGTTAACAGAAAAAGCCATGCTTTATGTGAGAGGGAATTTCTTTATTCCTGATGCTCGGAAAAATTGGATAAAACCTTCGGTTGAGTTTCTTTCAAACTATATAAAAGAGCATCAAATTGAAACGGTAATTACGACAGGACCACCTCATAGTTTACACTTAATAGGCTTGCAATTAAAAGCAAGAATAGGAGTAAAGTGGTTAGCCGATTTTAGAGACCCATGGACCACGATTGGTTATCATAAAGATTTAAAACTAACAGCGGCTTCAAAAGCAAAACATATTGATTTAGAACAAAAGGTTTTAAATGCTGCCGATGAAATTATAGTGACTAGTAATCATACCAAAAACGAATTTCAAACCAAAACCAAACAACCAATTTCGGTAATTACAAATGGTTACGATGCACATTCAGTTAGGATAGAAGCTAAGGATGAAAAATTTACTTTATCTCATATTGGTTCGTTGTTGTCTGAACGTAACCCTTTGGTTTTATGGGAAACCCTTTCGGAATTAATTAAAGAAAATAGTGCTTTTTCTGAAGCATTTAGCTTGCAATTAATAGGTGTGGTTAGTGATGATGTTATTGAGTCTATTCATCAAAAGGGATTAAAGAATCATGTTAATATTGTGGGGTATGTGAGCCATGATGAAGCCTTAAGGTTTCAAATGAAATCTCAATTATTACTACTCATAGAAATCGATTCAGAAGATACCAAAGCTATTATAGCAGGTAAAGTTTTTGAATATTTAATTTCGGAAACACCAATATTAGCTATGGGACCAAAAGATGCCGATGTAGCACAAATAATAACATCTACAAATACAGGATCGTATTTTAATTACCAACAGAAAGCCGAATTAAAAGTTCAGCTTTTAAACTATTTTGATGCTTATCAGAATAATACTTTAAAAGTAAATGCTATAGGTCTGCAGCCTTACAGTCGCAAAGCCCTAACTCAAAAATTAAGTGCAATAATTTTGAAGGGGTAATTTCTAAAATTCGTTTTAGAATTTAAAACCTTATAATTGTAATTTGCTAGACTATGGGAATTGTATTAAATCAATCGTTTAAAAACACAATCACTACGTATTTGGGTTTTGGCATTGGTGCTATTAACACACTATTTCTTTATACTAACTTTTTATCGGACGAGTACTATGGTTTGGTTGCGTTTTTGCTTTCTGCAGCCAATATTATGATGCCATTTATGGCGTTTGGTGTACACAATGCGATTGTGAAATTTTATTCGACATTCAAATCAAAAAACAGTATCAATAGTTTTTTAACCTTGATGTTATTTTTGCCATTATTGTTTATAATTCCAACAGCGTTTATAGGTTATTTTGCTTATGATACTTTAGTAGATTGGCTTTCTAGAGAAAACCCCATTGTAGAAAATTATGTCTGGCATATTTTTATTTTGGCTGTTGCTATGGCTTATTTCGAAATCTTTTTTGCGTGGACTAAAGTACAGATGCAAACCGTTTTTGGGAATTTAATGAAAGAAATTTTTCACCGCGTATGTATTATGCTATTACTTATTGCAGTTTTCTTCGATTGGTTAACGGTAGATAATTTTATAGTTGCGTTGGTTGGCGTTTATGTTTTACGAATGGTTATAATGAAACTGTATGCTTACTCGGTAAGATTTCCGAAGTTGAAATTTCAGAAAGTTGAAAATAGATTTTCAATACTAAAATATTCAGGACTTATGATTATTGCAGGTTCTGTTGCGATGCTTATTCTAGATATTGACAAGTTTATGATTGGTGTAATGCTACCAGATATTGAGCAAGTGGCTTATTACAGTGTAGCTATTTTTATAGCTACTGTTATTGCCGTTCCGCAACGTGCAATGCATCAAATTATGTTGCCATTAACCGCTAAATATCTTAATGAAAGAGATAAAATCGCTTTAGAAGATTTGTACAAACGGAGCTCTATAACATTGTTGGTGGTAAGTGGTTTTATTTTTCTGCTTATAATTTTAAACATTAATCAATTGTATCAAATTCTTCCAGAAAAATTTACGGGAGGTCTTTTTGTGGTGCTCATTGTGAGTCTTGCTAAATTATATGATAACAGTTTAGGAAATAATAATGCCATATTATTTAATAGTGATTATTATAGAATGGTTTTGTTTTTTGGAGTGTTACTCGCGTTGATGGCAATTGTATTAAATGCCGTATTTATTCCTGTATATGGTATTGAAGGTTCTGCTTTTGCAACATTCTTGGCTGTTTTTATTTATAATACAATCAAAATTATATTTGTAAAACGAAAATTTAATATGTTGCCTTTTACTATAGGTTCTGCTAAGGTTATATTGGCATTAATAGTATTATCATTAGCATTTTATTTTTGGGATTTTCCATTTCACCCTGTAATGAATATTATTTTGAAATCTGGATTAATAGGTCTCATTTACTTTGTGTTAATTTATAAATTGAATGTGTCTGAGGATATTTCAGAACAAATAAAAAAGTATTTAAAATTTTAAAAACGTTTAAAAAAAAGAAATTCCCGTAAGTTGCTTTGAGGCACACTTCATACGGGAATTCCTAACCAACCAAAAAAAACGTTTATCCTCTTGTTCGTCTTGAACTAGATCTTGTAGAACTTTGGTTGCTTGTTCTTGCTGTAGATCTACTGTTTACAGACGATGATTTACTTTTATTCTGAACGGTACTTCGTTGTCTTGTATTTTGCGAGCTCGTCTTGTTGTATGTACGAGAAGAAGTCGCAATTGGTTTTCTTGCCGAAGTTGTTCTTGTGCGATTATTAGACACACTTGAATTACTTCTGGTCACATTATTATTGGTGTTTCTTGTAGATACTGTATTACTACGAGTGGTTCTTGTTGGAGTTGTAGCTCTTGTATTAGAACGTGTCGTTGTTATTCCATTAGAAACCCGATTTGCACTCGTTCTGGTAGCTGTATTTGCATTACGTGTTGTTCTTGTTGTAGCTGTATTAGCTGCTCTTAAACGTGCTGTTCTTGTACTTGTAATTGTAGCATTGTTTCGTGTTGCATTAGTTCTAATAGCTCTTTCTCTACTATTTCTTGGTGTTTGAGCATAACTAACTCTATTTCTTGTTGTAGTAGATCTTCTTACGGCATGTCCATTATCACGTCTTCCAATATTATAATATCTGACATTGTTTATATATGGTCTATAATAAATATGTCTTACAGGTGTATAAAACTGTCTGTATGGATTAATATGAACAATAGAGAAGTTAACATGTGGTGTCGCATAAAATCGGTGCCAAGGTCTGTAAACATAAGATCTGTTGTATATATTAATAAAGCCATCATATCTGTAAAATACATTGTTTCTGTAGTACACATTTAGACCGCCAATACGACTAATTCTACCAAAATTGTTATAGTTAATAAAGATGTTTCCAATTTGGTTTACACGTCCGTAATAGTCGTAATAAATAGGTGTGTTTTCAATTTGAATAATAGCACCAAAGCTATCATACTGTACATAAGGATTATAGTCATAACCTGTATTAAAGCTCAAACTAAAACCAGGAGTATTAATTCCAACGCTTACGTCTGGTCCGTAATTTGGTAAATAAAAATCAAACTGACCATCGGCGAAAACGGAAAACTCAATTCCAGCTTCATTAAATATGAAAGAATTACCATAACCTCTCACATAGTTATTAATTGAAGCCTCTGCTTCTGATGTGGTTGTGTTGGTCGCGAATGCAGTAGTGCTTATAGCGACTAAAGCTGCAAATAAATATACAATTCGTTTCATAATAATTGGGTTTTAAATTAAACTCGTTTAGTACAAAACAAACAACGTGCCAAAAAAATATAACGCTATAATTCAGTATGTTATGTTTATTTGATAATTAAAATAAGAAATAGTATTAGATGCAATCATCCTAAAGGTATTGAAGGTGTCATATATTTTATTACTTTTAAACCAGACTAATTGCTACATCATGAGTGCCAACCAAGTGAATTGTAAGAATTGCGAACAACCTTATGATGAGGGTTTTCAGTTTTGCCCACATTGCGGACAAAAAACAAATGACGAACTTACGATAGGTGTATTATTTTATAATACTATTAGTAATTACTTTTCATTTGATGCACGTTTTTTTGTGAGTTTTATCCCTTTACTATTTAAACCTGGTTATTTAGCTAAAGAATTTATAAAAGGAAAGCGTTTACTGTATTTGCATCCTGCACAGATGTATTTGTTTATTTCTGTAGTATTCTTTTTTATTTTTTCGTTTACGGCAAGAGATCAGGTTAATACTCTAAACAATGATTTTCAAGAAATTTTTGACAAAGACAGTACAGTAGTTTTAGATTCAATTCAAACTAGAAAAAGAGACTCTATAAAACAAGTTAAAGATTCTGAGGCTCGAAAAGAAATTGAAACGGCACTTAGGAAGAATAAGTTCATTACAGGAATGAGCGATAAAGAAATTGATTCTATAATTAAATTAGATACCTTACCTAAGAAGAATAACATATCATTTGGTTTTGATGAGTCAGAAATAGATTCTTTACTTAGTGTTAACGCATCTGATGAGGTTATATACAAATCCATGGGATTAGAGGAAGATGATGGTTGGTTTATGCGAAAACTATATGCTCAGGTACTTAAGTTTTACAAATCAAAGGATGCAGGTAATATTGTAGGTGCATTTTATGATACGGTGCCTATTGCCTTGTTTTTTGTTCTACCAATTTTTGCTTTAATTCTTAAACTGTTCTATTTTAAAAGAGGAACTTATGCGCATCACTTGGTATTTAGTTTTTACTATTTTTCGTTTATTTTTACTGTTTTGAGTATCATTTTTGGTTTTAATTTAATTTATGAAATACCAGATTGGATAGATTTCTTAATTGCGTTATCTTGTTTTATTTATCTTTTCATAGCCATAAAACGCTTTTATAATCAAGGATGGTTTTTAAGTTTTGTTAAGACGTCTCTATCTACTATGGTGTTCTTTCCTTTTGTATTAATAGCAGTAATATTTATAGGACTTTTTGCTTTTATGTACTATTAGCCGTTAATAGAGCCAGCATGCCAAATAGGTATGCTTAAAAAAGCACTCAACATCTCAGCATCTTTAATAATAGATTTTAAATTACCATGATCAACGACGTTTCTTCTAGAAGCATCATCTAAAACTAAGTTGAGTTCAAAACTTTTATAGGAACCGTCATCACTTTGAACGTACTCTCCAATAATTTGAATGGCCACAATTGATTTCAAAGATAAATAGTCTTTAGATTGTTGCCTTCTCGATTTATGTAGTTTGAATTGGTAAGTCGTGTAATATAACCCTTGTTGCTTATCGAATACTCTTGGTTTGTAAAATATATAAAACATAAAACCACCAGCTCCAGCAAATATTAACCCAAAAAGGATGAGAAACCAATTGATGGAAATGGATTCTGAATTTCCTTTAAATAATGGAACGAGATTAAAAAATAAAACACCCAAACCAACAGCTAAAAATATAAAACTGAAGATGGCGGCTCCAATGGAAGGCTTGTAAATTAATTTTGAAGGAGATGCCTGAATTAAAACATGCGTTTTAAAACTGGCTCCACCAGGTTTCAAAGGAGACGTTGAAACTTTAGATTCTGTACCATGAGTATTACTAAGCGCATTTTCTCTAGCTTCAATAACTTCGTTATGAAAACCTTCGGGTAAATCCATCTTATAATTTTTCTTTTAGATATTTTCCTGTAACCGAATTCTTATTTTTCACAATGTCTTCAGGAGTGCCTGCCGCAACGAGTTGTCCGCCATGTTTTCCTCCTTCAGGACCTAGATCTATAATATAATCGGCACACTTTATTAAATCAATATTATGCTCAATCACTATAATAGAATGGCCTTTAGCAATTAAAGCTTGAAATGATTTGAGTAACTTTTTTATATCATGAAAATGAAGCCCAGTTGTAGGTTCATCAAAGATGAAAAGCGCATTATCGCTTTTACTTCCTTTGCCTAAAAACGTCGCCAGTTTTATACGCTGCGCTTCTCCACCAGAAAGGGTAGAAGAGGATTGTCCTAAAGTAACATAGCCTAAACCAACATCTTGAAGCGGTTGTAACTTGCCTTTAATCTTAGTTTCTTTATGAGTCTCAAAGAAATCGATAGCATCATCTATCGTAAGATTTAAAATGTCATCGATAGATTTGCCTTCAAACTTAACTTCTAAAACTTCTTTTTTAAAGCGTTTACCACCACAGGTATCACAGGTTAAATGCACATCGGCCATAAACTGCATTTCAATAGTAACTTCTCCTTCTCCTTTACAGGTTTCACAACGCCCACCATCGACATTAAAGCTAAAATGCTTGGCAGCGTAGTTTCTAATTTTACTTAATTTTTGAGAGGCAAATAATGCACGAATATCATCATAAGCCTTAATGTAAGTCACTGGGTTGGATCGCGATGAACGCCCAATGGGATTTTGATCTACAAATTCTACATGTTGAATATTGCTATGATTGCCTTTTATTTCTGAAACCTGACCAATTTTATCACTAAATCCTGTGAGTTTCTTTTGAATGACAGGAAATAGAATCTTTTTAACTAAAGTACTTTTCCCACTTCCAGAAACACCTGTAATAACCGTTAGCATTTCTAATGGAAAATTAACCGTTACATTTTTTAAGTTGTTTTCGCGTGCACCAACAATTTCAATATTATATTTTGAAGTTCTTCGTTTTTTAGGTACTTCTATTTCTAAGTCACCATTTAAGTATTTTGCGGTGAGTGTATCTGCAGATAGAATGTCCTCAAAATTACCAACAGCAACGACTTCACCACCTAAAGTTCCGGCTTCTGGACCAATATCAATAATGGCATCTGCTGCTTTCATAATGTCTTCATCATGTTCTACAACGATAACTGTATTACCTAGATCTCGTAAGGATTTTAAAACGTCTATTAAACGCTCGGTATCTTTTGGATGCAAGCCAATACTTGGTTCATCTAAAATATACATAGAACCTACTAAGCTACTTCCTAAAGAAGTGGCTAGGTTTATACGTTGACTTTCACCGCCAGATAAGGTATTCGATTTTCGATTCAAGGTTAAATAACTTAAACCTACATTAGATAAAAACTCTAATCGTGTATTGATTTCTGTTAGAAGGCGTTTTGCGATTTTAGCATCACTTTCGCTTAGCTTTAAGTTTTTAAAAAAGACTGTGAGTTCGTCTATAGGTAAATCTACTAAATCAGTGATAGTTGCATGATTGATTTTTACATAACTGGCTTCTACGCGTAGGCGCTTACCTTTACAAACATTACATTTTGTTTTACCACGATAGCGCGATAACATCACACGATTTTGAATTTTATAGGCTTTCGATTCTAATTCTGCAAAGAAATCATCTAAACCTTCAAAATATTTATTCCCTTTCCATATAAGTGCTTTGTGAGCATCACTTAATTGAAAGTAAGGCTTGTGAATAGGGAAATCGAAATGGTGAGAGTTGTTTACCAATTGATCTCTGTACCAACTCATACTTTCTCCTCTCCATGGAAAAATAGCGTTTTCAAAAACAGATAAAGCCGTGTTGGGAATCACTAAATCATCATCAATACCAATAACATCACCATAACCTTCACATTTAGGGCAGGCTCCATAAGGATTGTTAAAGCTGAATAAATGTGCATTTGGTTCCAAAAAAGACATGTCATCAAGTTCAAACTTATTGTTGAATATGGTTTGTTTTTTGTCTGAAAGCGATTCTATTATGCAAGTGCCAACACCTTCGTAGAAAGCCGTTCCTACAGCATCTGCTAATCGGTTTAAAAAGTCTTCATCGTTTTTAAAGACAATTCTATCTACAACTAGGAATAAATCATCAGCTGAAGAAATATTTTGTTTTAAGGCATCATCAATTCTAACAACATCATCTTTTACTTTTATACGTGCATAACCTTGTTGTTGTAAGGTTTGAAGTTTGTTTTCTAAAGTTCGGCCTTCTTCTAAGATAATAGGAGCTAAGAGTAATAATTTGGTGCGCTCTTCAAACTGAGAAATAAAGTTTATAACATCAGAAACTGTATGTTTTTTTACTTCCTCACCAGAAATAGGAGAGTAGGTCTTTCCTATTCTAGCAAATAATAATTTAAGATAATCGTAGATTTCAGTTGTGGTACCAACTGTTGATCGTGGATTTGTAGAATTTACTTTTTGCTCAATAGCAATAGCAGGAGCAATACCTTTTATGTAATCTACTTTGGGTTTGTTAAGTCGACCTAAGAACTGACGTGCATAACTACTTAAACTTTCTACATAACGTCTTTGACCTTCTGCATAAAGTGTATCGAATGCTAAACTAGATTTTCCTGAACCAGATAAACCTGTTATAACGACCAATTTATTCCGAGGAATAACCACATCAATATTTTTAAGATTGTGCAGTTTTGCGCCTTTTATAATAATATTTTCCTTTGGGCTAACGTCTAAAACAGTAGTATTCATAGGTTACTTTCGGTGTGTAAGTTTGCAAAGATACTACAATAGCAAGTAAAGATTAAAATATGTGATATAATTCGCTAAGGATGCTATAATCCTAAATAATAACATTCAATTATTACTGATTTAACAGTTATTTTATCCATTAAAGGAACTTTTTATTCGATAAAATGTTAAATTTTAGTACTATTTTTTGTTTATTCGGAATGATTGTTGTTATATTTGAAACTTATTCATTTAAAAAAAAATCGCGTATAGCATAATATTACTTTAAAAAAACAGCTTTTTAACCCCAAACTTTAGTAGGCAACTGCTAAGTTTTAAAGTAATTATTATGAAAACAGAACTTATCCAAGACGCGGAATTAGTAACCAACTACATTAATGGTAACGAAAGTGCACTTTCAGTATTAATAGAAAGGCATAAGCAGAAAATTTACAGCTTTATTTATTCTAAGGTGTATGATAGAGACGTTACTGAAGATGTTTTTCAAGACACATTTATTAAAGTAATAAAAACGCTAAAGCGTGGAAAATATAACGAAGAAGGTAAATTTTTACCTTGGGTAATGCGTATTGCTCATAATTTGGTTATAGATCATTTTAGAAAGAATAAGCGTATGCCTAAGTTTCATAACACTGGTGAATTTAGTATTTTTTCTGTGTTAAGCGATTCTACTTTAAATGCAGAAAAAGTGCTTATAAAAGATCAGGTAGAAACTGATGTAAGACGTATTATTGAAGAGTTACCAGAAGATCAAAAACAGGTGCTTTTGATGCGTATGTATCAAGATATGAGCTTTAAGGAAATTTCAGAACGAACAGGTGTGAGTATTAATACAGCTTTAGGAAGAATGCGTTATGCACTTATTAATATGCGTAAAGTAATTGAGCAAAATAATATTGTTTTAACTAATTGATACAATATAGTATATAAAGTTGCGTTTTTGCTATATATAAACTCATAAAACAAAAAAATGGCAAAAATTTACTCTAACGCTTCCCCAAAACAACATAACCTAAATCCAAAAGATGAAACTATAAGTTTCCTTTTGAATTATTCTAAGGCTTTAAGTGTTATAAATTATAATAAATTGAAGTTTGAAGCACTTCTTAATTAAATTGGAAAGAAAATCTTGATCTTAAAACGTCAGGATTTTTTTGTAAAAAGTAACTCTTCATAGTTTTGAGTGGTTAGATATTCGTGTTTTAAATCTTTTAAATATTGAATGGTCTTTTCCTTTAAAGGATGCTTATCTCTTAAGCAGTTTGTTATGTTTTCATCATAAATAGTTATGATAAGATACCAATGACCGGTTCTACTGGAATAATGCCCCTCAAACAAGCGAGAATTTCCGTTACTTTCTCTTTTAGCATCGATTAAAGCGAGAGGAAGGTTTACACTTTCTTCTGTGCGTTCTGCTTCATAATACGACAAATAAAGGCTTTGATTATTGAGTTGAAAAGGTACATTAATACCAACATCAATATCATTTAGGTTGTACTTTTTATTAATATAGTTATAGAATTCACCTGCGTCTTTAGGGTCTTTAAATATAAAAGATGTTTCTCTGGGCATTTTGCGCTGAAACTTCTTTGCTTGCATTATTTTATAATCTTCATTTTTGAATCTAGGTGCAATTTTTACCGGAATACAAGATAGTGTAGCAAAAGCCAAAAGTAACATGGTGAGTTTTTTCATGGATTGATGAATTTAAATTCATACATCAATAACTATTCCATAGCATTCTATTTTTTCTTTTTATAATAGTCATCTAACACCGATTTTCTACCAATAGTCTTGGTGATAATATCTTTATCTAAATCCCAACCACGAGCAGGCGAATATTCTCTACCATACCAAATAATTTGAAGATGTAAATCGTTCCAAAGTTCTTCTGGAAATATACGTTTAGCATCTTTCTCGGTTTGGACAACGTTTTTGCCATTAGTTAAGTTCCAACGGTACATTAAACGATGAATATGTGTGTCTACAGGGAAGGCCGGAATACCAAAAGCTTGTGATAAAACTACAGCTGCCGTTTTATGTCCAACAGCTGGTAATGCTTCAAGTTCCTCGTAAGTTTGAGGCACTTTTCCGTTATGTTTATCAATTAATATATGCGATAGGCCGTGAATACCTTTGCTTTTCATTGGAGATAGACCAACAGGTTTTATGATATCTCGTATTTCTTCAACACTAAGTTTAATCATATCATAAGGATTGTCTGCTTTTTCAAAGAGTAAAGGAGTGATTTTATTGACACGAACATCTGTGCTTTGTGCAGACATTAAAACGGCAATTAGTAATGTGTATGGATCTTTATGATCTAATGGAATTGGAATTTCTGGATAGAGCTGATTTAACGTATTTATAACAAAATCTACCTTTTCTTGCTTAGTCATTCATTGTATTTTTACAGAAATACAAATTTACATAATATGACACACTTAAAGGCAGGAGATAAAGCTCCAGATTTTACAGCTTTAGATCAAGATGGAAATACAATCACACTCAATGATTATAAAGGAAAGAAGTTAGTTTTGTTTTTTTACCCAAAGGCAAGTACTCCAGGTTGTACAGCAGAAGCTTGTAACTTAAATGATAATTACGAGCGTTTTACAGCAAACGGTTATGAGATTTTAGGAGTTAGTGCAGATAGTGCCAAAAGGCAGTCTAATTTTAAAAATAAATATACATTTCAGTATCCTTTATTAGCAGATGAAGATAAAGCTGTTATTGAAGCTTTTGGAGTTTGGGGACCAAAGAAATTTATGGGGAAAGTGTATGATGGTATTCACCGTACGACATTTGTTATAGATGAAAACGGTATTATTGAAGATGTTATTTCAAAAGTAAAAACAAAGGCTCATTCTGAGCAGATATTAGGAGAATAATACAGAATTAGAATAAAAAAAAAGCGACCATTATACTATGTTTAGTAGGTAAATGGTCGCTTTTTTACTTTATATATAATATCAATTTTTATGCAGTACTTCTTCGGATTCGCATCCAAATAAGCTCTTTTCTTTTATCAATTTAGAAACCCCTTCAGGTAACATTGTTTCCCAACCGTTTTCATTATTTGAAATCATTTTAAGAACAGTTCTAGAGAAAACAGACAAGTTAGAGCTGTCGTAATCTGATATATCTACAACTTTGCCATTGTATTTAAAGAATTTATAGAGTTCTTTCATACGTGGATGTACTTTAAGATTTTCGCTGTTGGTTATGCTACCATCTTTGTTTTCCATAGGATATAGATAAACACGTAAATCTTTGTAAAATAGTTTTCCAAAGGCCTCTAAAATACCACCACTTAAATGGCGGTAATATTTCTCGTCAAAAATGTCTACAAGGTTATTTACTCCCATGGCTAAGCCCATTCTTGCTCTAGAATATTGAGAGAAATATTCAACTAACTTGTAATATTCTTGGAAGTTAGAAATTAATACCGTTTGTCCTAAAGAACATAGTAATTTAGCACGATCCATAAAATCTTGCTCATCAATTTTACCTTCAGCTCTTAAGTTAGATAATGTGATTTCGAAAATAACTTGTGTTTTTTCTTTATCTACTTTATTTTCTTTAATGAACATTTCGTAAGATTTCTCAAACATGTCCATATTTACTTTAGTAACAGGTCTAAAGCTTCCTCTAAGGGTTAGTATATTTTTTTTGTATAACACACGAGCAGGTAATACATTATTACCATCTGGTGCAAACATTACGGCATCTGTCATTCCGTTTTTAACCAATTGTAAACTCATTAAACGGTTATCTACATCTTCAAATACAGGACCAGAGAAATTAATAGTATCAATTTCTAATTGATCTTTATCTAAATGGTCATATAAATAACGTAATAATTTTCGGGGTTGATTGTATTTATAGAAAGCACCATAAATTAAATTTGTACCTAATTTACCTAAAGTTTCTTGTTGTAAACGTGCATCTGTTTCCTTAAAACGGATATGAAGTACAATCTCATTGTAATCTTCTCCTGGGCCAACTTGATATTTTATACCAACCCAACCATGGCCTTTGTATTTCTTAGCAAAATCTATGGTTGCAACAGTATTAGCGTAAGAGAAAAATATTTTATTTGGATGTTTATCTCTTGTGATACGCTTTTCCATTAAACCAACTTCGTGATTTAACATTTTACGAAGCCTAGCTTCTGTAACATAGCGTTTATCATCTTCAATACCATAAATAGCATCACTAAAATCTTTATCGTAAGCAGACATAGCTTTAGCAATGGTACCAGAAGCACCTCCAGCTCTAAAAAACTGACGCACAGTTTCTTGTCCTGCTCCAATTTCAGAAAAGGTACCATAAATATCTGCATTAAGGTTAATCCGCAAGGCTTTGTCTTTTAGAGACGGAATATTTTCAAAATCCGAGTCGCCTGTATACGTTATGTCCTTCATAGAATTGGGTTTATATCGTTAAAGCAAAGGTACAGTTTTACTATTGTAAACAAAAAAATAAGTTTATTTTTGTTGGACGATATTCGAATTGAAAATACAGTAATTATATTGGGTATTTTTTTTCATTATTCTATTTATAGAAAGTGAAAAAAACGGTTTTTTACGATTATAATAATTTCAATTCATATTACTAATATAATAGTTTTGAAAATCACATTTTTAGGTACAGGTACATCACAAGGAATTCCTATAATAGGAAGTGATCATCCTGTATGTTTGAGTAATAACCCTAAGGACAAAAGACTTCGTGTTTCAGTTTTAGTAGAATGGGAGAAGTATACTTTTGTTATAGATTGTGGTCCAGATTTTAGGCAACAAATGCTCAATGCTAAAGTTTCTAGAATAGATGGTATAATTTTTACACATGAGCATGCAGATCATACCATGGGCTTAGATGATATTCGACCGTTTTTTTTTAGACAAGGTGATATTCCATTGTATGCACATCAACGTGTTTTTAAAGCTTTAGAAAAACGTTTTGATTATATTTTTACAACCGAAAATAAATATCCAGGAGTTCCAAGTGTAACTAAAATTGAAGTTAAGAATGAACCTTTTTTAGCAGGAAACCTTAATGTTACTCCTATTGAGGGCTTACATTATAGGCTTCAGGTTTTTGGATATCGATTTCATAATTTCGCATATTTAACAGATATGAAAACGGTTGAAGATTCCGAAATTGAAAAACTTCAAAATTTAGATGTCTTAGTGGTAAATGCATTACGAATAAAGCCACATATGTCGCATTTTAATTTAGAAGAAGCACTCGAATTTATTAAAAAAGTAAAACCAAAGCGTACTTATCTAACACATATTAGTCATCTGTTAGGTTTTCATGATGACGTGCAACAAAAATTACCAGAAAACGTTTTTTTAGCTTACGATAACTTACAAATTACCATTTAGATATGAAGAACAAAATTTTAATGTACTTATTTATTTTTTCAGTATTGTTACTTATTTTTCAGTATGTAAATTCTAAAAACATCATTGACAAATACGAAAAAGATATTGTTACAATGAAGTCTAAGCTTTCAAAAAGTGAAAAAAAGATAGAAGCTTTAGAAGAACAAAATTTTGAACTCAATTATTTCAATATTGATAAAAATGAAGATGCTTTAACTTATTTTGAAGCTCAAGGTTACGATACAGAACAGTTAATACCTGCAATTTTGGATGGTCTTTATGATATGAACATATATGAAGGCGAAGAACACCCTATTGTACCTTATGTGTCTATGACAGATTCTAAATTATTAATTAATAAAGCTAGAATTTTAAATCACAAATGGATTATAGCCAACTTTACAGATGGCGAATTTTGGGGTGAAATTATTGTGTCTTACACTATTGATGAGAAGCACAATCTTAAATATGAATTGGTAGAGTATTTAATGTACCCTTCAATTAATTAATGTGTTTAGACAGCCAGTCTTTTAGATCATAGAAGTTTTGTGGCGCAACACCATGTCCTACAGGATATTCTGAATACTCACAATTAATATTTAAAGCTTTTAAAAACACTGGTGCTTTTTGAGCCCAATCTACAGGAATCACTTGGTCAACAGTACCGTGAGAACAGAAAAAGTTTAGATGTGAAACATCACTTTCGTCTATAGATTCTGGTAAAATATCTTCATTGATATAACCACTTAAGGCTATAATATTTTTAACTTTCTCAGGATAAGTTAATGCCACAGCATAGCTTAATATAGTACCTTGACTAAAACCTAATAAGGTTACATTTTTAGAATCAACAGCGTATGTGTTACAAGCATAATCAATAAATTCTGCTATTAAATTTACCGATTGTTTTGCCTGTTCATTATCACTCCATTTACCTTTGTCTGCATCAAAATTTATAGCATACCACGCATTTCCATAAGGTTGCATAACGTAAGGTGCTCGTAAAGAAATAATCATTAATTCTTCTGGCAATTCTGAAGCAAAGGAAAATAAATCATTTTCGTCACTTCCATAGCCATGGCACATTATTAAAAGTGGTGCGTTTTCTTTAAGAGAAGAAGGTCTTGTGATGTAGTGTAATTTCGACATAATTATTGTCCGATGGTATTAAAAATTTTTTGAAAAAAATCACCTAGTAGAGGTATCTTATTTAGCTTGCCTGTTATTGCGCCATATATGGCATAGAGGTATAACACAGAAAAGAAAATCCAAAAGGACATGCTAATCATCATACTGTCTAAACTACTGATAACAAATGCAATTAGAATGTAAGTAAAGCCTAATCCTAAACCTTGTCTAATATGGAAAGCCGTAAATGGATTTCGCTTGTCTTGGTTCATGAAAAAGGCAATTAAAGTACCAAACAACGTTAAATAGGCTACTAAACCTAAAGTTTTTCCTTCGTTTATAGTATTCTGATCCATTATTTTAAAACAATTTTGTTATTGGCAATAATCCCATAGGTTTCGCCTTTAAGTTTTAAGCCTAAAAACATACTATTTTTAGATCGTGACAAAATATGAGTAGTGTTAAATTTGTAAGTTGTATCTGGATTGAACAATGTTAAATCTGCCAATTCTCCTTCGTTTATAGACGTTTCAGAAACGCTAAATCTAGATTTACCTTGTGTTAAAAGACTAACGGCTTTTTTTGTGGTAAAGATGTTTTGTAAAGCTCCAAATGCAGATTCTAAGCCAATAGTTCCGTATTTAGCGTAATCGAATTCAATTTTTTTATGCTCAATGTCAATAGGATTGTGGTCTGTAGTCACCATATCAATTGTACCGTCTTTTAAGCCTTCAATTAAAGCATTGCAATCGGATTGTGTTCTTAGTGGTGGGAGCACTTTATAATTGGTGTCAAACTCTTGTAAAACATCGTCTGTAAATACTAAATTATGAATAGCAACACTACAAGTTACATTTAGTTTCTTTGCTTTAGCTGCTCTAATCAATTCTACCGATTTAGCAGTTGAAATTGTCGGAATATGAAGTTTACCTTCTGTATATTCTAATAAGAATAAATCTCTAGCCACTTGTAGTTCTTCCGCTAAAGCCGGATTTCCTTTTAAGCCTAACTTAGTACTATTAATATGTTCGTTTACGACACCAAGTCCAGAAATTTTGGATTCTTGAGGAAATGAACATACTAAACCATCAAAATTACTTGCGTATTGCAATGCAATTTTCATCAAATTTGGATTAGAAATTGGCTTTTGATAATCATAAAATCCAACAGCTCCAGCATTCGTCATATCAAACAACTCAGCTAAATCTTCACCTTTACTCATTTGCGTTAATGCTCCAATAGGATAGAGGCTAACGGCGTGGTCATTGGCTTTTGATTTTACTAATGTAATATCAGCATAACTATCTATTACAGGATTAGAATTGGCATTTAAAGCCACAGAAGTAAAGCCAGAATTTGCAGCCGTCTTTAAACCGTTGGTAATGGTTTCGCGTTCTTCGTAACCAGGTTCGCCAAAAGAGACACTACTGTCAAACCAACCTTGCGATATATGCAAGTTGTCTCGTTTTATTTCTTTGTAATTGTTGGGGTTGGCGATGTGTTTAGAGATCTTAGAAATACGACCTTTTTCAATTAAAATATCAACCGTTTCATTGTGAAAATCACTTTTAGAATCAACGATGGTTGCAGATTTTATGAGTGCGTTCATTTAAGATATTTTAGAAGTAACATTTCAATTATTAAAAATGCTAGTGCAAAAATAACAAACCATTTCCATAGCGCATTAACATTTGTACTACTTTTTATATTGTTAATTGTGTTTGCTAAACTGGATTCAATATTTGCGTTAGTTAAAGTATTTAAATCGTAATAACTGAGATTGCTTTCTAATCTGTTATAGTTGAAACTTAAATTTTGAAGTGTATTTTCTTTATTTTTTACACTTAAAATTCCAGCCGTATTCGGGAAGCCTTCCGTTTCTAAAACCACAGACTTACTGTAAGTTTTTTGAAGAGGGATTACAGAAGTATCTTCAGAATCTAAGGTTAAAATATCGTCTTGCCCAATGGTCGTTTGAATAGCAATTGAATTAGACTGACCAATAGTGTAGTATAATTTTGAAAATTTCAAACTCTGCAATCCCATATTATACAATACGGGAATTATTAATTGTGAATTATTAAAGTTTGAATTATCCGAATTTAAGGCAGAAGAAAAGGCATAAGTATTGGTGTTGCCAACTAAAAAAGGACTGCCATCTTCATAGGATAAAACATGATTTGAATTTGAAGAAAAGCGATACGATGTTTCAACTTTAGGATATTGAAAATTTGTAACTTTAGAGTAAAATGCATTTGCTAAAAGGGGATGGTTATAGTTAATGCTTGTAATACGCTTTTCATTTGTATTTTGATTAGAAAAATAATTAATATTTAAATCTTTAAATGCCTGGTTGTAAGTGTTTATGTCGATTTCGTTTGAAGGAATAATTACTAGTTTTCCACCATCGTTTTTAAAAGCGACTAAAGCTGTTTTTAAGGCATTTGAAATGGTGTTTAACTCATTAAGTATAATAAGGTTTTGATTAGGAATTAAATTAAAATTGAGTGCATTTAGTTTAAAGCTTTTATAGTCAAATTCATCATCTGTATAAATCCGATTTAAGAACGAATCATCGGCAGATTCATTAATGGCTAAAACTTTAATTTTTGGTTTAGAATTAATGTTAAAATAGAATGTGTTGTCATATTGTAAACCAGCATCATCAATCATTAATTTTCCATTAAGCACTTTATTATTAGGAATGGTAAATGTAGCTTCAGCTTCTTTGTCTATATCAATAGCACTTTTAGTTAGTAAAACATCATTATTAAATAAAGAAATAGTAACATTATCAATGGGTTTTGATTCGTTAGATAGTTTTACAATAAGATCTAAAGTTTCGGCTGTTGTATTAGAAACAAAAATACTATCGATGCTAATATTAGACACTAAAGTAGATTTTGGTTGCACCAATTTAAGTTGAATGGTAGAATCTGTTTCAAAATTTAAAAGATTTTCTTTTTGTTGAAAATCGGAAACCAAAACTAAATTTTTAGTGGCACCACCTTGATTTGAAAATAATTGCTTTCCTTTTAAATAAGCAGCATCATAATTAAGCTGTGTAGGAGAATGTGTTAGCTGGATTAAATCATTTTTTAAGGCTTTAACCGTAGTGTTTCTATAGGTTTTATTATTTGTAAATAAACTTATGGTTTCGTCTTCTGGTAACGTATTTATAACGTCTTGAATTGCTTCATTTAGTAAAGTTCCGTTACTGCCTTTAGCTTCCATGCTAAAAGAGTTGTCTAAATAGATAACGGTTTCTTGGGTTTCGTTAAAATCTTCTGTATTAGGGATAAAAGGTTGTGCGAATGCAAAAATTACACAAGCCAACAAGAGCATCCTCGTTAGCAAAGTTATCCACTTTTTAAGTTGCGAGCTTTTACGAGTTTGAAGTTTAACAGATTTTAAAAACTTAACATTGGTAAACTCAACTTTTTGAAAACGACGAAGTTGAAATAAATGTATAAGGATAGGAATAACCAGCAAAAATAAGGCGTAAAGTAATTCGGGATTTTTAAACTGCATTCTTTATTTTTTACAGACCTGTCAGGTTTTTAAAACCTGGCAGGTCTTTATGCTTCAAATATAGAAAATGCAAAACGATAAAGAGATTTTGATTTTGAGAATTTTAACAGAAAAAGAAATAATCAATCATAGATTGCATGTTTTGTTTTTTAAAATAACGAGTTATCTCTTCTTGAGCTTTAGTATTAGCAACGGTCACAATACTTTGAGGTTGCTTAAGTTTTGATAAATAATCAAAATTATAAAGTTCTTGGTCGTAAATATGTTTGCCTATTTTTTTAGGGTTATCGCAAATCCAATAAAATGGAATATTTTCCTTTAAAAGAATTTTGGCAAGTGTTTTTCCCTTGTGTCCTGCACCCCAAATTGTTAAAGGACGAGAAGCATCATAATTTAACTCTAAAAAATAGTGTACTTTAAGGTCTAAGAACGAATTTTCGGCATAATGCTCGTGCGTTCTAGATGTTCGTGTACTGTAATCTCGCCAATGGAGTAGGACATCATTACAAGGAATACAAGTATAACCCGCTTTATAAAACCGGAATGCCAAGTCGTAATCTTCTGGATAAATATTCAAATTAAATCCTCCACAAGCATCTAAATCATTACGATGAAGCATCCAACAAGGAGACGGAATAACACATTCTTTATAAATTTCAGAATAATTATTGCCTGTAACGGTCAATTTATTCAGCCATTGCTCGTAACGTGAAAACCCATCGCTTAATCCATCTGCTCTAAAGTATTTTACTTGTCCAACAGCTAAATGTTTTTTGCCATGCTTTTCAAGATTACTAACCATAACTTCAAGTCGGTTTGGCGTCATTATATCGTCGCTATCCATTCTTGTAATATAATTTCCAGAGCTGTGTTTGTAAGCTGTTCTTAAAGCTTCTATAATGCCGTTACCCTCACTTTTATAAAGTTGTATTCTCGTATTTTTTTTGGTATAATTTTTAACAATGTTATAAGAGTTATCATTAGAGTTGTCATCAACAAAAATAGCTTCCCAGTTGGAGTAGGATTGCTTCAGAATTGTGTCTAAACATTCAGAGATAAATACTTCTGTGTTTTTAAAAGGAACTAAAATGCTAACTAATGGTTTCAACATATTGCGAATTTAACAAAACCTTTAGGTTTTTAACAGTAACAGATAGTAGATTTGTGCGTCTAAAAAAATAAAAGTATAAACATGAAGAATTATTTAGCCATTCTTGGCTTGAGTGTCGTTTTAGTAGGCTGTGGATCTGCAAAACCAACAGTAGATGATTTGGCAATAAGCAATCCTATTGAAACTGTTCTAGATTTAACAGCTGTAAATAATGATAGAGTCCCAGTGACCATTAATCCCGGTCGCTTTACCACTGAAACTGTAACATACAGATTGCCAAGAGTAGTGCAAGGAACCTATTCTGTAAGTGATTTTGGTAAATATGTAGACGATTTTAAAGCTTTAGATTACGACGGAAATGAGTTAACAGTAACTAAAGTTGATGATAACACATGGACAATTGCTGAGGCAACTAAATTAGATAAACTTCAATACTATGTTAACGATACATTTGATATTGAAACCAATGGTGGAATAGGTGGAGAGCAGCCGTTTTCTCCTGCAGGAACAAATATAGAAGAAGATAATTATGTTTTAAATCTTCATGGATTTATAGGTTATTTCGATTCTTTAAAGAACAGTCAATATGCTTTGGATGTTACAGCACCTGCAACTTTTAAAAGAACATCTGCTTTAGAAAATAAAGGGATGAAATCTAGTGCAGATGGTACAGCTATAACGAGTAGTTATTTTGCACAACGTTATTTTGATATTACAGATAACCCAATGATGTATGGTAATTTGGATGTTGAAGAATTTATGGTTGGAGATATTAAAATTGTTTTAAGTCTTTATTCTCCTACAGGTAAACACACTGCGGCTAGTTTAAAAGAGACGGTTTATAAAATGATGGAAGCTCAAAAAAACTATTTAGGAGATGTAAATACGACTCCGCGTTATGATATTTATGTGTATTTATCTAAAGGGGACGAAACATCTCCAAAAGGTTTTGGTGCCTTAGAACATCACACCTCTACAGTTGCTGTTTTTAGTGAAAATAGTTCTTTAGAAGGACTTAAAGCCTCAATCATTGATGTTGTTGCTCACGAGTTCTTTCATATTGTAACACCATTATCTGTACATTCTGAAGATATACATTATTTTGATTATAATAAACCAACATTCTCTAAGCATTTGTGGATGTACGAAGGTGTAACAGAATATTTTGCACAACATTTTCAAGTGTATGAAGGTTTGTCAGATGAAGCTACTTTTTATAATACTATGATGTCAAAAATAGCGACATCTACACAGCATTTAGATGATGCCATGAGTTTTACCATTATGAGTGAAAATGTTTTAGACGAACCTTATGCGTCTCAATATTATAATGTATATATGAAAGGTGCGTTAATAGGAATGTGTATTGATATTTTAATGAGAAAGGAAAGTGATGGAAATAGAAGTATGTTATCTTTAATGAAAGAATTATCTGCAAAATATGGTAAAGAAAAACCTTTTGTAGATGATAACCTTATTGCTGAAATTACTGCAATGACTTATCCAAGCGTTGGTGAATTCTTAAAAACACATGTCGAAGGTGATGTGCCAATTAATTACAATGAATTTTTTGAGATGGTTGGTTTAACAAAAGGTGAAACTCAAGTTGAAACTAATTATATTTTTGCTGGTGGACAGAATATTATTTTTGATGGAGACCAGGAGAAAGGCACTATTTTCTTTTCACCGATGGCATTAAAGAACTCGTTTTGGAAATCGCAAGGAGTTCAGGCAGGCGACGTGATTAAAAAAGTTAATGGAACAGATTTAACTTTAGCTAATGCGCAACAAATTATTGGTGGTATGTTTGGATGGAAAGAAGGTCAGGAAATTACAATGAATTTAGAACGTGATGGTAAGCCTGTTGAAATTAAAACAACCTTGACTAAAGCATATGCTGCAGACGAATCTATTGTTGAAGATGAAAATGCAACAGAGGCTCAAAAAGCATTAAGAGCAGCTTGGTTAAAAGGCTAACTTAGTATAATTAAGATAACAAAAAAGGCTTCCATATTAGGAAGCCTTTTTTGTTGTTTTTTAACTTATTCCGTTTAATACCTTAAACGATTTAATATTTAGCCGATTTGCCTTTAGAAAGTGAATGCTCAATAAACTCACGTAAATCGTCATTAGCTTTAATTAAATCCTCATTTCGCAAATACATCATGTGTCCACTTCTGTAGCCTTTAAATGAAAACCGATCTTTCATTTTTCCACTAGGATCAATTTGCCATTGAGAATATTTAGCGGCAAAATAGGTTGTAGCTCCATCGTAATATCCAGATTGGGTCAACACTTTTAAATAAGGGTTTTGTGCCATAGCTTGACGTAAATCATCTCTAGTGTTATCATTAGAATCATCCCAACGCCCTGTATTGCCAAAAACGTTATATTTTACGTCTGTTTTAAAGCCTAATTCATTCTGAATATAATAATTTATAGCAGGTGTAAAAGAATGTAACCAAGAAGTGAGTTCAGCATTGTAATCAGGACTGGTGCCTGTTTCTACCTTATCTATTCCAATATATCTAGAATCTAGTCGTCCTATGGTTTCTCCGGTTTTATCACGAAGTAGTTCTTTCCAGAAAAAACGTGTTGGGACATCTAAATTTTGTTGTAAGATTACTTTTTCAGATAAACCAGAATACTTACTCATTTGTTTAGCGATGGCTTGTTTTTCTGCATCTAAAATAAAGCCACCTTTTGCAATAGCAGGCATTAAATCATTAATTGCAAAATGTTCTACTTCGGGAAATATTTCTAACAAATCTTTACGCTGAAGCTCAGGGCTAAGCATTTTATGGTACCAAGCAGCTGCTGTGTAATACGGTAAATTTAAACTAGAAGATAATGGTCCTCCAACTCTTAAAACTTTATAGTCTGCAGGAGATACCATGATGACACCATTTAAATACATCCATTGTCTATTCTGTAACTCTAAGGATAACCCCATAACACGCGTGCCTCCATAACTTTCACCAATAATATATTTAGGGGATTGCCATCTGTTTTGCCTTGTTGTAAAAGTATTCATCCAACTTGCTAAATATTTTATATCTGCATTAATACCAAAAAACAATTTGTTATCAGGCATTTTACCATCTTTATCTGCTACTTTTCTAGAATAACCTGTATTTACAGGGTTTATAAATACAATATCTGCAACGTCTAAAATAGAATTAGGGTTGTCTTTTACTCCATAAGGTTGTATTGGGTAGCCCTCACCATCAATATTAAGAACTTTTGGTCCCGTATAAGCAATGTGCATCCAAAGTGAAGCAGATCCTGGACCTCCATTAAACGAATAAATGATAGGTCTGTCATTTCCTTTTGGATCATTGGTACGTTTGTAATAGGTGTAGTAAAGTGATGCAATTATTTTACCATTGTTATCCCAAACAGGTTGAAACCCTGTTTCAGCTTTGTAATTAATTTGTTTTCCTTTAATCGTAACAGAATGGTTGGTAACGTATGCAGTATCTGTTGGGATTTTTAAGTCTTGAGAAAAGCTAATGGTAAAACTAAGACACAAAAGGATAATAAGACGGTTTTTCATATGGATTGGAATTTAGTTGAAAAGTTTAAAGATACTAAAATGAACCTTGAATTTGGAATGCTTTTAATATGCCTAAACTAAAAGTGTATCTATGGTATATGTAAAAACAGTTTAACCATTGTAAACCTGGTTTTCTTGCTCAGCAACACGAATAAACGTTGTACGTTTGGTTAACTCTTTTAAACGTTCTGCGCCAACATAGGTGCAAGTACTACGTAAGCCTCCTAAAATATCTTGTAAAGTAGCTTTAACGTCACCTTTGTAAGGAACTTCTACAGTTTTGCCTTCACTAGCTCTGTATTCTGCAACACCTCCAACATATTTATCCATAGCAGTAGAAGAACTCATGCCGTAAAATTGTTTGAATTGCTCACCGTTTCGTGATATAAGTTCACCTCCACTTTCGGTATGGCCAGCAAACATACCTCCAAGCATTACAAAATCGGCTCCAGCTCCAAATGCTTTAGCAACATCACCAGGTGTGGCACAGCCACCATCGCTAATAATTTGTCCGCCTAAGCCATGAGCTGCGTCGGCACATTCAATAATTGCAGATAACTGAGGATAACCAACTCCTGTCTTAACACGTGTGGTGCATACGCTACCAGGACCAATACCAACCTTTACAATATCTGCACCAGAGAGCAGTAATTGTTCTACCATTTCGCCAGTAACAACATTGCCTGCTATAATTACTTTATCAGGATATTGTTCTCGTGTTTGTTGTAAAAATTCCACAAAATGCTCAGAGTAACCATTAGCAACATCTATACATATAAATTTTAACTCTGGGTGATTTTCAAATACTGTTTTCAGTTTTTTAGAATCCTCTTTTCCCGTTCCTGTACTTATAGCGATATAGTTGACAATATCTTTGGGAGCTGTATTAAAAAAAGTATGCCATTGTTGGGTAGAGTAGTGTTTGTGTATTGCTGTGAATAGTTTTTGTTGAGATAAAACTAGAGCCATTTCAAAAGTGCCCACAGTATCCATATTTGCAGCCATTATAGGTATACCAGCCCAAGTTGATTTGCTATTTAAAAAAGTAAAATTGCGCTCTAACGTGACTTGAGATCTGCTTTTTAATGTAGAACGTTTTGGACGAATCATGACATCTTTAAAGCCTAATTTTATATCGTGTTCTATATGCATCTTCGAGGAATATTTGGTTATATCCAAAAATACAAGTTCTTTGAAAAAGGAAGTTTAGAATTGTGTTTGTCTTACAATGTTTTATTAACAATTGTTTATAGTAAGGTCTTGATGTAGAGCACCTGTCAAATGATTTTATAGACGTAATGTTGTATTCTACAGTTGTTTTTTTTGAATAGTTTCTAGGTTTAAAAGCCTTCAAAAACACCTAGCCCAAATAAGGCAAAATCATATTTTACAGGATCTTTAGGGTCTAATTTTCGTAAGGCTTTATCCAATTGGGCTAAAGCTTTACCATCATTTTGTTTACGATTAAGAAGTTTTAATTTACGAGCCACGTTACCAGAATGTACGTCTAAAGGACAGCTTAACTGTGAAGGAGATAAGGATTTCCAAATTCCAAAATCTACTCCAGCATTATCGTTTCTTATCATCCAGCGTAAAAACATGTTAATACGTTTTGCGGCTGAGTTTTTAAGAGGATCACTAACATGTTTTTGTGTGCGTTCTAAATGCGGAACTTCGAAGAATACTTTTTTGAACTGATGAATACTGTTTTGAAGCGAATCTTTTTCAGCATACTTCAAAAACAGGGCTTCTAAGCCATTATGGTTTTTGTATATGTGTTGTAAGCTTTCAACAAACTGCATAAAATCATTCCCATTAAATGTACGGTGAACAAAAGGCTTTAAACGCTCTAAATCGGTGTCTTGGTGTTGAGTGATGAACTCAAAAGGGGAGTGATCTAGCAAATCCATCATCTTATTTGCATTTTTAATGATGCTTTTTCTATTTCCCCAAGCAATAGTTGCTGTTAAAAATGCTGCAATTTCAATATCTTCTTTTTTAGAAAATTGATGTGGAATTTGAATAGGATCGCTATCAATAAATTTAGGATTGTTGTAGAGGACTACCTTTTCATCAAGGAATTCTTTTAGTTCTGATTTTTTAAGCTTCAAGGAGGTGAGTAATTTTAAAATTAAAAATAAAGTAATTAATTTTATATACGTAAAACTACGTATTGTTTTTTTATGTTTGCTTAATTACTTTTGATGATATTTTAAGACTTAATGTTTTCTCGTGACTTTTCGTCTTAATGGTAATTATGTGATTCTCTTGTTATTATGTTAAATAAAAAATCGAAGTCTCGAATAGAGTGGGTAGATACAGCTAAAGCCATTGGAATGTTTTTGGTTTTTTATGGACATTTTGTTAAAAACCTATATTCTGAAACTAATGATATTGCTTTTCTGCAGCACAAGTATATTTATGCATTTCATATGCCTTTGTTCTTCTTTATCTCGGGATTTTATTTTAAACCAGTTACGAGTTTTAGTTTAAAATTTAAACAGCTTTTTCTTAGACGATTACTACCAGTATTTGCTTTTGCATTATTGTCATTACCACTATGGTTGATTTATAATTTTATTAGTTATGATAGTCTAAAGTTAGGAACTATTGTAAAACAAATATTGAGTTACGGTAGAGGTAATCCACAATTAAATATTATTACATGGTTTTTAGTGTGCTTATTTGTTGCAGAGGTTATAATCGCTGCAATTACGACTATATTTAAAAAACCATTTGCATTGTTTATTATTGGGCTTGTGTTTCTTGTGAGTGGTGTTATAATTAGTAATAGAATAGAACAATTTTCGGCTTTAACAGGTGTTGATAAAAATGTGTGGTTTATTCATACTGCAATAATTGCAATTGGTTTTTATCTATTAGGATATGTGATATACCCATATATAAATAAGCTTGTGAATACGGCTAAATGGGCATTTATACCATTAGTATTCGTAGGTTTTGTAGGGTTGTTTTTTACTTATAATATTAATAGTCCTTTTGAGGGGTTTAATGTTAATATGATTTATGCTCAGTATGGAAGTTTATTGTGGTTTTTAATTTCATCGTTTTTAGGGATACTTGGTATTATTAGTTTATCTATAATATTGAAATCTAATAAAGTATTTGATTTTATTGGAAAAAACACACTTATTTTAATTGGTCTAAATGGTGTTTTTTATGCGTTTCTTAATAAATTCTTAGGTAGTTTATATCCAGATAATGGCATATGGTGGCAAATTACAGGTTATGCATTAGTTATTTCAATACTATCTTTATTGGTGTGTTATCCAATAATAAATGCGTTAAATAAGTATGTTCCGCAATTATTTGGAAGACCAAGGCAAGAAGGACCATTACTTCCAAATTTAGAAGCTATAAATTGGAGAGCGTTTTTTAGAAAAAAACTAAGACAATAAGCGCCTCAACAGATACTATCAATTAAAGGAGATTAAATATTATTTAATAGCAATCATGCTAATCTCAACATTAACAAACTTTGGTAAATTAGCTACTTCAACAGTTTCTCTTGCAGGAGCAGTTGCTTCTTCAAAATATTCACCGTAAACCTTATTTATTTGTTTAAAGTTATTCATGTCACTAATAAATATTGATGACTTAATTACGTTTTTAAACGTCATGTCTGCAGCTGCTAAAACGGCTTTCATGTTTTCCATAACTTGTCTGGTTTCGGTTTTAATATCATCTAAAACCAATTCCATAGTATCAGGATCTAAGGCTATTTGACCAGAGGTATATAATGTGTTCCCTGTTAATACGGCTTGATTATATGGTCCTATTGGTGCAGGTGCTTTGGTAGTGTTTATTATTTTTTTCATTTTATACTAAACTTACTTCAATATTTTTTTTAGAAACTGAAATCTTATTAAAGGTTGAACAATAATTCAAATTTAATGTTTTTTATAAGAATAAAATTGCTGCGGTTATAAAAAAAATAAGCTATACAATGGTTAAAAAAATGTAAGAAGCATTTTAATTAATAATGGGTATTATACCTTTTTTTTGTAGCTTAAAATGAGTTGTTTAAGTGTTTAAAGTTGTTGGTCAGGCCTTTTACGTTGGTCGTATTTTAAATCTTTAAGTAAACTAGATTTAATACCTATAAAGAAATTCCATGAGCTACGATCACTAAAAGGGATCCAAGAAAAATTCATACGCCAACTTAATAAGTCACGTTCAAAACGCAATTGAGTGTATGTAAATCCTTTGTTTAAGAAATCATAACCAGAAGAGGCTCCAACACTCCAGCGTGGAGATAAATCTACATCGCCAGAAAACATTAACGAATGTGAAGATATTTTGTCTTCACGTCTTGTATTAGTATAGTTAGCAGAGTAGGCTAATCTAAGACTCCATGGCATCTTATAGTTGTAGAATTCATTATCTTCTTCCTTATCGTCTTTGTTTTTATCTCTATCTGAAAGGCGTTGGTCTGCAAAATCTTGGGATTTTCCAAATAAATCATCTGTTCGTCCTCCAGAACGAGCAGACTCTTGGGCAGAGGCTTTGTCACTGTCAGACTCAGTACCAGAAAAACTATCATTAGATAAGGTATAGCTCATGTTTACATTAGCAGAGGTTAGTCTAAATAAACTTCCGCCATTGTCAATATTAAATGTGTTAATAACATTGTTGTTACTGTCTAAAGCATAGGGGTTAAGTGTCATCCCAAAGTTAATACTCATTTTTTTGTTTAAAATTTGAGTACCACCACTTACACGAACCGGACTCCATTTTAGTGAGTCTGCGGCAATGTCATAATCTGTTGAAAAGTTAAGATTATTTAATATAAATATTTTTTCAGGTTCTGTTTTTGTAGAATCCTTAGCACGTATCTTAGCTTCAAGATTATTGCCTAAAGAAAGACCAACACGACTAGAGTAAGTGTTTCCTGGCCTCCCATATAAGGAGTTTTCAAATCTTGTATATTCTACTTGGTCTGTTGTTGTTCCGTCTGCATCTATGACGTCGTAAGTCTCGTAATATTGGTTAAAAGCCGGACTAATAGAGTAGCTTATAGAAGGTCGCATGACATGACGGATTGCTTTTAGCTTTTTATCCTCACCTTCTTCTTCAAAATTATACATACCATAAATCGTAGTTCCAACACTAGCACCAACATTATATGTTAAAAAACGGTCAAAACCATTTTGGTCTATAGATACAGCCTTTTCTAAAGATTGATCGTAGATTTTTTTTACGGTTTTAAGGGTCCAATTTTCTTCAAAATTAGCATTAGCACTAACACTAAAATGATTAAATACTTTAAAATTTGTAGTGACAGGTATGCTATGTTTTATTCCTGTTATGGCATCATCAAACATTTCGCTTTTACCAAATATAGTATCGTTGGTTTTAATACTGTATTCTCCTCTGGTGTTTAATTGAAAGTTAATGTTGTGAATAGCTCCTTTTTTTGTTCCAGTTTTGGGTGCGAAAGGATAAATTCTACCCATAGAAACCTGCATGGTTGGCAATGTTAAATCAATGTCTCCTGTATTAGTGTTTTGTCTATGCGTAGCTGTTAGACTAACGTTTACTTGAGGGTCACCTTGTAGTGTTTTAGAATAAGATACAGAAGAAGCAAGTGTGTTATTTAAAAAACTAGATTGGTTTAATTGATTTATAGATTCTTGGAAATAAGAGCTACTTCCTAAGTTAACAGATGCAGAAAAACGCGAATTCGGGTTTGCTTTTGTGTCTTGACTATGCGACCATCTAATATTGTAAACCGTACTTTTACTAAAGTCTGGGAATCCACGTTCGCTACTCAATAAGTTTTCGTATCTAAAACTTACATTACCTCTGTATTTGTAACGCATTGCATAGTTGTTTTCCACACGCAAACCATAACTACCATTAGTGTAGTAATCTCCAAGAACAGCTAAATCTAAATAATCGCTAATAGCAAAATAATAACCACCATTTTGTAGGTTGTAACCTCTATTATTGTCTTCGCCAAAAGAAGGAAATATAATACCAGAGGTTTGTTTTTTTGTCATCGGAAAAAAGGCAAAAGGTAAGGCTATAGGTGTTGGTACACCATAAATTTCCATGTAAGTAGGACCAACAATTACTTTTTTGTTAGGTACCATTTTCATTTTAGAAGTTACAAACTGGTATTCAGGATCCTCCTCATCTTCGGCTGTTGTAAAGCGTGCATTAGCCATAAAATAAGTAGAGTCATTTTCCTTTTTTGTTTTTGGGGAATAGACTTTAAAACCTTGTTGTTCAGTTCTAGAGTTAAAAACTAGAGCTTTTTTAGATTCGGTATTAAAAACAATGGAGTCTGGTTCAATAATATTTTCTCCTTGCTTAAATACAGGACGTTGTGAATAGCCGGTTGAGTCCTTTATACGACCAGCATACACCAAATTTTTACTATAATCAATTACTATAACGCCAGACTTAATTTCCATGTCTTGGTACAACACTTCGGCTTCATTATATAGATATATTTTTTTTTGCTTTTGATTTAAAGAGACATAGTCCTTAGCTTTATACTTTACCGCATCAGTTAAAAAGCTTTCCTTTTTTGTAGAATCTTTTTTAGTAGAGTCAATCTCTCTTATATTTATAAGTGGCTTAACAATAGAATCTATGACTATTGTTGTAGAGTCCTTGCGTTGCTCAGCAGGAATTGAGCCGTTCTTTTTAGGTAATTCCTGGGCGAAGCTAAAAGTGTTGATAAACACTGTAAAACTCAAGGTAAAAAGTATGTAAAAGCTATTTGTACGCAATCCTTTTAAATGTATTTTTGTAAAAGTATGGCTCGGTTTTTGAAACGCCAAAAGTACAGTTATTTTTTTGTGATTAAATTATTAAAATCATAAAGTTGAAAAATACTCGGTAACAAATAGTAATGTATAATAAACCGAGAAAATAAAACGTTAAAATTAAATATGCAAACGAAGCAAAATCCCCTAATAGTATTTTTAGGCCTTTTATTTATAACTACTTTAACATCTTTCACGGCTTTAAATGCGCAAGATAATAAGTTTGTAGTGGTTTTAGATGCAGGTCATGGAGGGCATGACTCTGGTAATGTTGGAAATGGACATAGTGAAAAAAATATTGCACTAAAAGTAACTTTAGAAGTAGGAAAAGAGTTAGAGAAAAATCCAGATATAAAAGTCATCTATACACGTAAAACTGATGTTTTTGTTGAGTTACACGAACGTGCTAACATCGCCAACAAAGCCGATGCAGACTTATTTGTGTCTATACATTGTAATGCGCATAGCTCACAAGCTAGTGGAACAGAAACATTTGTATTAGGAGAAAAGAATACAGGGCGTAATTTTGATGTAGCAAAACGTGAGAACGAAGTAATTTTTCTAGAAGATAACTACGAAGAAAATTATGCGGGGTTTGATCCTAGCTCTCCAGAATCTACTATAGCTATTGGCATTGAACAAGAAGTATATGTAGAGCAGAGTATTGTTTTAGCTCGAAAAATTGAAGATAATTTTATTCATAAAGCTAAGCGTAAGAGTAGAGGGTTAAAGCAAGCAAGTTTATTGGTTATTCGTAATACATATATGCCAAGTGTATTGGTAGAAGTTGGTTTTTTAACCAATAAAAGTGAAGGAAGCTACCTTAATACTAAGGCTGGACAAACTAAAATGGCAACTGCAATTAAAACAGCTATTCTAGAATATAAAAAAGAACTTGACCAAAATGTTGGTAGCCATATCTTTGTTGGAGAGCAAACCGAAACAAAGGTCGATGAAGTTATTACTCCTAGAGTTATAGAAGGTGTAACATTTAAAGTACAAATAGCTGCAAGTTCTAGAGAATTAGAGGCAAAATCGTATAATTTTAAGGGGCTTGATGAAATTTCGAGAGAAAAAATAGGGAATATTTATAAATATTACAGCGGAAATACTTCCGATTATAATAAGATTATTCAACTCCAAGAAGACGCTAAAAAGAGTTATTCAGGCGCATTTATTGTAGCATTCAAAGGAGGTAAAAGAATTAGTATGACAGAAGCCTTAAAATCTGCTTCTAATTAGAAACATTATTAATATATTTATTCCTAATTTTGTTTTAAACCAAAGTAAAGCCCATTGAAAGTCTCAAGAGAAGTTAAAACAGCCATATTAGTCTTATCTGGTATCGCTCTTTTTATATATTTATTTTCATATTTAAAAGGTGAAGATTTATTTTCTAATACCCAAACCTATTATACAGAGTTTAATTATAATGCCTTAAGTGCATCCTCTCCTGTTACTGTTAAAGGAAATAAGATAGGCAAAATTGAAGATATTTCTTATGATTTTGATTCTGGTAAAACCCGTGTGTCTTTTTCGGTTAATCCTAAATTAAAATTTTCTAAAAACAGTAAAATTAGATTGTATCCAACAGGTTTAATGGGCGGCAATGCCTTAGCTATAATTGATGCTGCTGATGGAGAAATGGCACAAGCAGGTGATTTTATTCAGTCAGAGGTAAAAGAAGGCTTAATCACTTCTTTAGGTGATGATTTTTCGGATATTAGTAAAGATTTAGGAACAACACTGCGTTCTACAGATACTTTAGTTGGGAACTTAAATACCTTGGTGACTGATGAGTCTGAAGAGGGTTTAAAACAAACTATAGCAGAACTCAACGCAACATTAAAGTCGTTTAAGAGTGTCGCATTTTCTGCGAACAACCTTATAAAAGCAAATGACGAAAAATTAACGTCAGTATTAGATAATTTTGATAAAACCAGTGCAGAATTAGCTATTTTAATCAAAGATCTTAATGAAGTAAAACTTTCTAATACCATTAAGAATGCAGATGAAATGCTTTTAAAATTTAATCAGTTAGCAGCTGGCTTGGAAGCAGGGAAAGGTTCTATGGGTAAATTGTTAAAAGACGATGCTCTTTATGATAATCTAGAAAAGGCATCTAAAGAATTAGAATTATTACTTTTAGATATTAAATTACATCCTGCGAGATACAGACGTATTTTATCCAAAAAGGAAATTCCTTATGAGGCGCCAACGCAAGAGCAATTAAATAATAATTAGACCTTTCTAAGATATGGAATACTTACCAAATATCATTTTTGCCATAATTTTAATTTCAGGTATCGGCTATTTTGCAAGCAACGTAAAAAAGCTAATTCGTAATATTAAATTAGGACATAAAGTAGATGCTAATGATAATAAATCTGAGCGCTGGAAAAACGTTATTAATATCGCTTTAGGCCAAAGTAAATTGGTAAAAAGACCTGTTTCTGGGTTTCTTCATGCCATTGTTTATGTTGGTTTTATTATTATCAATATTGAAGTTTTAGAAATCATTATCGATGGGCTTTTTGGAACACATAGAATAGGTTTATCTGTTTTACCAGAATCTGTATATGGGTTTTTAATTGGATCGTTTGAAGTTTTAGCGGTTTTAGTTTTAGTGTCTGTAATAGTGTTTTGGATACGAAGAAACGTTATTAAAATAAAACGATTCCTAAGTTCAGAAATGAAAGGTTGGCCAAAGAGTGATGGTAATATTATTCTTTATTTTGAAGTGGTTTTAATGTGTTTATTCTTAATAATGAACGCTACAGATACTACATTTCAGAATATTGAAGCAGGAAATGTAATTTCACAATTCATTGCACCATGGTTCAACGGTCTTTCAGAAGGTACACTTTCTGTTATAGAAAGATCTGCTTGGTGGTTACACGTTGTAGGTATTCTAATATTCTTAAACTATTTATACTTTTCAAAACATTTACATATTCTTTTAGCATTTCCTAATGTGTACTTTGGGAAAGTGGTACCAAAAGGAAAGTTTAATAATTTAGAAGCTGTTACTGCGGAGGTAAAATTAATGATGGATCCAGATGCCGATCCCTACGCCGTACCTCCTGAAACTTCTGAGGATGAAGTACCTGCTAAATTTGGTGCAAGTGATGTCATGGATTTGAGTCAGGTGCAGCTGCTTAATGCATATACATGTACAGAGTGTGGGCGTTGTACAAGTGAGTGTCCTGCAAACCTTACAGGAAAAAAATTATCTCCTCGTAAGATTATGATGGATACGCGAGATCGATTAGAAGAAGTTGGTAAAAATATAGATGCGAATAACGGCGAATTTAAAGACGATGGTAAACAACTTTTAGGAGATTATATTACAAACGAAGAGCTTTGGGCTTGTACAACTTGTAATGCTTGTGTAGAAGCTTGTCCAGTTAGCATAGATCCGTTATCAATTATTATAGAAATGCGTCGCTATTTAGTTATGGAGCAAAGTGCTGCACCAATGGAATTGAATACCATGATGACTAATATAGAAAATAACGGTGCACCTTGGCCTTACAACCAAATGGATCGTTTAAATTGGAAAGACGAAAATTAAAAATAGTTTAAAGGTTTAATACAATTTATGATTGCTAACACTTTTTTTAAGTAAAACCCAAAAACGATTAAATTTAATAGAATGAGCGAGCAACTTAATGTGCCAACTATGGCAGAAATGATGGCAGAAGGCAAGCAACCAGAAATTTTATTTTGGGTTGGTTCTGCTGGAAGTTACGATGATAGAGCAAAGAAAATAACAAGAGCTTTCGTGAAAATTCTAAATAAAGCAAACGTAAATTTTGCTGTATTAGGAACTGAAGAAAGTAATACTGGTGATGTCGCTAAGCGTGCGGGCAATGAGTTTTTATTTCAGATGCAAGCGGTTATGAATATTGAAGTTTTAAACGCTTACGACGTAAAACGTATTGTGACATGTGATCCTCATTCCTTTAATTGTATCAAAAACGAATATCCAGGTCTTGGTGGTAACTATGAGGTTATTCATCATACACAATATATAGAAGAACTTATTAAATCCGGTCGCTTAACATTAGATGGCAATACCTATAAAGGTAAGCGTATTACTTTTCACGACCCTTGTTATTTAGGAAGAGCTAATAGCGTTTATGACGCACCAAGAGATGTACTAAAAAAAACCAATGCAACTTTAATAGAAATGAAGCGACATAAAGGAACTGCTTTATGTTGTGGAGCAGGAGGGGCGCAAATGTTTAAAGATGCAGAACCAGGAAATAAGGAAATTAATATTCTTAGAACAGAAGATGCTTTAGAAACCCAACCAGAAATTATTGCCACTGGTTGTCCGTATTGTAATACCATGATGACAGATGGTGTAAAGTTTAAAGAAAAAGAAGCTGACATAAAGGTGATGGATATTGCTGAGTTAATTGCTAATGCATAAAACAATAAAGTTGTGGGAAACAATATTGAAAAACTACCGTTAAAAAAGAGGGGTATTTCAGGTATTGGCACTGGTTTGTTATATGCTTCATTAATGGCAGGTTTAGATTATTTTACAGACCAACCATTTTCTTTGCTAAAGTTTCTATTTAATGCTTTCTTTTTTGGACTTGTAATGAGTTATGCCTTTAGGTATAAAATCACAAAAAAGAAAGATTTATAATATGTTTAAACAATGAACTTCACAAATCTTCAAATTCAAACAGAGCAATTACCTAAAGTTGAGGATGTCGTTTTAAAACCCATTTCAAAATCATACCTAAAGATTATTCTGCTAAATAAATTAGCTCTTTATACAGGGTTAATAGGATTAGTATTTGGTTTAAAATATATTATTGAGAAAAAAGAAGAGGTTCAACTTAATTTATGGTACATGCTATCTGCTGTAGTGGTGTTCTGTATTTTTAATTTCATAGTTAGTTTATTAGCATTTAAAAAGCGAAAATACGCTATGCGAGAACACGATGTTGTATATGCTAAAGGATTGCTGGTGCATTCTATAACTACAGTTCCTATATCTAGAATCCAACACGTAGAAGAATCTCGAAGTTGGTTAGCAAGACATTTTGGTTTAGCTACACTTAAAATATTTACAGCAGGAGAAGCTGGTAGCGACTTAAGCATTAAAGGGTTACCGTATATTGAAGCCAAGCAGATAAAAGAAATAATTAGCGACAAGGTTAATGGAAACAACTGATTTTTCGCAACCTATAAGGCAGTCTTCTAAAGGTATTATTATCATTTTTGCATTTAATGCTTTTTCATTTTTTAAAAAGTTTTTTGTGCTTTTTATAGCATTTGGTGTTTCTATAATGCGTAGAAAATCTTTTGGTGGTATAACACCAACAATGATGCTATTAGCTTTGTTGGGAGTTCTAATTATTATATTAGTTATTGCCATTTTAAAATATCTTAATTTCAAGTTTCATCTTAGTAAAGATGATTTTCATTTGGCAACCGGAATTATAAATAAAGACAATACTATTATTCCAAAGTCTAAAATCCAGAATGTATACATAAAACAAAATTTTCTACAACAAATTATAAATGTAGTCTCTGTTAAAATTGAGACAGCAGGCGATAAAAAGTCTGAAATTGAAATTAGCGCCCTAGATAAGCCAACAGCGTTATTGTTAAAGAAAAAGTTGTTCAATAAAGCCAATGTTGAAAATGAACATGCAGAGCAAATAGACACTATTGAAGCATCAGAAGTATTCTTTAAAGTTACACCTAAACGTTTGTTATTAGAAGGTATATCTCAAAATCACTTTAAGAGCTTTTTACTGATACTAACTTTTGCTTATGGGATATATAGTGAATTCAAAGACTTTTTAAAAGATTTAGAATTAGAAAAACACGTTGAAGGTTTAGTGAAATTAGACGAAGACACAATTTTAAATCTAATAATCACTAATGTGGTAATTATTCTTGTGGTTGTATTGTTTTCATTTTTATTCTCAATAGTTACAACGTTTATCATCAATTTTAATCTCGAAGTTGTTGAGCATCAAAAAACGATAGAAATTAACAAAGGACTTTTTAATAAAGTATCCCTGAGTTTAACACCAAGCCGTATTCAGAATTTGGTTATTAAAACCAATCGCGTAAAGCAATATTTTAACTTGCATAGCTTATCTGTAAAGCAAGCGATGGTAAATGCTAAGCAACAAAAGAATTTTAAAATTGTTGCTTTAGAAAAAGAACAGCTTAATTATCTTATAAATAAACTATTAATAAATTATAATAACGAAGGAGAAGTTGCCAAACCAAGACCTTACTTTATACGAATTTCTGTACTAGAAATGTTAGCTTTTGGAATTGTAATTAATGCTTTGTCTCTATTTTTATTTGGTATAGAGATGTTGTGGATTAATGTTGTCTTTGTACCTTTTGCAGTGTTATATGTTTATTTTGCGTACAAGAAAGCCTATTATAAAATTTCAGATAATTTTTTAACTATAGGAAGTGGTGTAATTGATACGACCACAAATATTCTCGAAATTCATAAAATACAAGAAGTTGAATTAAAACAAACACTGTTTCAGCAGCGAAGTGACATTGCTTCTCTGGTTATTTCAACAGCATCAAAATCGGTTACTATTCCTTATGTTTCAAAACTAGAGGCTTTATCTATTTATAATTTCTTGTTATATAAGGTAGAATCTCAGGATAGAGATTGGATGTAAAATCGTATTTTTGCATTCAGAAATAAGAGAAATTTATGCTAGTCGATTTTAATACCTTACCAGAAGAATCCAGAGTTTGGATTTACCAAGCTAATCGTTCGTTTTCAGAAGAAGAACTAGAGCAATTAAAAAGCCAATTAGATACATTTATTGAAGCTTGGACAGCACATGGAAAAGATCTAAAAGCGGGTTATAAATTAGTTTATAAACGATTTATCGTTATTGCTATGGACCAAAGTTTGAATAGTGCAACAGGTTGTTCAATTGATGCGTCTGTCAATTTTATTCAACAATTAGAGCAGCAATACAATGTAGATTTAATGGATAAAATGAATGTATCTTACAAACAAGGAGAATTCATTGCGTATAAACCATTAGCGGACTTCAAAAAAATGGCACAGCAAAAAGCCGTGTCTAAGAATACTATTGTTTTTAATAATCTAGTAACTAATATTGCTGAGTTTAATGAAAACTGGGAAGTTCCAGCAAGTGAAAGTTGGCATAATAGATTTATTAAATAACACTTTGTCTAAAAAACTTTTATATTTCAGATAGAATAGTCACTTTTACGTTCTACAAAAACGACAAACTTTAAATTGTGGCTACAGACATTTTTTTATTAAATATTTCAGGACAAGATAAACCGGGTTTAACATCATCTCTTACTAGTGTTTTAGCAGAATATGATGCTAAAATTTTAGATATTGGTCAAGCTAATATTCATGATACCTTATCCTTAGGAATCATGTTTGAAATAAAATCAGGTAAAAAATCGTCAGCAGTTCTTAAAGATTTATTGTTTAAGGCCTACGAACTAGGCATCAAAGCGAAATTCAAACCAATATCGCTTGAAGATTATGAGAACTGGGTAAATCAACAAGGTAAAGATCGTTATATCATAACTATTTTAGGCGAAAAATTGGCTGCAGAACAAATCTCTGAAGTCACTAAAATAATTTCTGAAAAGAATTTAAATATCGATTCGATAAAACGATTAACAGGGCGTTTATCTCTCGTTAAAAAAGAAGAATACCCAAGAGCATCCATTCAGCTATCCATTAGAGGAAAAATAGGCGATAAGACCGATTTTACTCAGAAATTTATGGAAATTTCAAGAGAATTGGATGCTGATATAGCTTTCCAAGAAGATAATATTTTTAGAAGAAACAGACGTTTGGTTTGTTTTGATATGGATTCAACTTTAATTCAAACCGAAGTTATTGATGAACTAGCAGAATTAGCAGGAGTAGGTGACGAGGTAAAAGCCATTACAGAATCTGCGATGCAAGGCGAAATAGATTTTAACGAAAGCTTTAAAAGACGAATGAAACTCTTAGAAGGTTTAAGTGAAACTGTTTTGCAAGAAGTTGCCGAACGTTTACCAATTACAAAAGGAGCTAAACGTCTAATAGACACATTACACTATTACGGTTTTAAAACCGCTATATTATCAGGTGGTTTTACTTATTTTGGACACTACCTTCAGAAAAAATTAGATATCGATTATGTGTTTGCTAACCAGTTAGAAATTAAAGATGGAGTTTTAACAGGAGGGTATTTAGGAGACATTGTTGATGGAAGAAAAAAAGCGGAATATTTACAACAATTAGCAGATGAAATGGGAATTGATATCAGTCAAACTATAGCTGTTGGTGATGGAGCAAATGATTTGCAAATGCTTAACCTTGCAGGTTTAGGAATTGCGTTTCATGCCAAACCAAAAGTAAAAGACAGTGCACAAAGTTCTATTTCTAGTATAGGATTAGATGGTGTGTTGTATTTGTTGGGTTATCATGATCGTCAAATTGATTTGCTTTCTTAATTTTTAAAAATTAAAATGTTTATCGCCTAGTTTATAAAACTATCTTAAAGTCTTTTTACTTACTGCTAAATATGCTATTTTGGCATAATATTCGTTATCACTTTGTGTACTTAATCTAAAACGATAAAAGATTGCTAATGCGTTATTTTGCCCTTATTCTTATATGTGCTTGTTTTCAAATAAACTTTGCACAAGACCTTTCTGCTAATCCACTTCAGTCTCAAGATGCTGTTCAGCAACAGAAATGGGTTGATAGTCTTTACGGTTCTATGTCTATAGAAGAAAAAATAGGACAATTATTTATGGTACAAGTGTTTTCAGACAAGGGAAAAGCACACGAAAATAGTATAGCAAAATTAATTACAGGTCATCATATAGGAGGTTTAATTTATTCTAATGGCGGACCAATACGCCAAGCCAAATTAAACAACGAATTACAAGCCGCTTCTAAAATCCCTCTATTAGTAGGAATGGATGCAGAATGGGGTTTAAGTATGCGTTTAGATTCTACTTATGCGTTCCCATGGAATATGACACTTGGAGCAATTACTGATAATAAATTAGTAGAGCAAACAGGAAGACAAATAGGTGAACATTGTAAACGATTGGGCGTGCATTTTAATTTTGCGCCTGCTGTAGACATTAACACCAATCCTAAAAATCCAATTATTGGAAATCGTTCTTTTGGGGAAGATAGAGACAATGTTACAGAAAAAGGCTTAGCATTTATGAAAGGTATGCAAAGTGCAGGAACTTTAGCCAATGCCAAACATTTTCCAGGTCACGGAGATACTGAAGATGATTCTCATTTAAAATTACCAACCATTAATTTTAGTGCTAAACGAATCGATTCTATAGAGTTGTATCCTTATAAGAAATTAATAAAACAAGGTTTGGCAAGTGTTATGGTAGCACACTTAAATGTACCAAGTTTAGAATCGCGAAGAGATTTTCCTTCATCATTATCTAAGCATATTGTCACAGATATTTTAAAAGAACAATTAGGCTTTAATGGCTTAATTTTTACAGATGCCTTAACCATGAAAGGTGCTGCAGATTATGTAGAGAAAGGTGTAGATGGAACTAGAACAAAAAGTTTAATCAAAGGAGGAGAAATTGATTTAATGGCATTTTTAGCAGGTAATGATGTGATGCTTATGTCTGAAGATCCAGCTAAGGGAATTGCTAAATTTGTTGAAGCTTATAATAATGGCACTATAACAGAGGAACGATTAGCACATTCTGTTAAGAAAATTTTAATGGCTAAATACAAAGTAGGACTCAATAATTATTCGCCTATTGGAATCTACGATTTAGAAAAAGACTTAAACAGACTTAAAGACGACGCCCTCTATGAAGAACTCATGGAAAATGCCATTACAGTGGTTAAAAATACCAATGATATATTACCATTAAGAGATTTAGAAACTAAGAAAATTGCCTATGTATCACTTGGTGATGATGATGGTTCTGCTTTTTTAGATGAATTAAAAAAATACACAAAAGTTCACGAGATAACAGCAGATAAATTAGATGGAGTTATAACGAAGCTTCATAATTATAATACGGTTGTTATTGGTTTTCATAAGTCTAATGCCAATCCATGGAAGGGCTTTAAATTCTCTCAAAAAGAAATGGCATGGCTCTATGAAATTGCGAGGACCAACACTGTAATCTTAGATATCTTTGCAAGACCTTATGCCTTAAATGATTTACTATCAATAGAAAATATTGAAGGTATTGTAATGAGCTATCAAAACAGTAAAATCGCTCAAGAAAAATCAGCACAACTTATTTTTGGAGCGATTCCAGCAAAAGGAAAATTACCAGTAAGTACAGGTCAGTTTTTTCCAGTTGGTACAGGTATAACTTATAATAGTTTACTGAGCTTAAGTTATGGACTGCCAGAACGTGTTGGGATGGATTCTAAGTTATTAAGCCGAATAGATTCTGTAGCAAATCACGCTGTAAACGGGAAAATGACACCAGGAATTCAACTTTTGGTAGCACGAAAAGGTAAGGTAATTTACAATAAGAATTTTGGGTATCACACTTATGATAAAAAAAATAAAGTAGATTTTGACGATATCTATGATGTAGCGTCATTAACCAAAATACTAGCCACACTTCCTGTTTTAATGGAGTTAGAAGAACAAGGTTCTTTATCTTTAGATGATAAGCTAGGGGATTTAATGGTAGAATATAAAAATACAAATAAGAAAAATGTAACCTTAAAGAAAATGTTGTCACACTATGCGCAACTTAAACCTTGGATTCCTTTTTATTATGCCACTTTAGATACGCTTACAAAAAAACCAGACCCTAAGTATTACAGAAAAACTAAAACCGCAGGATTTGAAGTAGAGGTAACCAATACGCTTTTTATGCGAAATGATTACAAAGACTCTATTCAAAAAATTATTAGAGAAAGTGATTTACTATCTAGTTTGCGTTATCGATATAGTGATTTACCTTATTATATTCTTAAAGATTACCTCGAAGGATTTTACGATAAGTCTTTAAATGAAATTACAGAAGATAGGTTTTATAAATCTCTTGGTGCGAATTACACAACTTATAATCCACGAAAAAAATTCAGTTTAAAAGATATTGTACCAACAGAAATAGATAATTATTATCGCTATAAAAAAGTACATGGTTATGTACATGATATGGGAGCTGCTATGCAAGACGGAGTAGGTGGTCATGCAGGTGTTTTTAGTAATGCTAATGATGTTGCTAAAATAATGCAGATGTATTTGCAGAAAGGGTTTTATGGTGGAAAACGTTATCTAAAAAGTGAAACCATAGATAAATTTAATTACTGCTATTATTGTGGTAATAATAATCGTCGTGGTATTGGGTTTGATAAACCACAATTGGGAGAAGAAGGCCCAACTTGCGGTTGTTTATCTATGACCAGTTTTGGTCATTCCGGTTTTACAGGGACTTATGCTTGGGCAGATCCAGAAGAAGAAATTATATATGTCTTTTTGGCAAATAGAACGTATCCTCAAGCAGGTAAGAATTTGTTACTTAGAGAGAATATTAGAACTGAAATTCAGCGTTTAATTTATGAGGCGATTATTGAATAATTTAATCGTTTAAAAAATGTAAGGATTTTAGAATGTATGAGACTTTATTTTAATTAGAATCATAGATTATGCATAATCGGAATTAACTTCGTTTTAAATTTTAAAAGTTTTCCGACTGTACTCAAGAAAACATCATTAATAATAGTTTTTATACACATGAAAATAGGAATAGTTTGTTACCCAACATTTGGCGGAAGTGGAGTTGTTGCTACGGAATTAGGTTTAGAGCTTTCAAAACGTGGTCACGAGATTCACTTTATTACTTACAGTCAGCCTGTTCGTTTAGAATTGTTGAGTAGTAATGTACATTTTCACGAAGTTCATGTGCCAGAATATCCCTTATTTCATTACCAGCCTTATGAATTAGCTCTATCTAGTAAACTGGTAGATATGGTAAAGTTGTATGGTATAGAATTGTTGCACGTACATTACGCTATTCCTCATGCTTATGCAGCTTATATGGCTCAGCAAATGCTTAAAGACGAAGGGATTTATATTCCTATTGTAACGACACTACATGGTACAGATATTACTTTAGTAGGAAGCCATCCGTTTTACAAACCTGCAGTAACTTTTAGTATAAATAAATCTAATGCTGTAACTTCTGTGTCTGAAAGCTTAAAGAAAGATACGATGCGTTTGTTTGATATAAAGAAAGACATTTATGTTGTGCCTAACTTTATAGATTTAGAAAAACATGAACACAATTTTACAGATTGTCAACGTGGTATGATGGCAGATGATGATGAGCGCATTATAACACACATCAGTAATTTTAGAGAAGTTAAGCGTATTCCAGATGTAATTAAGATTTTCTATAACCTTCAAAAGGAATTACCAGCTAAGTTAATGTTGGTTGGTGAAGGACCAGAAAAAGAAGGTGCAGAACGCTTGGTTGAAGAATTAGGGATTTCTGATCGTGTAATTTTCTTCGGAAATAGCCATGAAATCGATAGAATTCTATGTTTTAGTGATTTGTTCTTGTTGCCATCTAAAACAGAAAGCTTTGGCTTAGCAGCTTTAGAGGCTATGGCAAGTGGAGTTCCTGTAATTTCAACTAATACTGGTGGTTTGTCAGAGGTTAACGAAGATGGTTTTTCTGGCTATTTAAGCGATGTTGGAGCTGTAAAAGATATGTCGGCAAATGCCATAAAAATCTTATCAGACGTAGAAACCTTAAAGCAGTTTAAAGCCAACGCAAAAGCACAGTCTCAAAAATTTGACTTGAGAAATATTGTACCTATGTACGAAAGTGTATATGAAAAAACGTTAAAGCAATTTATGGTTCATTAAGTTGTCTTTCAACTTAACAAATAATAACCTACCACATTTCACTAACTTCTTCTTTAATAAAAGCCAGTGCTGCATTACTAGGCGCAGGTTTATCCATAAGATCTGTTAAAATGACTTCGCGAAGCTTGTTTGCCGTATCTGTTTGCTCTTGTATAGTAGCCTTTCTAATCAACTGTATCGTTGCATTTTTTGCGGCTTGAGTAATAGACCAACATTGGTCACTAACATAAATTTGTTGAGATAAATTGTGCTCAAACTCTTGCTCAATCGTGGCTATAAGTAAACTTTCATAATCTTCTTTTTTAGAAGAGGTTGGGAGTACTCTAGTAAGCAGTTTAGAAGGAGATGTGCGTTCTAAAAAAAGAGTCATACGTTCATAAGCTTGTAAGCGTAAAGGAAAGCTTTCTTTTTGTAAATCTTTTTGTAATAAGAAGCGTCTCATACGGTTTTCATTTTCAATATGTTGCTTAAAAAAGTAATAGGCAATAGTACCAACAATTACTGCAGGAGCAATACTAAAAAGAAGTTCTATAATATTATCAATATCCATTAAAATTGATTTTTTTGAGTTAAGATTAATTTGTTATTGGTTAAGAATGACATAGTCTTATATGTAAATTCAATATCCAATCTGTAAAGTTAATTTATTTTAAAGATTTTGAAAATTTATCACTAAAACTATGAGTCGTAAACAAAAAAAAATAGGAATTATTATTGCCATTGTTTTATTGGTAATTGTAGCATCAACCTTTGCATTGAATTTAATTATTGAAAACAAAATAGCAACAGTTATTGATGACTTACCTAAATCTGTAAAGGTAGAGTGCCAATCAATAGATGTTAATGTTTGGACAGGAAATTTAGAATTAGCATCGCCAAAAGTAGTTGTTTCAGGAAAAACTACTAATAAGACCATTTTAGACGCAACGCTTAAAACTATTGAAATTAATAATTTGGGATATTGGGATTACCTTTTTAATGATAAGATTTCAGTAGAAACGTTAATTATTAATCGGCTAGTGGCAACATATAAACACAATCCAAAGGTGAATAACGACGACTATGAAAAGGGGTTTCTAAATCAAATAAAACAAATTATTGCTATTGAAAAAATAGCCATCACTAATGCAGATGTGTTAATAACCGAATATGATACAGATAGTACGCTTTTAAGTATGCCTAAATTTAATTTTGAATTAAACGATGTTCAAATTAATCCTAAAGCCTCAAAAAAGGATAAGAAAATTAGGTATGGCAATTTTACCTTGGCAGCTAAGAACCTAAAATGGACAATAAATGAGTTTGATGATTTATGGGTAAATTCAATTCAGATTACTAATGATAATGCGACTTTTAGTGATTTTAAGCTCAAAACAAAATATGATAAAGCGGAATATTCAGAAATTCTTAAAACGGAACGCGATCATTTCGACCTTCATATAGACGAAGTGAAATTTTTAGACATGAATTTTGGGTTTAATGATAATAAAACGTTTTATTTTAAATCGGGAAAAGTACTTTTAAATTCACTTAAAGCAGAAATTTATAGAGATAAGTTAGTTGCAGATGATGAGACTTATAAAAAATTATACGGCACCTTGCTCAGGGATTTAGATTTTGAATTGGGATTAAATTCAGTTGAAATTCGAAACGGTAAAGTTTCATATTTAGAAAAAGTAAACGTAGACGAAAAGGCAGGACGACTAGATTTTACAGCTATGAATGCAATAATGACTAATGTCGGTAATACATATCTTAATGAAAGTACTTTAATAAAAGTGAATTCAACTTTTATGGAAAATTCATCAATCGAAGTCAATTGGAATTTCAAAGTCGCTGATACTACAGATCAATTTGTATTTAAAGCCAATTTAGGATTGTTCAAAGCTGTAACTATGGATCAGTTTACAAAACCTAACCTTAATGTAGATCTTAATGGAGAGTTACAACAAACTTATTTTACAATTAGTGGCAACCCAAGTACATCTAGAATAGATATGAAAATGAAATATGATGATTTTGAAGTTTTGATCTTAAAAAAAGATGGAAAAGAGAAAAATAAATTTCTATCAACTATCGTTAATTTGTTTATATCAAAAGACAGTGACGACGAAAAAAAAGCATTTCGTTATGGGCAAGCAGAAGGTGTAGAGCGCGATGTTACCAAATCTGTATTTAATTATGTTTGGTTAAATATAAGAAGCGGTTTACTTTCTGTAATGACAGGAGACGGAAAGAAGGAAAACTAATTAATATATAGCCATTAAAATATTGTTTGTAATTTATCGGATTTAGATGCGGAAAACTATAAGAGTATCCGTAATTTTACTCCTTCAAAAATTTTTAGTTTGGAAAAGTATCTCAGTCAACTTAATGACGCACAATTAGAACCTACAATTCAGGTCGATGGACCAATGATTATCATTGCTGGTGCAGGTTCTGGTAAAACACGTGTGCTTACGTATCGTATCGCTTATTTAATGAGTAAGGGTATTGATTCTTTCAATATTTTAGCCTTAACCTTTACTAATAAAGCGGCCAAAGAAATGAAAAGTAGAATTGCTGATATCGTTGGCGAAAGTGAAGCAAAAAACTTGTGGATGGGAACATTTCACTCTGTTTTCGCTAAGATTTTACGTTTTGAAGGTCATCACCTTGGTTATCCAAGTAATTTTACAATATACGATACTCAAGATTGCCAAAAGTTAATCGGTGCCATTATTAAAGAAATGGGACTCGACAAAGATATCTACAAAACGAAGCAAGTGTTTAGTAGAATTTCATCGTATAAAAACAGTTTAGTTACTGTTAAGGCTTATTTTAAAAACCCTGAACTTATGGAAGCCGATGCCATGGCAAGGAGACCTAGAATGGGTGAAATTTACAAAGAATATGTAGACCGCTGTTTTAAAGCAGGTGCCATGGATTTTGACGATTTGTTATTGAGAACAAATGAGTTATTAACGCGTTTTCCTAATGTATTGGCACAATACCAAGATAAGTTTAGATATATTTTAGTGGATGAGTATCAAGATACCAATCATTCGCAATATTTAATTGTTAGAGCCTTAGCAGACCGTTTTCAAAATATTTGTGTGGTAGGAGATGATGCTCAGAGTATCTATGCCTTCCGTGGTGCGAATATTAATAATATTTTAAATTTCCAAAAGGATTACGATGGTGTAAAAATGTTCCGATTAGAACAAAATTACCGTTCTACTAAAAATATTGTTGGTGCCGCCAATTCGGTTATAGAGCACAATAAAACCAAATTAGATAAAATTGTTTGGACAGCAAATGACGAAGGTGAGAAAGTAATAGTTCACCGAGCATTAACTGATGGTGATGAAGGGAGATATGTCGCTAGTACTATTTGGGAAACTAAAATGAACGAACAATTACACAATAGCGATTTTGCTGTGTTGTATCGTACCAATGCACAATCTAGAGCCATTGAAGATGCTTTAAGAAAACGTGATATTCCATATCGAATATACGGAGGTTTATCGTTTTACCAACGTAAAGAGATTAAAGACGTTACGGCTTATTTGCGTTTAATTTTAAATTCTGCAGATGAAGAAGCTCTAAAGCGTGTTATCAATTATCCGGCAAGAGGAATTGGTCAGACGACAGTAGATCGTTTGGTTGTTGCGGCCAATGCTACAGGAAAAACCATGTATGATGTAATGAAGGATATTGATTCGGTTAATATCAACATTAATAATGGTACAAAAAATAAATTACGCGATTTTGTAACACTTATAGAGAGTTATAAGGTGATGAATCAGACCGCAAATGCATTCGATTTAGCCGAGCATGTCTCTAAAACCAGTGGACTAATTAGAGAGCTTGGCAAAGATGGAACACCAGAAGGTGTAACAAAAACAGATAACGTTCAAGAATTATTAAACGGTATTAAAGATTTTGTTGAAGGACAAATGGAATTAGCTGATGCAGGTGATTCTCTAGCCGAATTTTTAGAGGATGTGGCATTGGCAACAGACTTAGATGGCGACAAAGGAGATCCAGACCATGTGGCTTTAATGACGATTCACTTAGCAAAAGGTCTAGAATTTGGACATGTATTTATTGTTGGTATGGAAGAAGATTTATTTCCAAGTGGCATGAGTATGAATACAAGAAGCGAGCTTGAAGAAGAACGTCGATTATTTTATGTAGCTTTGACAAGAGCCGAAAAACAAGCGTATTTAACTTATACATTATCTAGATATCGTTGGGGAAAATTGATAGATGCAGAACCAAGTCGATTTATCGAAGAAATTGATGATGAATTTATAAATATTACAACACCTTTAAAAGAAAGACATAATCCAATGTTAGATGCCTCCATATTTGGAGATATAGAGCCGAATCGTGTTAGATTTGCAAAACCAAAAACTGCAAAAATGCCAAAAAAGAAGACAAAAACGAAACCAGAAAATTTTGAAATCAGTGCACCTAAAAAAATGGTTCCAGTAAGTGAAGCAGAAAGCGACACTGATTCTTTTGATAAAAAATTAGAAGTTGGTAATAAAGTAAACCACCAACGTTTTGGTAGAGGAGAAGTAATTAAAATTGAAGGTAAAGGCGCAGACGCCAAAGCCGAAATTAAATTTCAAAAAGGAGATACAAAAAAGCTATTATTGCGTTTTGCTAAGCTCCAAATAATGCGATAATTTATGGACACTCATTATGGCAGAATTTATTAAAATATATCCTGAGAATCCGAATCCTAAAGAGATTCAGAAAGTTGTTAAAGTACTTAAAAGTGGTGGTTTAGTCATATATCCAACAGATACTGTTTACGGATTAGGTTGCGATATTACTAATATAAAAGCCTTAGAACGTATTGCTCAAATTAAGGGTGTAAAGTTAGAAAAATCTAATTTTTCATTTGTTTGTGAGGATTTAAGTAATCTAAGTGATTACGTAAAACAGATTGATACAACAACATTTAAGATTCTGAAGCGCGCATTGCCAGGGCCTTATACCTTTATTTTACCAGGTTCTAAAAACTTACCAAATCCTTTCAAAAAACGAAAAACGGTTGGTATTAGGGTCCCAGATAACTCTATAGCTTTAGCCATAGTAGCTGCTTTAGGTAATCCTATTGTTTCAACATCTATAAGAGATGATGATGATGTTTTAGAGTACACAACAGATCCTGAATTAATCCTTGAAAAATGGGATAATTTAGTAGATATTGTTATCGACGGCGGTTATGGAGACAATGAAGCATCAACCATTGTAGATTTATCTGTAGATCCTCCAGAGGTTGTTAGAGAGGGTAAAGGTGGTTTAGAAATTTTTTAAACCTTGTTCAGGTTTTCTCTTACAGGTTTCTTTACACTGTAAAATAAAATTAGACCTATAACACCTGTTACTAAAAAACCTATAAACAGAGGTAATACAGAAGTTTTTATAAAACTACCAATAAAGTTCGCTATTGGTACAGCCATAACGGTAGAAATAAATCCGTTTAGGGCAGCTCCAACTCCTGCAATATGTCCCATAGGTTCCATAGCTAAAGCTCTATAATTTCCAAATAAGAACGCAACACTTGCAAATTGAAGCATTAAGAACACCATTAAAATTTCTATAGGAGGGTTTACACCAGACCAGAATAATATCACATATATAAGAGCGTTAACAACAAATGCGATTAAAGCAATGTTAACCAAATTCCACATACCAAACCGAATTACTATTGCGCTATTTAAAAACGTAGCAAGACCAATAGTAATAGCCAAACTAGCAAAAATATAAGGAAACAAATCTCCTAGATTGTACTGCACTTGAAAGATGTGTTGCGATGTACTTAAATACACCATAAAAGAACCCGTAATTAAACCAGAAAGCAATGTGTAAACAATGGCAGACTTTATTCTAAAAAAGGTGGTTACACCAGATTTAAAATTTGATAATTTAAATGTCTTTTGATATTTTTCATGAAGTGTTTCTGGTTGTCGCCTCCAAAACCATAGCATTACTAACAATCCAAAAGCTAAGTTTACAGTAAAAATTGAGTGCCATCCAAAATGGTTCAATAAAAACTGACCTAACATGGGAGCAATTACTGGTACTAAAATAAAGGTCATGGTAACGATAGACAAAATTTTTGCCATATGGTCACCACTATAAGAATCTCTAACTATAGCAGTACTCATGGTTCTTGGTGATGATAAACCTACACCTTGTAAAACTCGTCCAAAAAGCATCATTTCAAAGTTTCTTGTCGTGATACATATAATAGAGGCAATAACAAATACACCAAAGCCAAAATAAACCATGGGTTTACGTCCAAAACTATCAGACAGTGGACCAAAAATAAGCTGACCAAAACCTAAGCCTAAAAAAATAGCTGTAATAAGCTTCTGATTTTCTGTTTCATTTACACTGCTTAAATATTCACCAATTTTAGGTAAAGCAGGTAAAACTGCATCTATTGAAAGTGCGACAATAGACATTAACGCGGCCATTAATACCACAAACTCTAATTGAGACCTTTTTTGATTTTGCATTAGGCAAAAGTAAGTGAATTATTATCTACTTTTGATTAGAAATAATACTAATATTTAATAATTGTATAGATGCTTACAGATACACTAATAACGTTATTTAAAAGAGATCTTAGTAAATTAATCGAAGAGATTAATCAATATAAGGATGCGTCTAATCTATGGAAAATAGATGGTTTAGTGAGCAATTCTGCTGGAAGTTTATGTGTGCATCTTATAGGAAACTTAAATCACTTTATAGGTTCTGTTTTAGGGCATTCAGGATATATAAGACAACGCAATTTAGAATTCTCATTAACAGAAGTTTCTAAATCTGAATTGATAAAACAACTTGAAGATACTATTAGTATTGTGGAGAATACTTTACAAAATTTAACTGTTGAAGATTTACAAAGGGCATATAAACTTCAGGTTTTTAATGCACCTATGACTACAGAGTATTTTCTAGTTCATTTAAGTACGCATCTTGCATATCATTTAGGACAGGTGAATTATCATAGACGGTTAATTGAAAAATAGCAGATAAAAAAAGACTTCACAGATTTTATAACCTGTGAAGTCTATAGAATAAGTGTGCCTTATTGCTTACAAAGGGATGTTCCCGTGCTTACGATTAGGCCTTACAACATCTTTATTTTCAAGCATGCTAAAGGCTTTAATTAATTTACGTCTTGTGTTTTGTGGTAAAATGACATCGTCTACAAAACCACGTTCGGCTGCGCTATAAGGGTTGGCGAATAACTCAGCATATTCAGCTTCTTTTTCTTTCCATTTGGCTTCTTTATCTTCAGCTTTAGAAATCTCACGTTTAAAAATAATTTCGGCAGCACCTTTTGCACCCATAACTGCAATCTCTGCATTTGGCCATGCAAAATTCATGTCAGCTCCAATGTGTTTAGAATTCATTACATCGTAAGCTCCTCCATAAGCTTTACGCGTAATAACGGTTATTCTAGGCACTGTAGCTTCACTAAATGCATATAATAATTTTGCTCCGTTTACTATAATTCCATTCCATTCCTGATCTGTTCCTGGTAAAAATCCTGGGACATCTTCTAAGACCAGTAGCGGAATATTAAAACAATCACAGAAACGTACAAAACGTGCTGCTTTTTTAGAGCTATCTACATCTAAAACACCAGCCAAAAACATTGGTTGATTGGCAACAATACCTATAGATTTTCCACCTAAACGCGCAAAACCTACAATAATATTTTCTGCGTAGTCTTTATGAATTTCATAAAAAGAGTCGTTATCTATAATGCCTTCAATAACTTGATGCATATCGTACGGCTTATTAGGATTGTCAGGAACAATAGTTGCTAACGATTCTCTAACTTCTTCTTTAAGTTCAAAAGGAAGATCATCTGCTTTTTCTTTATTGCTTTGTGGTAAATAGCTTAGTAGTTTTTTGATGTCTTCTAAGCATTCTACATCATTAGTTGCTGTCTTGTGGGCTACGCCAGATTTAGAAGAATGTACACTTGCGCCTCCAAGTTCTTCACTTGTTACTTCTTCATTAGTTACTGTTTTAACAACGTTAGGGCCCGTAACAAACATGTAGCTTGTATCTTGAACCATAAGTGTAAAATCTGTCATAGCAGGCGAATAAACGGCTCCACCTGCACAAGGGCCCATAATTGCAGAAATCTGAGGGATTACACCAGAGGCCTGAACATTTCTATAAAATATATCGGCATAGCCCGCTAAAGAACGGACACCTTCTTGAATTCGTGCTCCACCAGAGTCGTTTAATCCAATTATAGGAGCACCAACGTTAACGGCCATGTCCATAATTTTACAGATTTTTTCGGCATGAGTTTCTGATAATGAACCACCAAAAACAGTAAAATCTTGAGCGAAAACGTAAATTAGTTTACCGTTAACCGTTCCGTAACCTGTAACTACACCATCTCCATAAAATTGTTGGTCAGCCATGCCAAAATCTTTAGTTCTATGGGTAACTAAAGCACCAATCTCTTCAAAGGAACCTTCATCTAAAAGGTAAAGAACACGTTCTCTTGCTGTTAATTTTTTATTTTGGTGTTGTTTGTCTATTCTAGCTTGTCCACCTCCTAATTTGGCTAAGGCTAGTTTTTCATTAAGTGTTTTTATTTTAGAATCCATAATTTTTTTGTTTTGTCATTCAGTATTTAATTCAGAATCTAATTGGTAATGTGAATTAGTTTATGCTGAATCTTTAATTTATATATACGGTTTAGAATGACAGTGTTAATTCGGTACTCGTAATAATTTTTGTGCCTTTAAGTAATGCTTTAAGGCAATTTTTGCAGCAATCTCTGCTTCTAACTTTTGCTGTTCTTCTAAAAGGCTAGGTGAGTAGTACTTTTTTACAAAATGTGTATCAAAGTTTCCGCTTTTAAAAGCATCATGTTCAAAAACAAAACGACCAAAGGCTAAAGTAGTTTGTACTCCTTTTATATGGTAATTGTCAATTGCATTTACCATTACTTCAATTGCTTCTTCACGTGTTTTGCCGTAAGTAATTAGCTTTGATAGCATTGGGTCGTAGTAAATTGGGATGTCCATACCTTCTTCAAAGCCATTATCTACTCTAATATTGTTACCTTCAGGTAGTTGGTATATTTCTAAATTTCCTACGCTTGGAAGAAAATCGTTCATAGGATCTTCGGCATAAACTCTGAGTTCTAAAGCATGACCATTAATTTTTAGATCCTCTTGCTTTAGATCTAATTTTTCGCCTCTAGCAACGCGTATTTGAAGTTCTACCAAATCTACTCCAGCAATCCATTCAGAAACAGGATGCTCAACTTGTAACCTTGTATTCATTTCTAAAAAATAGAAATTCAAATTTTCATCTAGAAGGAATTCTACAGTTCCAGCACCTATATAATCACAAGAACGCGCAACATTAATAGCTGCTTGCCCCATTTTTTCTCTCAATTCTGGTGTTAAAACCGCTGATGGTGCTTCTTCAACTACTTTTTGATGACGTCGTTGAATAGAACATTCACGCTCAAATAAATGGATGACATTACCATGTGTGTCTGCCATGATTTGGATTTCGATGTGTCTTGGCGATGCAACATACTTTTCAATAAACACAGAGCCATCTCCAAAAGCATTAGTAGCTTCACTAATTGCTCTGTCCATTTGTGATTCAAATTCGGCTTCTTTTTCAACAATACGCATACCTTTTCCACCTCCGCCAGCAGAGGCTTTAATAAGAATAGGAAAACCGATATCTTCGGCTATTTTTTTAGCTTCAGGAATATCGGTAATGGCTTCATCTGTACCAGGAACCATAGGAATATCATAAGCTTTAACGGTTTCTTTTGCCGCTAATTTGCTTCCCATTACTTTTATGGCTTTAGAACGTGGACCAATAAATATAATGTTATTTGCTTCACATAATTCTGCAAAATCGGCATTTTCACTTAAAAAGCCATAACCAGGATGTATAGCATCTACGTTAAGCGATTTAGAAACTTCTATAATGTTATCTCCTCTTAAGTACGATTCGTTAGAAGGTGCTGGGCCAATACAAACAGCTTGATCTGCATATTTTACATGAAGAGCGTTTCTATCAGCTTCTGAAAAAACGGCCACTGTTTTGATGCCCATTTTTTTTGCTGTTTGCATTACTCTTATGGCTATTTCACCTCTGTTTGCTACTAGTAGTTTTTTCATATTATTCAAATTCTATTAAGAGTGCATTTTTATCGACAGTTTCACCTTGTTTAACTTCAATAGCTTTTATAACGCCTTCTCTTGGAGAGGTTAATACATTTTCCATTTTCATAGCTTCTAAAATTAGAAGATCATCATTTTCTTTAACTTCATCGCCAACATTAACATTGATTTCTAAAATTAATCCAGGCATTGGTGCTTTTACATCATTAACTTGTTTTGAAGCGCCTATTTCAAAACCTAGAGCTTCAATTTGTTGATCTAACGCATCATAAATATCGACGTCATAAGCCGTGTTATTTACTTTTATAGTATAGGTTTTCTGATTAAAATCAGTATTTAAAATTTCTGCTTTTATCGTTGTATTATCTTGAAGTATATGGTATTTATTGGTTGATGTTTCTATAACATCTAGTTTTTCCATGCTTTCTTTAGTGACATCAAAAGTATGAGAAGTATTTACTTTTATTTTATACATAAAATTGAGTTTGTTAATGATTAGCAGTTTGTAATTTTCCTGCAAAATATGAAATTATTAAGGTTTATTTTATCTATTATCTGAATTTTATAAAGATTTAAAGTTTGAATTTTCCTGATGTTTTTTTATCGCTTTTTTCGAAAGAATGATACCAACAGCTAAAGAAACAAATGCTCCGATTGAAATGCCTGGAACGAAATTAATAAACAAGAAAAAGTCATAGGCGCCATGAAATAAAACGGCTAATAATAAGCCTGTTAAATTGAATAAGGTGCGGTTTTTTGAAAATTTTGCTTTTCCCATATAGAAGCCCATCAATACACCAAAAGTTGCATGAGCAGGTATTGCCGTAAATGCTCTTAAAATAGCAGTTTGATAACCTCCTTCTATGACATACATGATGTTTTCTGTACACGCAAACCCCATAGATACCATAACGGCATAGATGATCCCATCATAAGGTTCGTTGAATGCTTTTTTGGGTTGTGCGTAATATTTTACAATGACATATTTGCTAAATTCTTCTGACAAGGCAACGACTATAAATGCTTGGATAAATTGTTGCCAAATGCTATAATTATCAGTAATAGGAATAAATCTTCCGGTGAAAAAGTATAGAATAAAGACAATAATTATACTAACAATAGCTCCAAATAGAAAACTAGAAATTAGTATGCTTTTGGGTTCCTTTTCATACTTATCTTGAATATAAATATATAGAAGAATGGCAAAGACAGGAGCAACAGCTAGTAAGAGTAGATTCATTCAAAAATTTGATTATAGATTTCCCCAGCTATGTAATGGTAGTAATCGCTATTACTTTCAACAAAATGCATGTTTTTAAAACTATTAAAAACTAATTCTGAAAATACATCTAATGATACCAATTTAAGCGCTTCAACTTCATTTGGTTGTGGAGCTAAGTTTTTAAGAGGTACTTTTAATTCTGAGATAAAAATGTGATGAAACTCATTATCTTGAATAGCTCCGTTATTATAAGACCCTTCATGAAAATGTGTTGCAATCCGTCTTAAGTCGTTGGCATGAATATTTAAACCAATTTCCTCTTTCGTTTCTCTAACAGCTGCTTCTTCTATGGCTTCACCAGCATCAACATGTCCAGCAACAGATACATCCCAAAGTAGTGGACAAATGAGTTTTTTGTGTGAGCGTTGTTGTAAAAGAATTTCGCCTTCTAAAGTATAAAACCACACATGAATAGTATTATGTAACCAACCCTTTTTATGCACTTCAGATTTTAAAGCTGTTTTTCCTGTTGGTCTCCCTTTTTTATCTACTATGTCAAGATATTCGTCCATATATAAATAGACCTGCTAGTTTTTATGCTAACAGGTCTTTTTGGTTTTTATTTAAAATAACTAAATGTTTCTCCGTCTTCTATTTTAAGTAATGTTTCGTAAATTAACTTAATAACGTTTTCTACATCGTCTTTATGAACCATTTCTACCGTTGTATGCATGTAACGCAACGGTAATGAGATTAAAGCAGAAGCAACACCGCCATTACTATATGCAAAAGCATCTGTATCTGTTCCTGTAGCTCTAGATAATGCGGCACGCTGAAAAGGAATTTTCTTTTCTTCGGCTGTATCTGTAATTAAATCTCGTAGTTTTTGCTGTACAGCTGGTGCATAGGCAACAACAGGACCTTTTCCAATTTCGGCATAGCCTTGTGTTTTTTGCTCTATCATTGGTGTGGTTGTATCGTGTGTTACATCAGTAACAATAGCCACATTTGGTTTAATGGTTTGTGTAATCATTTCGGCACCACGTAAGCCTATTTCTTCTTGTACCGAATTGGTAACATAAAGTCCAAATGGTAATGTTTTTTTGTTTTCGTGTAGTAATCTTGCTACTTCAGCAATCATAAAACCACCCATTCTGTTATCTAAAGCGCGACATACAAATTTGTCTTTATTAAGAATGTGGAATTCATCAGGGTATGTTATAACACAACCAACATGCACTCCCATTTTTTCAACTTCAGCTTTATCTTTAGCTCCAACATCAATACATATATTATCGGGTTTTGGTGCTTGTTCTTTAGCTTTACTTCTTGTATGTATTGCAGGCCAACCAAAAACACCTTTTACAATGCCTTTTTTGGTGTGAATGTTTACAATTTTACTAGGAGCAATTTGGTGATCGCTACCTCCATTTCTAACGACATAAATTAAACCATTGTCAGAAATATAGTTGACATACCAAGAAATCTCATCAGCATGCCCTTCAATCACTACTTTAAACTTTGCTTTTGGGTTGATTACAGCAACAGCAGTTCCGTATGTGTCAGTTATAAATTCATCAACATAAGGTTTAAGGTAATTCATCCAAATTTTTTGCCCTTCCCATTCATAACCTGTAGGAGAAGCGTTATTTAAATATTTTTCTAAAAAGTCCATAGACTTTTTGTTCAGTAATTGTTTTTTTGCCATCTGTTTAAATTTTCAATAAAAATAATAATATTAATACGATTTTAAGGTTATAGGCTTTAATATTATTAATTTTGGAATGGTTTTGGTACAGTTGTAATAGATGAAATATATTATTTACATAGCCTTGTTTTTTTCAGTGGCAATTTTTGCTCAAGAAAACCCTATTAAACAAGATTCTACAGAAGTACATTACATGTATATTGAAGGAGATTCTATACCTGTAACCTCTGTAGAGTTAAACGAAGTTTTGGTACTACCTAATTTAAAATTTGAAACTAAAGAGGCACGAATTAGATATCTAATTTTAAGACGAAAAACCTTAAAAGTATATCCTTACGCAAAACTTGCGGCAGAACGTTTAGAAGCCTTACAAAAACGACTCGATGGCTTAGAGCGTAAACGTGATAAAAAACGTTATGCTAAGATTATTCAGAATTATATTGAAGATGAATTTTCAGCGGAACTAAAGAAGCTAACTAAAACCGAAGGTCAGATTTTGGTGAAGTTAATTCATAGGCAAACGGGAAAAACAACTTTTGATCTTATTAAGGAATTACGGAATGGTTGGCGAGCTTTTTGGTTTAATAGTACAGCCAGTTTGTTTGATATTTCTTTGAAGAAGGAGTTTAGTCCTATTGCTGATGAAGAAGACTATTTAATTGAAGATATTTTGCAGCGTGCGTTTCAGAATGAACGTTTAAAACGGCAAGAACCTGCTTTTGAAATCGATTTTTATGAAAGCTTAAATAAATGGTCCAAACCCAAAACACCAAAGAATTCAAAAGGTTAAACAATGCGCGCTCAAACAAAATTAGAAGAACAATTAAATGCTTGGACACATGGTTTTGGTGCACTCTTAGGAGTCATAGCTTTAGTGTTATTGATTGTAGATGCCAATCACTTAAAACCTTGGAGTTTATTTAGTGTTATTGTTTACGGACTATCTATAATTATTCTTTTTTTAGCCTCAACATTTTACCATGCAGTAGAAGGGGAGAAGCGTAAGTATTATTTTAGAATTGTAGATCATATCAGTATTTATTTACTTATTGCAGGTACTTATACGCCTGTTTTACTCATTTCACTAACAGATAGTTTAGGCTGGCTTTTGTTTTGGGTTGTATGGGGAATTGCGGGTTTTGGTGTGGTGTTAAAACTCTTTTTTACAGGAAGGTTTGAAGTTTTTTCAACATTATTATATTTGGTAATGGGTTGGCTTATCGTGTTTGACTTTACAAATGTGTCTGAAGCCCTTGGATCAAATGGGATATTGTGGTTATACGCAGGAGGTTTATTTTATACTGTCGGAATTGTTTTTTATGCCATTCGTAGAATTCCTTACAATCATGTGATTTGGCATTTATTTGTTTTAGGCGGAGCCATTTGCCATTTTTTTATGATTTATCTTCATGTGATATAATGTCATTTAAGACATTATTAGATTTTATTTTGTAGTCGCACAGAAACAACATATTAGGATTGTTTCTAATTGTTTAATCTATTTTATTGTTAATCGTTGCCATAGACAAGATCTATAAAATCAGACTTTTCTAATGTGCCAAAATAATTTTCTATGGCCACATTTTGTAGCGCTTTATTAATTTCATGCTTATCATAAGGAATGCCAATAAGTAAGTCTTCTAGATCTGAGATGGGCTGTCTTCCAAAAAAATCACCAAAGACTTTAAAGTCTGAAATATGACCTTTTTCTACAAAAATACGAAGGTCTATTTCGCCAATAGCGAATCGTTTATTGCGTTGGATATTAAATTTAGGTGAACGTCCAAAATTCCAATCCCATAAATCATATTTTTCGGCTTTTAAATCGTGTACAGCTTTCCATTCAGCTTCCGTTAATTTATAGGTTTCAAAAGGCTCGCTAGCTTCGTATAAACCTGTGAGTAATTGCTTTTTAAAATGTGCCATTGAAATAGGTTGTTCTAAAAATTCACTAATATTTGCGACACGACTTCTAACAGATTTATGACCTTTAGATTGTATTTTACTCATTTTTACTTGTAGGGCTTTAGCAACTTCACCCATATCTGTATCAAATAATAAAGTCCCATGACTTATCATGCGTTTTCCTGTAGAAAATTGAGCTGTTCCAGAAATTTTCTTCTCATCAACCAAAATATCATTTCTCCCTTTTAATTCGGCAGAAACACCCATAGCGTTTAATACTCTAATCACAGGCGCTGTAAACTTCTTAAAGTTGCTAATGCTTTTTCCATCGTGATTAGTAATAAAACTAAAATTTAAATTCCCTAGGTCATGATAAACAGCTCCTCCGCCAGAAACCCGACGTACGACATGAATATTGTTAGCTTCTATATATTCTTGGTTAATTTCCTCTAAGGTATTTTGATTGCGTCCTATAATAATAGAGGGCTCATTAATGTAAAACAGTAAATAATCTGTAGAAGCATCAAAATGTCTTAAAACATATTCCTCTAAAGCTAAATTTAATTTCGGATTTGTGTGGCCTTCATTATCAATAAAAATCATAGAAACTGTAGTATTTGTTGTTTACAAAGGTAACGAAATTGAGTATAATGCTGTCGTTGTCAAACCATCATTATTCTAAATATAGTAGGTGTGATGCTGTTATATATGTAGCTACAAGCCTTAAATCCATATCAATAAATTAAAAATTAGCAATGTGTTTTTTTGGGGCTTGATTTGTGAAAATTAATGTAAAAGTATAGCTGCCAGAGTTCTATAAAAATAATGATAAATTATTATTATTTTTATTTGGAATAAATATAAATAAGAATAATTTTGTCAAAAATTTAGACGTGTTCCAATTCAAACTATTTTTTATTTACGTATTTCTATTTTTTAGCATTTTAGGCTTTGGCCAAAGTGGAAATTTTTACGGAAAGGTGAAATATGATTCTAATGAACCTGCGGTTTCTACATTCATTGTATTAAAGGGGAATGCTATAACTAAAGAAACCAATTCCAATATAAATGGAGCTTATAACTTTAAAGATCTTCCTTACGGGACATATACAATAGCATTTTATTCATTAAATGACCTTCCTAAAACCGTTACAGTTCAGTTAGAAGAAAAGAACAAAGAGGTCAATGTTACTCTGGAAGTTGCAGCATTAGACGAAGTTTTTGTGAAATCTAAAACGGTGCAGCAAAAAATTGAAGAAAAAGGATTTGCGGTTAATGTTATAGAAACGAAAGAAGCTGCAATTCAATCGATACAAGTTAATGAATTACTAGACCAATCTGCTGGAGTTAGAGTTCGTCAATCAGGTGGTTTGGGCTCGCATGCACATTATAACCTTAATGGGATGACAGGTAATTCTGTTAAGATTTTTATTGATGGTGTGCCTATTCGGAATTTTGGACCTTCTTTTTCATTAAACAGTATTCCTCCATCTTTAATTAAACGGATTGAAGTTTATAAAGGTGTTGTACCTCCGCATTTATCTGATGATGCTATGGGTGGAGCGATTAATATTGTGTTAAACGACATTACTAAAAATGAATTAAAAGTGTCTGTTTCTGCAGGATCTTTTGGAACCTACAGAACGGACGTTAATGGTGGTTATAGAAATAACAAAAACGGTTTTACGGCAAGAGGTTCTGCTTTTGTGAATTATGCCGATAACGATTATGAAGTTTGGGGAGATCAGGTGGCTGTAGCGCTTTCTGCAGGAACACCAGATGTGTATATCAAAGCCAAACGCTTTCATGATCGCTATAGATCTCAAGGAGGAAAGGCCGAGTTTGGTTATACTCATGTATCTTGGGCAGATAAATTATTGGCTGGTGTTTTACTCTCTAATATGGATCAACAGATTCAAACAGGTGCTACTATGGAAATTGTTTATGGTAACCGATTTACAGAGCAAAGCACTAATATGTATAGTTTAGAGTATGCAAAAAAAGGTATTGCTAAGAACTTAGATGTGAGTGCATTTGCGTCTTATTCTCGTCTTAACAGAAAAACCATAGATACTATTGCGACACAATACAGTTGGTTAGGTCATCCTACAAGTTACTATAACGATCCCGATGTTTGGGCTACAGGCGCAGAAGCAAGTGTCCCAACACTTCAAAAAGATATTGATCAAACTATTAATATGCGCTCTAATGTCGCATACCATATTAATGATAATAATACCATTCAGCTAAATCATTTACTAAACACATTTACACGAGATTCTGATGACCCAATGCTTCCTGCTGCAGAAAACGCATTAAGAGAAGAACGCGGCTATTTAAAATCTATATTAACACTTTCATATGAAAATAGTGCTTTTGATGAAAAGTTGAGGACTTCAATTTTTGGTAAATCGTATTATATGGACAGAACTTCAAAATTACGCACGCGAAGTTCAAACACTTCAGAGTCAACTATATTTATTGAGGAGAATAACATCAACTCTAACGATTTTGGTTTTGGCGGATCAATTTCGTATTCCTTCTCTCCTAAATTTTCTGTATTTGGTTCTGCAGAAAAAGCGATTCGTTTACCAGAGGCCAATGAGGTTTTTGGTAATGTCGCAGCTAATTTAAATGCTTCAGTTAATTTAAAACCAGAGCACAGTAATAACTACAACTTAGGGTTTACGTACGATAATTTACAGTTTAAAGAACATACGTTTGGCGTGACTACCAATGTGTTTATTAGAGATACAGAAGATTTAATTATGCCTTTTCCTACAGGTAGCAATGAAGAGTTTTTTGAGAACTCTAACGTCGGTAAAATTTATACAGAAGGTATCGATTTTACATTAAATTATAATTATAAAGAGCGTTTGTTTTTTAGTGCAAACACATCCTTTTTTAATGCTAGAGATCACAATGTTACGTATGATGTGAATGGAAATCCTATTACACCAACCTATGAAAGATTAGCCAACACTCCTTATTTTACGATGAACTATAATCTAAAATATAAGGTACAGGATTTTATTCAGAAAGGAGCACGTTTATCAACTTATACCAACTTATTATATGTCCACGAGTTTTTTAGACACAGTAGTGTCCTTGGTGGCTCAGGAAAAACAGTCATTCCTGCTCAAGTTTCTTTAGATGCAGGTTTTGCTTTTACATTTCCAAAAAACAAGGTATCACTAAGCTTTGATGTAAAAAACATATTAAATAATCAGTTATTCGATAATTATGCCCTTCAAAAACCAGGAAGAGGGTTTTATGGGAAACTTACTTTTTCAATTTTATAAATCAATTAATTTAATACTTATGAATTTTAAATATTTATCTCGTATCGCTTGTTTATCAGCTTTATCTTTAATGACGTTTTCATGTAGTGAAGACGATACACCGTCATCAGATCCATCAAATACATCTGATTACAGACCATATCATTTGGTAATAGGTTCTAGCCCAACTGGTGAGTCTGAAACGTACATACAAGGGACTACAGTAGAAGAACTTAATGACCCAAATAAAACGTTTACTTTTAATGGGTATGGCCGAGAAGTTCCGTCAACTCGTACAGCACGTTTATATACCTCTGATGATGGTGAAACGGTTTACAATTTAAATTATGGAGGTGGTGATATTGCTAAATATGATTATATCAGTGGACAAAATTACGACTTAGTTTTAACAACAGATATCCAAGCAGTGATGGGAACAGCCTATCCACGTTGGACAAAGATTGATGATAATTATGCTATGTTACACAATGTAACTACAGAAAATATCTATGAAAATCCAGATGAAGAAACATCGCCTTACGTAAGAACTAAAGCCACTGTTACTTTAGCTCGTGTAGATTTAAATACAATGAGTGTATTAGAAAATACTTCTTTTGAATTTCCTTATAACGAAGATAATTCTGGCGATGGTATTCATACTTTTCGTATTGATGCCCCAGTAATTGCTAACGGAAAACTTTACTACGGAGTTGCAAAGCGTTTTTATGATGCTTTAACAGGAGAAAATGGTACTATGGTTTATGATAATGTAGAAACTCTAGTTGTAGATTACCCTTCTTTAGAAAATGAAACTACAATTGTGTCAACCTTAGCACAAGGTTCTACAAATGGTTATAGAACACCTGTTGCACATAAAGATGAATTAGGTGATACTTACCAATTAATAACATCTGGTGATGCTTCAATTATGAAAATTAGCAATGGTGCTTATGATACAGCTTATGGTAAATTTGATATTAAATCGCTTTTAGGTCATAATGCCGAAGCAAATACAGGTTGGTTTTATGTAGGTAACGGTATTGGTTATGTACCTGTTTTAAATACAGATTTAGGGGACAGTGCAAGTTCTAATTGGTATATTGTAAGAGTTGATGTTTACAATAAAACAGCAGTGAAAATGAATATTCCTATAGATTTATGGTTGCGTCAATACCAGTGGGCAAGTGTTATTGATGGTAAATTATATATGGCTTTAGCTTCTTTAGGAGGTGTAGGTAATGTTTATATTTTTGATCCTAGTTCTACTAGTGCAGATGGTTACACTACAGGTGCTACATTACAAACAGGAACAACTGATGCTTCTTACATTGGGTTATTTTAAAATTTAAAAGAACCTAAGCCTATCAGCTTAAAATAATAGGTTAAATATTTCAATAAAAAACCAGAATATATCTATGTTCTGGTTTTTTTTGTGTCTATATACATAATAGCGTTGCTGTAATAGGTGTTTTTTTTGAAACCTACTTTATAAACGTATTTATTGTTTCAACTTTATTTTATACATCTCATTATCTAAAGGCTTGTATGGATTGTATTTTAATATCTTAAATTTTAAATCATCATCTGATATTTCTAAGCTGATTTTTCTGGTGTCAATCGTAACATCTTTAATTTCTTTAGACCCTAATAAAGCCTTTTGTATGGTTATATTGGTAGATGCTTTATTTTTAAAATCGATTAAAATTTTGTTGTTTTTAAAATCTATTCTGATTTCAATAGTGTTAATGGGTAATGCTTTAAACTCAGATTGATTAATTGTTAAATATTTTTTTGGAATATTAAAATAGCCTCCTTGACTCAATGTGATATTTATTTTAGGTTGAAGGATATTTGTTTCAATTTCATTAATAAGGTTGTTGTTTTCAAATATTCGTTTTAAATTTTCAATAGTTTTTGTGTCGCTTTTTTTATTTAAAATAAAAAAGTCAAAAATCAGAGACGTAATTTCTTCATATTCGTATTCCGTTTCTTCGAGTATGGCATCTAGCATTATTTCTTCAATTTCCTTATTCATAAGGTTTTCAGATTTTGCCTCATCTAATATGGCGTCAAAATCAGGTATAACTTCTAATTTCAAAACATGGGATAAATCTTTAAAGAAAACAAGTCGTTTCGTTTTATAGTCGAGTTCTGGTTTGTAATGAAATAAAACTTTAGTTATCAAACTATATTCATCTAAATCATAATATGTGGTGGCTAAATCAAAAATGGAAGGCAATGAAAATATTGATTCATCTAATTCAAATTCATCATAGTAATTCAAAAATTTAAATTCATAATCTATATGAAATGTATACGTTTTTAAATTTTCTTTTGTTGTCTTGTCAAGGAAATCTAGATAAAATTCATCGTTAAAAGGGAAGTTAATTTTTAAACCATTTTTAGATTTAATATCAAATTGTGAGCTGTTATTTCCGCCATAGATATAATTATATATCAAAATATCAGAACAAACCTCCTCTATAAATGCTTTGCTTTTTTGCATTTCTTTAGGAAACTGTTCTAAACTATATAAGCTTTTAAGAAAGTTTTGAGCATTAATAGGACATATTGAAAAAGTAAGTATTAATGTAAGTAGTAGTGTTTTTCTCATAGTTTACAATGGGTGTTGGATAAAATTCGTGGCATGAATAAACACCTAATTTAGGAAATAAAACCGAATAGCCCCAAGTGTAGCAAACATGAGAAGCAACATCTACAAGAGGATTATAAGTAGGCGAGCACCAGCAATTACTTCAGAGGTTGTTTTTTATTTTAAATATTCAAGAGTGTTTACCATTTCAAACTTTGGGCTTCTTCTCATAAACTCTCTTAAAAAAGCAGTATGCGCTGCTCCCATAATTATAAATACTCTATCTTTTTTTGTCATTGGAATTCTGTTTAGATTAGAATATATTTTCATATTTCTATGATAAAAGATGGCAGCATTGTCAGCACCTTCAAATCCATCATCTATTCCAACGTAAAGAAGTTTGTCTGCATTGGTGTTTATTGAGTAGTCAAGGTGTATTGGCTCATTAATTAATTTTAATTTTTCGAGTAAAGATAATTTGTCATAGTTAGCTTCACGTTTAGCCATTTCGGGATATTCTTTAAATGGTTCGTTTGTAAGTTGTAAATAGGTTTTTGAATCAATAGCGTTTTCATGGTCGGGACTGTTTTCAATAAAATCTCCAACACTGTAATTATAGCCCATATGATTATCAATCCCATATATTTTTTTTACATTACTTAGCCTACCTACATCAAATCCAATCATACTACTTTCCCCATAATTTGTATTTAATGTAGAAGGGGTATTTAAGAACTCTTGGTAGGCCTTATTGATCTCGTCATTAAATTTTGGTAAGTTCTCGATACATATTATTGTTGGTTTAAATTCCGCTAACATTTTAGAAATTTCTCTAATTTCTTTTTGTGCATCATCACTATGTTCATCAAATTCTGTTTTGTTGGCATCAGGAGTATAACCAAAGTGAAATGTTCCAAAGTTTAGAACTTTTATTTTGTCACTTTTTTGTTCGGTTAAGCTTTTATTTTTTAATTCCTGCGATTCATTTTTAGTATTACAGCTTAAAAATAAAAGGCATAAAAATAAAATTGTTTGTTTCATCTGTCAGTTTTTAAATTGGCGACAACGGTCTCAATATGGTTTGTGATGTATTTATAAAACTAATTTAGCAAAAATGAAACGAACTAAAGGAAATTCCACTAGAATTTCCAAGTAGGTGTAATCTAGCTAATAATGACGCACGGTGATGTGAGTTGTTTTTTATTCTAGGTGAGGTTAATATAACTCTAATCTTCAGATTAAAGAGAGATTATCTTTTTCTTAGCCTGCAAGTATATTAATTGTATTAAAAAAATAAAAAGAGTCTTTGTGTTATTAGAACAAAGACTCTTTTTATAAGTTTAAAGATTTTCAACCATTAAAATTTCTAGTTTTCTTTCTCCATCTTTAAAAGGCCAATTTATTATATCGCCTACCTGTCTGCCAATTGTAGCAACCGCAACATCGCATAAAATAGATGATTTTCCTTTTTTGTTATTTGCTTTTGTGGTTGACACAAACGTATATTCTTTTTCTTTGTTTTCTGTATGATCTTTAATTTTTACACGTCGGTTAACTGTAACGATATCATTTGGTAAGTCTCGCCTAAGTACTTGTTTGGCGTTTTTTAATTCTAAAAGTAATAGTTCTTCTTCTTGTTTAGTTACTTTTTTTCTTCGAACATGATCTTTAATCATATCGTATATTCCGGTTGTTAAAATTACATTTTTTGACATAATATTTTTTTTGAATTTCTTTCTTAATACTATGTATAGTTGTGACTCAATCATCCAAAATAGTGTGCAGTAAATAGAGCTGCTATTTTTTGAATGCTAGTAATAGTGTTAAGAATAAAATAAGATTAAATTTTAAGAATAATCGAGAGTATCCCTGTTTTGAGTCGTAACAGGGATTAATTAATAAACTCTTTTGAGTTTTTTAAAAAAATATCGTCATGTAAATAAGATAATGATAGCGCTAATCCGTGAGGATTTTTTTTAAGATATAGAACATAAATTGCTGCCATTGGTATTAAATATAATGAGTTACAAACATAATCATTAGATTTAATATTTACAATGTTATACCTACTAAGGTACTATTAAAATTGTTCTATAGATTTATTCTAAAGCCTCATATTTTTGAGTATAGCGAAACATTTCAAATCGATAAGCTCCATAATCGCCTTTTTCTGTTTTTAATGTAATCGGATTTTTAATTGCATAACCATGTTTCGATTCGTCTCTTTCAGTTCCAAATCGTACAAAATCGTCTCTAACATCAGGAACAAAAACAAATTCTTTATAATATTTAGTTCCTTTTTTTACTTGACTGCCTTTAATCGGATAATGCTTAATCTTAACTTGGTCAAACATATTAAAATCAAGGTAGTAAAATGTAAATTTTATTCATTCAGTTTTGGGTTTGGTTAAATTATGCACAACGGTTTTGTGTATGATTTGTAGCGTTATTTTAGCAAGTAAGTTAGTAAATAATAACGGAAATAGAAAAACCGAGAGGTTTTTCAACAGTAGGCGAGAAGCAGCTATGAATTATATACATTGTTGGCAACAGTTTTTATTATTCAGATTACAGTATGTTAATCAAATCTTGTCTTCCGACAATAGCCATTATTTCAACAACGTCGTTATTTATTTTATAGTAAATACTATCTTTTCCGCAAACACATCTTCTGTAGTCTTTTTTTATATAATCAACTGATTCGAATGAAAAAGGTCTTTGGGTAATAATTTCAAAATATTCAAAGAATGATTCAAAATATTTATCAGCTTGAGTCATTCCAAATTTTTTAACTCCATAGTGATGAATTCGGATTAAGTCATTTTTAGCTTCATTACTTAAGCGATATTTAGCCATTCAATAGAGTTTTTGATTGAGCTAAAATTTCATTTTTTGATTCGCTTGTAAATCCGCTATTTTCAGCTTTTTCCAATTTAGTTCGTACCCAATCAATTTCGACTTGTTGTTTTCTAGCTTGTCTAATTAAATCGTTTACTAATTCGCTTTTACTTGAATATTCTTTTCCATTTACTTGGGCTTTCAGCCATTCGTCATTAGGTTCTGTAAATGATATACTTTGTCTTGACATAATTTAATTGTTTTGGTGTAAATATACATCAATTACGAATCATTTCCAAATTGTTGCCAACTCGTTATATCCATATAAAAAATACGCTTATCCATTAAATGAACATGGATAAGCGTGCTTTTTAATTTTTAGATCTTCTGTACAGGGAATCCTCGGTCTCTCATGAGAGCTTCAATCTTAGCATCGCGACCTCTAAATTTTCTGTAGGCTTCTGCTGGATCCATAGCGTTGCGTGGTGCAAATAAATATTTCACCAATTTATCTGCAACGGCTTTATCATAAAAACCACCTTCGGCTTCTCTAAAGGCTTCAGAAGCATCACTAGTTAGTACATCTGCCCACATATAGCCATAATACGCTGTAGCATAGCCTTCACCAGAAAACACATGACCAAATTGCGGTGTTCTGTGACGCATTGGTAGTTCTTTAGGCATGCCTAATTCGTCAAGTGTTTCGCGTTCAAATTTATCGATATCAATATCTGTAGGATCTGCTAGGTGTAACTTCATATCAATTAAAGCCGAAGCTAAATATTCAGTTGTTCCAAACCCTTGATTAAATGTTGAGGCTTTCTTTATTTTTTCAACTAAGGACGCAGGAATTGGTTCTCCTGTTTTATAATGCACTAAAAATTGATTGATAACTTTGTCTGTAGATAACCAACGTTCTAATAATTGCGATTGGAATTCTGTGTAATCTCTAACACCTCCATTTAAGGTTGGGTATTTTACATCGGCAGAGAAGAAGTGAAGGGCATGACCAAATTCATGGAAAAACGTTGTGGCATCATCCCACGATACTAAAACTGCTTCTCCGGGTGCTGGTTTAACAAAGTTGGAATTGTTAGAGGCTAACACATTTTTTTCGCCTTCAAAAGAATCTGAACTTCTATAGGTTGTTGCCCAAGCGCCAGAGCGTTTGCCTTCGCGGGCAAAAGGATCTAAATACCATAAGCCAATATGCTTACCAGAATCTTTATCGGTAACTTCCCAAACCTTCACATCCTCATGAAACACAGGAACAGTACCTTCTGCTACTGGTGTAAATTTATAATTAAACAATTCGCCAGCGGTAAAGAACATGGCTTCTGTTAGTTTATCTAACTGTAGGTATTGTTTTACTTCGTCGCTATCTAAATCGTATTTCTTTTTACGCACTTTTTCTGCATAGTATCTATAATCCCATGGTTCTATGCTTATGTTATCTCCAAGTTCGTTAGCTACAGTTTGCATATCTGCCACTTCTTCTTTAACTCTTGAGGTTGCAGCTGGCCAAACGGCCATCATTAGATCCATTGCGTTTTCTGGCGTTTTTGCCATACGGTCTTGTAATCTCCATTCGGCATAATTATCATAGCCCATTAAGCCCACACGTTCTTTACGTAATTTTAAAATTTGAGCAATGATTTTGTTATTGTCGTATTGGTCTCCGTTATCTCCTCTAGAGTAGTAGTTTTCCCAAACTTGCTTACGTAATTCGCGTTCAGTAGAGTAGGTAAGGAAGGGATCTATTGATGAGCGTGTATTGGTAATGGCGTATTTTCCGTCTTCACCTTTATCTGTAGCAATTTTAGCAGCAGATTTAATAAAGCCTTCAGCTAAACCCCCTAACTGATCTTTGTTTAAATAGGTGATGTAGTTTTCTTCATCGTGCAGTACATTGTTTGCGAAATCGGTGTAAAGCGATGATAATTCTTTGTTGATTTGGGCATAGCGTTTTTTCTTTTCGGCATTTAAATTTGCGCCATTCATTTCAAACTGCTTGTAGGTTAAATCAACTACGCGTTGTGCTTGCGGTTCTAAAGGTGTTTTTTGAGACGCTTCATAAACCGTTTTTATACGTTGGAATAGTTTTTCGTTTTGCGAAATTTGAGATCTAAAATCTGAAAGTTTTGGTGCTAATTCGGCTTGTACTTTTCTAAATTCTGCTGAGGATACGTTGCTTCCCATAACACCATAATAGGCAAAGACTCTGCTTAATTCTTTACCGGCACTTTCCATGGCCACAATAGTGTTTTCAAAGGTGGCAGGTTCGGTGTTGTTAGCAATAGCTTCAATCTCGGCAAGGTTAAGCTTCATGGCTTCTTCCATTGCAGGTTTTATAGCTTCAACAGAAACTTTATCAAAAGCAGGAACACCTTGGTAAGGTCCTGTCCATTCTTGGATTAATACATTATCACTCATGTTTTTTTCTGTGGTTTTTTTTATGTCTTCTTTACAACTTGAAAAAAGGACAATGCTACAAATTAAGGTTGCTCTAAGGGAATTAGAAATCATAATTAATTGTTTAGTTTATGAAAAATGGTTGCTGTTTTATCAAGTCATCAAAATACTGAAAATAGGAATAAACTCTCTTAAATATTTTATAATTTTTTGAAGGAAATCACTTTAGGATTACAGGGATTATATAGGCTTAAATAAGGCTAAAAAATAAGTAATATCTTAAAGTTATTTACGCAATATGTGTTACTCAATCAATTCAACCTTTCTAATATAAACATTATGTAAAGGCCAATCTCCTTCGTCTGTTTTAACAGCATTAATTTGATCTACGACATCCATGCCTTTTGTGACTTCTCCAAAAACGGTATACTCACCATCTAAATAATGGGCTCCATCTTCACGTTGAATTATAAAAAACTGAAATGGAGAGGCTAATTTATAGGCATTTTCTATTTCGCTACTTGGCATAGAAACGGCTCCTCTTTTGTGTGTGTAGCCGCGTTTGGTATCTGGAGGTAATAAATAATGTCCTATATTTTGACGTCTTTTAGCAATGTTATAATCGTCACTGCTTCCGCCTTGTATTACAAAGTTTTTTACGACTCTGTAAAACTGTGTGCCATCAAAATATTTACGCTTAGTAAGGTAAACGAAATTTGCTCTATGGAATTTTGTTTTATCATAGAGCTCGATTTCTATAATGCCAAAATCTGTGGTAATTCGTACTTTGTTTTCTTTGTTTTCTTTTTCGTATTCTAAAAAGAATTCCATCGCATTAGCATCTGTTAGTTTAGGATAGTCTATTTCTTGTTTCTTTTTAGGTGTAACTTTGGTTTGGGTAACTGTAGAATCTTTTGCAATTGTTGTATCTGTTTTTTTTGAAGTTTGTTTATCTTCACAATTCAGAAGTAATAATCCAATTCCAATAACCATTGGAAACAATAATCGAAATTTCATAAATGTTATTTAATACGTTTTTAGAATCTGTAGTAAAAATAAAACATCTAGAGCTTTTTGGCGAAGACTCTCATGCTAAAATGTCTCCTCCTTATCGTTTAGAATTAGCAGAAAAAATGAAAAAGAAGTCTAAAGCGGCTAAAAGGGCAGGAGTTATGGCTTTGTTTTATCCTAATACTAACGATGAAACTCACTTGGTTCTTATTCTACGTAAAACTTATAAAGGAGTACATTCTGCTCAAGTTGGGTTTCCTGGAGGAAAATATGAAGATAATGATAATAACGATTTAATGGAAACTGCCATTAGAGAAACAGAAGAAGAGATTGGAGTCTCAAGGACTCATATTGATGTTTTAAAAACAATGTCTCCTATTTATATACCACCAAGTAATTTTATGGTGCATCCTTATATTGGAATTTCAAAAGAATATTTAATTTTTACAAAACAAGATGAAGAGGTTGAAGAAATCATAGAAGTAAAACTTGCTGACTTTTTAAACGATAATAGCACTATAACTACAACAGTACCAACCTCTTTTGATGAGCATGTAGATGTGCCAGCTTTTAAATTTAATGGACATATTGTTTGGGGAGCAACTGCAATGATGCTTGGAGAAATAAAAGACTTGTTAAAACAAGTTTTATAATTTAACTTAATGGTTACATTTGTAATTGACAAAATTTGAAAAATTAACTATGGGATTATTCAAAAGAAATCCTTTCGGACATATACTTTGGGTTAAAAAATGGCTTATAAGAATTCTTGGAGCTTTTACACACAGACGTTTTAGAGGGTTTAATGATTTACAAATAGAGGGGTCTGAGATTATTAAGGACCTTCCAGATACTAATGTGTTGTTTATTTCTAATCATCAGACCTATTTTGCAGATGTTATTGCTATGTTTCATGTATTCAACGCTAGTTTAAGCGGACGATTAGATAGCATTAAAAATGTAGGTTATTTGTGGAATCCTAAGCTAAATATGTATTATGTGGCAGCAAAGGAAACCATGAAATCTGGTATACTTCCTAAAATATTTGCTTACACAGGTTCTATTAGTATTGAGCGCACGTGGAGATCTCAAGGTAAAGATGTTAATCGCCAAGTAAAAATGAGTGATATTACCATGATCAAAACCGCTTTAGATGATGGTTGGGTAGTCACATTTCCGCAAGGTACAACCACTCCTTTTAAACCTATTAGAAAAGGAACAGCCCATATCATTAAAACCTATAAGCCAATTGTAGTGCCTATTGTTATTGATGGTTTTAGACGATCGTTTGATAAGAAAGGATTGCGAATTAAAAAGAAAAATATTTTTCAATCTTTTGAAATAAAACCCCCTTTAGAAATAGATTATGAAAATGAATCTATTGCTAGTATTGTTGAAAAAATAGAGTATGCTATTGAGCAACACCCTTCATTTTTAAAAGTAATTCCACAAGATGTACTTGAAGAAAATGAACGATTGAATAGAGAACTTAGAGATATGTAATTTATATTTCTAATTTTTTTAACTCTTGATAATTTCGGTTTAATCGTCTTATTAGAATGCCATAGATTAACTTGTAAAACAACCATACAAGTCCTAAAAATGCGATTGTAATTCCTATAGCTACTAAAGACATAATAACTAATTTTTCGGTTGAAGCATTGCTTAGTTGTTCTGATATTTCAGGATGTTCGTTTATTGAAAAATACAGCGAAATAGGTATACTGATTAATGCAATTGATAGATTGTAAAGCACGTAATACTTAATTATTTTTCTTGTTTTCAAAATACTTTCCATGAGTTTCTTTGCATTATCAGTAACAGATATTGCTTTGTGAGCTCTCCAAAGTAAATACACAAATAAAATGATAACAAGGTAGCTAATGATATTTAAACTTACATATATCCAGCTATGACTCATTTCTTCTAAGTGCGCCTTCATTTTCTCTGAAAGGACATAAGGTAGAAAATTGATGAGTACCCAAAAGACTAATTCAGCCACACTGATATAAAACAAGGTTTTAACAATGGTTGATGATTTTTTGTGACTCATTTTATAGATATCGTTATCCGAAAATGATTTATATTGGTTATCGGATCTCTTCCAATCCTTTTTTAATAATTCTAATTCATCCATAATCTTACGGATTTAGTATGGTTTTTAATTTCTTTTTAACACGATTCATTTTCACTCGTGCATTCACTTCTGTTATACCTAAAGTCGCGCTAATTTCCCTGTAGTCTTTATCTTCTAAATACAAGAATACTAAGGCTTTTTCTATATCATTTAATTGATGTACAGCTTGGTATAAGAGTTTTAATTGTTGTTCTTCAGTATCGTCATATTCTTCTGCTTTAATTTTAAACTGTACAGCATCAAAATCTTGTGTGTTTATGCGTCTTTTTGATTTTCTGTATAAGGTAATTGCAGTATTAAGCCCTACACGATACATCCATGTGCTAAATTTAGAATCACCTCTAAATTTTGGATAAGCTCTCCATAATTGTATGGTAATTTCTTGAAACAGATCGTTATGGGCATCAGCATTATTGGTATACAAACGACACACCTTATGCACAATGTTTTGATGCTTTTGTAACTGTTCTACAAAACTATGTTCTAGTTCTTTGTTCAATTGATGAAATTGGTTAGTTATTTTATTAGTAGTAGCTAATTGTGTTTTGTTACAAATTTATTTAACAATTGTTTTAAAAGACAATTTTTAGGCTTGATAATTCGTATTTTTGTATGAGAAATTACAATAGATATTTAATGAATATTCCGCAGTCTAACCTGCCAAGAGTTGTCATTGTAGGAGGTGGCTTTGCAGGTATAAATTTAGTTAAACGCTTAGCAAATAAAAATCTTCAAGTTGTTTTAATAGACAAACGTAATTACCATACGTTTCAACCATTATTATACCAAGTATCTAGTTCTGGTTTAGAACCAGATTCTATTGCTTATCCATTGCGGAAAATTATAAAAAAACATAAAACTACTTTTTTTCGTTTGGCAGAAGTTGAACAAATTCTACCTGATAAGAACGAAATTATTACTTCTATAGGTCATTTAACTTATGATTATTTGGTTATTGCAACAGGAACAAAAACCAATTACTTTGGTAATAAAGCCATTGAGTCATCTAGTATGCCAATGAAAACGGTTCCTCAAGCTTTAGACATTAGAAGCTTGATTTTACAAAATTTTGAAAAAGCAGCTATTGCCGATTCTAAAGAAGAACGTGAAGCCTTTCTTAATTTTGTAATTGTAGGAGCAGGACCAACAGGAGTAGAGCTCGCTGGTGCCATAGCAGAATTGAAGAATAATATTTTACCAAGAGATTATCACGATTTAAATCCTGATGACATGCATATTCATTTATTAGAAGGTGCAGATCGTGTATTACCTCCTATGAGCAAACATGCCTCTAAAAAAGCAGCTAAATTTTTGAATAAATTAGGTGTAAAGGTGCATTGCAATACGTTTGTAAAACATTATGATGGCTTAACGGTAACGACAAATTCAGATTTAACAATGGAATCTGAAACCTTAATTTGGGCAGCAGGTGTTACTGGTGCTCCTGTACAAGGTTTAAAAGCAGAGGCTGTAATAGCCGGAGCAAACCGTTATAAAGTCAACCAATTTAATCAAGTAGAAGATTACGCTAATATTTTTGCCGTTGGCGATATTGCTTTAATGACATCTGAGGAGTATCCAAAAGGGCACCCTCAAGTTGCACAACCAGCCATACAACAAGGGGAATTATTAGGAAAAAATATATTGCGATTAATAGAAAACAAACCTTTGAAACCCTTTGTTTATAAAGACAAAGGTTCTATGGCAACGATTGGTAGAAATAAAGCGGTTGTAGATTTAAAGCATTATAAATTTGGAGGCTTCTTTGCTTGGTTTATTTGGATGTTTGTACACTTGATGTCTTTAGTAGGTTTTAGAAATCGCGTTATTGTACTGTTTAATTGGACCTATAATTATATCAATTTTGATAAGGCAGCACGACTTATTATAAGGCCATTTAAAAAGTAATATTTAGTGCACTTTCAACTTTAATATGCCTATGACTATTAAATATTGCGCTAAAGCATAGGTCAGCATTATGCTTATATTAGACCATGGAATAGGGGTGTAAAACTTATTGAGCGCCAAAATACTATCTGACACCATAAATAATAAGGCTCCTAAAAAAACGAGTCCATAACTGAGTATATTCACTTGGTTTTTTCGTAAATATGCTGTTGTGGCCATACTTAATATGACCAACATATATACAAGAACAGGAATGAATAGTTCACCTAAATTTCCATTTAAAAAATAAAATAAGCTTGCTGCATAAACGAGCAATACGGCTATAAACCCTAAAGGTGATTTGTGTTTATGTCTATGTTTTAAAAATACGATGACATACATGACGTGAGCTGTTAAAAACGCAATCAATCCCAATGTAAAAAAGTGAGGTGAATGGTCTACAAACATCAATAATACATCTCCTAAAACGGAAAAGGCGAGTGCCAATAGCGTTGTCCGTTTTATGGCCTTAGGAAGTGATTCAGATGTTCTTAAAAACAACACAATAAGACTAATCACAATTGCTGGTTTGGCTATGTAATGGATGCTGTTTAGCCATGTTATACTTCCTGTTACAAGTTCAACAAGTACAATTATAAAGAAGAGAATGCTGAATTGTTTTTCGGTAGAAGTTAACATGTCTGTTGGTTTTAGTAAAGATGTCTTATGTCTAGAACCAAATATATTCAATTCGTCATTGATATTATACAGTTCAGTACAATAGAATTCATATCGGTTTAAAAATCGGTCAAATTTGTACTATCAACAAAAACGAACTTTTAATGACCAATCACATTATGAAATCACAGACTTACGAATACCTAAAGAACCATAGAAATGTGGTGGGTAAAATGCTAGTTACAATCATTACACTCTTTATAAGTATAATTACGTTTGGACAAACTACCATTTCAGGACAAGTAACAGATCATAAAGGTGAAGTTGTTATTGGTGCCAATGTGTATTTAGAGGGGACTTATGATGGAGACACTTCAGATGAACATGGTAAATTTTCGTTTTCTACTGATGAAAAAGGTGTACAAACCTTAATTATTTCTTTTTTGTCTTTTGAAACCAAAACAGTTATCGGAGATGTTTCTAAATTTTCAAACCTTCAAATTAAATTACGAGAAGACGTTGAATCCTTAGATACTGTAATTATTAGTGCTGGTACTTTTGAAGCAGGTGATAATTCTAAGGTTTCTGTTCTAAAACCGTTAGATGTGGTAACAACAGCAAGTGCCTTAGGCGATTTTGTTGGAGCCTTACAGACGCTGCCAGGAACGTCAAATGTGGCAGAAGATGGCCGTTTATTTGTACGTGGAGGTAATGCAGATGAAACTCAAATTTTTATAGATGGCATTCGTGTGTTTACACCGTATGCACCAACGACTAATAATATGCCAACACGTGGGCGTTATTCCCCATTTTTATTTGATGGTATTACATTTTCAACAGGAGGTTATTCTTCCGAATTCGGACAAGCTTTATCGAGTGTATTACTTCTAAATACCATTGACGAACCAGACCAAGAGAAGACAGATATTGGTATTATGAGTGTTGGAGCAAGTATAGGTAATACACAGAAATGGGACAAATCGTCTTTAAGTTTTAATGCTAGTTATATTAACCTGGCTCCTTATTTAGCTGTTTTTAAAGATAGAAACGAATGGAAAACCCCTGTTTCTGGAGCGCAAGGTGAAACTGTTTTTAGACAAAAACTAAATAATGGTATGTTGAAATTTTATGCGGCTTTTGATGCTTCAAAATTTGAATTAAATCAAGAAGATATTAATTATGAAGAAGGCATCGATTTTAAATTGAAGAATAATAACTTCTATCTCAATACATCTTATAAGGGTGTTTTAGGACATAATTGGACCTTAACTTCAGGAGTGAGTTATACTTATGCTAAAAATAAGATAGGCATTCAAACTAGTACAATTAATGCTACTGAAAATTCCGCTCATTTAAAGTTGAAATTAAAAAAACGATTTAATAGTCGGTTTAAATTGAGTTTCGGTGCCGAACAGTTTATTACGGATTTTAAGGAAAATTATAATGAAGGTTTTATTGACGAAACCTATGGCTTTAACAATAATATAACCGCTGGATTTGCTGAAGCAGATGTCATTTTTTCTAAAGCCTTGGCGTTAAAGATAGGAGTAAGAGCAGACCATAGTTCAATTTTTAATGCTATAGATGTGGCTCCACGAGCAGCATTGGCTTATAAAAGTTCTAAAAACGGACAGTTTTCCTTAGCTTATGGTAACTTTTTTCAGAATCCTAATAGCAATGTTTTAAAGTTTAATCAAGATTTAAGAGCACAAAAGACATCACATTATATATTTAACTATCAATATGTAAATGATGGTAAACTATTTAGAGCAGAGGCTTACAGAAAGGATTACGACGATTTAGTAAAGTTTGATACTGATATAGCGCAGTTTGATAGCAATTTTAATACCTCAGGACAAGGCTATGCACAAGGAGTTGATTTCTTTTGGAGAGATAATACGAGTATAAAAGCAGTAGATTATTGGGTAAGTTATTCTTATTTAGATACAGAACGCGATTATAGAAACTATACAACTGCTGCACAGCCAAGTTATGCTACAAACCATAACTTATCTATTGTTGGTAAATATTGGATTGAAAATTGGAAAAGCCAAGTAGGATTATCTTATGGATTTTCTTCAGGTCGTCCCTATACCAATCCTAATACTAATGCATTATTAAGTGAGCGCACAAAAGCATTCAATAGTTTAAGTGTTAATTGGGCGTATTTATTAAGCCCACAAAAGATCTTATATTTTTCTGTTAATAATGTCTTAGGCTTTAAAAATATTAATGGTTACCAATATGCAAATACACCAGATTTTAATGGACAATTTAATAGACGCGCTTTAACTCCAGCAGCCGATCAGTTCTTTTTTGTTGGATTCTTTTGGACCATAAGTGAAGACGGAAAAGAGAATCAATTAGACAATTTGTAATGCTTAAGGTGTTGATTCTAAGTGAAACATGATATATGTCATAATTTTTAAGCGTTATGATGCGTAAATTTATGTAACAAAATTAAACGTCATGGAACTCAAGAAAAACCCAAAAGCCAATGTAGGTCGAAACAGTAGTTTATTTTTTGCTGTTGGCTTAAACGTAATGTTACTCCTAACATATATAGGATTAGAACATAAGACTTACGACAGAGAAGCTACAAAGATTGATGTCTTAATGGTAGATGATTTAATAGATGAGGATATCCCTATTACAACTATTGAAATTGCTCCGCCACCACCTCCAGCTCAAAAACAAATTGTAACAGAAGTCATAACTATTGTTGAAGATGTTGAAGATGTTGAAGAGAGTGTTATAGAAAGTACAGAAATTGGTCAAGATGATATTATTGATGAACGAGAAGTTGGAATTGAAGAAGTTGCTGTTGTGGAAGTTGAAGAAGAAGTAGAAGTTCCTTTTGCGGTAATTGAAAGAGTGCCAAGATTTCCAGGCTGTACAGGAAACAATGCAGAGTTAAAAGCTTGTTTTGAAAAAAAAATACAAGAACATTTACAGAAACATTTTAAATACCCAGAAACTGCGGCAGAACTTAATATTCATGGTAAAGTATTTGTATTCTTTTTAATAGATAAATACGGAAAGGTGACTAAAGTTAAAAGTAGAGGTCCCGACAAACTTTTAGAAACTGAAGCAGAGCGAATTATTAATTTGCTACCAACAATGGAACCCGGAAGACAGCGAGATATGAACGTAGCTGTACCTTACAGTATTCCAATTAATTTTAAGTTAGAAACACAATGATTTTAATAACAGTTTTAACTTAAGTTGTAGTCGGTTTAGTTTAATAAAATGTCATTTTGAGGATAGTAAAAACAAAAATAATTTTTTTACAATTCTTAAAATGACTTTTTTGCGTTCTATATTAAATAGAAGCAAGGGATAAAAGGTTAATTAAACCAAACTGCATAACCTTCTCTTCTTAATTCTAAAGCAATTTGTTCTTCAGCTTTTAAAGCTTCGGCTCTGGTAAAAAAAGGATCAATATGATTAAAAAGACTAGGGCGTAAATAGGTGCCATATTGCTCTACAATATTTGAAGATATTTTATACCCTTTTTTATTCCGATGTCCTGTTTTGTGTTGTAAAAAGCGTTCTTTAGGTGTTTTACTTGTCATACCAACATATAAACACTCTAAAACACCATTAAACTGCGGATTTGCTTTTCTAAACTTAGTGTTTTCAGTAAACACGCGTTTAGAAAGTTCTATGACATATATGGTATATAGTGTTTTAGACATTTTAGGAAAACTAGATTTCTTACTGTTTAAAATAAGGAATTTTAAATGATTTAATAGCTAGTGATATGTATATTTAAGTAATGCTAGTAATTTTCCTTTTTTAGAAAAATACTCTTTTTTTTCTACTAGTCCATTGTCTAATCTTGTTTCTATACTTTTACCGCCTTTTTCTAATACTAACTTTATTCCCGACATATAACCTGTACGATTTGTTGAAAATTTTCTAATTTCTTTGTTCCTTTCGGTACATTTATTAGACACAACAGTCCTGTTTTCATTTCTCATTTTTACACAGTTCCCATTTATATGATATGTGTAAATATCTTTGTTTATTAGATTTCCGTTTTTGTCAAATTTTGCTTTGGTAATTAACATTTCACCATCATTGTAATTCCATGTGTAACTAACAATCCGTTTGTTTTTTATGATATTATATAGAATGCTATCCTTTAAGTTTTTATCTCTAATTCTAAGTTGATGTACTAAAGTATCGCCTTCGGCATTTAATTGTAACCTTCGCATAGAGCGATTTTCGTAATCTTTAGTAATAATGTGTGAGTAATTTACCGCTCCTTTTTCATCTAATGTTGTACTATATTGTGTCTTCCCATCATCAGAAATTTTATAATTCGTTTCTTTAATTAAAGAGTCGTTTAAATCGTATGTTTTAAATGCTGTTGTATTTCCATAATTATCAATTTCATTAACGTGATATGTCTGTTTTATTAGTGAATTGTCTTGGTATTCATACCCTTGAATTATAATCTTAGTGATTTTATTTTTAGTTAACAATTCAGGAGCATTATTTTGACTGAAAATAACAGAAGTAAATAAGCTAAAAAAAAGGATATGTATGTTTTTCATATTCATATTCATATTGTAGGCATAATTAAAATTAAATAAGCTTTAAAACTCAAATATGAAGAAAAGAATAGTATTAGCTCAGTAAAAAGCTTTTTAATTTTTCATAAGTAGCAATTTTATTGGATACTTTTTCTTTATCTATTACAGCTTCAATTTGAGAAGGTAAAGGCAACGTTTTTTTAATGACATCTTCCACAACATCTAAAAACTTTGTTGGATGTGCTGTTTCTAAAAACACCACATGTGCATCATTGTTTTCTAAATAGGTTTTAGCACCTAAATATCCAACAGCACCATGTGGATCAGCGACATAGTTGAATTCTTTGTATAACTCTAGTAATGCCGTTCTAGTTTCAGCATCTGTAAAACTGTAAGATGATAAATTAGTTTTTAGGGCATCAAAATCGTTATTATGTAATTCTTGGATACGTATAAAGTTACTTGGGTTACCAACATCCATGGCGTTACTAATAGTTTGTACAGATGGTTTTGGGTCGTAAGATTGTGTGGTCATATAATTTACAACCGTGTCATTAGCGTTGTTTGAAGCTATAAAATGTTTAACAGGTAATCCTAATTTTTGAGCGACCATACCAGCACAAATATTTCCAAAGTTACCACTAGGAACAGAGAAAGCAATGTCTTTGTGTTTTGATTTTAATTGCTTGTATGCAAACATAAAATAAAAGAGTTGTGGTAACCAACGTGCAATATTTATAGAATTAGCCGAAGTTAACTGCATTTTACTAGTCAACTCTTCATCCATAAAGGCCTGTTTTACCATGTCTTGACAGTCGTCAAAAACGCCATCAACTTCTAAAGCTGTAATATTTTGACCAAGTGTTGTTAATTGTTTTTCTTGAATATCACTCACTTTTCCACTTGGGTAAAGAATCACAACGTTTACACCTTTTACACCTAAAAAACCATTAGCAACAGCGCCACCTGTATCTCCAGAAGTAGCTACTAATACCGTGACATCATTAGTATTGGTTTTGTTGAAATACCCTAAGCACCTCGCCATAAAACGTGCTCCAACATCTTTAAATGCCATAGTTGGTCCATGAAATAACTCTAGTGTTGAAATGTTTTTATTTATTTCAACTACGGGAAAATCAAAACTTAAGGTCTCTTCAACAATCGTTTTTAAGACATCTTTAGGAATTTCAGGAACAATGAATTGTTTAATTGCTTCAAATGCAATTTCTGTATTTGATTTGTCTTCAATCGTTTCAAAAAAAGAGGCCTCTAAAGGTGTAATAGATTCTGGGAAATATAAGCCTTTATCTGGTGCTAATCCTTTTACAACAGCATCTTCAAAAGTTGTGTTTGGTGCTTTTCTGTTTAGTGAATAGTAGTTCATTAGTTGTTTTATATTATGTTCAGAAGAATGATTTATTGGTGAGGTTCATCCCAATATTTTAATGGTGTTAAGAGTGACCTCGTGTTTACTTTAAAATTTTTATACCTTCTGTGTTAATTTTTGAAACATAAGTTTCGAATGCAATATCTGTTTTAGCATAGACATCTCTAATTGCTTTTTCTACATTTTGAGCAGTAGCGTCTCCTTTGCTTAACATAAAAATTGATGGTCCAGAACCTGAGATTGCACAGCCCAAAGCTCCTGCTTGTAATGATGCCTTTTTGATAGCGTCGAAATGTGGAATCAGTTGTTTGCGATACGGTTCTATAACCACATCGTTTAATGAGTCTTTTAATAACTTATAATCCGATGTGTGTAAAGCATGAACCAAGCTTCCAACATTTGCCCATTGTGTAATGGCATTACTTAATGGAATGTCTTTTGGAAGAATTGCTCTAGATTCGGATGTTTTTATTTCAATCTGTGGGTGAATTAGAGTTGCAAATACATCTGAAGGTGTAGGTAATTCTAAAACATGTAATGGACAGGCACTTTTTACCAGTGTAAAACCACCAAAAATAGCTGGCGCTAAATTATCGGCATGTTCGCATTTACTGGCTAAGGCTTCACCTTTCATAGCAAAGTTAGTTAGCTGTGTTTTGTTTAATGGATAATCTAGTAAAACATTCATTCCAAAAACACTTCCAGCTGCACTTGCAGAGCTACTTCCAATACCACTGCCAGGTTTAATTTTTTTATAGATTTCAATTTCAAAACCGCAATCTGGTTGTAAAGCATTGTACATCGCTAATGCTGAAACACCAGCAACGTTTTTCTCGGCTTCAAAGGGCAAATCGTAGCCTTCAATTTTGGTGATTTTAATACCTTTTTTTTCTGTTTTTCTAATGACCATTTCATCACCAATGGTGTCTAAGCAAAAACCAAGGACATCAAATCCACAAGCGACGTTAGCAACTGTTGCAGGCGAAAATATTTTGATTTCATTTTTCATATTTATTTGCCGCAATAGCGGTCATCTAATTATTAGCGATTCTTATAATATCTGCAAACAAACCAGAAGCTGTAACGTCTGCACCAGCACCAGCACCTTTAATAATCATGGGTTGTTCTGGGTAACGTTGTGTATAAAACATAACGATATTGTCTTTACCTTTAAGGTTGTAAAATGGATGCCCTTCAGGAATTTCTTGAAGTCCAACTTTAGCTTTTCCGTTATTAAACTCTGCAACAAATTTTAGTTGACAATTTTTATCTTCAGCCGATTTAAATAAGCTTTGGTAATAGGTTTCATCTTTTATTAATGTTTTAAAGAAGTCTTCTACAGAAGCTGCTTCCATGGCATCATTGGTTAAGAAATTATCAGATTCCAAATCAGATAGTTCTAAAGCATGACCACTTTCTCTAGCCAGAATTAGAACTTTTCTTGCAACATCAATTCCGCTTAAATCAATACGAGGATCTGGTTCGGTATAGCCTTCTTCTTGGGCTTGTTTTACCACATCATAAAATGTAGTTTCAGCATTAAAGTTGTTAAATATAAAATTAAGACTCCCCGATAAAACGGCTTGTATAGTATTTATTTTATCTCCAGAGGTAACTAAATGATTTAAGGTGTCTATGACAGGTAGTCCTGCGCCAACATTGGTTTCAAACAAAAATGCTGCGTTGTATTGTCTAGACAATATTTTTAATTCATTGTAGTATTCAATGTTTCCAGAACAAGCAATTTTGTTGCAAGCTACAACTGAAATACTATGCTTAAGATAATCTCCATATATATTAGCAACGGCATCATTAGCTGTAATATCTACAAAGACAGAGTTTCTTAAGTTTAGTTTTTTTACATGATTTAAGAAGCCTTTTAAACTTGCTTTTTCTCCGTTTTCTAGCTGCTGTTTCCAGTGTTTTAAATTGATACCATCGTCATTAACAACCATAGTTCTAGAATTGGACAGGCCAGCAATTTTTAAACTGATTTTAAAGTTTTCTTTAAGGTAAGATTTTTGTTGATGAATCTGTTCAATTAGGCGTTCACCAACATTACCAACACCTGTAATAAACAAGTTGATTTGTTTTGTTTTAATTTCAAAAAACTGCTCGTGTAAGCTGTTTAGTGCTTTTTTTACATCATTTTTATGAATAATAGCAGAAATATTACGTTCCGAAGCTCCTTGGGCAATCGCTCTAATATTAACATTGTTTTTACCTAGTGTACTAAACATTTTGCCACTAATGCCTTGGTGGTTTTTCATCTTATCTCCAATAACAGCAATAATGGATAAGTCGGTTTCAACAATGATTGGATCTATTTTTAAAAGTTGAATTTCATATTCAAAAACAGTATCTATAACTTCTTTGGCACGTTTGGCATCGTTATCTGAAATTCCGAAGCAAATAGAGTGCTCAGAAGAAGATTGTGTAATTAGAACAATGTTAATTTTTTCTTGAGCTAAAGTTTCAAACAAGCGTTTTCCAAACCCTGGAACACCAACCATACCATTACCTTGTAAAGTCAGTAATGCTATATTTTCAATATTACTAATACCTTTAACAGGTGAGCCATTTGGTTGCGTGTTTTCTGTTATTGTAGTTCCTAGTGCCTCAGGATCTAAAGTGTTTTTAATCACAATAGGAATTTTCTTTTTAAGCACAGGCATCACTGTTGGTGGATATAAAACTTTGGCTCCAAAATGTGATAATTCTACAGCCTCTTGGTATGATAGTTCTACAATAGGAGCAGCTTGTTTTACCAATTTTGGATTGGTGGTGTACATACCACTAACATCTGTCCAAATTTGTAATTCATCTGCATCTATGGCAGCTGCAATTATTGCGGCAGTATAATCTGATCCTCCGCGACCTAAAGTCGTTATTTCTCCGTGTACAGATTTAGAAACAAAACCTGGTAATAAGACTATAGCGTTTGAATTTGAATTAAAATATAATTGAATATTAATATTGGTAATCTCAAAATTAACAATGGCATTATTGAAGTTAGAATCTGTTACAATTAACTCTTGTGCGTTTTTGTACGCAACATCAACTTGTCTGGATTTTAAAGTGTGGTAAATTATAGTTGATGATAAGGCTTCACCAAAACTCAATAATTTGTCCTTAGTTTTAGGAGACAATTCATTAATTAAATAGATACCATCTAAAAGGCTTTTTAATTCATTTAATTTTTCTGAAATTAAATCATATAAGGCTTCATGGCTCTTTTTGAGATTTTTATCATGATCTGAATTTTCAAAAAGCCCCTCAATAACTTTACTGTGTTGAGACCAAATGGCATTATAGGTTTGTTTATATTCTAAGTCTTTATTACAAGCTAAGTTTGCCGCTTCTAATAATTTATCTGTAATACCACCAACGGCAGAAACAACTACAGCAATATTAGTGTCTTTAGATTGTTGCTCTAAAATAGAAATAACTTTATTTATGTTTTCGGCTGAACCTACAGACGTTCCGCCAAATTTTAGAATTTTCATGTGTTTATGTAATTTAAGAGAATAAAATGTCTAAATAGACAATAAGGGACGGAGAGCATATTATAAATTACCCCAAAGGGTAATAATAGTTGAAATGAAAAACATAGAAATACACATGCTGTTAGCATTACCCATTGTATGTGATGTTATTTTAAGATTTGTTTTCATTACATACCAAAAGTATTATTTTTATAACAATAAAAAAACTAATCATAGCTTTTTAGGGAATTAGTAAAAAAGAGGTAATCTTTATTAAAAAAATGAATTATAATTAATAAATATGGTCCAGTATTAAATTATTCACATGTAACGTTTTGTGACAAATGTTTCCTATAGAGTAAGAATGATTTGTGATCTCTTATTAACTGAATTTAATCTGATAAATAATATACAAATGAAACGAGCATGTTCAAAATTCTATTATCAATAAAATGAATTGATTGAGAGTGCCATGTGACTTATAAAAAATAAATATAGACAATACATGAAATTATTTTCAAAAGAACAAATTTATGAAGGCGATAAATTAACTACAGAACGCCAAAAAATATCATCAACAGAATTGATGGAAAGAGCAGGAACACAAATTTTTAATTGGATGCATATGCGCATGCAAGGTGCGCAGGTGCCTATTCATGTATTTTGTGGTATTGGTAATAATGGTGGAGATGGTTTAGTTTTGGCTAGACATTTAATTACCCATGGCTATAATGTGGTGACCTACATTGTAAATTGCAGTGATAAACGTACTAAGGACTTTTTGCTTAACTATGATCATATAAAAAACGTTACTAAAAAATGGCCTACAATGTTAAGTTGCAAAAGCGATTTTGAAGATGTTGTTATTGGAGTAGATGATATTATTGTAGATGCTGTTTTTGGAATAGGATTAAATAGGCCACCTAATACTTGGGTTCAAGAATTATTTCAAAAGTTTAGGGATTCTAAAGCGTTTACATTATCTATAGATATTCCTTCGGGACTTTATACAGATAAAGCTGTAGAAGATAGTAAAGCAGTTGTTCATGCTAATTATACACTGAGTTTTCAATCTCCTAAATTGGTCTTCTTTTTGCCAGAAACAGCCAAGTATACATCACAATGGGAAGCTTTAGATATTGGTATAGATCGTGATTATTTAATGCAAACAGAAACAGAAGTAGAGCTTATATCTAAACATGAAGTTTTGCCAATTTATAAACCAAGACAAAAATTTGCACATAAAGGAGATTTTGGGCATGTTTTAATGTTAGGAGGTAGTTATGGTAAAATAGGCGCTGTTAATTTAGCTAGTAGAGCAGCTTTAGGCTCTGGGTGTGGTTTGGTAACAGCTTATGTTCCTAAATGTGGTTATCAAAGTTTACAGACGGCTATTCCAGAAGTTATGGTAATTACAGATGAAGATGAAACAAATATTTCTAATATTCAATTTGAGATAGAACCAACAGTAATTGGTGTTGGAGTAGGATTGGGAACTTCAGAAAAAACAGCAAAAGCATTTGAGGCCTTTTTAAAACAAAATAAAAGTCCTTTAGTAATAGATGCAGATGCTCTCAACTTGCTTTCAAAAAAGAAAGCCTTATTAAAATTATTACCAGAGCAATCTATTTTAACTCCACATCCTAAAGAATTGGAACGTTTAGTAGGAGCTTGGTCTGATGATTTTGAAAAGCTTAAAAAGGTAAAAGCATTTTCAAAAAAATATAATGTTATAGTTCTTATAAAAGGAGCACATTCTATAACTGTTTATAATGAAAAACTTTATGTGAATACCACAGGAAATCCTGGTATGGCAACAGCGGGAAGTGGCGATGTTTTAACAGGGATTATTTCCGGATTAGTAGCGCAAGCATACGAACCGTTAGCAGCAACTATTTTTGGAGTTTACCTCCATGGAAAAGCTGCAGATATTTCATTAGAAGATTACGGTTACCAAAGTTTAATTGCTAGTCATATTGTAGCAACCATTGGTGAGGCTTATATTGATTTGTTTAAACAGCCAGAGCAACCTCAGGAAGAAGAAAAACAAAACAAATAATAAAAAAAAAAGCCTGTTTCAATAGAATGTTTGAAACAGGCTTTTACTAATTGAGATTTGAAATTATAGTCCCAATTTTTCAAATAATTTAATAAGTTGAGGGCTTGATGGTCTTGGAGCATCTGCATCAACAATATTTCCATTAGGATCTACAAGAATAAATCTTGGAATTGAATTGATTTTGTAACTTTTAATAAAGTCAGAAGCAAAACCATTATCTGCCATTAATTGAATGCCTCCAAGTTCTTCATCGGCAACCATTTTTTTCCAACCTTGGTATGCTGCAGCGGCATCATTTTTATAGCCACGACCATTATCTACAGAAATACTTACAAAAGCTATGTTTTTGCCTTCAAATTGTTTTTCAACCTTTTTAAGAGAAGGAATTTCCTTAATGCAAGGTCCGCACCAAGTCGCCCAAATATCAAAGTAAACATATTTTCCTTTTAAGTCTGAAAGCGATAAGTCACCACCAGCAAAATTTTCATAATTTTCAAAAGTAGGAGATGGTGATCCTTTAGGAAAAGCAGCACGTGTTGCTATTTTAGACGCCATAAATCTATTTAATTGTACAATAGAACCTTCAATATTTCTATCCATTAGTGCTACTCGAGTTGAGTCTACTTTAGGATATTTGATTTTTATATCATTATATGCCGATTTGTAGTCTTCAATTGCTTTTTCTAAATCTTCTTTTGTGCCATAATTAATAAGGTCTTCTGTAAAATAGTCTTTAGAAATTGAAAATGATCTAACAGAAAAGTTATTAATATCCGAATTATCACCTTTAAAAACAATTGATTCTAAAAAGGAGTCGTTGTCTACTTCAAAAGCAGACGTTTTGTCATTTTTTAAATAGATTGATCCGTATTCTTTTCCATGTAAAAAGGTGTAATCTCCTTCAACAACTTTTAATGTATCTTTAAACGTACCATCATCATTAAGCTTAATTATTTTTTCGTACTCGCTACCTTTAAAAACTTTTAGAGTTTTACTATTATCTGGGTTTTCAATTTTTCCAGAAATTGTTGCATAATCTTTAGGTTCTCCCTTACAAGCTAAAATAGTTGTAGCTAAGCAAAGCACTAATAATCGTTTCATAAATTTTGTTTTTTTTTCGATTGCAAAAATAACCATTAAAAAATAAAATTAATATTGAAATGAATTATTAACAAAACCTTGTAGAATCCAAAAATATTCTCAATTTTGAAAAAAACATTAAAATTCTTCCTAATGGATAACTTTCATATAATTTCTTCTGATGCTTTAGATATTGTAACGATTTATAATATTTTTTATAAGAATAAAAAGCTAAAACTTTCAGAGGCATCTAAACATAAGATACAGAAATGTAAAACGTATTTAGACAATAAATTGGCAAATGAAAAAAAACCTATGTATGGAATTAATACAGGTTTTGGATCGTTATATAATGTAAAGATTTCTGATACGGATCTTAGTCAGCTTCAAGAAAATTTAGTAATGTCTCATGCATGTGGAACAGGTGAGCGTGTACCAGAATCTATTGTTAAAGTGATGCTGCTTTTAAAAATTCAGTCACTGAGTTATGGCCATAGTGGAGTGCAGTTAGCAACCGTAGAAAGATTGATTGAATTTTTTAATAACGATATTTTTCCATTTGTGTTTACGCAAGGTTCTTTGGGAGCTTCAGGGGATTTAGCACCTTTAGCACATTTGGCATTACCTTTATTAGGAAAAGGAAAAGTGATGCATAACAATAAGGAATATGATGCAGCAACACTTTTAGAAGAGTTTAATTGGGAGCCTATAACACTTGAAGCTAAAGAAGGTTTAGCTTTATTAAATGGTACGCAATTTATGAGCGCTTATGGTGTTTATTTGTTGCTAATGTCTCATAAAACATCGTATTTGGCAGATATTATTGCTAGTATTTCTTTAGATGCTTTTGATGGACGCTTAGATCCTTTTCATGATTTGGTACATGCAGTAAGACCACATCCAGGACAACGAAAAGTAGCAAGACGCTTTAATGAATTTTTAAACGGAAGTGAATTAATCACGCGCGAAAAAGAACATGTACAAGATCCTTATTCGTTTCGTTGTATTCCACAGGTGCATGGAGCAACAAAGGATACTTTAGATTTTGTTGAGAAAGTGATTTTAACGGAAATTAATTCTGTAACAGATAATCCTAATATTTTTCATGAAGAAGATTTAATTATTTCTGGAGGAAATTTCCATGGTCAGCCGTTAGCATTAGCTTTGGATTATTTGAAGATTGCTATGGCTGAAATAGGTAATATTTCAGAACGACGTGTTTTTCAATTGGTATCTGGTTTAAGAGGTTTGCCTGCATTTTTAGTAGATAATCCTGGTTTAAATTCGGGCTTTATGATTCCGCAATACACTGCAGCAAGTATCGTAAGTGCTAATAAACAAATGGCATCTCCTGCTAGTGTAGATAGTATTGTCTCTAGTAATGGACAAGAAGATCATGTGAGTATGGGAGCCAATGCCGCGACACAGGCTTATACTTTGATAAAAAATGTTGATCGTGTTATTGCTATTGAATTGATGAATGCTTCACAAGCCATAGAGTTTAGAAGACCTTTGAAAACTTCTCCTTTGTTAGAATCATTTTTAGAGCAATACCGAAAAGTAGTGCCATTTATAAAAGTAGATGAGGTGTTACATGATTCTATTGAAGCTTCTATTCAGTTTCTAAAAGATGTTGATATTGAAATAGAGGAGTTATTTTTAAATCATTACGATTTAAAATAAGGATGCATTAGCTATTGCTAATTAACTCATCAGCCCAATTAAAAGCTTCTGTTAAAGTGGCGAAAATTTCAAAAGGTTTGTGAAGAAATAATTTTTCGATTTGAGCATTCCTTTTGGCTTTATAATCGTGAGTTACTACGGCTAAACCAGCTAAATTTTTAGTTTTAGAAGTCCTTGGGTAAACATTGGGATTTACGGAATAAGAATTTACTCTGTGGCTAATGTATACAAAAGGTTGGTTTGAATAATAGTTTTCTGCTATTTTGATGAGTGCTTCATTTTGTTCCTTATCTACATGAACACCTTCATTTATAGTTGTGATCATATAATTTTTGTAGAATTTTAATGTACAGAAGCCTATATCAATAATTTTTTGCATAAAAAAGAGTACTTATTTTTCTTACAAAATACAAAAAACTCCTTTATAATTAAAGGAGTTTTTTTTATTATGAATGATTTTTAAAATATTAAAAATCGCTATTTATGATTCTGTAGTTTTACCCGCTGATTTTATCTTTATGCTTAAGACATCATTTTTTTCATCTAAATCCATAGTGATAATATCTCCTTCTTGAATTTTAGAATTAATGATTTCTTCAGCTAGAGCATCTTCAACATATTTCTGAATGGCTCTATTTAATGGTCTTGCGCCATACTGTTTGTCAAATCCTTTTTCGGCGATATAACCTTTAGCGTTATCTGTAAGTTTAAGATCGTAACCTAAATCTTTAATTCTATTAATAAGCTTAACTAGTTCAATATCAATAATTTTATTAATATCTTCTTTCTCTAGAGCATTAAAGACAATAACATCGTCAATTCTGTTTAAAAATTCAGGTGCAAACGCTTTTTTAAGTGCATTTTCAATAACCCCTTTTGCATGATCTGATTCTTGAGCTATTGCTGCAGAAGTACCAAAACCTACACCAGTACCAAAGTCTTTTAACTTTCTGGCTCCAATGTTAGACGTCATAATTATGATAGTATTTCTAAAATCAATTTTACGACCTAAACTGTCTGTTAAGTACCCGTCATCTAGAACTTGTAATAACATATTAAAGACATCTGGATGTGCTTTTTCAATTTCATCTAAAAGGACAACAGCATAAGGCTTACGTCTTATTTTTTCTGTTAATTGACCACCTTCTTCATATCCAACATATCCTGGAGGTGCACCAACTAAACGCGATATAGCAAATTTTTCCATGTATTCACTCATATCTATTCTTACTAAAGAATCATCACTTTCAAATAGCTCGCGAGCTAATACTTTGGCTAATTGTGTTTTTCCAACACCAGTTTGCCCTAAGAATATAAATGATCCAATAGGTTTGTTAGGGTCTTTAAGTCCAGCTCTGTTTCGTTGAATCGCTTTTACAACTTTAGCAACAGCTTGATCTTGTCCAATAACCTTACCTTTAATTAATTCTGGTAATTTAGATAATTTAGTGATTTCTGTTTGTGCTATTTTATTTACAGGAATTCCTGTCATCATAGAAACGACATCAGCAACATTATCTTCAGTAACAACTTCTTTGTGTTGTTTTGTTTCTTCTTCCCATTTTTCTTGGGCAGTTGCGAGTTCCTTTTCTAATCGTTTTTCGTCATCTCTAAGCTTTGCTGCTTCTTCGTACTTTTGCTTTTTAACAACGCTATTCTTTGTTTCTTTTACTTCTTCAAGTTTCTTTTCTAGTTCAAGAATTTGTTTTGGTACATCTATGTTAGTAATATGTACACGAGAACCTGCTTCATCTAAAGCATCGATAGCTTTGTCTGGAAGAAAACGCTCTGTCATATAACGATTAGTTAGCTTTACACAAGCTTCAATAGCTTCATCTGTATAATCGACATTATGATGCTCTTCGTATTTTCCTTTAATATTATTAAGGATTTCGATGGTTTCTTCAACAGAAGTTGGTTCAACAATAACTTTTTGAAAACGACGTTCTAAGGCACCATCTTTTTCAATATATTGTCTGTACTCATCTAAAGTAGTTGCACCTATACATTGTATTTCACCTCTTGCTAAAGCTGGTTTAAACATATTAGAGGCGTCTAAACTTCCTGTGGCACCACCAGCACCAACAATAGTGTGAATCTCATCAATAAAAAGAATAATATCATCATTCTTTTCAAGCTCGTTCATAACGGCTTTCATACGTTCTTCAAACTGCCCTCTATACTTTGTGCCTGCAACTAAGCTTGCCAAGTCTAAAGTGACGACACGCTTATTAAATAAGGTACGAGATACTTTTCGCTTTACAATGCGTAATGCTAAACCTTCGGCAATAGCAGATTTACCAACACCAGGTTCTCCTATTAATAAGGGGTTGTTTTTCTTTCTTCGACTTAAAATTTGAGAGACACGTTGTATTTCTTTTTCTCGTCCTACAACAGGGTCTAATTTGTCTTCTTCAGCAAGTACAGTTAAGTCTCTACCAAAATTATCTAAAACTGGTGTTTTTGATTTCTTGTTTGTTTTACTAGATTGGCCTCCAAACGGATTCTGTTTTGCATCTTCTTGTTCGTTCATATCATCATCAGAAAACGATTCTGCTTTTGGGGTTTCTAAATAATCATCTTCGTTAGTTGCCATAGATTTAAATTCTTCTTTTACGTTATCATAATCTACATTTAGCTTGTTTAAAAGCTTTGTTGTAGGATCATTCTCATTTCTTAAAATGCACAATAATAAATGTGCTGTGTTTATTGAGGTGCTCTGAAATAGTTTTGCTTCTAAAAACGTTGTTTTTAGTGCACGCTCTGCTTGCCTTGTTAAGTGCAAGTTCTTTTTTTCGTTCGATGTAGTTACGATATTTGGGTTGGCAGGACTTAAAATCTCTACTTTACGTCTTAGGTGATTTAGATCTACATCTAAGGCGCTTAAAATATCTATAGCTTTACCGTCTCCATCTCTTAAAAGTCCAAGCATTAAATGCTCAGTACCAATAAAATCATGACCTAAACGTAAAGCTTCTTCTTTGCTGTAAGCAATTACATCTTTAACTCTTGGGGAAAAATTATCATCCATACTATATTCCTTTCTGCTTTAAAAATAATAAAAACATATTGAGTATAAGTCAAAAACCGTACCTTAATTATATGATTATTATAAGTCGTAAACGAAGAGAGTAAAAAAGCTTTTTAAATCAAAGGAAAATTGCAGATACTTATTAACGAAAAAGATATCAAATATTGTTAATAAAAAATACCAAAAACCAAGTGGTATTTCTCTAAAAACAGTGGTATTTTGGTTATATTAGCGCGTTATGAAAATTCACAAAAAAACTAATTAATTTTATATATGGCAGAAGGAGAAAAACTCATTCCAATTAACATTGAGGATGAAATGAAATCGGCTTACATTGATTATTCAATGTCGGTCATAGTGTCACGTGCGCTACCAGATGTAAGAGACGGTTTAAAACCAGTTCATAGACGTGTACTTTACGGTATGCACGAATTAGGTGTTAGAGCAACTGGAGCACATAAAAAATCAGCAAGAATTGTCGGTGAGGTTTTAGGTAAGTATCATCCACATGGTGATACTTCAGTTTATGACGCTATGGTACGTATGGCTCAAGAATGGAGTTTGCGTTATATGTTAGTTGATGGACAAGGTAACTTTGGGTCTGTAGATGGAGATAGTCCGGCTGCAATGCGTTATACAGAAGCAAGAATGCGTAAGATATCTGAAGATATGTTAGCAGATATTGATAAGGAAACTGTAGATCATAAATTAAATTTTGATGATACTTTAGAAGAGCCAACAGTTCTTCCAACGCGTATTCCAGGTTTATTAGTTAATGGAGCCTCAGGTATTGCTGTTGGTATGGCAACAAATATGCCACCACACAACTTAACCGAAGTGGTAAATGGAACAATTGCTTACATCGACAATAATGATATTGAAATAGATGAATTAATTCAACATATCAAAGCACCAGATTTTCCAACAGGTGGAACCATTTATGGTTATGATGGGGTTAAGGAAGCTTTTCATACAGGTCGTGGGCGTATTGTAATGCGTGGTAATGCAATTATTGAAGAAGTACAAGGTAGAGAATGTATTGTAGTTACAGAGATTCCTTACCAAATCAATAAAGCAGATATGATTAAGAAAACTGCTGACTTGGTTAATGAAAAAAAATTAGAAGGTATTGCTACTATTAGAGATGAATCTGATAGAAATGGTATGCGAATAGTTTACGTTTTAAAGCGTGATGCAATACCTAATATTGTACTTAATAAGTTATTTAAATATACAGCTTTACAATCGTCATTTAGTGTTAATAATATTGCATTAGTAAATGGTCGTCCGCAGTTATTAAACCTAAAAGAACTAATTCATTATTTTGTAGAACACAGACATGATGTAGTTGTTAGAAGAACCACTTACGAATTGCGTAAGGCTGAAGAAAGAGCTCATATATTAGAAGGCTTAATTATAGCTTCTGATAATATTGATGAGGTTATTAAAATTATTCGTGCATCATCAAATGCAGATGAGGCTCGTAATAGTTTAATAGAACGTTTTAAATTATCTGAGATTCAGGCCAAAGCTATTGTTGAGATGCGTTTGCGTCAGTTAACAGGTTTAGAGCAAGATAAGCTGCGAAGTGAGTATGAGGAAATTATGAAAACAATCATAGACCTTAAAGATATCTTAGACAAGAAAGAACGTCGAATGGATATTATTAAAGCAGAGCTTGAAGTTATTAGAGATAAATATGGAGATGATCGTCGTTCAGTAATAGAATATGCAGGAGGAGACTTGAGTATTGAAGATATGATTCCTGATGCACAAGTGGTAATTACAATTTCTCACGCAGGTTATATTAAACGTACATCACTTTCAGAATATAAAACACAAAATAGAGGTGGAGTTGGTCAGAAAGCATCAACGACTCGTAATGAGGATTTCTTAGAGCACTTATTTGTTGGTACTAACCATCAATACATGCTATTCTTTACGCAAAAAGGAAAATGTTTCTGGATGCGAGTTTACGAAATTCCAGAAGGAGCTAAAACGTCTAAAGGTAGAGCAATTCAGAACCTAATAAATATTGAGCAAGATGATAAAGTCATGGCTTTTATCTGTACTCAAGATTTAAAAGACGAAGATTACATTAACAATCATTATGTAATAATGGCGACCAAAAAAGGTCAGGTTAAGAAAACCTCTTTAGAGCAATATTCAAGACCAAGATCTAACGGAATTAATGCCATTACCATTAAGGAAGACGATGTTTTATTAGAAGCAAAATTAACAACAGGTGAAAGCCAAGTGATGTTAGCTTTAAAATCTGGTAAAGCTATCCGTTTTGAAGAAGCGAAAACACGACCAATGGGTAGAAATGCATCTGGTGTACGTGGTATTCGTCTTCAAGATGAAAAAACCGATGAGGTTATAGGTATGGTTGCTGTAGACGATATGGATAGCAATATTCTTGTGGTTTCTGAAAATGGATACGGAAAACGTTCTAGTTTAGAAGATTATAGAATTACCAATAGAGGTGGTAAAGGTGTAAAAACCATTTCTATTACAGAAAAAACAGGAAACTTAGTATCTATTAAGAATGTAACCGATGAAGATGATTTAATGATTATTAATAAATCTGGAATAGCTATTCGTATGGCTGTGGCAGATTTACGTGTAATGGGAAGAGCAACACAAGGTGTTAAATTAATCAACCTTAAAGGAAATGATTCTATTGCAGCAGTTGCTAAAGTGATGAAAGATGAGGAAGAAGATATTGAAGGTATTGATGATGCCGAAGTAATTAATTCTGAATCAATTGATAATGAAGATGCAGCTGAAGATGGCACGGCTATTGATAATAATGAAACTGAAAACGAATAATTAACAACAAAACTATTTATTACAAGATGAAAAAATTACTGACATTAGTGTTACTTTTAATTGTTTCCTCAATGTCTTTTGCACAAAAGAACGAGATTAAAGCCATTGAAAAAGCACTAAAAAATTCGAATTTTGGAGATGCTAAATCTGCAGTATCAGCTGCAGAAGCATTAATAGGAAATATGGATGATAAGTCTAAAGCCAAATTCTATTTCCTTAAAGCTAAAGCTCTTTATGCAGAAGGAAAAGGTTCTGATAAAGATATAGATGAAGCTATAGTAAGTTTAGATGACTTGAAAGAATTAGAATCTAAAATGGGGAAATTAAAATATACCCAAGAAGCTAATGAAATGTCATTAGGAATGGTTAATACATTTCTAACTAAAGCTAACAATGCGTTTAGTAGTAAGAATTACACTGTTGCTGCAAAAGGCTTTGAAAAAGTTTACAGAATGTCTCCTAAAGATACGTTATATCTTTATTACGCTGCTTCTGCTGCTGTAACTTCTCAAGATTATGATACTGCTTTAGACTATTATGTAGAATTAAAAAACATGGGATATACAGGTATCCAAATGAATTACTATGCTACAAATGTAGAAACTGGTGAAGAAGAATTGTTTGCCAATAAGCAAACAAGAAATTTTTCTGTAAAATCTAAAGCTCATACTAAGCCTAGAGATGCTAAAAGCGAATCTAAAACAGCTGAAATAGTAAAGAACATCGCTTTAATATATGTATCACAAGGAGATAATGAAAAAGCTTTAGGAGCTATGGCTGATGCTAGAGCAGAAAATCCTGATGATTTAGGTTTATTATTATCAGAAGCTAATGTTTACCTAAAAATGGGTAACAGAGAAAGATTTAAAGAATTAATGGAAGAAGCAACTACTAAAGATCCTAATAATGCTGAATTACAGTATAATTTAGGTGTGTTAGCTGCTGAAGGTGGTAACCCAGAAGCTGCTATAAAATATTATGAAAAAGCTATTTCTATTAACCCTGGTTATGTAGATGCTTATAACAATATTGCAGTTGTAATGTTAGAAGGTGAAGCTAAGATTGTTGAAGAGATGAATAGCTTAGGAAATAGTTCTGCAGATAACAGAAAATATGATGAGTTAAAAGAAAAACGTTCGCAATTGTATTATCAAGCTATTCCTTTTTTAGAGAAAGCTTTAGAGTTGAGAAATACTAATATAGATGCGGCTAAAACGTTAATGAACATATATAGCGCTTTAGGTGAAACTGATAAGTTTAAAGCTATGAGAGCTAGGATTGAAAAAATGGAAGCTTCTGCTGCAGGTGGAAATTAAAATTAGATTCAAAATAGTATAAAAAAAGCGGCTGAAAAGCCGCTTTTTTTTATACTATTTTTTTAATAACTCTCAGTTTGTGGGTATGTGTATTCTTATCAATATTATAAATACCACTATGATCTAAACGATCAATTCTTACTTTGCCATGCGCATGGATAATGTAATTATCTTTCATGATAATACCTACATGAGTAATGTTGCCTTCTGCATTATCAAAAAAGGCTAAATCACCAGGTTCACTTTCTTCAATAAAGCTTAGAGCTTCCCCTTGTGTTGCTTGTTCAGAAGCATCTCTAAATAATTTATACCCATTGAGTTTATATACCATTTGTGTAAATCCAGAACAATCAATTCCAAAAGGTGATTTTCCACCCCATAAATAGGGGGCATTCAAGAATAAAAAAGATGATTTAACAATATTTTCTTTAGCGCTTTTTGAGGTTAAGGCAGTACCATCAAAGTTATGCTTAAGTATGTTTAACCCATTTAAATCTGAACCAACAGGAATAGGATATAAATTATTTGAAGCATCTGATACAAATTCAATTAAATCTTTGGATAAATTAACACCAGATTTATTTAGGTCATTATAATTAGACGCATCAATTTCTAAGTATTGCTTATTATCTATCCAACCTTCATATTTATCGAAAGCAAAACGGATGCGACTCCACTTTTTTCGTTGCTCAAGCACTTTAAAAAAGTCACCATACAGAGCTTGCGTTACCATTTCACTGGTATCGCTAGGTTCTAATCGTATAGGTACAATGCCAAGATTGCAAATGCCGTATTGCATAGAGTTTGGTTAAGCGCGTTCTAATACCACTGCAGAAGCACCTCCACCGCCATTACAAATAGCAGCTGCTCCAATATTGGCGTTATTTTGTTGTAATACGTTGATTAAGGTCACTAAAATTCTTACGCCAGAGCATCCAAGTGGATGTCCTAAAGAAACGGCACCACCATTAACATTTACATTACTATCGTCTAATCCTAAAATTTTCATATTAGCTAATCCAACAATAGAGAATGCTTCGTTAAATTCAAAGAAATCAACGTCTTTTATATCAATATTCGCTTTAGCTAATGCTTTTGGTAAAGCTTTAGCAGGCGCTGTTGTAAACCATTCTGGTTCATGTGCAGCATCTGCATACCCTTTTATAACAGCAATAGGTTGTAAGCCTAATTCTTCAGCTTTTTCTCTGCTCATTAATATCATAGCTGCAGCTCCATCGTTAATTGTAGATGCATTTGCAGCAGTAACTGTTCCGTCTTTAGTAAATGCAGGACGTAATGCAGGAATTTTATCCATTCTCACATTCGTATATTCTTCATCTTTATCAACAATTACAGGTTCTCCACGACGTTGAGGAACTTCAACAGCAATAACTTCATTCTCAAATTTTCCAGCATCCCAAGCCGCTTTAGAACGTTCATAAGACTGAACAGCAAAAGCATCTTGATCTTCTCTAGAGAATTTATATTCAGTTGCACATAAATCGGCACAAACTCCCATGGCATTATTGTCATAAGCGTCAACTAATCCGTCTTTTTGCATACCGTCTTCAAGCGTTGCTGGTCCAAATTTTGTACCAGTTCTTGCATGATAATAATGTGGAATTAAACTCATGTTCTCCATTCCACCGGCAACAACTATTTCTGCATCACCTAATTGTATAGCTTGAGCAGCTTGCATTACAGCTTTCATTCCTGAAGCACATACTTTGTTAACTGTAGTACATGGAATTGTGTTTGGTAATCCTGCGTAAATAGCAGCTTGTCTTGCAGGAGCTTGTCCTGTACCAGCTTGCACAACATTTCCCATAATGACTTCATCTACTAGCTCTGGTTTTAAATTAATTTTATCTAAAGCTCCTTTAATAGCCGCAGCTCCTAATCGAGGTGCTGGTACTGTAGATAAACTTCCTAAAAAACTTCCAATTGGTGTTCTAACTGCTGAAACTATAACGACGTCCTTATTCATTGTGATTATATTTGATGTTATTTGGAGCGAAATTAAACATTTTTTAAGAGATTTTAGAATGTATTAATGATATTAGCAGTCTAAAATTCTAATATTTATTACATTTGATTGTATATGAATGTATTCCTCAATAAATGGTATAAGAATCATGCTTTAGTTTATAAGATATTATTATTCTTATTAACCACATTGTTTATTGTTTACTTGTTTCCTAAAACAGGGAAGTTTAGATACTCTTTTGAAAAGGGTAAGCCATGGCAATCCGAAAACCTATATGCTCCATTTAATTTTGCGATAAAGAAATCCCAAAGTGAAATAGACAAAGAACAACGCGAAATTAAAAATCATAGTCCTTTGTATTTTGAGGTCACTAAAGGTGTTGAAGACGATGTTTTGTTAGATTTTACGATGAGATTTAACCAAGTATTTAAAGATTCTAGTACTCTTAGAACTGAAAATACAACGTTATTTAATCATGGTAAATCAATTGTAAACAAGCTTTATAATTCCGGAATATTAGATTTAGATTATAATTATGATAAAGATAGACCTGTATTTTTAACGTCATCTAATACCATTCAAAAAGAGTTGCAATATGGCAGTTTGTATGAGTTAAGTGAATGGAGAGCACTTGTAGAGAAGGATTTAGGAAATACATTATCTATAGATACAAAAAAGCGTATAGTCTCTATTTTTTTCGATGTTATTAAACCTAATATAAAACTCAATAAAAGTCTTAGTGATAAAGCTTTAGAAGAGGAATTGTCACGAATTTCTTTAACGAGAGGACGTATTGAAAAAGACCAACTCATAGTTTCTAAAGGACAAGTAGTAGAGGAAGATCAATACGTTATTTTAAGCTCTTTAAAATCCGAATATGAATCTCAAGTATGGAATTCTGCTAATTATAATTGGGTTCTTGTAGCTTACACACTATTGGTGGCATTGGCATTACTCATGTTATTATTGTTTTTAAGAAAATATAGACTCGAAGTCTTTTTAAACAACACTAAGGTGACGTTTATATTTTTTAATATCGCATTAATGATATTGTTAAGCACTTTGGTTATTAACTTTAATTCTCAGTATATCTATGTGGTGCCATTATGTATTTTACCACTCGTACTAAAAGCTTTTTTCGATGCAAGATTAGGTCTCTTTACACATGTACTTACGGTATTACTTTTAGGTTTTATTGTACCTAATAGTTACGAGTATATGTTTCTTCAGATTATTGCAGGAATGGTAACGATTTTAACGGTCTCAGAATTATATAAAAGAGCTAACCTTTTTATATCAGTAGGACAAATAACATTTATTTATATCATTGCTTATTTTGCGTTTTTCGTTATTCACGAAGGGCAATTAACAGGTCTAAAATGGGAAACCTTTGGTTTATTTGTGCTTTGTGGTTTAGCGACTTTGTTTGTTCAGCCTTTAATCTATATTTATGAAAAGATTTTTGGACTGGTGTCTGACGTATCTTTATTAGAATTGTCTGATACAAATACAAAATTGCTAAAAGAATTATCAAACAGAGCTCCAGGGACATTTCATCATTCATTAAATGTAGCTAATTTGGCTGAAGCTTCAGCTAATGAAATTGGAGCTAATGCTATGTTAATTAGAGTAGGAGCCTTGTATCATGATATTGGCAAGATGAATAATCCAACGTATTTTACAGAAAACCAGAGTACGGGTATTAATCCTCATGACGAATTATCGAATAAAGAATCTGCGAAAATCATTATTGATCACACAATTAAAGGCATTGAAATTGCTAAAAAATACAATTTACCAGATCGTGTTATAGATTTTATTAGAACACATCATGGTACCAGCTTAGTGTATTATTTTTATATGAAAGAAAAAGCTGAGAATGAAAATGTTGATATCAGCGATTTTACTTATCCAGGTCCAAAACCATTTAGTAAAGAAACAGCAATTTTAATGATGTGTGATAGTGTAGAAGCTGCTTCAAAAAGTTTAAAAGATCCTACAAGTACAAAGATTAATGATTTTGTTGAAAACATAATCAATAAACAAATGGAGAGTGGCCAGTTTTTAAATGCGAATATTACGTTTAAAGAAATTCAATCTATCAAAAAAGTACTTAAACATAAATTAGCGAATATTTACCATCTAAGAATAGAGTACCCTGAATAATAAAAAAAAGCCACTCCCTACAGCGGCTTTTTCTTCTAAAAAAATAATCGTTTACTAAACAACAATTACTATGTTTTTAATTAAGTTTTATTATTAGGGGAAATTTATTTTATTAATAAATGCTTCGGTAAATCTTCAACGCGTTCACAACATATTTGTTCCATCACTTGTTGTAGTTCTGTTTTTAAAAGTGAAATAGTATGATCACCACCTTTATGCCCTAAAGCCGAAACTCCATACATAAATGAGCGTCCCATAAATGTAAATTTAGCTCCAGTAGCAAGCGATCTGGTTTAATGACCGGAAGATATGCTAACAGAGTTGGCGTTTGGCATACCATCGGTGGTGTGTCAATTCTAAGACAAGATGAGGTGACTATGGCTGAAGTGTTTCAAGAAAATGGTTACAAAACCGCGATGTTTGGAAAATGGCATTTAGGAGATACTTATCCTTCTAGACCTCAAGATAAAGGTTTTGAATACACCATCACCCATGGTGGAGGTGGAGTTGGTCAGACACCAGATTATTGGGATAACGATTATTTTGATGATACCTATTTTAAAAATGGAGTACCAACAAAATTTGAAGGCTATTGTACCGATGTATGGTTTGATGAAGCTATAAAATATATTGAAGAGAAGAAAGATGAACCATTCTTCGCTTATATTTCTGCCAATGCGCCACACCTTCCTTTCAATGTGCCAGAAACCTATTATAATCAATACAAAGATTTAGATATTCCGGAGTTTCAAAAAATCTTCTACGGAATGATTACCAACGTGGATGACAACTTTGCGAAGCTTCAAAAGAAATTGAAAGACTTAAAAATTGCAGATCATACCATCGTTATTTTTATGACGGATAACGGAACCGCTTCAGGATATAAAACAGTAGGAGGTCAATTATACGGTTTTAATGGAGGAATGAAAGGCACAAAAAATAGTGAATATGAAGGAGGACACCGTGTACCGTTTTTTATTTCGTATCCAGAAAAGCATATTAATGGAGGTAAAGATGTCACGGATTTAACAGCACATTTAGATATTTTACCAACTTTAGCAACCTTATGTAATTTAGAATTACCAGAGAGACAAAAGAAAATGGACGGTTCAGATATTTCTTCACTGCTTTTAGGAGAAGAAGAAACCATTGGTAGAGACTATCTTATCACCGATTCGCAACGTGTACAAAGCCCAATAAAATGGAGAAAAAGTGCCGTGATGTCAGACAAAATGCGATTGGTTAATGGTAAAGAATTATATGATATTTCTAAAGATCCAGGTCAAGACAATGACTTAGCTGCTCAGTTTCCTGAAAAAGTAGAACAAATGCGAGGTTACTATAATGAATGGTGGAGTTCTGTATCTACAGAGTTTAATCAATTTCCAATCATTGTTTTAGGTTCTGATAATCAAAATCCTATAGAACTAACCTGTCATGATACACATGTGCACGATTCTAAAATTCCATGGAATCAAAATTACATTAGAGAAGCGAAAAAGAATCCAATGGGAGGTGAATTTACCGTAGCATTTGAACAGTCTGGAACGTATACTATTGAATTAAGCAGGTGGCCTTTTGAAGCTGATTTAGCAATAAATGCAGCTGTTGCCGGAAAAGAAGGCACCATTTCTACGGAAGCTATTGCAGAAGGTAGAACAATGAATTTTAAATCTGGTGGTGTAAAAATCGGGGCTTGGGAACAAACCAAAGCTGTAGAAAAGGACGCAAAAGTAATAAGCTTTACAGGTAATTTTACTAAAGGTGAAACGGATATGAGTGCTTGGTTTACAACCGATAAAGGTGAAGACTGGGGAGCATTTTATATTAAAGTGACTAGAGTATCAAAAGAATTCTCTATGATAGACTAACTGTTTTAGAGATTACGCTTTACAAATCCGTATTGTAAATCATTTTATGAAATAAAAAAAGGGAAAGTTAGCTTTCCCTTTTTTTATTGATATATGTGAACCGTATATATTATTCTTTAGAAGTTAACATATCTGGTGTAGCAACTGTTCTAAAGCCCATATGATCGGACCCAGAATCTACAGAAACACCCATTTTAGCCGATATTCTAAAACTAGCACAGTATGAGGCATGGCACAAAAAAGACCCACCTTTCATCACGTGTTCTACTTGATACGGATTATTAGGATTAAAATGAGTTGCTGCTCCTTTAGGGTTTACAATTGGCTTAGACGTGTCTAATTCACTGTAATATTTTACACTAAAGAAATCACTAGTTATTTCCCATACATTTCCAGCCATATCGTATAAACCAATACTATTTGGAGGATACGATTTTACTGGAGAGATAAATTCAAAACCATCTTGAGACTCATTTTTTGTAGGAAACACACCTTGCCAAGTATTAGCATTAGCATCTAATTTAGCGGCATCATTACCCCAAGTAAAAATAGTGTTCGTATTTTTACCTTGAGCAGCAGATTCCCATTCGGCTTCGGTTGGTAAACGTCTATTGGCCCACTCACAATACGCTAAAGCATCTTGGTAGGCCACGTGTACTACAGGATAATCATCTTTACCTTCAATAGTCGATTCTGGACCATCAGGATGTCTCCAATTCGCTCCTGTTTTCCATGTCCACCATTGGCCATAGTTTTCCATGTTTACAACAGCATTAACGTCTTTATTGAAAATTAAACTTCCAGGTTGTAGAATAGAATCATGAGGTTTTGGTGTGTTTGGAGGCAATTCTTTTTTCATTTCTTCCCAATCAATCTCACGTTCTGCTATAGTTATATAGTTTGTAGCTTCTACAAAGGCTTTAAACTGCTTGTTGGTAACCTCAGTGATATCCATAAAAAAACCATCAACAGTAACCCAATGTGCAGGCTTTTCTCTTGGCATGGCATAATTATCGGTGTCTTTTGCCCCTTGTATAAACGTTTTTTTCTCTACCCAAACCATACCTTCAGGTGTTTCCATTTTTGAAGTTGGTTCCGCTTTAGCTTCAGTTTTAGGTTCAGAAGATTTTTTCTGGTCTTCATTTTTACAGCTAGAAACTGATGAGAACAGTACTAAAGCAAAAGCCAAATAAGCGAATTGTTTTGTTAAGCGTTGTTGATACATGTTGTTTTATTTTTAGTATTTATTTCTTAATTTAAATAGTGTGCAAATTAGTAGTCGTTCTTTAAAAGATTTAGTTTTCCACTTGTAAATAAACTAATTTGGAGTCATAACATTACAAATAATTCTTATTAATTTAACTAGTTATGGTCCTTGATATTTCATGTTTACATTAGAAATTTAATCATAAGACAGTGCTAAGAGATATTCTATATGAAAAAAAACCGTAACATTTTTTCAAATATTGCGGTTTTTTGGGCTATTAATCAATTCAAAAGGATATCTATATTCAACACGTTAAGGTGTTGATTTTATATTTTTAATTAATAATAATTTTTTGGGTTCTATTTTGTGTTTCACTTTTTAATTCAACAATATAGACACCAGTTCTTAGCGCATTCACTTCAACAATGTTTGTTGTATTAGAAGTATCCAAGGCTTGTTGTAATACTATTCTGCCGTGCATATCGTATACTACAGCTGTTGTATTTGTGTTTAATTGGCCTTTAATCACTACAGTTTTCGTTGCTTGTTCTGAATAGATGTTTAAACCATTTAACAAGTTATCTTTTATAGATAATGCAGATGAAGAGTAATGTATATAGAATCGTCCTGTTCCGTTTAAATTGTCAGATGGTGTAAATACATAATCTCCAGTATTTAATAAGGTCCATGTATTAGTAATGTTATCTTCAAGATACACATTAATATGTGATGGTATAGAAGCCGTTTCTACATTTAAACCAATGGTTAATTGTGTGCCAGCATCTCCTTTAACACCAAGTGGTACAACCACATCATTAAAATCGTTATAAGGTAAAGCCTGAATCGCAAATTCTAATCCTTCATTATGCTCTACAAGATGAGTATAAATACCATTAGTAGAACCTGTGAAAGCAGCAGCATCATAACCTGGATCTAAACCTCTTGTTTGATGCTCTGCAAAGTATATTTTTGTAGTTTGCGTAGAAGATGCATTAGATAAAAATAATTCTGATAACAAAAAGTTAGGTGTTGATGATCTTCCAACTATAAAGTCATCAGAAGTACCAAGAGTTCGCATAGCAGGTGTAAATGTTACTGTGCCTCCAGAAATTGTTCTAACAAAGAATCCTTGACTTGGTGTAATTTTATCTGAAGAGTTTATATTATTCCAAATCGTATAATTACTACCGTTAGCATCATTAGCATCATATCCATAAATCGCCTGATAAGCTCCGCCGCCGCCATTTAATGCACCTGAGTTTTCAGTCCAAAATTCACCAAAATCTAAATAAGAAGGGAAGGGATTTCCAATTAAGTTCCATAAACCATATGTAGTGTCTCCTCCGTTTGAAATAGTTACTGACACATTTGCTACAGGAGAGTTTGGTACTGTTCCTTTAAAATACATCGTGCTTCCACTAACAGTTCCTGCTCTATAACCTTCACCTGGCACTATTACATCGCTACCAGTCTTATTCCAATTTAGAAATTCACCATTTGTATTATCAAAAGGGCCAAATAATTTTTGATCGGGATTACTAGGGTTTGATACAAGTTCAGCATCATTATTATTTGCTAGAGTTGAAAAATTTTGATCAACAGGAGATGCTATTAAGTCATTACCATTAGGATTTCCATTTACATATCTATAATATCTAATGTCTCCATTTACGGTTCCATTAAAAATTAAACTTCCAAAAGTCGATGACGTTGAATATGCAAAAAGGTTATTTTTTGTAATGGCATTACCATTTATAGTAAGTGAGTGCCCTGCCTCAACTTTTACTCTTTCTATAGCACCAACTTCAATAATTGTAAAATCGTTTACGGTAACGTCTGTATTTATTTGTAAATTACCTTGTATTATTACATTATCTGTAGCTGTAGGAACAATTCCTCCTATCCAAGAAGAACCATCTTCCCAATCAATAGGGTCCGCCGTTGTTGAAGCAATTTTTGGAACTCTAATATAACCAGATGCATCTTGTACTATAGTACCATCTGTAGGTTCAACACCATCAAGAAGCCACGAGTCTAATATTGTTTGAGAAACCTCAGTAGCTGTGGTTCCTATTCTAAGAACACCAGAATAATAATTTTGTAAATCTACGACTCCTTCTGTAGCCGAAGTTGTATATGAAGAAAATTGCACAAGCGTAACTTCTGGAGCAAAGCCCAAACTTAAGGGTCTAGTAAGTACTCTTAAGTAACCTAAATTACTTTGGTTTTTATTAAATGTGACTACAGATGTATTATTTACTTGAGAATCTTTATAAATGTTTCCTTCAAACGAATCTGCAACGTTAAAAGTAAGAGTACTACTTCCTTCTAATTCTATAGTATTAGAGTCAGTAATTACATTAGTACTATTAAAAATAATTGGATTGTTTCTCGTTTTAAATCCTCCTGTAAAAGTGGATAAATCTGAAGTAGCTTCAAAAGTTACTCCTCCATCAGCACCAGCTGCATTTATAATATTAAAAAGACCTGATCCTGTAATTTCTCCATGAAATTCAAAAGGATTAGATGATTCATTTTCAATAGTAAGACCAAAAGTACTTGAACTAATCGTGTTGCCATTTGTAAAAATAGTACTAGCTCCTGATACATTTTTAAATCTTCCGCTAGTGGCTAAAGTTATGTTGCAATCAATAGTAACATTACCTGAAGCAGCATTATTTTCTATAATATAATTTCCATTACCTGTAGTGAAGGTTAAAGTTGAATTCGAAGCGCTACTGATTGTTATAGCATCTGTTATTATTATAGCTCCAACGCTTTGATCACTATTAACGTTTACATCTGCTTCTAAAGTTGCAATACCAGTTGCATCCGCTATTATTCCGCCTGTCCAGTTAGTTGGAGTAGACCATAAGCCATCTCCAGTGCCATTATTATTTGTATAAGTGCCATTGGTCTGGGCATTTAATTGAAAGTTACTTAAGCCGATAAGAGCTAAAAGTATAAAGAATTGTAATTGTTTATTCATGATGTTAGTAGATTTATTAAGTAGATTAAAAAACATTTTTACAAAATTAAGTGTATACACTATATATACTTTGCTTAATTCGCTCAAAAACATACTCATTTCATGTAAAACACTCTATACAAGGCTTTAAAACAGCATGTTGCATCTTTAATTATAATATGGGCTTATATAATTAGAAATGGAAAAAGTAATTACAAACGATAGTCTCGTTAACATGTAAATTTTACGTTGAATTTAAGATTATGAAAAACAGTATTCTTTAATTCTTTTAATGTTTCATTACCTTTTCTAATGAAACCTGTAAATTCTAGGTTTAACGGTGGGGTATTATCTATTAGTAATCCTATTATGTTTTTGAACAAAAAAGCCTTACTTAAAAAAGTAAGGCTTTTTGTGATCGCACTAGGATTCGAACCTAGGACCGCCTGCTTAGAAGGCAGGTGCTCTATCCAGCTGAGCTATGCGACCAATTAGAGTAAAACTCTAAAATTTCAATAAAAGTCGGGGTGGCAGGATTCGAACCTGCGGCCTCCACGTCCCAAACGTGGCGCGATAACCGGGCTACGCTACACCCCGAAAATTTGATTATCTTTTTAAATATTACTTACAGTCGCATAAGCTGTAGTAAATTTGCGGAGAGACAGGGATTCGAACCCTGGGTAAGTGTTTCCACCTACGACGATTTAGCAAACCGCTCCTTTCGGCCACTCAGGCACCTCTCCAATATTTATATGAACATTCCTTTAAATGCGGATGCAAATGTAACGCAACATTTTAAAGAACGCAACAATTTTTTTGAGTTTTTTTTTGAATATTTTTGATTGTATATTTAAGTGTATATTTATCAGACAAATAAAAGTATTTTACTCAACTTTATAAGTTTCAAAAAATGTTTAAATAAAGTATAAACTAAGTTCTAAACTTTAAAATATGGCTAGTTACAAAAAAGATAGAGCTTTTTCCGACTATGTACATCAGCAATTAGCATTACCTTTAATATATAAGGCTTTAGGGTGGCAAGAGGTTAGATTGCGAAAGGACTATGCTCAATATATAGATATGATGGATGGTATTGATTATGTGTTTAGAAAGGGAAATGAAATTATGAGCGTACAAGAGCGATTTAGGGAAGCGCAATATAAAGACTATTCAGATTTTACCATTAGGTATAGGCGTGATGATAATAAATTTAAAGAACGACAAGAATCTGAATATTATAAAATGAAAGCACATTATTTTACCTATGGCATTATTGATTGTGCTAAAAGTAAGGTGAATACTGCTAAAGGATTTATAAAATATGCCATAATAGACTTAAAAAAAGTCTATGATAAGATTGATTCCAAAGCCATTTTTATTTCAGATAATAAAAAGCATAAGTGCGAAATTGTAAATAATAAAAGAATTGAATGCCCTGTAAAGTATAATGTAGATGGTTCTTCTTCTTTTTTTCCTATTGATATTTCTTTCTTAATGAAGCTTTGGGGTAATGAGATGATTGTAGCTCAGAAAGGTTTTTGTGATTAATGAACTTTTGAGCAAATCAAAATAATTTTGTCTTCATCTACATTTGTTGTGAAAAATAAATAGAGTGTTCCGCCGTCTTTAACTTTGAATTTTTTACGAATATCATGTACTGATAACGGAAAGTTTCTCGTAGTTATATTAGCTTTTAATATTTTTTCTTTGGAAAATGCTTTTTTATTAAAGGGTACTATTTTTTCAATTTTAAATCTTCTTCCAGGAAATTCTATAAGTGAGTCAGATGTGTATAAATGCGAATGTTTGTGTAGTTTTTCAATATTTAGAATGTTAGCAACAGAATTAAAACTACCAGATTTTAAAACTGCAGAATTTGGTTCGTACAAATAGGTGAGTGGCTTGCTGTAATTTGCTTCAGCTTCAGCTTCTTCTTTAAAGTTAAATTTAAAATATTGAGCTTTACCTCTTTGTAAATTAACAGTTTTTACGAGAACGTCTCCTTCAAAACCCCGCTCTAAAATCCATAATAATTCTTTAACTTCATTGTTAACGGCTACAATATGAATTTCTTTTACATGCTGTAAATCTGATAGCGTTGCTGATAAATCCAATAAAGGTGATGTTTTAATCATCACATTTGTTGCGCATTGTAGCAATAAGTTTTGATGTGTTTTAATATTAGGTTCGCAGTCTGCTAATAAAAATACTTTTTGCTTTAAATCATCACGGCGCGAAGGGTCAATATAAATCCAATCTATAGTTTGAGTAACTTCTTTTAAAGCGTCAATTCCATTTGCATTATAGCATGTAATGTTTGAAGTATTTAGTGCTTTTAAGTTATGTTTAACTAATGCTGAAAGTTCTGGGTTAATTTCACAATGTATTACGTTTTCTACATGTTTTGAAAAGTAAAATGCATCTACACCAAAACCACCTGTGAGATCCATAATCTGCTTACCAGAAACTAAACTAGATTTATATTGAGCAGTAATTTCTGAAGAGGTTTGTTCTATATTAAGCTTATTGGGAAAGTATATATTTTTAGTAATAAACCATGTTGGTAGTTTCTTTTTACAGCGTTTTTTTGCTTCAATTTGTTCAATAATTAATTTTGAATCTACAGCTTTAAACGGTATACCTTTCAGCAATAATTCTGAAACATCAGAATTTAGGTTGTTGTTTATAAAATTCTGTATTTCAGTATTTAGTAGGTTTTTGTTAAACATTAACTATAAGCCTTTGGTTAGTTTTTGAACTATATTATAATCCGATAAAAATTCTTTCAAGATAACTTTTATGGCTGTGTATGTTGGTATGGCGACAATCATTCCAACAACACCAAATAAAATTCCGGAAATAATGATAATTAAGAAAATTTCCAAAGGGTGTGATTTTACACTTTTAGAAAAGATATAAGGTTGGCTAAAGAAATTATCTACCAATTGCGCGAAGATAAACCCAATCATTACATACATGGTTTTTGGTAAAATTACCTCACTAAAATTTTCGCCTAAGTTACTAGACATGCTTAGCAAAAGCATTAAAAAACCACTAACTAAAGGTCCAATATAAGGCACTAAATTAAGAAGTGCACACAGAAAAGCAATAACAATGGCATTGTCTATTCCAAACACTAATAATACAATGGTGTAAATAACAAAAAGAATTAATATTTGAAATATAAGTCCAACGAAATAGCGTGATAATAAGTCTTTTATTGTGGTGATAGAGCGTTTAGAGCGTTCTTCATTCCCGCTTGGCACAAAGGTCATAATACCATCTTCAAAAAGCTTACTGTCTTTTAGGAAAAAGAACGAAATAAATAGTACTGAGAATAAACCAATACTAAAAGTACCTAAGCCACTAATAAAACTATTTAGAAAATTAGGAATGATTGCAAAATCGAGTTTAGAGAGTACATGAGAGTCTTTAATAGATTGTTCGAGATCTATATTGTTGAATTGAAAATAAGTAATAATTTGATCGTATAGATTTTCAATATTTAATTGTAATTGATCAATATTTAGTAAGGCTAAATTGTGACCTTGTTCGATAATTAGCGGAATAAAAAGTCCGACTAAGCCAATTAAAAGACTTAAAAGAAGGGTCATGGTCACTACAACTGCAACGGTGTTATTAAATTTTAATCGCTCTCTTAAAAATAGTATGATTGGTCGTCCAATTAGAGAAATAACTGCAGCAACAGCAATATAAACGATTACGGATTGAATTTTAAAAAGAAAATATAAGACTAACATTATAGCTAGAATCACACCCAATGCTCTTAAAATACCGTTAGCTATTGTTTTTGAATTCATCTCTTGCATATTTACTCAAAGGTGCTGAAATAAATTCAGCATGGCAAATTTAAGCATTTAGTTGTTTTGTAATTTCGTAAAGCGCAATACTTGTGGCTTGTACCACATTCATACTGCTGTTATTGCCAAACATATTAATGTGTACAATAGCATCAACGCTTTTTAATAGTGGTTCTGAAACTCCAAAGTTTTCATCTCCTAATATTAGCGCAATTGGTTGATGGGTTTGTAATTTAAAAGTTGATAAATCCTGACTATTCTCTGTGATTTCTAAAGCAATCAAATAATAGTTTTTAGCTTTTAAAGCTTGGGTTTGTGTTTCAATATCTTCGTTTATGCTATGTGTTACGTACTTTTCAGTTGAACGCGATGTTTTTGTCATTCGTTTACCCAATGGAATATCGGAACCACAAAAAACAAGCTCTTCAATACCAAAGGCATCTGCTATTCTAAATAAACTTCCAATGTTTGGTGCGTTGGTTACATTATCGCAAATTACTGTAATAGGATGTTTTTGCTTTTGAAAGTTAGAATTGTAGTGATTTAGTTGCATAAAATAGGAAAGGCAAAATTAATTTTCAAAAGCGTACTTTACAATGTTGGCACCCATTTTAAGTGCTTTTTCTCGCACATCTTCTGGGTCGTTGTGTACTTCTTGGTCTTCCCAACCATCACCCAAATCACTTTCAAAAGTAAATAATAGTACTAATCTACTTTCGTGAAAAATCCCAAAAGCTTGTGGTGCTTTTCCGTCGTGCTCATGGATTTTAGGTAAACCGTTAGAAAATTCAAAAGCTGAACTAAATATTTTATGATCCTTAGGAAGTTCAACTAAATCGCTATTAGGAAATACCTTTTTGAGTTCTTTAGTAATATAAGGTTCCATGCCGTAATTATCATCAATATGAAGAAACCCACCAGAAATTAGATAATTCCTCAAGTTTTCGGCATCATCATCACTAAAGAATACATTTCCATGACCTGTCATGTGCAGTAAAGGAAATTGAAAAATATCTGTACTACCAACTTCAACGGTTTGAATACTTTCGTTAATGTTGGTATCTATGTTATCGTTGCAATATTTTACTAAATTAGGTAATGCTGTTGGATTGCTATACCAATCACCTCCTCCTTTGTATTTTAAAATAGCGAGGTCTTGTGCAAATAAGAACACTGAAAAAAGAGAAAAGAAGAAGGAAATAAATAGTTTCATTAAAATTCGTTTAAAAATGCAACAGAATGGCAAGCTGCAATTGCAGCTGTTTCTGTTCGCAAACGTGTCTCACCCAAAGTTACAGGAATAAAGTTACGTTGCAAGGCCATTTCGATTTCTTTAACGCTAAAGTCGCCTTCAGGACCTATGAGGATTGTACAATCTGTTGCTGTTTTTAATTGTGATTTTAAAGATTTTTTATCTGTTTCTTCGCAGTGTGCAATAAAAATTTGAGCCTTAAAATTTTGATCTATAAAATCTTTAAAAGCAATGGGCTTGTTAAGTTTTGGTAAATAATATTGCAGGGATTGTTTCATTGCAGACTGAATGATTTTTTCAAAACGTTCAATCTTTACCACTTTTCTTTCACTGTGTTCGCAGATAATAGGAGTTATGGTTTCAACGCCAATTTCAGTAGCTTTTTCCAAAAACCATTCGTACCTATCGTTCATTTTAGTTGGTGCAACAGCTAAATGTAAATTGTAATTACGTTTAGGTTGTAAGCTTTTAGACTGTATAGAAACGACACATTTTTTTTGTTCAGCTAATATAATTTCAGCGACAAAAACCCAGCCTTTGCCATTGGTAATGTGTAGTTTGTCGCCAATTGTTTTACGTAAAACTTTAGCAATGTGTCGGCTTTCGTCTTTATCGAAACTAAAATTAGTATCGGTTTCCGAAATATTTGAATTGTAGAATAATTGCATTAATCTATGTCTTCAGAAAATTTTAAAACTGTAATCTCTTCAATAGCTGTTCTGTCTTCTGTTTTAATAGCGAGATAATATTTTTGATTTTCAATATCGTCTATTGAAAATATTTCGTCAATAGCATGGTTTTTACCAAAAGCAACTTCGTCAAAAGCAGCTGGCATTTCTCCGGCTTTAATCCAACCTGTATCTCCTCCTTTTTTTGCAGTATGATCAGTAGAGTGGTGTTTTGCTAAGTCTTTAAAACGGTAACCTTCTTTATACTGAGCTATTACCTTGTTACGCTTTTTTATGGCTTCTTCAGTAGACATTTTTGAGGCGTCTATTACAATAATGCTAAATTTTAAATAATCTATTTCAGCTTTATCAATGACTTTGTAGTAGGTTTTTTTAAAATCTGTTCTAATTACTTTTTTGCCACCTTTAGAAAGGTTAAATAAGTCATTAGCTAATCTGGTTTTATGTTTTTCTTTATTGAATGTGAAAAGTTTACCTTGTTTGGGCTTGTTTTCTTTTAAAAACGTTGTAGCTTCATCTGAAGTAGAAATAGAATCTAATTGTTGCTCTAATGCTATTTGAGAAAAACCTAAGAAAGGAATTAAAAGTAATAGCGTAAATAAATGTTTCATGTTAAATTTTGTTTAAAGTGATTTGGATACTGCAAAACAACTAAATTTTAAGATACAATAGAGGTGAATAGTTGTAAGGATGTTAACAGATGTTTTAACAATTTTAAAGAAGTGATTGCTTTTTGATAATTAAATTAAATTTTTAAATAAATTTAAAACCCTTTAAAAGAAAAAAAATTGAGGAGTAATCAATAAAAGGGTTAAGATAAGCACATATCAATTAAAGTTAACATCGCTATTAAATACTAGAAATTTGGAATTACTCTTCGTTTATATTTTTAATCGGGCAGTAGCCATAACATTAAAATCTGAAAAATCCTTTTCTAAATATTTTAAATAACCAACAATAGCAATCATTGCGGCATTATCTGTAGTATATTCAAATTTTGGAATATAACTCGTCCAACCAAATTTTTGTTCGGCATCTTTTAAAGCTTTTCTAATACTAGAATTAGCAGAAACACCTCCGCCAATGGCAATGTGTTTAATGCCTGTTTGCTTTACCGCTAGTTTTAATTTGGCCATTAAAATACCTATGATGGTATATTGAATAGATGCGCAAATGTCATTTAGATTTTCTTCAATAAAATTAGGGTTTGCTTTTACTTCGCGCTGAATAAAATATAAAATATTAGTTTTTAATCCTGAAAAACTAAAATTTAACCCATCGACTTTTGGTTTTGTAAACTGATAAGCCTTTGGATTGCCAAGTTGTGCACGTCTATCAATTTCTGGCCCAGCAGGATAGCCTAAGCCTAATACTTTTCCGCTTTTATCATAAGCTTCTCCCACGGCATCGTCTATAGTTTCTCCTAAAACTTCCATATCAAAATGAGTATTCACTTTTACTATCTGTGTGTGGCCTCCAGAAATAGTCATGGCTAAAAAAGGAAAAGGAGGTTTTTTATGATCTTTTTCGTCTATAAAATGTGTTAAAATATGCGCTTGCATGTGGTTTACGTCTATTAGCGGAATATCTAAACCAAAAGCCAAAGATTTGGCAAAAGATGTACCAACCAATAACGATCCCATTAAACCTGGACCACGAGTAAAAGCTATAGCGTTTAATTGCTCTTTTTTTATTCCTGCTTTTTCTAGGGCTTGGTGTACTACTGGAACAATATTTTGTTGATGCGCTCGAGATGCCAATTCTGGGACTACGCCTCCGTACTCTGTGTGTATTTTTTGATCAGCAACAACGTTACTTAAAATTTGGTCGTTGCATAGTATGGCAGCAGATGTGTCGTCACAAGACGACTCAATTCCGAGGATATAAATATTTTCTTTTTCCATAGTAGATATTAGGCACAATAATTGTTAATTTTGTTAGTTATAGCTCATTGCCATAATTAACAGCATAGTGTTGCTGCAAAGGTAGTGAAGATTTAAAACTTTAAAACGCATTAATTTTATCAAACGGATACTTAAAATATTAGGAAAAATAGTAGCAATAATACTGCTACTTTTTTTCATTTTATTTTTGGTATTATCTATTCCTGCTGTACAAACCAAGTTAGGACGGTATGTTACAGATACACTTAATAAGGATTTTAAAACGGATATTAACGTTGGTAGAGTAGGTTTGCAACTGAATGGTGATGTTGAACTGAAAGAAATTTTAATTAGAGATTATAAAAAAGATACACTTATAAGTGTTGGTGAATTAAATAGTTCTATCATTAGTTTTAAGAATCTTTTGAATAGTAAGTTGAATTTTGGCGATATAGATTTGCAAAATGTCATTTTTAATTTAAAAACATACCAAGGTGAACAGGACTCAAATTTAGATGTTTTTGTAGCAAAATTTGATGATGATAACCCAAGAGTTGGTCCAAGTGAGTTTTTATTCTCTTCTAGTGATGTATCTATAGAAAACGGAATTTTTAGACTAATTGACGAAAACCTAGAAACACCAGAAATCTTCGAATTTACTGAGCTTAATGCTAATACGACTAATTTTTTAATAAATGGGCCTGAGGTAAGATCTCGAATTAATACATTTAGTTTTAGAGACAGTAGAGGTATTGCTGTTAAGAATTTAATGGCAAACTTTGAGTACACATTAGATCATATGTCTTTTGGAGACCTTAATATTAAAACCGAACAGTCTGAGCTAAAAGGAGAGTTAAGATTTGATTATAATCGAGAAGATTTTAAACATTTTACAGACAAAGTTAATGTAGCCGCAAGTTTTAAGGATTCTGATATTTCTTTAACAGAGCTCAACGTCTTTTTTGATGAATTTGGAGTAAGTCAACATGCAAATTTTAATGCAGATTTATCGGGGACTTTAAATAATTTGATTGCTAAAAACCTTAATGTAAGTACCTCTAGAAATACAAGAATTATTGGTGATATTACGTTTAAGAATTTATTTAGTAAGGCCGACGATAGTTTTGCGTTACAAGGGAATTTTCAAAATTTAGCTTCAAATTATAGAGATTTAACGGCTTTATTACCAAGACTATTGGGGAATTCTATTCCTAGTGTTATTTCTAAGGTTGGGAATTTTAATATCAAAGGCACATCTTTTATCACAACTAAGCGTGTTGAAGCAGATTTGGAGATAGATACGGATTTAGGGTTTATAAAATCTAATTTACTACTTACAGATATCGATAATATTGACAATGCAAATTATATAGGGAATATTGTTTTAGATGAATTTAATCTCGGAGAGCTTATTAATGAACCTTCAGTAAAAACAGCTTCTTTAAATCTCGATGTTGATGGTAAAGGGTTTACTATTGAGAATTTAAAAACAGATGTAAAAGGAGATGTTTATGTTTTAGATTATAACGGTTATACGTACAGAGATATTTCACTTTCGGGAGATCTTGGAAATAAAATATTTAATGGTATTGTAAAAGCTGAAGATCTTAATTTACAACTCGACTTTAATGGTTTGGTAGATTTTTCTGAAGATCTTAAAAAATTCGATTTTAAGGCTAATGTTGGTTATGCCAATCTTAATAAATTAAATTTTGTTACACGAGATAGTATTTCAGAATTTAGAGGGTTAGTAACCATGAGTGCTAGAGGTACAACACTAGACAATGCAACAGGTGCTATTAATATAAAGAATACAACGTATAAAAATCAAGATAAGAGTTATGGTTTTCAAGATTTTGATATTGTCTCTTCTTTTAGAGATACCGAACGTACCATTACTATAAACTCCCCAGATATTATAGATGGAAAAGTCTCAGGCCAGTTTAAAACTAAAGATATTATTGGATTAGTAGAAAATTCAGTAGGAAGTATTTACACGAATTATGTTCCAAATATTGTAGAAGAAGGGCAATACCTCAATTTTAGATTCAATATATATTCTAAAATAGCAGCGGTATTTTTTAAGGATTTAACTATAGGAAGTAACACGTTTATTGAAGGTAGGATAGAAACGGATGAGAAAGGATTTGAATTAACGTTTAATTCGCCAGAAATTAAATTTAAAGACTATTTTGCTAACAATATCAATATAAACATAGATAATAGCAACCCAATATATAACACGTATATAGAAATAGATAGTATTGGTGCAGGTATATACAACGCATCTCAATTTAGCTTAATTAATGTTACAAAACGTGATACTTTACTCATCAAGTCTGAGTTTAAAGGTGGAGAAAATAATGCAGACGATTTTAACCTAAATTTATTTTACACTATTGACGAAACTAATAAATCTGTAGTTGGTTTTAGAAAATCAGATGTGTTATTTAAAGGTTACGATTGGCTTTTAAATTCTAAAAAAGATACCTTAAATAAAATTCGATTTGATAGAGATTTTAAAACGTTTGATATCTCACCAATTAAAATTACACATGATAATGAAGAAATTTTGCTTTCTGGTAAAGTAAAGGATTCAGTTAACAAAGATTTTAATGTAGATTTTAAAGATGTACAGCTGGTTAAAATTACGCCACGTATAGATAGTTTAGCTTTAAAAGGTATTGTAAATGGTAAACTTGATGTGGTTCAAAACAATGGAGTGTACTTGCCTAAATCTAATGTAGAAGTAAGTGGTCTTTTTGTTAATGATTATGATTTAGGAAACTTAAAAGCTAAAATTGAAGGGAATAACTCTATTACAAACTATAATGTAGATGTAACACTAATTAATGACAATTTAAAATCGTTAGACGCAAAAGGTGTTATTGATGTTGCAGAAAATAATCCTATTATAGATTTAGATGTAGTGTTTGAAGAATTTTTATTAGATCCATTAAACCCTTTGGGTGAAGGGGTTATTAGTAATATTAGAGGCTTAGTATCTGGTTATGCTAATGTAACTGGAAGCTTAAAAAAACCAGCAATTTATGGTGAGTTACTGTTAGATAGGGCAGGCTTGTCTATTCCATACCTTAATGTAGATTATGGTTTTGATTTTGACTCTAAGGTATCACTAAGAGGGCAGCAATTTGTTTTTAATGACGTTTCAATGACGGATTCTAAATACTTTTCCAAGGGAAGTCTCAATGGGTTTATAGCACATGATAATTTTTCGGATTGGAAATTAGGTTTAGAATTAAATACAGACCGTCTTTTAGTGTTGAACACTGAAGAAACAGAAGATGAGCTGTATTATGGTACAGGTTTTATTTCAGGAAAAGCAGAAATAAAAGGACCAACAGATCAGCTGGTTATTAAAGTTATAAACGGACGAACAGAAGCTGGAACAGAGTTTTATATTCCATTAAATGATTCTGAAAGTTTTGGAGACAACTCTTTTATTCATTTTTTAAGTCCAGAAGAAAAAGCTGCCAGAATAAAAGGAGAGGTTTCAGATTTAATTGAAGTTAAAGGTTTAGTCTTAGATTTTGATTTAAATGTAAATCAAAATGCCGTGATTGAAATAGTTATAGATAAAGAGGCCGGTAGTACTATTAAAGGTAGAGGTGTAGGAGGTTTAAACTTTTTAATCAATACCAATGGCGCCTTTAATATGTGGGGAGATTTTGTGGTTTATGACGGAACATACAACTTTAAATATGGAGGTGTTGTAGAAAAAAAGTTTAAAGTAGAACAAGGAGGAAGTATTGTTTGGGAAGGAGATCCAATGAACGCGGAGTTAAACTTAAAAGCAGTGTATGAAGGTAGTGCTAATCCTTCTGTATTATTAGACAATCCTATTAATCAGAGTATAGACGTAGAAGTCGAAATTCATTTAACAGGTCAATTAGAACAACCAGACCCTCAATTCGATTTTAGATTTCCTAATGTAAGTTCTACAGTAAAGTCAGAGTTAGATTACAGGCTATCCTCTAAAGATGAACGCGACAATCAGGCTTTAATTTTCTTAGCAACAGGAGGGTTCTCAAGTAGTTTAGGAGGTGCTAATTTTACAGGTACCATTTCAGAACGATTAACAGGGATTGTCAATAATCTTTTTGGTACAAATAATGGAAATTTAGATGTTGGTATCGATTTAGAACTAGGACAAGACACACCAGAATTACAAACCAATAATAAAGTAGGAGTTACACTTCAAACTAAAATAAGTGATAAGATTTTAGTTAATGGTAAAGTTGGTGTACCATTCGGAAGCGCCAGTCAAACAGTTATTAGTGGAGATGTTCAAATAGATCTTTTATTAAATGAAGACGGAACACTTAAAGCCAAAGTTTTTAATAGAGAAAATAGTATTAGAAATTTTGGAGAAGAAATAGGGTATACACAAGGTGTTGGTCTCTCTTATAATGTCGAGTTTGATACCTTTAAAGAACTCCTTCAAATTATCTTTTCGGGTAAAAACAAAAAAGATGAAAAGGCTAAAAATAAGTCACAAAAAAAAGAGAGTGACGATGAAAAAATGATGCCAAATTACATGACAATGAAGAAAAAAAAGACGAAAACTCAGTCTTAAAACCTTCAATTCTTCATTTATATTAAAATACTTATTAACGAAAACGTTTGAATTACTTTAATGCTATTTTTTTTATGATAATAGTCACATTATTATATGTATAGTTTCTTAATTTTACTATAAATAATTAAGACAATGCTACATACAATTAAAAAAATAGGTGTTTTAACATCTGGTGGAGACTCACCAGGAATGAATGCAGCAATTAGATCTGTAGTTAGAACATGTGCTTTTCATGATATAAAATGCTACGGAATTTATAGAGGTTATGAAGGAATGATCGATGGCGATTTTATTGAGATGGATGCACGAAGTGTAAAAGGAATAATCAATAAAGGAGGTACAATATTAAAGTCTGCACGTTCAAAAGGATTTAGAACTAAAGAAGGTAGACAAACAGCCTACAATCAATTAAGAAAAGCAGGTATTGATGCTTTTGTGGTTATTGGTGGTGATGGTAGTTTTACAGGTGCTATGGTTTTTAATCAAGAATTTAATTTTCCTGTAATGGGAATTCCTGGAACTATAGATAACGACATTTATGGTACAACGCATACTCTTGGCTATGATACAGCTTTAAATACCGTTGTAGAAGTTATAGATAAAATTAGAGATACAGCAAGTTCACATAACCGATTATTCTTTATAGAAGTTATGGGACGTGATGTTGGACATATTGCTCTTAACGTTGGAGTTGGAGCAGGTGCAGAAGAAATTTTAATACCTGAAGAAGATTTAGGATTAGATCGTTTAGTAGAATCTTTAAGACGAAGTAAAGCTTCTGGTAAATCTTCTAGTATCGTTGTTGTTGCAGAAGGAGATAAAATAGGAAAAAGTGTTTTTGAACTGAAAGATTATGTTGATGAAAACATGACAGAATACGAAGTACGAGTTTCTGTTTTAGGACATATGCAACGTGGCGGAGCACCTTCTTGTTTTGATCGTGTTTTAGCAAGTAGAATGGGAGTAAAAGCTGTAGAAAGTTTAATTACAGGTAAAAGTAATTATATGGTTGGTATTAAAAATGATGTTATGGATTTAACACCATTTGATCAAGCTGTAAAAGGGAAATCTAAAATAAACATGGAGCTTTTAAGAGTTTCAGATATAATGTCAATATAATTAAGAACAAAAATAAAAACAAAGATAGAGTAATGGCAAATTTAAAATTAGGAATCAATGGATTCGGTAGAATAGGAAGAATTGTATTTAGAGCAACAGTAAAACGTAATGATGTTGATGTTGTAGCAATAAACGATTTATTAGATGTAGAACATTTAGCGTATTTATTAAAGTACGATTCAGTTCATGGAAGATTTGATGGAACAGTTGAAGTAAAAGATGGTAACTTAGTTGTAGACGGAAAAACAATTCGTGTAACAGCCGAAAGAGATCCAAAGAGCTTAAAGTGGGATGAAGCTGGAGCAACAGTGGTTGCAGAATGTACAGGTATTTTTACAACTCTAGAAACGGCTCAATATCATATAGATGGTGGTGCTAAAAAAGTAGTGATTTCTGCTCCAAGTAAAGATGCTCCTATGTTTGTAATGGGTGTAAATGATGATAAATTAACAGCGAATAATACAATTGTGTCTAACGCCTCTTGTACAACAAACTGTTTAGCTCCTTTAGCTAAGGTGATTGAAGATAATTTTGGAATTGAAGAAGCGTTAATGACAACAATTCACGCTGCAACGTCTACGCAATTTACAGTAGATGCACCTTCTCGTAAAAATTACCGTTTAGGTCGTTCAGCTATTAACAATATTATACCAACTTCTACAGGTGCTGCAAAAGCAGTAGGAAAAGTAATTCCAGAATTAGATGGAAAACTAACAGGTATGGCATTTAGAGTACCAACTGTAGATGTATCTGTAGTAGATTTAACAGTAAGAACTAAAAAAGAGACTTCATTAGCAGAAATTAAAGCTGCAGTTAAAAAAGCGGCAGAAGGTTCTATGAATGGAGTTATGGGCTATACAGAAGATGCTGTAGTATCTCAAGATTTCGTTAGTGAAGAAAGAACAAGTGTATTTGATGCAGATTCTGCAATAGAATTAAATTCTAAATTCTTTAAATTAGTATCTTGGTACGATAATGAGTTTGGTTACTCTAATAAACTTGTAGATTTAGCACAGAAGGTTAATAACCTTTAATTTATAATATAATTCTTAAATTCCGTAGGATTATGTGTTTGCATAGGCTACGGAATTTTTATATAAAAATATTATCATGATTCTAATTACAGATGGAGGTTCAACAAAATGCGACTGGATTGCGATAGATCAAAACGGTAAGCAAGCAGTTGATAAAATAAGAACTAAAGGCTTAAATCCGGCAATTGTTGCTGAAAAGAAACTCAATAAAACGATCCGAAAAAGTAAAGAGCTAATGGCAATAGCCAATGAGGTTACACATGTTTACTTTTATGGAGCAGGATGTGGCACAGAAAAGCCTAGACTTTTATTGAAAATGATACTAGAATCGTTTTTTACAAGTGCTATAGTAGAAGTAAGAGAAGATACTTATGCTGCAGTGAGAGCGTGCATTAATTCAAATGATGAAGCTGCTGTAGTTTGTATATTAGGAACGGGATCAAATTGTAGTTATTACGATGGTAAAGACTTACATCAACGTGTGTCAAGTCTTGGATTTATACTAATGGATGATGCTAGCGGAAACTATTTTGGTAAGCAATTAATTAGGGATTACTACTTTAAAAAGATGCCAGATACTATTAGCGTGGCTTTTGCTCACAAACATAATCTAGATGCTGACTATATTAAGTATAACCTTTATAAGCAAACCAATCCTAGTGCTTATTTAGCAGACCATGCAGAGTTTATGTTTATTAATAAGGATTCTGAATATATTAGTAATATCATAACTAAAGGAATTCGTCTGTTTGCAGAAAATATGATTCTTCAATATAAAGAAGAATTAAAAGCAGGAACTCCGGTTCATTTTGCAGGTTCTATTGCCTATTTTGGACAAGATGAAATTAAGCAAGTAGCCAAAGAATACGGATTTAAAGTCGGTAATTTTGTAAGACGACCAATAGAAGGTTTAGTCGAGTATCACGTTAAAAATCTTTAATATGGAAATAGCTATAATAGCTCACGATGGAAAAAAAGCAGAAATGGTTCAGTTTTTAAATGAGCATAGCGAAATTTTACATCACAAAAATATCAATCTAGTTTCTACAGGAACAACTGGAGAAAAAGTCTCTAAAGCAGGTTTTAATGTTAATGCGTTATTATCTGGTCCTTTAGGAGGAGATGCTCAAATAGCAGCGCGAGTAGCAGAAGGACAGTGTAATATGGTCTTGTTTTTTAGAGATCCATTAGATCGCCATCCGCATGAACCAGATATTCTTATGTTAATGAGACTGTGTGATGTACACAATGTGCCCTTGGCTACAAATCCTGCTACAGCAGATTTATTAATGAAGTCTCTATAAATTTTTTTAATAACCTGTTAATAAAACTAAGATTACCTGTTGTAAAACTTATATTTTGGTTATATCTTTGTACTAACAAAACGTAAACGATACAAGAATTATGTTCGACTTTGATCAATATTTAGGATTTTTAGCATTTTTAACCATATTAACTATAGGCTTTTGGTTAATGATTTTCCTTTTAACTTTCGTTATTCCTTACTGGATTTTTGGTGCATCAATGGAACGTCTAAAAGAAATTAGAGAAGAAAAGAAAGCTAAACGTGAAGGGTTAACCCTTTAATAGCATATTATTATATAAAAAAAGAGCGCAATTTGCGCTCTTTTTTTATGTGGTTATATTACAAATTACTTTAAACTTGTAACACACCCATATTAAATGGTTTTTCAATAGGAGCATGATTTGCGGCTTCTATGCCCATAGAAATCCATGTTCTGGTATCTAAAGGGTCAATCACACCATCAGTCCAAATACGAGACGCAGCATAATAAGGAGATACTTGATCATCGTATCTATCTTTAATTTTATTAAATAATTCTTCTTCCTTTTCTTTTGTTATTTTTTCGCCTTTTTTCTTTAGCGAAGCCGTTTCAATCTGTAATAAAACTTTAGCCGCAGAATTACCACTCATCACAGCAAGTTCGGCACTTGGCCAAGCTGCAATTAACCTTGGGTCATAAGCTTTTCCACACATCGCATAGTTTCCGGCTCCATAGCTATTTCCTAAAACAATAGTGAATTTTGGAACTACAGAATTACTAACTGCATTTACCATTTTTGCACCATCCTTTATAATACCAGAATGTTCAGATTTACTACCAACCATGAATCCTGTGACATCTTGTAAAAAGACCAAAGGAATTTTCTTCTGATTACAATTTGCTATAAAGCGCGTTGCCTTATCAGCAGAGTCGTTATAAATAACACCGCCAAATTGCATTTCACCTTTTTTGTTTTTTACTAATTTTCTTTGATTGGCAACAATTCCAACAGCCCAACCTTCAATTCTAGCATAAGCTGTAATAATAGTTTTGCCATAATCCTGTTTGTATTCGTCAAACTCAGAGTTATCTACCAAACGTTTTATGATCTCTTTCATATCGTATTGGTCAGCACGACTTTTTGGAAGAATTCCATAGATATCATCCGGATTCTCTTTTGGTTTTTTAGAATCAGTTCTATTATAACCTGCTTTATCAAAATCACCGATTTTATCAACGATGTTTCTAATTTTATCTAAAGCATCTTTATCATCCTTAGCTTTGTAGTCTGTAACTCCAGAAATTTCACAGTGTGTTGTTGCTCCTCCTAAGGTTTCGTTATCTATAGATTCACCTATGGCAGCTTTTACTAAATAGCTTCCCGCTAAGAAAATACTTCCGGTTTTATCTACAATTAAAGCTTCATCACTCATAATTGGTAAATAAGCACCACCAGCAACACAACTTCCCATGACAGCGGCAATTTGCGTAATTCCCATACTGCTCATTACAGCATTATTTCTAAAAATACGCCCAAAGTGTTCTTTATCTGGGAAAATCTCATCCTGCATTGGTAGAAAAACTCCAGCGCTATCCACCAAATATATAATTGGTAAACGGTTTTCTATGGCGATTTCCTGAGCACGTAAATTCTTTTTTCCTGTAATAGGAAACCAGGCTCCAGCTTTTACTGTGGCATCATTAGCAACAACAATACATTGTTTACCTTTAATATAGCCCATTTTTACAACGACACCTCCAGAAGGACAACCACCATATTGCTCATACATGCCTTCACCTGCAAAAGCACCAATCTCTATAGATTTAGATTTTGGGTCTAACAGATAGTTTATACGCTCTCGAGCTGTCATTTTGCCTTTTGCGTGATGTTTTTCTATACTTTTTTCGCCACCACCTAGCTTTACTTTTGCAAAGCGTTTTTTTAGATCAGAAACTAAAAGTTTATTGTGGTCTTCGTTTTGGTTGAATTTGATATCCATTAATACAGATTTGTTTTGCACGAATTTACAAAACGAAACGATGTTTGGAAAGCGAATGTTTTGCTAAATAATGTTACATGGAATTATTTTCCTTGGAAACTAATTTGTTTTGTTGTAGATTTGTATCATTAAAACATATAAAAAATGAAAAAAAATAAAATTATTTATTACGTAGCTACAGGCTTATTAACCTTGTTAATGTTATTTTCCATTAGCATGTACTTTTTTAAACATGACGATATGGTAACGGCATTCACAAATTTTGGATATCCATCTTATATTATATATCCCTATGCTGTTGTTAAATTACTAGGATTGATAGTGCTTTGGGCACCAGGTTTAAAAACCTTGAAGGAATGGGCATATTCAGGCTTCTTTTTTGCATTTATATTGGCCTTTTTTGCTCATTATATGATTGGCGATGGTGAACAAATGGCAGCAGTATTAGCATTTGTTTTACTAATGGTATCATATATCTTTTATAAAAAAATAAATTAAACCTAAATAAGAAATCAATGAAACATATTATAGCGTTTGCAGGAAGTAATAGCAGTACTTCAATTAATAAACAGTTAGCCACTTACGCATCCCAATTAGTAGATGGAGTTAGTACAACAGTATTAGATTTAAACGATTTTGAAATGCCTATTTATAGTTCAGACAGAGAACAGGCTCAAGGTTTTCCTGAGCAAGCTGTAGCTTTTGTAGATCATTTAAAAGGAGCTGATGGTTTTATAATCGCTTTAGCAGAACATAATGGTGCATATACGTCAGCGTTCAAAAACATATTTGATTGGGCTTCTAGAGTAGAGCAAAAAACGTTTTTAAACAAACCGTTATTACTTATGGCAACATCGCCAGGAGCTAGAGGTGGAGCTTCGGTTTTAGAATTGGCTGCTGATCGTTTTCCAAGACATGAAGCTAATATTGTAGGGCAGTTTTCTCTACCGTCATTTTATGATAATTTTTCTGATGGTAAGATTACTAATGACGATTTAAATACAGAATTGTTGAATAAAGTGGAACATTTTAAAAACAGTCTATAATCATGGAATTAAAACACGACACATCAAATAAGAGCAATAGATTCTATCTTTTAGATAATGAGAAAGAAATTGGTGAAATTGCGTATGCATACGTTAATGAAAGTCTTATCGATATCAATCACACAGAGATTGACCCGAATTACAGAGGGCAAAATCTTGGTCATAAATTAATAGAAGCGGTTGCAGATTTCGCAAGAGAAAACAAATTACAGGCTACAGCAAGTTGTCCTTATGTCGCCAAAGTTTTTGGTAAGACCACGCAATATGATGATATCAAAGCTTAAAAAGAATTCTAAGACTATTAATTATGGGAGACTTATCTAAAGATATTAATTCAAAATTTGAAAACAATAGAGTTAAGGCGCTTCTAAATATTATTTATACTGCTAATTGGATTACGAGTATTCAAAGCGAATCTTTTAAAGCCTTTGGAATTTCACAGCAGCAGTATAATATTTTAAGAATTTTAAGAGGTGCTAACGAACCTTTGAAAGTACAGACTATTAAAAATAGAATGTTAGAACGTTCACCTAATGCTACACGATTAATGGATAAACTCTGTGCTAAGCAATTAATTAAACGTTTGCCATCAGAACACGATAGGCGTGTGGTTAAAATTGAAATCACACAGCAAGGTTTGGATTTGTTAAACACAATTCCTGATGATATGAATAAAGAGTTAATTCAAAATTTAAGTGAGGCTGAAGCGGAACAATTAAGTAATCTGCTCGATAAAATGCGCTAGTTAAAACCAATAAAAGGACATTATCATGAAAAAAGTACTACATAAAGCAGACACTAGAGGTTTTGCAGATCATGGATGGTTGCAAGCTAAACATTCCTTTAGTTTTGCAAGTTGGAATAATCCTGAACGCATACATTTTGGTGCATTAAGAGTCTTAAATGATGATATTATAGCACCAAAAATGGGGTTTGGAACACATCCTCATGATAATATGGAGATTATAACCATGCCATTAAAAGGTGTTTTAAAACATCGCGATAATATGAAGGATGATTGGCAAGCTGTTCTTCCTGATGAAGTGCAAGTGATGTCAGCAGGAACAGGAGTACAACATTCTGAAATTAATGGATCGCTTGATGAGCATTTAAGTCTATTCCAAATTTGGGTAATACCACAAGAACGAAATGTTGAACCACGTTACGATCAGAAAACATTTAAGGCTGAAGGTCGAAAAGGACAGCTTCAAACATTAGTAACATCTTTTGATGATAGTGATACAGAAAGTCTTAAAATTCATCAAGATGCTAAGCTTTCAAGAATTGATTTGTCAGAAGGCGAAGCATTCACATATCAATTAAAAGGAAAGACTCATGGTGTTTATGTGATGTTGATTTCTGGTAAAGCCAAAATTGAAGGAGATATTTTAGCGTCTAGAGATGCTATAGGGATTTCAGAAACAGATAGTTTTAATATAACAGCCAAAACCAATAGTGAGCTATTGTTTATTGAAGTTCCTATGATTAATTTTTAGTTTTTGATACAATTTACATTAGAAGCATCACAAATAGTGATGCTTTTTTTATTTAAAATGCGATATTTGTAAACTAACTAACGATTAAAATTAAGATTGATTATGGCAATGAATAAAAATACAGTATTAGCTTGGGCTACATGGATTATGCTTTTTGTAGGATTTGGATTAATTGCGCTTGGCGCATTCCGATACGATGATGTTGCAGGTTGGGGATTTGCTGCTGTTGGTGGTGGTTTTTTCTGTATAGCATGGGTTTTTAATGCTCTAAAAGGACGTGTGTAATTAATTTGTGATGTTCAATAGTTTAACTTTACAATAAATAAACTAACAATTATGAGTGACGATAAAAAAGTAATTTTTGCAATGTCTGGTCTCACAAAGACCTTTCCAGGAGCAAATACTCCTGTTTTAAAAAATATATATTTAAGTTTCTTTTATGGTGCTAAGATTGGGATTCTAGGTCTAAATGGTTCTGGTAAATCTACGCTTTTAAAAATCATAGCAGGGGTAGATAAAAACTACCAAGGAGATGTGGTTTTTCAACCAGGTTATACGGTTGGCTACTTAGAGCAAGAGCCGCAACTGGATGACGATAAAACGGTTATGGAAATTGTACGAGAAGGAGCAGCTGAAACTGTGGCTATTCTTGATGAATATAATAGTATCAATGACCAGTTTGGATTAGAGGAAGTATATAGCGATGCCGATAAGATGGAAAAGCTAATGAATCGCCAAGCAGAACTGCAAGATCAGATTGATGCAGCTAATGCTTGGGAATTAGATACCAAGCTAGAAATTGCAATGGATGCGCTAAGAACTCCAGATGGTGATAAGAAAATTGGAGTGCTATCTGGTGGTGAACGTCGTCGTGTAGCCTTATGTCGCTTGTTATTACAAGAGCCTGATGTATTGTTATTAGATGAGCCTACCAACCACTTAGATGCAGAGTCTGTACATTGGCTAGAGCATCATTTAGCACAATATAAAGGTACTGTTATCGCTGTAACGCACGATAGATATTTCTTAGATAATGTAGCTGGCTGGATTTTAGAACTCGATAGAGGCGAAGGAATTCCTTGGAAAGGAAATTATTCGTCTTGGTTAGATCAGAAATCAAAACGAATGGCTCAAGAAAGTAAAACAGCGTCTAAACGTCAAAAGACTTTAGAACGTGAGCTAGATTGGGTACGTCAAGGAGCAAAAGGGCGTCAAACAAAGCAAAAAGCACGTTTGAAGAACTATGATAAATTAATGAGTCAAGATCAAAAACAACTTGACGAAAAATTAGAAATCTATATTCCTAACGGTCCACGTTTAGGAACTAATGTAATTGAAGCTATTGGAGTTGCTAAAGCTTATGATGATAAATTGTTATACGACAACTTAAATTTTAATCTTCCTCAAGCAGGAATAGTTGGTGTTATTGGTCCTAATGGTGCTGGTAAAACTACTATTTTTAGAATGATAATGGGAGAGGAGAATCCTGATAAAGGAGAATTTAAAGTTGGTGAAACAGCAAAGATTGCTTACGTCGATCAAAAGCATTCTAATATAGATCCTGAAAAAACAATTTGGCAAAACTTTAGTGATGAGCAAGAGTTGGTTATGATGGGAGGAAAGGAAGTAAATTCTAGAGCCTATTTAAGCCGTTTTAACTTCTCTGGTGGTGAACAAAATAAAAAGGTAAAACTACTTTCTGGTGGTGAGCGTAACCGTTTACACTTGGCTATGACACTTAAAGAAGAAGGTAATGTGTTACTTTTAGATGAGCCTACTAACGATTTAGATGTTAATACATTAAGAGCTCTGGAAGAAGGTTTAGAGAACTTTGCGGGTTGTGCTGTAGTGATTAGTCACGATAGATGGTTCTTAGATAGAATTTGTACGCATATTTTAGCTTTTGAAGGAGATTCTCAAGTCTATTTCTTTGAAGGCGGATTTAGTGAATACGAGGAAAATAAGAAGAAACGTTTGGGTGGTGATTTAATGCCAAAACGAATTAAGTATAAGAAATTAGTACGATAATACTAAATGTTATAAACTAAAAAAGCCAGCAATTTTGCTGGCTTTTTTTATGATATATAAATGAGATTATTTTATAAATATTTTAGTATTGATTTTAATTTATGGGATTTAAGAGAAATGACCAAATCTAACCTATAAGTAGTAACGATTTTATAAGTAGCCTTTGTTAAAACAGCCCATAAAAACGGATAAATTTAGTTTTTAAATAACGGCTTTAGTTGTCGCCATAAAGATGTCCACTAGGAATATCTTGATTGGATTCTTCGTAATCTTTGTAGGCATTGGTTTGCATTAATTTTTTGTTTTCAGCTTTTAACTTATACATCTTCACAATAGCTATAAGAATAAAAACGAGAAAAATGGACGCTACAGCTATTAAAATCATAGTAAGTTGCGTAGTCGTCACAATTAAGGCTTTGGAAAGCAGGTTACTAAACATATAAGTATGGTTTTAGAATTGGGTTCTAGAATGCTAAGATAGAAAAAAACTTAATGTTAAATACTTAATATTAAAATATTTACAATTTTTAATCAACAAATTTATCGATTAAGCGTTTGTAATTTCCGACGAAACACAGTGTTTCTAAGCGAAAATCAACATTAAGTTATTTGTTAATAAATCAAATTTTAACAGTTCTATAATTTGTTATAATGCCATAAAATGACAAATATGGTATTAATTAAGATTTGGTAGGTGTAGTGTCATAGATATTAAAAAAATAGTAAGAAAGTTGTAACAATGTTAAAAGTATGACTACATATATTTTAGTAAGTAAAGTTTTTATAGTCTTAAAAAAATACCGAAATTGCTTTACAGAAAATAGTTCAACCAAATACCACACACAATATGTCTGATGATTTTGATTTATTAGAAACAAGTTCCAACGAAAAAGCAGCGAAAGTTGATGTCAATTGGGGAAAAGCCATAGACCAAATGAAGTCTAAATTGGCACAAGAAGATGATCCTGAAAGTCGTCAGAAAATATTAAATGCCACCTTAGATAATGTGGTAGATATGGCCGAAAAAGATAGAACTACTTTATTAGATGCCATTAAAGACTTAACAGATTATCAGGACGAAGTTGGTATTATGTTTGAAGGCTTTTCTGCATTAAATGCCGCAGAGCAAAAAATCATTGATGATGCCGTTAAGCGTTTAGAGCGCGCAAAAGTAGAACTTGAAGATGCAAATAATAAACCAGATACGTGGTGGAACAATCTTTGGGGACGTAAAAGTAAGATTAAAGATGCTGAGCAAGAACTTCAAAATGCTCAAAAAGAACGTGATGCATCAGACAATAAAGCAAAAGCAATGTTTCAACAACGTATTGAAACGGCAGATGTTCAAACCTTATTAAATGAATTATCATTTAAGAGTCAGGCTGCAATTAAGCGTTTAAAAGATAGAGAAATCGAAATAAAAGAAGTCGAAGAAAGTCTTAAAACAGCTATTGTTGAAGCGTCTAATAATCATACCAAAGCACTTCAAAAGAAAAAAGAAGTAGAGGATAAGCTTGAAGAGCAATATGCTCTATTAAAACAAGCGCGTCAAGCTTTAGAAGAAGTTGCAGATAAACAATCTACAGATTATTCAGATGCTTTAAGCAAAGTAACCACCTTAGAGCAAAAAGTAGAAGAATTAGAAGGCCTTAAAAATGCTTATACCACATTAGCAGCTTCTAAAGATAGTTTTGTTCATAAACATAACTTAACTATTAAAGTATTAACGTCTTTACGTAGTAACTTACAAACGCATCGTGCAAAATTAAAGTCAGATACAGACGAGCGTCTTAAATATTACGATGGTTATGTGGTAGCTTTAAAAGCACGTACAGATCAAGAATTCGCAGCAATTTTAGAGCATTTAGGTGTTAAGACAGACGAGCATATTGGTGAAACTTTAGCCGCAATGCATACTGCAAGTGCTAGAGCACGTCAAGAAATGATGGATAATATTCCAGTGCACGAAAAAGTTATGCAAGGGGTTTATGGTAGTTATGCCGAAGCTTTAAGTGAAATTAGAGAAAAGGATAAGTCTATTCAAAAGAATTTTGCTGAGCGTTACGGAATTGATATGAAAGAAATTTTTGAAGATTACTACGCAGCAGATGCAAACGCACCTTCAGGTGACGGAGGAGGAGAGCCAGCAGGCGAACCAAAACCAGAAGCTAACGAAGATGACCTTTTAGGATAATAATAAGTTGTGAGTCAGTAGTATTCAGTTAACAGTCAAATGAAGACTGAATACTGTGGCTAACACTATATATTCAATATATTTTTAAATAATACTTTTCAGGTATTCTTGGTATACTACAAACTGAATACTGCCAATTGCCTACAAAAATGATAGTAACACCATTAGATTCCGCCATATTAGATTCCAAAGAACAATATGTGTTCTATCACAGAATGATAGATTTTGCATTAAAGGAACTCATCGTTGCTGTACAACAAAAACAAATACTAAATCAACAAGAAGTACTTCTCTTTAAGCAATACAGTGATTTGTTGCTGTATTCTATTGAAGCCATGCGTGTAAAATACATGTATGACGAAGAGGAAAACATGAAAGTAGATTTAACTGATTCAAGCTTTCCTAATTATTTAGAATTCCGCTATTTGTTTAATGATTTAGCATTACGAGAAGATTACTTAGGTAAGCTTACAGATGTAGAAACGCTAAAAGAGGAATTTCTAGACACTTTGATGCGAAAGAAAGAACCTATCGCTAAACGTAAGCTCTTTCAGGCAGCTTCAATAGTGTATTATACCTCGGCCAAAAAAGAATATATTTTTAACCGTTTTGTTCAAGGTAAAATAATAGCAGCACCAGAAGGTTCAGCGGCTGAATATTTAGTGAGCTGGAGCTTCTATGATGTGTCTCATAACAGACCATTCATTTGCTACATGTATTTTGATTACGATGGCAAAGATCCTTTAAAAGAACGCAGTGAAATATACAGTGCTTTAAAGTCTATTGCAGACCGAGAAATGGCTTTAGATACTATGGCTTATGGCATAGATAAGCGTTTGCCAAAAGTATTACCCAAACTGATAAAACGTGTAGATTTAGGACCAATTCATAATGTGTTTGCTAAGGATGAAAATAAAGTGACACATGCCATTTTACAAGGCATTGCAAATAAAGAAATTCCATTAGAATCTTATGCGATTTCACTAAAAGTAGACGAATTAAAATCGGGAAGCGAATTTAAAGAAGGTGGTTTTTTTAGCAAACAAACCTATCAACGTTGGGATGCTATGTTTAGACAACGATACGTCTTTGCGCCACATCGAATCATACAATTACTATATAATAAAACACCTGAAATTATGAATAAGTTAGCAATGTCGCCTATTCAGATTTCTGAATTAAAAATGGAATGAGTCTGCAGTGTGCAGTCCTCAGTTAGCAGTCAGAATCAGTAAATATTAATATGTCTTTTAAAACAGTATTGGCTTATCGTCGCAAATGATAAGAACTAGTAGGTTGGTTTGTTCTAATATTGCTGAAGGCTATAGAAAACGACAGTACGAAAAGCATTTTAAAAGTAAATTATCTGACGCTGACAGTGAAAATTCTGAAACACAATTATGGCTAGATTTTGCTTTAGCATGTGATTATATTTCAGAAGAAAAGAAAAATGAATTACAATATAAAAGTGAAGAAATAGGAAAGCTTATCAATTACATGATGAAACATCCTGATAAATTCGGATTATAAAATTATAAAAATACTAAGCAACACAAGAAGTCGCAACAGTTGGTACTGAAGACTGAAGACTGCATACTGAAGACTAAATAAAAAGCAAGAGTAAGCTGGAACAGTAAATACTGAAGCCTGCATACTGTAAACTGAAGACTAAAAAAATGGAACACAACTCAACTTTCCCTATAAAACAAAATGAATTAGATATGCTTCGCGATGAAGCCACATCGTATTTAAAATCCATACAATGGGAGCAAAGTCAACGCGCTAAAAACAAAGATAATGATGCTAAAGATGAATCAATCTTATTGTATTTATCTAGGGCGAATAACGGTAGTAATGTTAATGTTACATCTGTTTCAAAAACGGTTTTAGCTTTAAAGAAACGTTTGTTACCAGAATCAGTGGCACTTCCAATTTATTTAAATCAAACGTTGTATGCTGTACAGGAAGGTTTAAATCTTGGTATTTGGATTAAGGATTCCTATTACGATGCTTCAGGTTTATCGAGTTTAAGTGAAAACAAATCGGCATTAGATCGTTCTGGAAGGAGAGAGTACGAAAGCAAAATGCATACAGCAACGGCTTTTATGTTGTTTGCAACAGCGTATAAGATTTTACACGATTTAAAACCACATGCTTCAGACGATTTATCGGTGATGAAACAGAAGTTTGCAGGTATTCCGGAAGTGTCTCTATTAACACCTTTAAAAGGTATTTCGTGTCAGTTATTTTATTACGACAAATATTTAGGGCATCCAGAAATCATTAAATCAGACAAAGATGTTATTGATTTTACGGTTGTTTATTTTGAAGCTTTAATAGATGAAATTCAACTACGCAAAAGTAGCTTAGAATATACAGAAACGATTGTTGACAGAACTTACAAGTTAGAAAATAGTGACTTTGCAATTTCGGGTTGGGAGAATGCTTTTTCTGGTACAGCTAAGAGTGTTGAGTTTAATAAAATTCAGTTTGAGCAAATTGTAGGTAACAGAGATGCCAAACATTTTGCACGTCGTTTAACCGAACGTATGCTGAGTTACGATTTTGAAGCTAAGAAAAATCCTTTTCAAGAATTAGGCGGTTTTATGCCAGTTTTTATGGGGTATGGAATTCCGGGAACAGGAAAAAGTATGTTGATTGCTGCCATCGCCACCCGATTAAAAGAACATTCTGATAATTTAGATATTCCATTTTTATTCCATCCCATGCCAGATACTTTAATTAGTACCTTTCAAGGTGGTTCAGCAGAGAAAATGGTAGAGTGGATGAAGCCATTACAAGATCCTACAAAATTAATTTTTGCACCTATTGATGATGCCGAAAATAATTTACAAGAACGAACAGCGCAAGGAGTTTCTGCTGGTGTTAAAGAGGTGATTGGTGTATTTTTAAGGTATACCGAAGGTGCTTATGCCGTTAATTACGGAAACAGTTCTATTGGTTTATTTACCAATTTGCCTGAAATGTTAGATAAAGCAGTGATTTCTCGTGTGCAAGGTCGATTTAAAATAGATGGTGCACGTACTGAGCACGATTTTGTAGACCAAGACTATATCTGGTGGAAGAAATTGCAAAATACCATGCCAGATTTCGTAAATATGGACGATCCTGAAACCTATAAATACTTGTCAGATCAAGGTTTGGCAAACAGCATGGGAGAAATTCTGAATGCCATAGAGCATCCTTCAGAAGCACGTGTTCACGAAACCTTTGATAAAATTGAAAAGCTTCATGAAACTAATGATCACATGTTTTATGCTGCTCTGTATAAAGAAATTCAGAAGATATTTCCGTTTTTCTCTTCAAGAGATGTGCGTAATATTCAATCTGCAATTTCATTACGATTAACCGATTTCGATTTAGAACAAGACTGGTTTGAAAATCCAGAGACGTATTTCAAAAAGGATTATGATACCAAATTCAATATGCTTCAAGAATTAATGAAGTCTAATATGAAAGGTTTAAACTTTTCAGATATAAGACGACAAGAAGTCATTCGTTATTTAGATAATGTGGCAACGATTGCAGATACAGACTTTAAACGAAAAGTGGATGCAAGAGTGAATCAGTTGAATATTGAAACTGAAGCTAGAGAACAGTTTGGTAAATAAAGTGAAATATTAAAAGTATGAAGTTTTTGTCTTTCAGACAGAATAAGGCATAAGCGATGAAAAATCTCATGAACAACCTAAAAAACATAACTAAAACAACCCTTTCTAAAGAATGGGCAAGATTAGATAGAATTGATTACGATTATCAATTTAAAAATGGAGAATGGAAACGTTTATCTCGCGAATGTTACAATCGTGGTAATGGTGCTGCTATATTACTGTATAATGTAGAAAAACAAACGGTGATTCTTACTAAGCAGTTCCGTATGCCAGCTTATGAGAACAATAAAAATGAAGGTATGTCTATTGAGGCATGTGCAGGTGCCATAGATAATAATGATAAGCCTTTAGAAACCATAATTAGGGAAACAGAAGAAGAAGTGGGTTATAAAATTGATAATGCTAAACAAGTTTTAACCGCATATACCTCACCAGGTGCCTTAACGGAAAAGATGTATTTATTTGTGGCAGAATATAATGAAACCATGAAAGTAAGTAAAGGTGGAGGATTAGAAAGCGAAGATGAAGACATTGAAATTTTAGAACTTTCATTTTCTAAAGCTATAGCAATGGTAAAGAACGAAGAAATTATAGATGCAAAAACGATTATGTTATTGCAATACGCTCAGATTAATGAATTATTAATTCCTGTATAGATAGGAACTTGATTTGAAATAAAATATAGAGTTTTGATATAATTGAATACTGTACGTTATCACTAGAGTTAGTGAGAATTAGTAAAATTCATGTCAAAAAAGAATAAAAGAAAAATTTAGATTACCGCATTTGCGGCAACAAGATGCAAAAACTAAAACAAGCAAATTTATACAGAAGCGAACTTATTCCCATCAGTGGAAAATTAGTAGAACGTTACAATAAATGCTTAAAAACTCTAGGGTTTAAAGAAACAACATTGACCTCTTTTTTTATAGATGGTATTGGTTGGAGTCCTGAAGTTGCTGAAGAAATGAATAATATGCATTACCTTAATCATGGTGATGCAAATCCGCATGGAATTATTATTTCTCCATTGCAAAAAGGAAAACCTGTGTATTTACCTTTTCATTCGTTTGATAAAGATATGATGCAACATGTGTTTAGAACACATGGCCAGAAAATCAATGATATTACTAGAGATTCTGCTATCTGTATTGATTTTGATCAAGACATCGATGTGTTTTATGAACCTTTAGATGTCTTAAAGTATGACAAAGTCAATATTACTTTCCGCTTAATTGATCATCTCGAAGAAAAGCAAAAGGAGCAATTAAGATTAGTAGATAGGTTTAGGCTAGGTAATAATTTTATAGATGAAGATATTCACCAGCTATTATTAAATTCTGCTACAACTTATGGCGATTTAAGAGGCAGAGATTTAAGCTTAGGACCATTACAATATACAACAGGCTCATTTTATACAAGAGCTTTTGATGGTGTGTATTTGCTTCGAGATTTTATAAAACCAATTGTTGTTTTTGAAAGCAAAGAATTTTATAAAGAAGCCATAAAAGATACCATTCACGATGTGCTAATTTATCATATCTCACAACCGGAATTAGTTGCTAAATTAAAGGATCATATCATTATAGAATGTGATTTAGAACACATTGTAAAAACACCAAATTACGACCGAATTAAGAAATACGAATTAGCACAATTTTTAAAAGATACAGAACACCCAATTGCAGCTATTTTGAATGATAAAGTGTTATTCAAAAGTTATTTGAATAAAATTGATATCAATGCGAGGAAGCAAGTAATGAGCGTTGAACTGTATCTTGAAAAATTAGAACGCAGTAATGCTTATAAAATTGAAGATATCGTAGATCAAGATTTATATTTTGCGTTGCATCAGCCACATTCGTCATTGTCGTCTGAGCATCGTGATTTAATTCATAAATTGTTAATTAATATTGCGCCAATGGATGTGTTATTCTTGTATTGGTATGATAAAGAACAGTTTTATAAAAATTACGACACTTGGGACGATTCTTTTAAGGATTGGGTAATTGAGCGTATTCGTAACAATATTTAATATAATTAGACTAATTTTATAAGAAACCAAAACATAGATTATGATGTCACTCGAAATAATAGTTTTTATTGCAGCCATACTGTTTGGAATTGTATTGTATTGGCGCGAATCTAAAAGTAACAAAGTATATCGTTTTTTTAATAAGATATTTTACTCTAAAGAGCTACAGATGCCTAAAAGTAGTACAAAAGGGTTTCTATATCAGCAGTCTTTTTTAATGCGTTTGGTTTATATTGGAGTGCTTTTTTTAGTTGGAATTGTTGTCGTTAGATTTGTAATTCCTATTGATTTAGCAACCATATCATTATTCGCATCTAGTATTTTTGGTACCTTATTAGGGACGTATTTGGCAAATTTTGTATTTAAATCATCTGAGGTTATTGACGAAAAAAGTGATTCGCTTTTAGATGCTGTTAAGGATACTGTTGAAAAAGGAAAAGATTTTATTCATGATTTAGAATCAAAAGATGCTAAGGTTGAAACAGAAGTGAAACAAGAAATTAAATCTAAACCTGAAGTTGAAAAAACAAGTGCACGTGACCGATTGAAAGATAAGGGTCTAATGTAGTTGAAATACGTTATGAAGTTTAAGTGCTTTACATAACATGACTTAATAATTATAAAACAAACCGATTGCTAGAGTTGAAAAAATAGTCAGCTTCGCAATGAGAAATTGATACTATGATAAAATCATACTGGAATAAAGGAGGTAAACAAAAACGAATTACCATTTTTGTAGTGTTGCTATTATTAATTTTATTGTTCTTTTTTAGAGACGATTACCAACCTGTTTTGCTATTTCTACGAAAGTATATTTTCGTCATATTAGTTAGTGGCTTAGTTTTATATTTTGGTTTGCGTAAATTTAGAAACTCTGCTCATGTTGGTAGTCGTTTAGGAATTTTAGCATTACTAATTGTCTTTTTTGGATTACTATATGGTGTTGGTTGGCATTATAAAATGTACGACTACATGAAAACCTATAATGTGTTTAATGATCTTAATAAAGTAGAAATTAACGAACTACCATTAACACAAAACGAACGTATCCAACCCTTAAGAAACATCTTTTCTATGGCCAACGAAAGTGTTGGAGAAACTAAAGATGTGTCTTTACCGCATTTGGTTAGAGTAGATGATCAAAATAAATGGACTATGGCTATTCAGCCAAGTGAGAAGTATGTAATGCAGCAAATAAGTGATAACACAGAAGAAGTGTTTGCTGTGAGTAGTACAACTCCATTTCCTCGTTTTTCTAACGAAAATCGTATTTCGGTAACGTTTTCAATTGGAGAATCTTTAAAATTTAGTCGTAACACATACAATGCTGTTGTGCAACGTTTTAATCCTTGGATGTTATTTAATTATGAACCAAGTGATACGTTTTACATGAAAAATGATGATGGTAATTGGGTAGAAGTGGTGAGTTTAATAAAATGGAAAGGTTTCTTTTTTCCATATCCCAGTTTTGGTGGTGTGATGATTATAGATAGTGGTGAGCACGATATTAATGATTATATAGAGCGTATTACCATTGGAAAAGGCACATTTGTGAGTCCAGATAATATTAAAAATTATCCGTTTTTAAATAAACAAAACACCTTAGCAGAAAAGGTATCACAGTTGCAAGCAGAATCGTTAAAGTTTTTAGGTGGTTTTAGTGATCCATTACCTTGGAATATGGAAACGGCTGTAAAAATTCCAATTATGCCAAAAGACCAAAACCAACAACCTTATGTTACTGATTTTGATTTTGCAGGCTCAAACTCTGATGCATACAGTGGCTTATACCATTGGTTTGGATTAGAACCAGTAGGAAATGAACGTACCAGTTTAAGTTATAGCGTTTTTATTCCAGCAGATGGAACGGATAAAATGTATTATTATGATCATGCAACCAAAAAACAAGGTTATGCAGGTGTTTCTGCAATGCCTTTAAAAGTAAAAGAATCTCGAAAAGAATACGATTGGAATGCGAGTACACCAGTAGAGTTTAGGCCTTATATTAAAGACATTGCAGGTAGAAAGCGTATGTTTTTCTTAGGAACTATATCTTCTATTAGTTCTTCAGATGCTCAGCAATTTGATGGTTCTGCTACACCAGATTTGGTTTTAATTGATAGCGAATACAGAGATGTGATTTGGATAGATGTAAAACATCCAAGTACTTGGGATAAGGAAGTGTATAATCAGTTAAATGAAGCTTGGAGAGCCAGTGAAGGTATTGGCTATTATTACAACGAACAGCCAAAAGATGAAGATATTATGGAACGCGAAATGGATTCTTTAATGCGTATTCCAAAAGTAGAAGATAATACAGATGCTATTGATAGATTACAGCGTCAAATCGATTCTTTAAAGGCGGTTGGGAATTAATAGCCTTATAACTTTAATAACATCTTAATATCGGAACGAACATAAGGCGAATTACGTTCTAATTGTAATTCTTCAAATCCATATTTTCGATATAAATAAATAGCGTTTTCTAATTTTTTGCTAGAGTAGAGTAGTAGCCCGTTTAGATTTTGTGCTTTTCCAAAATCAATACAGTGCTGTAATAGACGTTGCCCAATTTTTTTACCGCGTTGTTCTGGACATACAGCCATTTTAGTTAATTCTAAAAGGCCTGTTTCCTCAGTTGGCATTAAAGCAACAGTTCCAACAACGTTGTCATTTTTTATAGCGAAGAAAATAAAACCACCTTTACTAATGATGTGTTTTTTTGGTTGACTTAAAACGTCCTCATCATAAGCTTCAACATAAAAGAAGGCTTTTAACCATTCAATATTTAAATCGTAGAAGTTTTGGGTATACTTGGCATGAAAATCTATAATTTTAATTTCCATGAGCTCTAATAAAATCTGTAATTAGGTAAGTTATTAATTTGCCAACTTTAGTTTCTGTTTTTTGAGTAGGTGCCGCTTCACAGATATGTAAATATGTAGCATTTTCATGCTTACCAAAGTAATTAACAAATCGTCTTGCTTTTTTTACACTAAATCCGCTGGGAGTCATAGCACTACTAGGTATGTTTTTTATGGCATCACAATCTATTTCAATACCAAAAGGTTTTTCAGAAACATGAGTTAATGCATTTTTCATTTCTGAATTAAAATCGAGTTCTTTTCTAACTTCAATAGCTTCGTAAGTATTATATTTAATAGATTTTACTTTCTTCATGGTTTTGAGTAAGGTATCAGAAGTATAGTTTTCGTGAAGACCAAATACAAAATAATTTTTTAAGAATCCTTCAGCATAAGCATAGCTAAAACCGTTACCACTATGTCTCCCTTCTTCTGCTCTAAAATCGGAATGTGCATCAAAATTAATCACATTGACTCTTTCGTTATTTGCTAAAGCAGAACCTTTTATATTTCCATAAGCATTGTTGTGACCTCCACCTATTATTATCGGAATTTTCCCAGCTTTAATAATTGAAGAAACGATATGAGTCACATCTTTATCAATGGTTTCTGTGTATTTTCGAATTTTATTTAGATTTTTCTTTTTAGAGGTATTTAATGTTAGTAGTTCTTCGCGTTTGTCAGAATACTCTAAATGTCCTAATATTAAAACACGTTTTGCTTGTGTAAAACTATTACTCTGGACATTTAACAAAACTTTTAGAGTGGCTTCCCAAGCCTTATAAGTACCTGTTTGTCCGAGGTTTCCGTAAACGCCTATATCTTCTTTTATTCCAAATAAAACAAAGTCAACATCTAAATTAACAATATCATCGTATATGTTAGTGAGGTTAGTAGTTAACTGAACATGTTCTCCAAATTTTGTTTCACCTGTACGTTTCTTTAAAAGCAGTTGTTGTTCTTTTTCTGTAAATAGGGTAAGATGTTCCATTTGGGTAAAAAATTAATATATTAGAATAAAAGTACAGATTTATTTAATTACTTTGATCTCAAATTAACAATTAAAAAAAATTAGATTTAACAATACTTAAAACCAAACAGTTTATGGAAGGTGCACAAAAATCAAACACAGGATTAAAAGTTGGCTTAGTTATACTTGCGGTATTATTCTTAGGTACTGCATTTTATACATCTAAGCTTTACAATGAAAAGCAAGAGAACGAAAAATTATTAGTTAGCGAAAAGCAACAAGTAATGAATGATCTTAGTAATATGGCTAAAGATTATGATGAAGCGATTGCTGAAAGTGAAATAAAAAATGAAGAAATCATTGCTGCTAGAGAGCGTATTCAAGGTTTAATGGATTCTTTAAAAATTTCTCAAAATAGTGTTGGTAGCTTATGGAGGTACAAAAAGAAATATCTAGCCTTACAGGAGGAAATGGATATTTTGTTAACTGAAAATGACCGTTTAAAAGTTGAAAATGAGTATTTAGCAACATCGTTAGATAGTACAAATGTTCAATTAGCCGAACGTACGATGTTTACAGATTCGCTTTTGGTACAAAACACAGAATTAGCTACAGTTGTTAGAGATGCTGCAGCATTGCAAACAGTAGGTCTAGTAGGATTGGGAGTGATAGAAAGAAGAAGCGGAAAGCAAATTCCAACTGAACGAGCGAGTAGAAGTGATAAACTTAAAGTATGTTTTACAGTCGCTAAAAACACTTTAGCTGAGGCTGGAGACAAGGAATTGTATATACAAGTAATTGATCCAAAAAATAATGTATTAGGTTCTAACGACCAAATTGAGTTTGAAGATCAAGTGTTAAACTACAGCTTAATTAGTAGATTTAACTACGAGAATAGAAATTTAAATATTTGTGAATACATCAATGAATTAGAAGACTCCAAGTTTGAAAAAGGACGTTATAAGATTAATGTATTTAACGATAAAGAATTAATTTCCTCTTCAGAGTTTACAATGAAGTAAGAGATGAATATTGATTAATTAATAGTAAGAAAATCCAAAAGCGTACTTTTGGATTTTTTTTGTTACAACAATTGACCGTTTATGATGACCTGTTCTATAGGATTGTGCGCGAAAGCATAAGGTATTTCGCTATAATGATTCATAGGTTTTGTAATAATAAGATTTGCCTTTTTTCCTCTTGTGATACTGCCGTACATATTACTAATTCCCATAGCATAAGCACCATTTATAGTTGCTGCATTTATTGCTTCTTCAGGAGTTAGCTTTAGTTTTACACAAGCAGCACTAACAACAAAGTTCATGTTTCCACTAGGAGCCGTGCCAGGATTGTAATCTGTAGCAATGGCTAATGGTAAACCTGCGTCAATAATTTTTCTAGCTGGTGTATAAGGAATGCTTATAAAGTAGGAGCAACCAGGTAAAGCAACTGAAATGGTATCACTTCCTTTTAAAGCTTCAATATCGTCATCGTTTAATTCTTCTAAATGATCTACAGAAAGTGCATTATGTTTAACTCCAAGTGCTATGCCGCCTAAAATATTAAATTGATTGACGTGTATTTTTGGTCTTAAATTGTATTTTTTTCCAGCTTCTAAAATAGCTTCAGTGTCTTTAATGTCAAAGTAACCTTCTTCACAAAATACATCGACGTAATGTGTAATATTTAGTTTAGCAGCTTGTGGAATTAACTCTTCTGTGATGTATTTAATATAGTCTTGTTTTTTAGATTTGAATTCTTCAGGAATAGCATGTGCAGCTAATAGTGTAGGTATAATTTTGGCTAAGCTTTCTTGTTTAATTCGTTTAATAACACGTAGCATTTTCAGTTCAGCTTCAGTGGTTAAACCATAGCCTGTTTTAATTTCTACAGCACCAGAACCCATGGCTATAAGTTCATTTAATCGCTTTATTGATTGTTCAAATAAATCGTCTTCAGAAGTGTCTTGAAGTTTCTTTGCAGAATTTAGAATTCCTCCACCTTTGTTAGCTATTTCAGCATAAGACAATCCGTTAATTCTATCTACAAATTCAGACGTTCTATCACCTGCATAGACAACATGGGTATGAGAATCGCACCAAGATGGTAGCACAATTTTTCCTGTGGCATCTATAACAGTATCTGCTTCAATAGGCCTGTAGTCTTCCATTTTACCATATTCAATAATAGTATCGTGGTCTATATAGACATACGCATTTTCTATAATAGGTAAATTTTTCATAGCATCACCTTTTACAATAGTAACGTTAGAGTCGTGAACTTGTAATAATTGTTTAATGTTGGTAATTAGGATAGACATATGGATTGGTATTTTTGTAAAGATTGCTATTTTTTTGAACAAAAAAAAACGCTAGTCGTAATTTACTAGCGTTTTTAGATTTTACAAAGATGATTTTTTATTCCTTTATGAATTTTGAAGCAAATTTATTATTAAACTTAATGGTGTATAGACCACTCACTAATTGAGATACGTTAAGTGTTTCTCCATAATTTAATGTTTGTTCTAATACTTGCTTTCCTAAAACATCAAAAACTGAAATTTTAATAGTTTCATTAATACCTTCAAAGGTTAAAACATCCTTTGTAGGATTAGGAAAAATCTTTATTGAAGTTGCATCAAAATCTGCAACACTTAATGTTTCATAAAGGTTTTCAATATAATTTAGATTGTCTGCACCATAAGCATTACTTGCAATGTCTAAATCCAAATCACCATCAAAATCTGCAACAGTAAATACATAAACTTGAGATTGTGTATCGTTTATAATTTGTTCAGGACCAAAAGTGCCATCACCATTATTTTTAAACCACACCAAATCAATAACATCTCCTAGCGCACCACTACTTAATATAATATCAACTAATCCGTCATTATCTAAATCTTTAGCTTGAGCCATTGAAGGGTTGTTTGTAGAGGTCGTAAATGTTGTTTCAGTAAAACCAGCACCATTATCTTCGTACCAGTATAAATGACCAGTAGGGCCACTTCCATAAGAAATCTCAGTAGCTAAGATATCTAAGTTTGCATCTCCGTCTAAATCTTCAAAAGAGACATAAAAAAGGCCTGCTTTTCCAGTAGCAACAGATGTGGCATCTTTTGTAAATGCAACTGCACCTCCTGGAATTAAGTCGTTTCTAAAAATTTCTAAAACATCTCCAGCGTAATTTGTTGTTCCTATTAAAGCATCTAAATCTCCATCGTTATCAATATCTTTCATATTAACAACTCCAGGTCCCGACAATGTGTTATCTATTGTGCCACCAACTGTAAAGTTGCCAGATCCATCATTAGAAAGCCATACGACTTGGTTATCAGCATTAGACGTTAGAGCAATATCAGGAGTTGTTCCTGCATCAATATTACCAACAAAGATACCACTCATGCCATCATAAGCATCGGTTATCAGTTGCTCTGCACCAAAAGATCCAGTACCATCTCCTTGAAACCAAACAATTTTTGAATCAGAGCCTATAGAACCTGTATAGTTTCCATACCCAGCAGCCAAAATATCCATATGAGTGTCATTGTTTAGGTCAGCTAATTTAATACTTCCAAGATTTACTAGTGTGTTGGTAATTTCAGCTTGTTTTGAAAACGTACCGTCACCGTTACCTTTATACCATACTATTATGTTATCGGCTTCTGTACCTATTAAAATATCGATGTTACCATCATTATCCATTAGACCTGAGTCAATGGCGTAAGGAGTGTCTCCAGTAGCATTATCAATTGTTGTTTTTGGTGCCCAATCAGTTTGAGCATTTGCGGTTATAGTAATACAAAATGCTGATAGTAAGCCTAGTAGTTTTGTTTTCATAATAATTTTAGTTTGTGCTAATATATAAATTATTTCGCAGCAGATGTATTTTGTCGATAATAATTTACACTTTAACGTTATTTTAGGCTTCCTACCATATTTTCTGGTTTTACCCATTCGTCATAATCTTCGGCAGAAACGTAACCTAAATTTACAGCTTCCTCTTTTAATGTAGTTCCGTTTTTATGTGCTGTATTTGCAATTTCAGCAGCTTTGTAATAGCCAATTTTTGTATTTAAAGCCGTAACTAGCATTAAGGAGTTGTTTAATAATTCTTTAATGACTTGGTGGTTGGGTTGAATGCCGCTAGCACAGTGCTCCTCAAAACTCACACAAGCATCTCCAATTAATTGTGCAGATTGTAAAATATTTGCAGCCATCATTGGTTTAAACACATTTAGTTCATAATGTCCTTGTGTACCACCAACAGAAATAGCAACATCGTTACCCATAACTTGGGCACAAACCATTGTTAAGGCTTCGCATTGTGTTGGGTTTACTTTTCCTGGCATAATAGAACTTCCTGGTTCGTTTGCCGGAATTATAATTTCACCAATTCCAGAACGAGGACCAGAAGCCATCATTCTAATATCATTGGCTATTTTATTTAATGAAACGGCTAGTAATTTTAACGCTCCATGAGTTTCTACAATGGCATCATGTGCCGCTAAAGCCTCAAATTTATTGTCTGCTGTTACAAAAGGTAAACCTGTAAATTCGGCAATGTATTTAGCAACTAAAACATCGTATCCTTCTGGTGTGTTTAGTCCTGTTCCTACTGCTGTACCGCCTAATGCTAATTCGCTAAGGTGTGCCAAAGTAGCTTCCAAAGCTTTAAGACCATGGTCTAATTGCGATACATAACCAGAAAACTCTTGTCCTAAAGTTAAAGGTGTTGCATCCATTAGGTGTGTACGACCAATCTTTACAACCGTTTTAAATTCTTGAGCTTTTTTATGTAGTGTATTACGTAATTGAATCACTCCTGGAATTGTAGTTTCTACCACTTTCTTGTAGGCGGCAATATGCATTCCTGTTGGAAAGGTATCGTTAGAGGATTGCGATTTGTTTACATCATCGTTAGGCTGAATTGTTTTCTCGCCTTCACCAATAACTTTTCCAACAATTTGATGTGCTCTGTTAGCAATAACTTCATTAACATTCATGTTGCTTTGTGTACCAGAACCTGTTTGCCAAATAACTAAAGGAAACTGATCGTTGTGCTTGTTGTCTAAAATTTCATCACAAACTTGAGCAATTAAATCACGCTTTTCTTTAGATAATACTTCTAGCTCACAGTTTGTATATGCCGCTGCTTTTTTTAAATAAGCAAAGCCATGTACTATTTCTAAAGGCATAGATGCAGATGCTCCAATTTTAAAGTTGTTGCGAGAACGTTCTGTTTGTGCTCCCCAAAGTTTGTCTGCAGGCACTTTTACCTCGCCCATGGTGTCTTTTTCTATTCTGTAATTCATGTGTATTGTATTTATTGCATTACAAAATTAAAGGTTTTGTGAGTTTTATAGGATATAATGTATGGTTTTATTTGAACAGCTTTTTATTTAAATAGTTAATAAGTTTTATTGCTTATAAAACATTTTATCAATTCTATTTTAATGGTCTTATGATATCCTATATCATCATTAAAAATATAACTCTCCATTGTTTTCAATTTAATGAGTGTCGTGTAAGAAGGGGAAATAAATGTTGATTTTAGTCTAGCTACGTTCAATATCTTTAAAAAGAAAAGGAGTAGGTTTTATGGATGAAGCACAAGTAATATATGACAACTATAATAATATGGTAAAAACAGAACTTCAATGCACAAAGTTGACCGTTCAGTTTTTTAAAACTATTTTAGCCTAGTCTTTTTTACTTGAGAAGATATTCAAATCAATAGTATATGGCAACAAATCAGTACCTTATTAATAAGCTAATTGAAAAATTAGAATTGCTTTTTAAAAAGCAAGCTGAGTTTTCTTCCGAGATTAATAGTCTTAAAGAAGAATTGTATCGCTTAAAATCTGATGCAACTACAGAAAAACAAATTGAAGTTGAGAAAGCGGTAGAATTAGAACCTGATATTAAACTTGATATTGATGTTGATAATGAGGTTGATAAGCCTTTGGTGTTAGAATCAGATTCTGTTTTAGAAACAAAACATACAACAGAATTTATTGAACAAGAAGTACCAAAAGTTTCTTATGATACACCAAAATCAAAATCGAGTTTAGAAAAGTTTATAGGTGAAAACATTCTGAATAAAATAGGAATTATTATCACAATTATTGGTGTTGCTATTGGTGCAAAATACTCCATTGAAAATGATTTAATAAGTCCGCTAACACGAATTGTTTTAGGTTACCTAACAGCTATTGGTTTACTTGCTTTTGGAATAAAACTTAAAAAGAAATACGAATCTTACAGCGCAGTTTTGGTAAGTGGTTCTATCGTTATTTTGTATTTTATCACCTTTTTTGCTTATAGCTTTTATGATCTTATTCCGCAACTATTTACGTTTGCGCTCATGGTGGTTTTTACCGCATTTACAGTTGTTGCAGCTACAAGTTACAATAAACAAGTAATTGCACATATTGGTTTAGTTGGTGCATATGCAGTTCCATTTTTATTGAGTGATGGTTCTGGGCAAGTTGAAGTTCTGTTTAGTTATATGGCTATAATTAATATTGGCATATTAGTGCTTTCATTTAAGAAATATTGGAAATCATTATACTATTCAGCCTTTATATTTACATGGCTAATTTTCGGGGCTTGGTTCTTTTTTGAATATTACGAAGACGAACAGTTTAGTTTAGCTTTAGTTTTTCTGAGTTTATTTTTTGTTATTTTCTACATCACATTTTTAGCCTATAAGATGCTTAAAAGAGAGGTCTTTAAAAAGAGTGATGTTGTATTATTACTGTTTAATTCCTTTTTGTTTTTTGGATTTGGCTATGCTATTCTAGAACGTAATAGCATTGGCTCACAACTTTTAGGGGTGTTTACGCTTGGTAATGCTGTTATTCATTTTATTGTTAGTGTCATATTTTACAAGAAAAAACTGGGAGATAAAAACTTGTTTTATTTAGCTTCTGCAATGGTTTTAGTATTTATTACAATTACAATTCCGGTTCAGTTAAATGGCAATTGGGTAACACTTTTATGGGTAAGTGAAGCAGCATTACTATTTTGGTTAGGAAGAACAAAAGGTATTAAGGTTTACGAAAAATTATCGTATCCATTAATGTTTCTAGCATTTTTAAGTATTCTACAAGATTGGTCTTATGCGTATGATTCATTTTATGGAATTGACATAGAAAATAAAGTGACCTCAATTTTTAATATTCATTTTTTAACATCGTTGTTATTTGTTTCAGCATTTGGAGTTATTGTTTGGTTATCTATAAATAAGGAATATACTTCTGCATTAAAACCAACTTCAATTTGGTACCGTTTGTTGTCTTATGTGATTCCTTCAATATTGGTGTTTAGTGCTTATTATGCCTTTAGGTTAGAAATTGAAATGTATTGGGATCAATTATATCATACTACAGATTTATTGATTGCTACTGAGGGTAATTATAAAGAGCCCATCTTTAATTATGATTTAAGAGATTTTAAGACCATCTGGATTCTCAATTATTCTTTAGTATTTGTAGCGTTGTTAGCTTTTATTAATTTTAAGCTTATAAAAAATAAAATATTAGAGAAAATCATTTTAGGCTTAACAGTGGTGAGTATATTTGTTTTCTTAACACAAGGTTTATTAGCATTAAGTGACTTAAGAGAAAGTTATTTAAATCCTTCAGAATATTTTGCGCAAAACAGTTTTTATTTATGGATTAGATATGTGTCGTTTATATTCTTGGCCTTAGCATTATATACATGTTATAGGTTTATAAAGCGTGAGGGTATAACCAAAGGCTATAAAATGGCATACGATATTATACTTCATGTGTCTCTTATTTGGGTGTTAAGTAGTGAGCTTATTCATTGGATGAATATGTTTGAATCTACTCAATCATATAAACTAGGCTTGAGTATACTTTGGGGAGTCTATTCGTTTTTATTAATTGCTTTTGGAATTTGGAAAAATAAAATTTATTTGCGAATTGGAGGTATGGCTTTCTTTGGAATTACTTTAATAAAACTCTTCTTTTACGATATTGTACATCTTAATACCATTTCAAAAACTATAGTATTTGTGTCGCTAGGTGTACTCCTTTTAATTATTTCATTTTTATATAACAAATACAAAAACCAGATTACAGATGACGTTAACGAATAAGTTATTTATAGGGTTATTTATTGGATTTACAACTTTTTGTTCGGCTCAAATGGAAACGTATAATTATAAACGAGCTCTTAATGAGGTTACTAACGAATGGCATCAATTAATTATACCAGAAGCTGTTTTTGGAAGTTTGAAATCAGATTTTTCAGATCTTAGAATTTATGGAGTTACTAAAAATGACACTATTGAAGCTCCTTATTATCTTAAAGTATTGTCAGAGAGAATAACGCATAGATCCAGTTCTTTTGATATTATTAATAAAACCAAAGGCGATAAAGGCTATTATTTTACATTTCAGTTGCATTCAGAAGTGGTCATCAATCAAATTAGTTTAGATTTTAATGAGCATAATTTTGATTGGAAAGTAGAGTTGCAAGGCAGTCAAAATCAGCAAGAATGGTTTACTATACTAGAAGATTATAGAATTATGTCTATTAAAAATAAATCGACAAACTTTAAATTTACAAAGCTAGAATTTCCAAATTCTAAATTTCGTTTTTATAGACTTATTGTAAAGCATGATGAGCAGCCACAATTAAATTCTGCACAACTTTCTAAATACGAAACTACTGAAGGTACTTCTATTAATTATAGCATAAAAAAGTTAGAAACAATAGATGATAAAGAGCAGAAAGCAACTATTGTAAATTTAGAACTAAAGCAACCTGTTGCATTAAGTCAATTAAACATTGATGTTAGCAATACATTTGATTATTACAGACCTGTAAAAATTGAATATAGAAGAGACAGTGTAAAAATTGAAAAAGGGTGGAAATATGATTATAAAACAGTAGCTAGTGGTACATTAAACTCTTTAGAGGCTAATCTGTTTAAACTTCCTAATACAATAGCTAAGCATTTAAGAGTAACCATTTATAATGATAATAATCAACCACTATCAATTGCTGGTGTTTCTGTAAAAGGTTATGAATTTCAAATGATAGGAAGATTTACAGAGCCAGCAGATTATATGTTGGTTTATGGAAATCCTTCTGCTAGACAGCCAATCTATGATATTAATAGGTTTGAAACCAAAGTACCAAAAGATTTAAAAACTTTAACAATAGGAGCAGAGGAATTAATTGTAAAACCTAAACAAGAAAAAGTAAAGCCATTATTTGAAAATAGTTATTGGCTTTGGGGAATTATAGGTGTTGTGATGTTGTTGTTAGGAGGTTTTACTTTAAGAATGTTAAAGAAGAGCTAGTGTTTTTATTATTCATTAACAATTTTCCCATCAACCATAGTTAGCTTTCGGTCTGCCATTTCTGCTAATTCTTGGTTATGCGTAACAATAACAAACGTCTGATTAAATTCATCTCTAAGTTTAAAAAACAAGTTATGAAGTTGGTCTGCAGATTCGCTATCTAAATTTCCTGAAGGTTCATCAGCAAAAATAATATTTGGTCTGTTAATTAAAGCTCTAGCAACAGCTACACGTTGTTGTTCGCCACCAGACATGCTATTGGGTTTGTGATGAATGCGTTCGCTAAGTCCTAAATAGTCTAATAATTCTTTTGCACGATTTTCTGCTTCAGCTTTAGGTGTGTTATTAATAAAAGCAGGAATACATACATTTTCTAAAGCCGAAAACTCAGGTAATAATTGATGAAACTGAAATATAAAACCAATATTCTTATTTCTAAATTTAGCTAAAGCTTTATCGTTTAAAGACTTTATAGATTGGTTGTTAATAATGAGTTCCGTTTCAGATGTATAATCTGGTTTATCTAAAGTACCTAAAATTTGAAGTAAGGTTGTTTTACCAGCGCCAGAAGCTCCAACTATGGATATGATTTCGCTTTCTAAAATGGTTAGGTCAACACCTTTTAAGACCTGAAGATCTTTATAGGCTTTCTTAATTTGTTTTGCTGAAATTACGATATTGCTCATAAGAGGTGAAAATAATACTTAATGCATTAATCCACAAAATTAAGATGCAGATTTGTTTTTATTAAATACAGATTTAATGCCATTAAAATCAATAAAATATTGAAGACGTAATGAAAACGTGTGTTGTATAGGTTGTTCAAAAAGATTGTTTAAGCTTTCAGAATAATTATTTTGAGCAATAGAATTAGCGTTAAACAATTGGTTTCTGTATAAAGCGGTTAAAAAACTTCCAGGTGCAAATTGCCAAGAGTAATTTAAATCGATGTTCCAAGTACTAAAATTAATATTTGGAGATTCTTCAATATTACCTAATGTATAACCAGAAGCAGTTGTTAAACGACCAGTATCTAAAAGGGTAAATAAATCGTTGTCGTAATTTACAGTATCCCAATAATGTCTAAAGCTAAGTACTAAAGAGTTAAAAGGATTGAAGGCGTAGTTAGCAGAAATACTATTGGTTACAATTTGCCTGTTTCGTTCTCCAAAAATAGTTTGTTCATCTGCTTCTGTTGCATAACCACGATCACCGTTAGCAAAGTCGTAACTCAGTTCGTAAATAAGTAAGAGTTTATTGTTAACTCTAAGGCGTGGTTTAAAATCAAAATCATAAGTAAATAAGTCTCTGCCATTTTCAAATAAAGTACCAATGTTGGCGCTTAAATCTAGGGCAAATCTTCGGTTGTAATTTGATGAAATCCATCCGCCAGTGCTTACAAAATTTTCATAGATAAATGGTCTGCCATCTCTAGATTCAAAGTAATCGTTCTGTCTGCCTGGTTCTATGTTTAATCTAAAACCAAAACCATCTAATTTATTTGTTGTAGCTTGATATGTGATGCCAAAATTAGACTGCGCATATACATTAGGATCTACTAATTTATTATAATTAAAAAAGGCATTGATGCTATAATTATTTAAACTTCCGCTAGGCTCAAAGGTTTGGTACGATATATCAGAACTAAATGTGTTGTAATTATTTCTTAATAGAAGTCCAAGGTCGTTTATATTAAATTTAGTGTCTGCAAAACTGTGTTCTACACTATAGCGTAAATTACCATGAATTTTAGCCAGTTTTAAATAACTACTAAAGCCTGTTTCGTTACTAGAGTTTTGGTAGTTTACATTGCTCATTCGTAAATCGGACGCTACACTATAGGTATTGCGTTTATTAATTAGGTTAGCAACTAAAGCTGTTGCATTAGCATCTCTAAAATGACCTTCTCTAAGTACATTAGTATTAATTAAACTAACAGAAGAGTTGCCGTTAAATTGTTGGTCTACAACTAAAATATTGTAATTAGCAAACGGTTCAACTACGGTTTTGCGTTTTTCGTTAGTTAGTGTGTTTTTTATGGTAGCTGTGGTTTTTTCTGTAATAGCATTAAAAAAGCCTATACCAAGACCATTTTTTGTTCTACCAGACACTTTTACGGCATTTAAAACTTTAACGTCATTTGGTGTGTTAGCTTCTTCATTTTCGTTAAGAACAATTTTACCGCTTGGTCTATTTCCAATACGTCTAGAAAAGAATAAACCTCCTTTAGAAAATAAATCGACACCTTCTGTAAAAAATTGACGTTGTTCAGAGAAGGTTTGTTCAAAAGGACCAAGGTTTAAAACGACATTATCAAATCCTGCTTGGCTAAAATCGGGGATCAATGTTGCGTCTAAGGTAAAATTATCTGTGAGTCCGTATTTAACATCCATTCCAAATTTTAAGTCGGTATTAGTTTCTCCATCAAAACTATTAACGATACCTGTAGTAAAAGGGTAGAGGTTTAACCTAACAGGTGGTTCTATAGCTTTAAGGCCTTTTATTTCACCATGATATAATCCTGAATTACCTTGGGTGGGATCAATGGGATTCCAAGTAAATCGCGATCTAGATCGTCTAAATTCTCTATGAAATTGAACTCCCCAAGTCGGTTCTTCTTGATCTGCAAAACGTAATGTTCTATATGGGATTTTCATTTCTACAACCCAACCGTCGTCCATCATTTTAACAGCACTATCCCAAACACCATTCCAACCAAAATCCTCTCCAATAGTTGGATTAACTATAGCATCTGCTTGCTGGCCAGAACTAAAAACATAAAACGAAGTATCATTTTGAGCATCGTTATTGGGGTTTAGAACAAGTATAAAGTAGTCGGTTTGTCCAAAATTATCTCTACTAGTGAGTTGATTCATTATTTTAGTAGGATCATCATATAGGTAAGCTGCAACATAGATGGCTTTATCATCAAACGTCATCTTTACTTCTGTACGTTCGTTATGTGGAGCTTTTTTACCAATTTCGGGTCTGTTAGAAATAAAACCAGTAGCCGTTTCAGTATTTTTCCAAATAGTATCGTCTAAAATGCCGTCTATTTTTGGTGCTATTGCTGTACGTTGAATATGTAATACTTTTTTATCTTGAGCTATACTGATTTGTACATAACATAAAAATGTAAGCAAAAGCGTTAAAGAGCGAGCGGTCATAATTGGTTTAGTCGTTTAGAATACAGATGTCATTATTTAGCGGTTATTACATCTGTATCGCCACAAAGCTAAGTTCTCAAATTAAGCAAAGCTCTTAATTAAACGTTAAATATAAAGTGCGTAAGCCACTTACCGTTTAGTACTAGAAAATGATATTCATATATTATTTGGAATAATTATTGCTTTAAATTAGCTAGTAACTAATAGAATATATGAATAAATACAAAAAATTAATAATAGGCATTCTCCTTGATGGTTTAGGTTTGGTCTCATTTATAATTCCAGGTGTCGGAGAATTTTCAGATATCGTTTGGGCTCCAGTTTCGGGTTGGTTAATGACTAAATTATATGCCGGCAAGGCAGGTAAGGTAGCAGGACTTATTACCTTAGTAGAAGAAGCGCTGCCAGGCTTTGATGTGATACCAACATTTACATTAATGTGGTTTTACACTTATGTTTTTAAAAGAGAGAAAATTGAAAATAAAACATAAAAAAAGCACTCAAAATGAGTGCTTTCTTTAACTGTATTACAAAATAAGATTATTGAACTTGTATTGGAAATGTTACTTCTACATCTGTACTACCACCAGCATTTATAGAGGTTCCATCGTTTGGTTTTGTTGGTTCGTGAATTAATTCTATAGTCAATGAACCTGTTCCGGCATCGCCTGTAACAAATGTTGTTGCTATTCCAATAGGATTACCATCTTCATCTATATCATTTTTACTAATTGTAATGTCTGAAATTGTAGTTGTGTAAAAGAACTCATGATCATCGCCTTCGTCTTCAACTTCTAAGGTAATATCATCAGCAGGATTTTCGGTTTCATTTAATAGTTTGATGGCACCTGTATATGTTGTGTTTGCTGTTAATGGACCAGACACATCATAAGTTCCATCTGCACCACCTTCTCCGTCTAAATCTTGAAACTCTAAAGTAACAATATCTGTACCATTAGTAAGTGTATAGCGTACTGTAGTGATAAGTTCTTCTTCATGATCATGATCGTCATGGTGTCCATCGTCGTCACTAGAGCAGCCTACAAATGCTAAACTTGAAACAAAAAGTAAGGCTAATAATTTAATTGTATTTGTTGATTTGATATTTTTCATCATTTTAATTTTTGAGTTAATAATTGATCTTTATTTTTAAGTTAATGTTTCTGCCCAATTCATTAGCAAAATACCTTTGTCTATTTAAGTACTCATTGTACTTTGTGTTAAATAGATTTTCGACATTTAATTCTAATTTTAATGTTCCTGTTTTAAAAGCTTTAAAGCTAACAGAGCTATTAAAACTAAATAATGAATACGCAGGTGGAGTAGAGCTAATGTCTACATACACATCTTCTTGTAGTATTGGGTTAAATGTATAAAAGTTATAATCTGGAAATTTATTTTGTTGTAATACAGTTTTGTGAATTAAATTAATGGATAATTGATTTAACTCGTCATTATAATAGGATATACTATTCGTAAAATTTGTTGAAGGCATATGTATAAGTGGTATGTCTTGGCTAAGGTTTTCACCTTTTAAAAGACTTATACTGCCTTTGTAATTAAATTTATCGGTGATTTTTTTATTGACATCAATATCAACACCGAAAATTTGTGCATTAATCTGATTATATTCCCATACAGGAAACGCTCCTCTAATGGTTGTGGTAATACCAACAGGAATAAGTTGAATATAATCGTTAATAGCTTTAAAATACGGACTGATTGAAAATCCAAAATTCTGATTATTTCTTTCTAAAGACGCCACGAACTTATTCGCGATTTCTTTATTAAGGGTTAATAAACCAGTTTCTATTCTCGCAGCACTATGATGTAAACCGTCGCTAAACAATTCTGATGGGTTAGGTACTCGCGTTGCCAAACCATAATTAACAAATAAGGATATGTCGCTATTAAATTGCTTAGAATATCCCAAATTGGCAGAAATGTTATGAAATGTAAATTCCGGACGTGTTAAAATCTTAGAATTATCTATATTATTAGTTTCAAATTGCGGAAATAATTCATCGTAATTATACGTGTCATTCCAATCTGTTAAATTATACCGCTTTTCAGCTTCAATTCTTGTAAAATCGTAACGCGCTCCAGCACTTATTTCAGAAGACTCATTTAAGTCATAATTTCCAATCATATAAATACTTGCATCATACTTTTGAAAATCAGGAATTAAAGGACTTATTCCAGTACCTGAAACAGCATCATTTTGCTGATAACGCACTAATAAGCCTGTATCTATTTTAATATTATCAATAGCATCTATATTCAAATTAGTCTGTAAAGAATTTGTGAATAATCTAAGATCTATAACAGGAGTGTCTGCTAAATTACCTCTTCTTAAATCGAATTCTTTTCGTCTGTTAATTTGCATATCATATTGTACCGATAATTTCCCAAAGTTCTTAAACCGCTTATAGGCTTCAATCTTTGCTAAATGATGCAAAATATTTTGTTTCGGGTAATCAATATTATATGAGAAATCTTCAATGACACGTGGTTCTCTGCTATTTATTGCAGCAACCAAATCTCCGACATTACCAATGTGTGATGCTTGTAAAATAGCGAACTCATTACTCACAACACTATAGTAGGCATCAAAACCCTTTTCAAAAGTTCTGTAGCCGATTCTTGCAGAGGCATTGCTATTTTTTAAACCGCTATTGGTTAAATAATAGTCAGGTGCTTTAAAATCTCCGAATTGTTTGTAGCTTGCTTGAATTCTACCATAAAATCCAGATTTATAGGTTTTAACCAGTTCTGAATTTATATTACCACCACGTCCATTTGAATTTAATGATAACATAGTGCTACCAAATAAACTGTCTTGAGCAACGTATTTTTTAGGTTGTACAAGGATTAATCCTCCAATGGCATCACTTCCATACTTTAAGGTATTAGCTCCTTTAATCACTTCAACTTTATTACTAGAATTAATATCAATGTTTGGTGCATGTTCATCTCCCCATTCTTGGTCAAACATGCGTACATTATTATTAATAATTAATAAACGGCTGCTGTGTAAACCATGTATCATGGGTTTTACAATAGTATTTCCCGTATTTAGTGAAGACACACCACTTACCGAATTTAGAGCATCACCTAAGGATTTATCGGTGTATTTTTCTAAATCTGCTTTATTAATAGTTTTCTCTATACTAGTACCTTCTGTTTTTAAATGAGAATTCACCACAACTTCATTTAGTTCTTCTAAATGGTGTTCTAAGGAAATAATTTTAAAAACATCATTGTCAATGGTATATGAAACAGTTTTTGTTTCGCATCCAATATGAGAAATAGTTAATGTTAAAGTGCCAGAGCAAAGGTTTTCAATTCTGAACTTACCATCAAAATCTGAAATTATATATTTATCACTTTCTTTAATGTAAATAGTAGCAGATTCAATGGGTGTGCCATCATGAAAATCTTTGACTTCACCTAAAAAAATATAGCTGCAGTTTTGACTGTAGCTAAAGCCAGAAATAGCTATAACTAAGCCAATAATTATTGATTTCATTCAAATAGATTTTATGAGAGTATTAGAAAATTTTTATTCTAACTCACATGAGGAGGTCCTCTTACAAATCGTGTGGAATACTGATAACTTTTTAAAGAATTATAATATGAAGACAGCTGTTCTGTTGCTGTTATTTTTGTAATTATTTCATAGTTGTTACAGACTAGAAATAAGTTGTTTGTGAGTTTGAATTTATAAAAATCACAATCTAAATCAGATTCATGAAAGTGAGTTTTAAGCGCGTTGTCTGAATCACAGACCTGATGTGAATGATGATTAAAAGCATGGGTTAATTTTACAGCAGAAGGTAACAACACAGAAAGCATTAGCACAATTGCTAATGTTTTAAAAAGTGATGTTATTACTGTTTTTGTTTTCAATCTAAAAAGCGTTTAAATCCGAACCTTCGTAGCATTTTCTTTTCAAATTCCCAGAAAAATTTAAACTGACCAAAAAGCCATCCAAACATTACTAATAGAATTTGGTAGAAAATGAGCCCAATAATAATAAATAAAAACCAATAGAGAATAGGGTTTAAGTTTTCTTTAGTAATTCCAATAAGCTTTATTATGGGTCTTCCAACAAATAAGGATGATGTACCTGTAAAGGCAAATACCATAAAGACACGGATCATTTCCCATTTATAATCGAGAATCCATTTCTTTTCTAATTTTTTAAATATGAATAACGTTAATTTTAATAACAGAAAGAAAACAAAAATAGAAGCGACCAAACTCAGCGTTAAACCGTAGTTTTCTAAAAAGGCATTAGAAATTTTAAAAGCAGAATACCCTAAAATAACCAAACCAAAAAAGGGAAATAACAACTGCCAATTGTGTTGAATTTCCCAATGTTTTTTAAATTTTTCCATAGCACGAATATCGTGCTGCAAAATTAGTAAATTATGATGGTTTTCTATACTAAATTCTAGGTGTAAAAGAAGATAGTTTTTGCTTGTATGTTAATTGGAAATAGATAAAGTAGTTATATAGCTTATAGTTTATTTCATATCCATAATCTGTACGTGTATCATAATCTATACGTAATTCATAAAGGTTTGGGTCGTAAGTTTGAGGTTGCATATTTCTTTGATTCCATGATTGTACAAATATGGCATTTCTAGATTCTAAAAATTCTTGAGAATAATAACCTTCAGGTCTTGCAGTACTCGCTAACCATGTGTTAAATCCTGGCTCTATAATAATAATTTCGTAATCGTTTTCATCACTATTTATATAAACGGTATCGCTTTGCACTAAGCTATTTTTGTTCTCATTATTAATGGTTTGGTTTGTGTTATACGATTTGCAACTAGCAATTAAAACGAGCACAATAATAAATGGAATAATCTTTTTCATGTTTTTTTGTTTTTTTTGATGGATAGAGAGGTTTACTATTACTCATTTTTTTTTATTTATAATAATATATTAAACGGCCTCGTTCCATAAATATTAAAGGTATTAAAAATTGTTAGTGTATTTATGTTTTTACTTCAAATTAACACTACAAAGCAAGGTGATATTTACTGTTTTTACAACCTAAATTATGTGAACTGACCATTTGAGTGCGTTAACGTATCTTTTCTGAAAGGTAAATGTTGTAGAATAAAAAAAAGCAGCTCGTTTGAGCTGCTTTTTAATATTTTGAATGGCATTTTATTTTCCGAATAAACCGCCTAAAAGACCGCCAATTCCTCCTGAGCTTTTATTTCCTCCGCCTAAAACCATACCAGCGACATCATCGATAACACTACCGTCACCATCGGCGTCTAATATTTTTTCTAGGAAACTTTGTTCATTGGCAGTATCGTTACCTCCAAGTAAACCACCTAAAAGGCCACTAATATCATTTTGTGAGCTTACATTATTTTGGCTAGCTTGTTTTCCTAAAACACCCATTAGTATTGGAGCTGCTACTTTTAAGATGTTAGCGACAGATCCTGCATCTAAACCAGCTTTTTGACCAATAACTTGTTCTACACCTTGCTGCTTACTTCCTAATACATGATTAAGGATTTTAGCTCCATCATCTTTTACATTATCATCAACACCACCACCAAACAAACCTCCGAGGTTATCTAAAATGCTACCATCATGCTTGCTGCTTAATGCTCCCATAAGTCCAGCTGCTCCATCTGGAGTAGAAGCGTTACGCTCCATTGCTTTCATTAATACTGGTAACGCCATTGTTAATACGCTACTTGTTTTATCTTGATCGGTTCCTGTAGAACCAGAAACACCACTAATGATGGTTTTTCCTAAGTCACTGTTTAATAAATCTAAAATTCCTGCCATTTTGTTGTATATAATTAAGGTTAATAAAATTAAGCATTGTGTAAGGTACAAAAAAAAGTCCCACGTTAGTAGGACTCATTTTATTTGCTTTGGTCACATTTAAATGCTTAACCTAAAATATTTATAATTTGTTCTGCTAATTCAGTACCAATTCTGTCTTGTGCTTCGTTGGTTGCTGCTCCTGTGTGTGGTGTCAATGATAATGCAGGATTCATTAATAATTGTACCTCAGGCTTAGGTTCTTTTTCGTATACATCTAAAGCTGCTCTAGCAACTTTACCGCTTTCTATTGCTTTTACTAAAGCAACTTCATTAACAACTCCACCACGTGCTGCATTGGCTATAATTACACCGTCTTTCATTTGGTTAAATTCGGCTTCGTCAATTACGTAGTCTTTTTGTGCTGGTACATGCAAGGTTAAAAAATCGGCTTGTTTTAAAACTTCTTCTTTTGAAATGGTTGTAATTTCAAAATTTAGTTTCTGACCATCAAAGAAATCTAATTGTAAGTCTGCTTTTTCTAAAAACGGATCAAAGGCTACGACTTTCATTCCGGCACCAATAGCCACTTTAGCTGTTGCTTGTCCTATACGTCCAAAACCTAAAACACCTAAAGTTTTACCTTTTAATTCGGTGCCTTTAGCATAAGATTTTTTTAAGCCTTTAAAGTTAGCATCACCTTCTAATGGCATATCGCGATTAGAATTATGTAAATAACGTGCTAAACCATAAAAATGGCCAAATACCAATTCTGCAACTGAGTGTGATGATGCTGCAGGCGTATTTATCACTTTTAAACCTTTGCTACGTGCGTATTCTACATCGATATTATCCATACCAACACCGCCTCGTCCTATAATTTTAAGGCTTGGACAGTTGTCAATAATATTTTTTCTTACCGTTGTAGCACTTCTTACTAATAAAACAGAAATGTTATTTTTATTGATATAGTTTTCTAATTGTTCTTGTGCGACTGTGGTTGTTAATACTTCGTAACCAGCTGCTTCTAAAGCGTTAATTCCACTTTGAGAAACTCCGTCGTTTGCTAATACTTTCATTGAAAAACTTGTTTTTCATTTCCGTAAAACGGAAACATTAAATTTTGTTATAATTATTTTGTGATGCGATTCCCATTTGTATGGTAGCTCACTTTAGGCTTTGCTCTCTAATTCACTCATGACTTCAACTAAGGCCTTCACACTATCTAATGATAGAGCGTTGTACATTGAAGCTCTGTAGCCACCAACACTTCTATGACCATTAATGCCATTAATACCAGCTTCTTTAATCATAGCTTCAAACGTTTCCTTAAGATTTTCGTTTTCTAAAGTGAATGTTGCATTCATCATAGAGCGATCTTCTTTTACAGCGTAACCTTTAAATAGTGGGTTTAAGTCAATTTCAGAATACATTAAACGTGCTTTCTTTTCATTTAACTCTTCAATGGCTTTAATACCTCCTAAGTTTTTCAACCATTCTAAGGTTAGCATAGATGTATAGACTGCAAAAACAGGTGGAGTATTAAACATACTGCCTTTACTGATATGTATTTTGTAATCCATCATAGAAGGAATTTTACGCGATACTTTTCCTAAGATGTCTTCTTTTATTACAACTAAAGTTGTTCCGGCAGGTCCCATATTTTTTTGAGCGCCTGCGTAAATCAAATCAAATTTTGAAAAATCTAATTGACGTGAAAATATATCACTACTCATATCACATACTAAAGGAACAGGTGAGTTTGGGAAACTCTTCATCTGTGTTCCAAAAATGGTATTGTTAGAGGTACAGTGAAAATAATCGTAATCCTCTGGAATATCATATCCTTTAGGAATATAGTTGTAGTTGGCACTTTTTGAAGAGCCTACTTCATATATATCATCATAGATTTTAGCTTCTTTAATAGACTTGTCTGCCCAAGTACCTGAATTTAAATAACCAGCTCTTTTTTCTAAAAGATTTAAGGCTACCATTAAAAATTGTGTACTTGCACCACCTTGAAGAAATAAAGCTTTATAACCCTTACCTTCAAGACCTAACAATTCTAATGCTAAGGATCTAGCGTTTTCCATAACATCTACAAAAGGTTTGCTACGGTGTGAAATTTCTAAAAGCGATAAACCATCGTCAAAATTTAAAACAGCTGCTGCTGCTTGTTCTATTACTGACTTTGGTAATACGCATGGTCCTGCACTAAAATTATGTTTTTTCATTGTATACTGAATTTAATCCTGAAGTTAAAACAGCTACAAAGGTGCTAATTAATTGGTTATTTTATGTTATTAAATTGATAATTTTTAGGCTACATTTTTAACAAAAACTCAACAGTATCTATATTGTCTGCATATTCCCAAAGCTGTGGCTTTTGAGTTTTACCAAAAATAATTTCATCAGTAGAAAAATTATTTGCGACAATACATTGTATTTTATCTGCATCTGTTTTTAATTTATGCTCTAAATCTGTTTTGTTATCATAATATTCATAAAATAGCGTTGCTATAGGTGAGGCATAGCTTTCGTCTTCCTTTATCATTAGGAAACCATTTTCTAACATATCAAATTCACTCATTAAATAGACAGCCTTGTTGTAGTCGTAATTATTTGCGTATTTAGATTCGTTAATAATAGGATGCCATTTGTAAACAGCATTAAAAAAGGCGTCAAAATTATAGTCTTTAGGTACAAATAACTTTGATACATTTCTGCAGCCTAAACCATAATATCTAAATATATCATGAGATAAGGCTTCTAGTTCTTCATTAGTTTCGTTACCTGTTAATATAGCAACCGAATTTCTGTTTTTTCTTATTATAGAAGGTTTGTCTTTAAAATAGTATTCAAAATAACGAGCCGTATTATCACTTCCTGTAGCGATAACGGCATCAAAGTTTTCTAGTTTTTCTTCAGTAAATTTGATTTTACCTTTAAAATTAGGTTCTATAACTTCTAAATATTTGGCTAAAAACGGTAATAAATGTTTGTCGTTAGAGGATTGTTTTACCAAGACATTATGACCGGAAATTAAGACAGATAAAAAATCGTGAAAACCAACCAATGGAATATTTCCTGCCATAATTATGGCTACAGTTTTGGGATTATTAATATTAAACTGATACTTTTCTATCCAGCGGTTAATGTTTTTGTTACTTAATACATTAGACCAGTTTTCTAAAGTAAATGTAATGTTTTGTTGTGTAAACCAGCCGTTGTGTTCTTGAGCCAATTTTATTTGGTGTTTAAATCCGTCAAAGAATAAATCGTTAGCTTCAATCTTATCGTTTTTGCTGATTTTATTTTGCTGAAATTGATTTATAAATTCGCCTAATTTTACAAAAGCGTTAATTCTTTGTTGTAAATCCATATACTGTTTGGTTATACGATGTTTTGGCTCTATTTTTGCAATTGCAAATTTACGCAATAAAGAGAAATGAGCTAAATAAAAGTTTTAGATTGTTGTTGAATTAATTTTTGATGCAGTCTTAAAATCGCTTAATTAGCTATAAAAATAATAGATTAAAATAATGTTATGGCAATAATAATCACAGATGAATGTATAAATTGTGGAGCGTGTGAGCCAGAATGTCCAAATACTGCTATTTATGAAGGTGCTGACGATTGGCGCTATTCCGATGGTACCAGCTTAAAAGGTAAGATAGTTTTAACAAACGGTAAAGAAGTGGACGCAGAAGAAACACAGGAACCTATAAGTGACGAAGTGTATTACATTGCACCAGATAAGTGTACGGAATGTATGGGCTTTCATGAAGAACCGCAATGTGCGGCTGTTTGTCCAGTAGACTGTTGTGTTCCGGATGAAGACCACGTAGAAACGGAAGAGCAGCTGTTAGGAAAACAACGTTTTATGCATCCTGATGGCCATTAATCGGTTTAACCATAGATATTATAAGAATCCTAAGTCTTTAGCTTGGGATTTTTTTTGCTTTTAAAAATTAAATAGTGCGACTGTATTGCTGTTGTATATAGATAAGCTAACTTCGCCTCATTGTGCTAAACATGTTTTAGTGCTTCATTATAAAAGGATACGTTCCATAAAAATTACTCATATAATATGACACAAACTGAATTCTTAGAAAAAAATGTATTTAACGATTTAGAAAATGTAAACGATGGATTTGATAGTGAATCTACACACTATTTTTCAGCATCAGATTTTGAAACCGTATTAAAGCGTGTAGAGCATTTTGGTATATCAGTTTATAAAATTGAGCCTTGGTTTGAATCAGAGGTATATGATGTTGCTAATCACGACGCTTTTAAAAAGAAAGCCACAGATTCTAAATGGTATGCTAAAGCATTCTCAGATTTTAAAAAACGCCAAGAAGGCTTGTTGTATTCTGCAACTTTTAAGGTGTCTAAAAAGCTGTTAGAGCGAGAGTAATATAATGTTATTTGTATTATTAATTGAGATGTAAATCCTGAGTTGTTAACTTGGGGTTTTTAATATTGTAGCTGTTAATTGTATGGGGTTTATATCTTTTTTTTAGCCCGTTTAATTAAGTGTTTATCCTAAAACGTTAGTAGTATTATTTATTTTTAAATTTATGACATATCAAGATGAATTTATTGTTTTCTGGGAACAGGTAAAAGAAAGTATAGCGGACTGTACTTTTGCAAAATTAACCATGGCTAAGACTATAGGTAAGCCTGAATTAAAGAATATATTTATTAGGCCAATATATTCTGATAGCGATTTTAAGGTTATGCTTAAATATAGTTTTAGACCAAGGGAAACTGAAGATATAGAGGAAGAACTTACTTTAGAAGATGCATTAGTTATTTTAAAATCACACTTAAAAAGCTCTTTTTTATCTGTTTTATTGTTTACAACAGAAAAGGATGTTGTTTTTAAGGTAAATAAAAAAGGTGTAGGGAGTATTACTGAGAGTTCGCCAACTTTTAAAAACGTAATACAAGCCTAGGGCTTCTTGAGAATATAATGTTGTAGAAGCGCAAGGTGTATAAAATCAAGGTGTTGCAGCCTGGTGTTTGTTTTGTTATGAGGGCCCTCTACATGTGTATTTAAGCTATCAATTATTCCAATAAAAATATATCTCAACTATTCTACGAATTACTTACATTTGCACTCGCAAAATTTGCGATTAAAAATTAACAAGATTCCCTTCTTTAAGGGAAGGCAAAACAAGTTTTTCGATGAAAGCTGGAATAGTAGGATTACCAAACGTAGGAAAGTCAACCTTATTTAACTGTTTATCTAACGCTAAAGCGCAAAGTGCTAACTTTCCGTTTTGTACTATAGAACCTAATATTGGTGTGGTAAATGTACCTGATCCTAGATTAGAGAAATTAGAAGAATTGGTGAATCCAGAGCGCGTATTACCAGCAACTGTAGAGATTGTTGATATTGCAGGTTTAGTAAAAGGTGCTAGTAAAGGTGAAGGATTAGGAAATCAATTCTTAGCTAACATTAGAGAAACTGATGCTATTTTACATGTTTTACGTTGTTTTGATAACGAAAACATTGTACATGTTGATGGTTCTGTAGATCCGATTAGAGATAAGGAAACCATTGATATGGAATTGCAGCTTAAAGATTTAGAAACTGCTGAAAAGAAACTAGATAAAGTTAAGCGTGCTGCCAAAACCGGAAATAAAGAAGCGCAGAAAGAAGAGGCCGTACTTTTAACTATAAAAGAAAAGCTTGAAGCTGGTATTTCAATTAGAGCGATAGAGTTTTCTGAAGAAGATTATGAAGATTACGTAAAGCCATCACAGTTTATTACAGATAAGCCAGTAATGTATGTGTGTAATGTAGATGAAGGTGCTGCAACTACAGGTAATGCTTATGTAGATAAAGTACGAGAGGCTGTAAAAGATGAAAATGCAGAAGTTTTAGTTTTAGCTGTTGGCACCGAAGCAGATATTAACGAATTAGACGACTACGAAGAGCGTCAAATGTTTTTAGCAGATATTGGATTAGAGGAGCCAGGTTCGGCAAAATTAATCCGTTCTGCATATAAATTATTAAATCAGCAAACCTATTTTACAGCAGGTGTAAAAGAAGTAAGAGCATGGACAGTTAATGTTGGAGCAACTGGTCCGCAGGCTGCAGGTGTTATTCATACCGATTTTGAAAAAGGATTTATTAGAGCTGAAGTTATTGCTTACGAAGACTACATTGCCTATGGCAGTGAAGCTAAAGTTAAAGAAGCTGGTAAAATGCGTGTAGAGGGTAAAAATTATATTGTTAAGGATGGTGATATAATGCACTTTTTATTTAACGTGTAAAGTTTGGCTCTTAGCTTTTAAGGCTTAGCTATTGGCTTTTTATGGTGTCTTCTTTTTAGTGTAGAGGATTTTGTTGGTGTTTTGTTTTTAAGCGTTATACGTCATTTTTTTTGCTGTTAGAAATGCGTTTTTAAAACAAAAAACTAAGGAATTATCTCAGATTTGACAAAACTGCTATGTTCTCAACAATATTAGGTGGTTATTGTTAATTACTTTACGCTATCCGTATTTCATTTTTTAAGGTATAATCTTATATTAGCGTTCCAACAAAAAAATTGACCTAAATTTTATGGCAGAACAGTCTAACTATACAGAAGATAACATACGCTCACTAGATTGGAAAGAACACATCCGAATGCGACCTGGTATGTATATCGGAAAGTTGGGTGATGGATCTTCTCCAGATGATGGTATCTATATTTTACTAAAAGAAGTTTTAGACAACTCTATTGATGAGTATGTCATGGGCGCAGGTAAGACTATAGAAATTTCTGTGCAAGGAGATCGTGTTATTGTTAGAGATTATGGTCGTGGTATTCCATTAGGAAAAGTGGTAGATGTGGTTTCTAAGATGAATACCGGTGGAAAGTACGATTCTAAAGCCTTTAAAAAATCTGTTGGTTTAAATGGTGTAGGTACTAAGGCGGTTAACGCTTTATCTTCTTATTTTAGAGTAGAGTCTACAAGAGATGGACGATCTGCTTCTGCGGAGTTTGAACAAGGAAACTTAACTCATCAAGAGTTGTTAGACGATACATCTAGACGAAAAGGAACTAAGGTTAGTTTTATTCCGGATGAAATCATCTTTAAAAAATACAAATACAGAAGCGAGTATATTGTTAAAATGCTTAAAAACTATGTGTATCTTAATCCAGGATTGACCATAGTTTTTAATGGAGAAAAATATTTTAGTGAAAATGGCTTAAAGGATTTATTATCTGAAAATATTAACGAATCAGATATGTTGTATCCTATTATCCATTTAAAAGGTGATGATATAGAAGTTGCTATAACACATAGCAAAACACAGTATAGCGAAGAGTATCATTCGTTTGTCAATGGTCAAAATACGACACAAGGTGGAACGCATTTAGCTGCTTTTAGAGAATCTTTGGTAAAAACGATACGAGAATTTTATGGCAAAAACTACGAAGCTTCAGATATTAGAAAATCTGTAGTTGCTGCAATTGCTATAAAAGTTATGGAGCCTGTTTTTGAAAGTCAGACTAAGACCAAATTAGGATCTACAGATATGGGCGGTGACTTGCCTACAGTAAGAACCTATATCAATGATTTTGTTAAAAAGTACTTAGATAATTTTTTACATAAGAATCCTGATTCAGCAGAAAAAATTCAACGTAAAATTCTTCAAGCAGAACGTGAGCGTAAAGAGTTATCTGGTATACGAAAACTAGCAAAAGATAGAGCAAAGAAAGCAAGTCTTCACAATAAAAAATTACGCGATTGCCGTGTGCATTTTGGAGATACTAAAAACGAACGCTATTTAGAAACAACCTTGTTTATAACAGAGGGGGATTCTGCATCTGGTAGTATAACAAAGTCGCGAGATGTAAATACACAAGCTGTTTTTAGTTTAAAAGGGAAGCCTCTAAATTGCTATGGATTGAGTAAAAAAATTGTTTATGAGAATGAAGAATTTAATTTGCTTCAAGCTGCGTTAAATATTGAAGAATCTCTAGAGGATTTACGCTATAACAACGTCGTTATTGCTACAGATGCCGATGTGGATGGTATGCACATTCGGTTGTTGTTAATTACGTTCTTTTTGCAATTCTTTCCAGAAGTTATAAAAGATGGACATCTTTATATTCTACAGACACCATTGTTTAGAGTGCGAAATAAAAAGGAAACTATTTATTGCTATTCAGAACAAGAGCGTAAAGATGCTATGGAAAAATTAAAACCAAAACCAGAAATCACTCGATTTAAAGGTTTGGGTGAAATTTCGCCAGATGAGTTTGTTCATTTTATTGGTGCGGATATTCGTTTAGATCCTGTAATGTTGGATAAAGACATGTCTATAGAAGAGTTATTGTCTTTCTACATGGGAAAAAATACACCTACACGTCAAGAATTTATTATTGACAATCTTAAAGTTGAATTAGATGTCGTAGAAGATACTATATGAGAACAGATAATAGAAAAGTAAAAAATACTATAATATCCTTATATTTTTTATTGGTCGTAGCAGCAGTTTTGTTAGGAACTGTGTTTAAGTCTATTGAATTATTTGAAGGAAGTTCATTTTATGTTATATTGGGGTTAATCGTTGCAGTAGTTATTGTACATTTTGTGGCCAGATATTTTGAGTACGATAGTGATGGTGCAAAAATTGTAATTACTAATAGTGGATTAATACTGACAGAATTCATTAATTACAGAGAAAACAAAGTTGAGATTTCTAAACATAAATTAATAGGTTTTAAGGTTCATGATTACATTGTATATAGCGTTTTAGTGATTGCTAAAGAGAATAGCGATGGAACAATATCTAAAGAGCGTTTTAATATAACATTGTTAAAACGAAAAAAATTAAAGTATGTAAAGCAGTCTTTAAGAAAGATTATAAAAGAAAACATAAAGCATAAAGTTGGATAGATGATAGAAGAACATGATGAGTTGTTAAATGAGGACGAAGGTAGCCAGGAAACCATTACCAAGGTTACTGGAATGTACAAGGAATGGTTTTTGGATTACGCTTCTTATGTCATATTAGAACGTGCTGTACCTGCCATTGAAGATGGTTTTAAACCTGTTCAGCGTCGTATAATGCATTCTATGAAAGATTTAGATGATGGTCGTTATAACAAAGTAGCGAACATTGTTGGTCATACTATGCAGTATCATCCGCATGGTGATGCTAGTATTGCTGATGCTATGGTGCAGATTGGTCAGAAAGATTTATTAATAGATACCCAAGGAAACTGGGGAAATATTTTAACGGGAGATCGTGCTGCAGCTTCAAGATATATTGAAGCTAGACTTTCTAAGTTTGCTTTAGATGTTGTTTATAATCCTAAGATTACCGAATGGCAAGCTTCTTATGATGGTAGGAGAAAAGAGCCTATTAATTTACCAGTTATGTTTCCTTTGCTTCTTGCACAAGGAGGAGAAGGAATTGCTGTAGGTTTGTCTACAAAGATTTTACCGCATAATTTTATTGAGCTTATTGATGCTTCTGTAAAACATCTTAAAGGAAAGCGCTTTACGTTATTGCCAGATTTTCCAACAGCTGGTATTGCAGATTTCACCAATTATAATGATGGTTTACGTGGAGGTAAGGTTAGAGTTAGAGCTCAAATTTCTCAACGTGATAAGAATACTTTAGTTATTACTGAAATTCCTTATGGTACTACAACATCGTCGCTTATAGACTCTATACTTAAGGCAAACGACAAGGGGAAAATTAAGATAAAAAAGATTGAAGATAATACAGCTGCTAATGTAGAGATTTTAATTCATTTGCCTTCAGGTTTGTCGCCCGACAAAACCATTGATGCATTGTATGCTTTTACGAGTTGTGAAACGTCAATTTCTCCATTGGGTTGTGTTATTGAAGATAACAAGCCGTATTTTGTTGGTGTCACAGAAATGTTGCGTCGCTCAACAGATAATACCGTTCAGCTTTTAAAAAGTGAATTAGAAATAAAACTTGGTGAGTTTGAAGAGCAATGGCACTTTGCGTCATTAGAGCGTATTTTTATTGAAAATAGAATCTATCGCGATATTGAAGAAGAAGAAACTTGGGATGGTGTTATAAATGCTATTGACAAAGGACTTCAGCCTCATATAAAACATTTAAAACGAAAAATTACAGTTGAAGATATTACGCGCTTAACCGAAATTAGAATTAAGCGTATTTCTAAATTTGATATTGATAAAGCACAGCAAAAAATAGATGCTTTAGAAGATCAAATAGCTGAAGTAAAACATCACTTAGCGAATCTAATTGATTACGCTATAGCTTATTTTGAACGTTTAAAAAAGGAATACGGAGAGGGTAAAGAGCGTAAAACAGAAATAAGAATTTTTGATGATGTAGATGCGACAAAGGTTGTTATTAGGAATACAAAACTTTATGTAAATAGAGAAGAAGGTTTTATTGGTACGTCATTGAGACGCGATGAATACGTGTGCGACTGCAGTGATATAGATGATATTATTGTGTTTACCAAAGAGGGTAAGATGATGGTTACCAAAGTAGATTCTAAAACTTTTATAGGTAAAAACATTATTCATGTTGCTGTATTTAAGAAGAAAGATAAGCGTACCATTTATAATATGATTTATCGCGATGGTAAAAGTGGGCCTTCTTACGTAAAACGATTTGCGGTAACGAGTATGACTAGAGATCGTGAGTACGATTTAACTAACGGTAGTAAAGGTTCTGTATTATGGTATTTTTCTGCCAATCCTAATGGTGAAGCCGAAGTAGTAACAATAATGTTGCGACAAGTAGGAAGTATTAAGAAGTTAAAATGGGATTTAGATTTTGCAGATATTCTTATCAAAGGGAGGGCATCTAAAGGAAATCAAGTTACTAAATATGCTATTAAGCGTGTGGAGCTTAAAGAAAAAGGAGTATCTACCTTAAAGCCGCGCAAAATTTGGTTTGACGATACAGTGCAGAGGTTAAATGTTGATGGAAGAGGTGAATTGATAGGTGAGTTTAGAGGAGAAGATAGGCTTCTTGTTATCAATCAATCTGGAGTGGTTAAAACTATTATACCAGAATTGACGACGCATTTTGATAGTGATATGATTGTCTTAGAAAAATGGATTCCTAAAAAACCAATATCGGCCATTTATTATGATGGAGAAAAGGAGCGTTACTATGTAAAACGTTTTATAATAGAACAAGAAGGAAGAGAAGAGTCTTTTATTTCGGATCACTCGGATTCGCAATTAGAGATCGTTTCAACAGACTGGAGGCCAATGGTAGAGGTGGAATTCACTAAAGAGCGTGGTAAAGACCGAAAACCAAATATGGAGGTGAATCTTGAAGAGTTTATTTCTATAAAAGGTATTACGGCATTAGGAAATCAGTTGACAAAAGATAAAATTAATCAGATAAACTTGTTAGAAGCATTGCCTTATGAGGCTCCAGAAGAAGTGCATGCAGATGAGTTAGAGGTGGTTGATGAAGAAACAGTTTCTGAAAATTTACAAGCTGAAGGCTCAAAAACGGATACTAAACAAAAGTCAAATAGCGCATCTCAAGATGACGACGATGATATAGATGTTGATGATACAGGGCAAGCTAAGCTCTTCTAAGACTTAATTTGTTTATTAAGAGTTTTTTATTTTTTTTGTTTTAGAATCGTTGAACTAGCTAAAACTGCAACCCTATTGTGAAATTTTGGGTGTTAATGGTTTGGCTGAGAGTTACATCTGTAATTATTGAGTTAATAAATAATAATCTTTATTCTAATGATTACCTATTGAGTATTATATTCTTTTTGTTGGAGTCGGGGTTTGATTAACTCTATAAAAAAAAACAACTAAAAATTACAATTATTGTTATGTTGCAATAGTATGCAGTTTCTGTTGCTGCTTTGTGATGTATTTTTAAGAAACAACTTGTTGTGGTATTTATCAAACGTTTTGTCTATTTGCGAAATGTGATGTTGAAACTAAAAAAAAAGACAAGTGTAGGGTTAATCTATTTTAAAGGCCACTCCTTTTTCTATGTTTAATGGTTTGTTTGGTCGTTTTACAGCAAGCTTGTATTCAAACATATAAGAATCTTCTGTTGTAGAGAGGATTTTCATATGAATGGCGTTTTTTTCAGAATTATTGGTAGGGTGAAGTTTCTTAAGGATAAATTCACAATCATTAATCCAGCGAATAGATGAAGAGTCTGCTACTTCTTCATGATAATCAATGTTAAAGTGTTCTGTTCGTTTAAAACGAGAGGTTTTCTCAACACCATCAATAGTGTAGGTAAATTCAAAGGTACCTGTTTTAAAATCTGTACAATTGCGCTCTATAGTATAGCAGCTTGTTAAAAGTAATAATAACAAAAGTGAGGAAAAATGCTTCATTTAAAATCTTTTTTCAAAGATAATGAATAGTGCAATTAGTTTTAAGGCTTATAACTTTTAAAAGTACCGTCTTTATAAAAGATAACAATTTTTTCAATTTCAGAATTAGAGTTAGGGATCGAAACTGGGATTTGTGGTTTTGCAATAGGTTGTTCGGTTATGTTTGAGTTTGGTGATTCTGAAATTTTAGGCTCATTAGGAAAATGACCTTTGCCATTCATTAGCCAATATAGTTCTACTTCAGGATAGGAGTGAAGCACCTTCATTACAAAGTCTAAACTTGGCTTATTTCTACCAGACAAAATATGAGAAATACTAGAGCGCTGTACTCCGATTTTTTCAGCAAAACTAGATGCTGTTTCACTGTAAAAATCCATGACCTTCTGTAGGCGTTGTGTAAATTCTGATGAGTTTATCATTGTAAACCTTAGATTTGTTTTTGTGATGTTACAAATGTAATCAATAGTATTGTAATTGTAGCTAAAGGTTCTGTTTATATTTTATTATAGTTAAACTTTAGGTTTGATTTTGTGTGTTATATTACTGATAATATGTTAATTGAGATGAAAATATATTGTTTATTGAATTATTTTCAAAAAGCATATAAATAGCTGTGTCTTTTCTAATACTATCTGTTTAACATTGTAACAAAAATCAGAATAATTACTGTTTACAAATGTAAAATTTCAAATGATTACATTTGTAACATCAAAATAATGATATGAATTTAGAGCTTTTAAATGATGTGTTTTCTTCTGTAAAAACAACAGAATTATATGGTCGTTATATAACCAATTCTGATATAGAAAAGTGTTTAGAAAAATTACCAAAATCTAAGATTTCTACGCTTGGATATTCTGTTGAAAAACGACCAATCTACAGTTTGAAATTTGGGCATGGACCAATCAAAATTTTATTATGGTCTCAAATGCACGGAAACGAATCGACATCTACTAAGGCGCTTTTTGATTGTTTTAATTTGTTTGAAACTGAAAATAATTTCACAAAAGGTATATTAGAGCAATGTACGTTGGTGGTTATTCCTATATTAAATCCTGATGGAGCTGAAAAATACACGCGTTTAAATGCGAATCTAGTAGACTTAAACAGGGACGCACAAAATTTATCTCAGCCAGAAAGTAAGATTTTACGTCAGGCTTATGACGATTTTATGCCAAATTATTGTTTTAACCTTCATGGACAGCGTACTATTTTTAGTGCTGGAGAAAAAAACAACGTTGCTACACTTTCATTTTTATCACCTTCGCAAGATGAAGAGCGTTCTTTAACAGATAATAGAAAGGTGGCTATGGCTATTATTGCAGAGATAAATACTGTACTTCAAAATGAGATTCCAAATGGGATTGGGCGTTATGATGATGGTTTTAGTCTTAGTTGTGTTGGTGATACCTTTCAAAATTTAGGCGTGCCAACATTGCTTTATGAAGCTGGTCATTATACAAATGATTATGAAAGGGAAGAGGTGAGGCGTTTAATGTTTATTGCTATTTTGTCAGGATTGTTTACGATTGCTAAGGGTGTTGCTATTGGAGGTTATAAGAGTTATTTTGATATTCCTGAAAATGCAAAATGTTTTTATGATATTATTATTAGGGATACGAAATTAAAAGCAGGAAACACCGATTTAATAGATGTAGCTATTCAATATGAAGAAGTGTTGGTGGACAAAAAACTGCATTTTGTTCCTAAAATAGTAAAATTAGAAAAACTGCTTAATCATTTTGGTCATAAAGAAGTTGATGCAAAAGGTAGGGTTTTTAAAACTACAGGAAATTCGGAATTAATTTTGGGTAACGAAATCGTTTTCGCAATGTTAAATAATGAGGAAATCTTATTGAAACCTTAAAATAATTCAATTTTTATGCAATATCGTTAGTGTAAATGTTCTATTTTTGCATTTACTTTAAAGATTATATGATTATGGCAAAATTTAAATTAGATGAGATTGACCACCAAATTCTCGATATGCTTATTGATAATACACGTATTCCATTTACAGATATTGCGAAAAAATTATTGATTTCTGCTGGTACTGTTCATGTGCGTGTTAAAAAAATGGAAGAAGCGGGAATTATTAAAGGTTCTTCTTTAACATTAGATTATCAAAAATTAGATTATTCGTTTATTGCATATGTAGGAGTTTTTCTTCAAAATACATCGCAAACTAAGTTTGTTTTAGAGCGAATTAACAATATACCTTATGTGACAGTTGCTCATATTACCACAGGGAAATTTAATATCTTCTGTAAGATTAGAGCTAAAGATACTATGCATGCTAAAGAAATTATCTTTATGTTAGATGATATAGAAGGTGTTTACAGAACTGAAACTATGATTTCTTTAGAAGAAAGTCTTAATGATAAAAAACGTTTAATGCATACCATTTTTAATGAGTTGTAATTAAAACAATAAAATATACAAAAGCCCTTAGTTAGTTTACGAAGGGCTTTTTTAATTTATATAATTATGATTTCTAATACACTTAATAATAACGAATATGACATGTATTATAAATGGTATATTGATAATGCCACAAGCATAGATATCATTGAGGGTTTAGAACAAAATTTAGATTCTGTAGTGTTGTTTTATTCGGGCTTAGCGCAAGACAAGCATAATTACGCTTACGCAGAAGGGAAATGGACTCCCAAGGATGTGTTACTTCATATTATAGATACTGAACGTGTTTTTGCATATAGAGCATTACGAATAGCGCGAGAGGATAAAACGCCATTGGCCGGGTATGAACAAGACGACTATGCTATTACAGCTAACGCAAGCAAACGCTCTTTAGTTAACATAATAGATGAGTATAAGGCTGTAAGGCAGGCTTCTATAGCGTTGTATAGAAGTTTTGATTCAGCTGCTTTAGAACAAGTGGGTGAGGCGAGTGGCTGTCCTATTTCTGTGAGGGCAATAGGATATATTTTAACAGGTCATGAAAATCACCATACTCAAATTGTAAAAGACCGTTATCTCTAATGAGCATAATAATCAAAAGCTTCTAAAATAAGGTCGTTGTGAACTACACAGTCTGTTTTGGGTTTGCCAATGGCTTCAAGTAATACAAATTTTACAACGCCATAACTATTCTTTTTGTCGTACTGTAATAGATCTATGATTACTTTTTGGTCGTTTTTATTGATTTCAACTTTAGAGAATGTTTTGAGTATTCCTGAAGAAATTATCTCAAATTCTTCTTGGCTTAAGCCGCATATTTTAGTTGATAGGTAGCTTTCTAATAGCATGCCTATTGCAATAGCTTCTCCGTGTAATAATGGTGTCTTATCTGCGTTTTCTAGAAAGTAGCTTTCAATTGCGTGACCTAAAGTATGACCAAAATTTAGAATTTTTCTTAGGCCTTTCTCTGTTGGGTCAGATGTTACCACTTCATTTTTGATGATGATAGAGTCATAAATCAATTGGTCTAAATCAGAAATGTCTAATTTTTCAAGATGTGTTAAGGTGCTCCAGTAGGTTTTATCGTAAATTAAACCATGTTTTAGCATTTCTGCGAAACCAGAAACCATTTCATTTTGAGGTAAAGTATCTAAGTAAGAGGTGTCAACTCCAACCATTACTCCTTCATTTATAATTCCTATTTGATTTTTTAAGGCGCCTAAATCAACTCCCGTTTTTCCTCCAACTGAAGCATCTACCATGGCTAATAGTGTTGTTGGAATGTTTATGTAAGCGATGCCTCGCATGTATGTACTTGCTACAAAACCACCCAAATCTGTAACAACTCCTCCTCCTAAGTTAATTAATAAACTTTTGCGATCTGCGTTATATTCAGATAGAGCTTCCCAAACACCTGTACAGATATCTATGGTTTTGTGGTCTTCACCATTTGGTATTTCCATGACTTCAATGACTATGTCGCCAGACTCTATGCGTTCCAAAAACGCAGGTAAACAATAGTCGTGAGTATTGGTGTCTACAAGAATAAATATCTTGGAAGGTTTGTCGGTTTTTAGGTAATTATTTAACGCTGTATAGACTTCAGAATTAAAAAAAACTGTGGCATTTTTTGTAGAAATAGAATCCATTTTAAAATATCTAAATTGATGATGTGAAAATACTTCCTTTTTCAGAAAAAGTAAATGATTAATAAATATATTTGTACATATATTATTTAGCTAATGATTGATCGCTCACTCTTTGAAAATACAGAGACTGCCTTTGAATTAAAGTCGGACTCAGAATTAGAACGTGCCTACTTTTTATTTAAAATGATATCATCTGAACCTTTGGTTCGTATTGGTACGGCTGCAACAAACTTTGCTTTAAAAGCGCATTTACCCGTAGAAAAATTAATTAGAGCTACTGTCTTTGACCATTTTTGTGGTGGAGTTAATGAAGATGACTGCTTGCCAGTAATAGATAAGCTTTATACAAAAGGAGTGAGTTCGGTTCTGGATTATTCTGTAGAAGGTAAATCTGTAGAAAATCAATTTGATAATGCGCTAGCAAAAATATTGAAGATTATAAACTTCTGTGATGAACGGGAAGCAATGCCAATAGTGGTGTTTAAACCAACAGGTTTTGGTCGGTTTTTATTGTATCAGAAAAAAACAGAAGGTGTTGTTTTAACAAGTGAAGAAGAGGCTGAATGGGGTAGAATAGTAGGAAGGTTTGATGCTGTTTGTAAATTAGCCAAGGAAAAAGATGTTGAAGTTTTAATTGATGGGGAAGAAAGTTGGATGCAAGATGCTGCAGATGATTTGGTAGAAGAAATGATGCGTCGCTATAATAAAGATGTTGCTGTAGTTTATAATACTTTACAGTTGTATCGTTGGGATCGTTTAGATTATTTAAAGCAATTGCATAAACGTGCTAAAGCAGACGGTTTTAAAATTGGAATGAAGATTGTTAGAGGAGCATATATGGAGAAGGAGCGCGAACGTGCTTTGGATAAAGGATATGATTCGCCAATTTGTGAAAATAAAAAAGCGACTGACGATAATTTTGATGAAACCTTAAATTATATACTTCAAAATTTAAAAGATATATCAGTTTTTATCGGTACACATAATGAATTAAGTTGCTACTTAGCTATGGATCTTATGAAAACTCATAACATTTCTAAAGAAGATAATAGGATATGGTTTGGGCAGTTATTTGGTATGAGTGATCATATTAGCTTTAATTTGGCGGCTCAAGGTTATAATGTAGCAAAGTATATTCCGTTTGGACCGGTAAAAGATGTGATGCCTTATTTAATTAGAAGGGCAGAGGAAAACACTTCAGTTTCGGGGCAAACGAGTAGAGAGTTATCATTATTAAAAACGGAACGAAAACGACGAAAATTGTAAACTTTTGTTTTTGTTATATAAAAAAGCCACTAATTTTATTTAGTGGCTTTTTTTTATTAATGTAACTTGGTGTGATTTGTTATGACTTACCAAATTTATACCATTTTTTCTTTCTTTGGGGGTTATTTCCGTAGCCATAGCCGTAACCATAACCGCCGTATCCTTTTTTGCCTAAGCTAACGCTGTTTAATAGCATTGTCATATTAGGTAGTCTTTTTTCTGTATATAATGGTAGTGCAACATGTTGGAGTAAGCGTTTGTCTATATTATCCGCACTTACAACATAGATAAACATGTCTGCTAAATGAGAAATAAGTAGTGTGTCACTAACAATACCTACAGCAGAAGTGTCTGCAACAATATAATCGTACTTAGTGTCAAAATAGTTAAAGAGTTCTTCTACTCTTTCATTCATTAACAATTCAGATGGGTTAGGAGGAATTGTTCCAGATGAAATAATGTCTAAGAGTGGATTGTCTTCGTGTTTTAAGACAATATCTTGAGGTTTTAAAGATGTATCAGCAATGTAATCTGAAAGCCCTTGTTTTGACTGATCTTTGATGTTAAGATACTCAAGTAATTTAGGAACTCTAATGTCTGTTTCTATAAGGAGTACAGATTTGCCAGAAAAAGCAATTGATGCCGCAAGGTTTGAACTTGTATGCGATTTTCCTTCTTGCGGAACAGTAGAGGTGATAAATAATTTTTTAGAGCGACCTTTTATGTTTCTTAGCATAAAATCTATATTAGACTTTACAATTCTAAAAGCTTCTGCCTTTGGTGAATAATCAATTTTCTTTACTAATTTTTGCTTCTTAGAGCTTTTTGGTATGTCTCCTAAATAAGGGATGTTTAAAGTGTCTACTAAATCTTCTTTTTTATAGATTTTTGTGTTGAGTAAATCTGATATATAAATAAAAGCAATAGGAATACCTAGGCCAAATAATAATGATGCAATGTATACGATCATTTTATTTGGTGCTACTGGTTTGTGTGAAGAATAAGCACTGTCGATTATCTTTGCATTAGGAGTGTACATGCCTAGCCTTATTGCTGATTCTTCTCGTTTTTCTAATAAATAAAGGTAAAGAGACTCTTTAATATCTTGTTGTCTTTTAATGTCTCTAAACTGGCGCGCTTTTTTAGGTGCTGCTGAGAGTCTACCTTGTATTCGAGCATTGTCTCTGCTTAGGTTGTTAAGAGTGAGTAGAGACGTTTGTTTTATGTTTTTTACCGAATTAAGAAGGTTAGATTTTAAAGATTCTATCTGGTTATTCAGTTGAATAACAACTGGGTTCTTAGTTGTTGAGTTTCTTAAAATTCTGTCGCGTTCTGCTACTAACTCATTGTGTCTTTTTATAACTTGAGATGTGTTAGAGTCGCCAATTCCTATGTCGGCTGGTAGCATGTCGTTACTTTTGTTTGTACTACTAATTTCCTCTTCTAAAAACGATAACATTTCTATGTTATTTGCAGTAGAAGAAATTTGAGATTGTAATTGTTGTCCTGTTTGTAGGTTTAAGTCGGCTCTAGAGTCTAAAGCTGTTAAACCTTCTTTCTTTTGTAAGTCTTCTGCTGTGTAATCTACTTTTTCTAATTCCTCAGAAACTTGCTTAAGTCTATTGTTTATAAAGTCAGAAGTTGTTTTGACAACAGACTCTTTATCTAAGAGTACGTCATTGTTGTATTCATCTATGATTTGATTTAAAATATCAACAGCTTTGTAGGAATTACTTTCGTTAAGGTCTAATTTAATAACACTTGATCCTTTATCTGTTGATACTTTTATTTTTCGTTGATAGCTGTTTACGACTTTGCTAACAGAGGTTATAGATATTTTTAAATTACTTCCTATAACTGGAGCGTGGTCTCCAATATTTGGTGTTAACACCATGCCTCCAAAGCCTGTTTTTATTTTTTCTCCAAATGTGTATGGAACACCTGTTTGTTCGTCTCTGTCAATTAAAGATTTTCCTTCCTTTTTAAATGCTAAAAATTGAGTTGGGGATTTTATTTTAATATACAAGGTCGTATCTACTTGATGTATGATAGAGTCACTTGCGAAAAAACTTAGTTTTACAGGTGGGTTTCTATAAATTTCACGCTCTTTTATATTACCCTCTGCAAAACATCTAATATTAAGATCTAAGGCTTTTACAACATTAGAAATTAAGGTTCTTGACTGAATGGTTTCAATTTCATCTTTAATTTTATCTGTACCATCTGAGAATAGTCCACCACTAGTCATTTCTCCAATAGAAGGAAGTTTTTTAGATTGCTTTTCGTCTATTATTTTAATAGTTGCATTAGCGTTGTATTGATAAGTAGTGTAACGTAAATAAGTATAGCCTAGAAATAGGGCAACGACACTACAGAAAAGCAGAATTTTCCAGTTAGATAGGAATAAATCTACACTTTGTCTAATTTCATTCGGTTTTGAAACAGGGTTGGATTCCATATAATATTTTAATTGGTACTTATTTTATTAAGAATACAGCTAATATGGTTGTTAATGTGCCTATTGCAGATATTAATACTCCATTGTTTTGGTTGTAAGTAGACGATCTAATTTTAGCATTATTTGGTTCAACATAAATAACATCATTTTGCTGTAGATAGTATAAATGAGAATTTACGGTGTTTATGGATGTTAAATCAATTTCAGCAAACTTCTTTTTACCGTCTATTTCTCTAATTAGCCTTACATTTTTTCGTTTACCAAATATAGTTAAATCATTTGCATAACCAAGAGCTTCTAGGAGTGTCACTCTTTCGTCTTGCATTGTAAATGTCCCAGGATTAGAAACTTCTCCAATAACTGTGACTGTAAAATTAGCTAGTCTTACATTAACAATAGGGTTATTTACCATACTCTTAATACGCTCAACTAACAGTGCTGTTAAGTCTGTACGTGTTAAGCCTTCAACTTTTATGGTGCCTAATACTGGGAATTCTATATTACCATTGTGATCTACTAAGTATGTTTGTTGTTGTTGCGTTCCTTGAGCGTTTCTTAAATCGTTTGTATTATTAGATACTATAGGTAAATTAAAAGGCCTAACAGTATCAGGGTCTAATGCTGAAACGTTAATTGTTAAGATATCATCTGGTTTATAAATTAACTGAGTTGCTTCAGAAGCAATTAGTCCTTCTTCTAGTGGTTTGTCTTGAAAGTAAACAATATCTTTTCTAGACGCACATGATGTAGCGTTAATAATCGCTAATATCGAGATAATAAGGATACGTGTTTTCATTTGAGTTAATTTATGGGTTTAGTAAAAATGGGATTATTTTTTTTTGTCTAATACTTCAAAAGTAGAGTTATTAGAGATGTATTCAGGTATTAAAAACTTTATGGAAGAAACGATTTCTAACGGTTGGGTTAAAGAGTTTATCTTAGTAAGTTTATTAATTTGACTTTCAACTGTTATAATATCAACGTGTCTTGATTTAGCAATCATTATTTTGTCGTGATATGTTTTTTTGGTGTTTTCACCGTCAGCTAAAAGTTCTTCGTATATTTTTTCACCTGGTCTTAAACCTGTTATTTTGATATCTATGTCTTCAGGATATCTTAATCCAGAAAGGATAATCATGTTGGTGGCTAAATTAAATATCTTAATAGGTTCGCCCATGTCAAAAACAAAAATCTCACCACCATTACCCATGGCTGCTGCTTCTAATACAAGCTGACATGCTTCTGGTATAGTCATAAAGTAACGTGTAATATCTTTATGAGTTACTGTTAGAGGTCCTCCTTTTTCAATTTGTTTTTTAAATAACGGAATTACAGATCCGTTAGATCCTAAAACGTTTCCAAATCTTGTGGTTATAAACTTTGTGTGTCCTTTTCCTTTAAGACAAGTTACATAAAGCTCTGCAATTCGTTTAGTTGCACCCATGACATTTGTAGGGTTTACCGCTTTATCAGTAGAGATTAAAACAAACTTATCTACACTGTGTTTTACAGAGATATCTGCAACGTTTTTAGTACCTCCAATATTAACGCTAACTGCTTCAAAAGGGTTGTTTTCCATTAAAGGCACGTGTTTATATGCAGCGGCGTGAAAGACAATTTTAGGTTTGTATTGATTAAAAATTTGATCTATTCTAGTTCTGTTTCGTACATCTGCTACAACAGCATCAATATTTTCTAAACCTTGTTGTCTAAATTCTTGTTGAATATCGTAAAGTGCAGATTCTGCATTATCTACAAGGATTAACTTTTTATAATTATATAAGCTAACTTTTCTGCAAATTTCACTTCCAATAGATCCGGCTGCACCAGTAATTAAAATTACTTTATTGTCGTACTGTTCTTCTAAATCTGGGTTTTTAATATTAATTGGGTCTCTTCCAAGAAGGTCTTCAATTTTAACTTCTTTAATTTGTCCTACACTTAAGTCTCCATCAATCCAGCTTTGAACTGGAGGTACAATTTTAACTTTAAGTCCGAGTGAAAAAAGATTACTAGTAATTTGAAGTAGCCTTGTAGGATCTATATTTTGAATTGAAATTATGACATCTTCAACATCATTCTTTTTAATGAAATCCTCGTCAATAGAGTTGATGTTGTAAACTTTTAATAGGTTTATTTTCTTTCCAATTTTTCTTTCATCATCATCAACAAAACCAACAACTTCAACGCCGTTTTTAGTATCGTTTTGAATGGCATCATAAGTTAACATGCCAGAATTACCAGCTCCAAAAATTAAAACATTAGAAATAGATTGAAAGTCTTGAGTAATATGGTTATAAAGAGATTTTATAAACAATTTAGCCCCAATTAAGAATAATATGTTAAGTAATAAGTGGATATAGATGATTGAGCCGGAGATGTCAAAAAGGCTATCTTCATTCATAAACTTTCTACTCGCAAAAGTACAGCAGATAAGTATAGTTGCTAAAATGTTAGCTCCGATTATAATGTTGACAATATCTTTAAATCCTGTAAATCGAACTACACCTTTGTATGTCCCAACAGCTATTAGGCTAATTGTAGCTACAACAATAACATATGGAATTTGCATCAAAAGGGTAGAGAAGTCAAACTCTATGATGAAATTATACCTAATAAGGTATGCCATAAAAAATGTAGCAACTATTATTGATATATCAAATAACAGCACTAGCCATTTTGAGGCATATTTCTTAGATATTTTATTTAGATATTTAACTATCATGATACAAAATACGTATTTATAGCAGAAACTACTCTATTTAATTCAATATCAGTTAAATTTGATCCGCTAGGTAAACATAAGCCTTTTTCGAATAATTCATCAGAAACTCCGTTAAGATAGCTAGGTGCATCTTTAAAAACGGGTTGTTGGTGCATTGGTTTCCATAAAGGTCTAGATTCTATGTTTTCCTTTTCTAAAGCGAGTCTTAAACCTTCTCGTGTGCTTTCAGAATCTAACAGAATACAAGATAGCCAACGGTTAGAAAAATAACCTTCAGGTTCGTTTAAAAATGTGATTTTAGTATTGTCTTTAAAAGCATTTACGTAAAATTCGTGATTTGAACGACGTTTAGCTACGTGACTGTCTAAAATAGTCATTTGACCACGGCCAATACCAGCAACGATATTAGACATTCTATAATTGTAGCCTATTTGAGAGTGTAAATAATGTGGTGCATTATCTCTTGCTTGTGTGGCTAAGAAAACAGCTTGCTCTTTCTGTTTTTGCGTTTTTGTAACTAAAGCACCACCTCCAGAGGTTGTTATGATTTTATTGCCATTAAAGGATAATATTGAAAAATCACCGAAAGTGCCACAATTTTTACCTTTGTAAGTACTTCCTAATGATTCAGCGCTGTCTTCTACAACAGGAATGTTATATTTTAATGCGATATTGTTAATCTCGTCTACTTTATAAGGCATTCCGTATAAATGCACCGCAACAATTGCTTTCGGTTTATTTCCTTTTGCAATTCTATCTTTTATTGCGATTTCTAGTTGAATAGGGCACATGTTCCATGTTTCCCTTTCACTATCTACAAAAACAGGAGTTGCACCTTGGTATACAATAGGGTTAGCAGAAGCTGAAAACGTTTTGCTTTGGCATATTACCTCATCTCCATGACTAACACCTAATAAAATAAGGCTTAAGTGAAGGGCAGACGTACCTGATGCTAAAGCTGCAACATGAATATCTTCATTAAGATAAGATTGTAAGTCGTTTTCAAAGCCGTTAACATTTGGTCCTAAAGGTGCTACCCAATTAGAGTCAAAAGCTTCTTTTATGTAAGATTGTTCATTACCACTCATGTGCGGTGATGAGAGCCATATTTTAGTATTCATAGGTTAATTCTTTAAGTTAGTTTAGTACCTAAAGTTGTTAATTAGAGGTATTTGGGACCTAAAATTAATTAGCATTTATGGTGCTAATATAAGTCCTAATAGTTTAAACCAAGAAACAAAAATATAAATTTACGATAAACTGCTAAATTTACACGATATATAAGGTTTATCTGATTTTTAAAGGTATAAAAATCAGATAAAAAACACTCTAAAACTCTAATATCATCGTTTGATTAGTGTTTGAGATTAAAATTAGGTTTGTGTCTCGTATACTATCTTAATATACTTAAAAATCATAAGCTTATTTAGTGTTAGTACGAGTTTTAAAATCAATAATGAAAAGGAGGCTTGTGTATAAGAATGAATTATTACGATCTGTATTTAGGAAAAAAATCTGTTTCATCTTTTTGTTGAGATAATTCATCGTAAATATCATGATTAACAATGTATTTCCATACTTTAAAAGTTCTGAAATCCTTAGAAAAAGAAGCTTTAAATTCAAATAAAGAGTCGTGTTCACTTCCTAGTCCTCCACCAAGATTAAAAACCTTAAAACCTTGCTGTGTAGCTTGTAGTCGCATTTCATCTAAGAATAATTTTGATGGTTTTAGTCTTAGGTGTTCTGTGCGTGTACCAGACAAGTGGTATTGTACAATTTGTTTTGTTTTTACAAACATTGAACCTGCCACAAAAGTGTTAGATTCTAGGTGTCTAACTAAAAGGATATCTGTATCAAAATCGCTAATTTCCATGAAGTTAAGAAAATACTCTTTACTAAAAAAGTAGTTTTCTTTAGCATTTAGACGTTTCATGTTTTCGTAATAGATATCTACAAACTCAAGGATTTCTTCTTTAGTTTCTGCTTTAACAACTTCACATTGTTTTCTTAGTTTGTTTATTTGGTTTTTATTGGATTTTCCATATGCCATACGTGACTGTTCTATTGGTAATGAAACATCAATATTTACAACGTCACCTAAGCTTACGGTATCTCCTAAGTTTTCTAATATTCTATCTTGTTGAATGTAAGGGTGTAATCTGCTAAAAACAGACACGATGTTATTAGAATCTAAATAAGCGTTAAAAGTTGTTTTAAAATCACTAAAATCATACGTGTTTACGTCTACATTACATAGTGGGCCTGCATAACCGTAAACAGATGTAAGATCAGAATATATTGTATTAGGAATCTTACGGAGTAAAATAGGTAGGGCTATTGTAGCTTTGTCTTTTGTATAGGTTAATAAAATAGGGGTTTCACCCTCGTTTTTAGAAATGTTATGGTAGTCGTATGTGTGGTAAAAATCATAGTTTTCTATTTGTTCTAAAATAGCATTCCACTCTTTCTTGTCTGTGATTTCTTTCATCATTAAATCTTTAGCTTTATGATTGAAGTTATTGGTCTTGTGTTGTTTTTGTTCCTGTAAACATAGGCATGTCGAGTGTTTCAGAACTATTGATGTCACTTTTCTTTATTACTTTGTAGAAGGTAAGCCATAAGATTTTTAAATCTAGTAAAAAGGATAGATGATCAACGTAATAAACATCATATTCAAATTTTTGTTCCCAGGTAATTGTGTTTCTTCCATTAATTTGAGCCCAACCTGTAATACCTGGCATTACTTCGTGTCTTCTGTTTTGTTCTTTATTATAGTGTTTTAGATACTCTGGCAAAAGTGGGCGAGGCCCTATTAGACTCATATCTCCTTTTAGTATATTAAGTAATTGAGGGATTTCGTCTAGTGAGTATTTTCTACAAATATCGCCGGTTTTAGTAACACGTTCTAATGCTGGTAATAGTTCTCCATTAGCATCTGTTTTATCGGTCATGGTTTTTAACTTGATAATTGTAAAAATTTTACCATGCTTTCCTGTTCTTCTTTGGTAAAAGAAAGGCTTTCCGTTGTTTGAGATACTTAAGATAATTATAAGTATTATAAAAAGTGGTGAAATTAGAATTAGCCCAATTAAAGCTGCTGTAAAATCTAATAAACGTTTAATAATTACAGTATACATATTTCTTATTTTTCTATCTGTTATAATTCCCAAAACAATGCAAATAAACTGTTTTTATTTTTGATTTTAGTGTTGCTCTTAATTTTTTAATGATTAAAATTGCTACAAATAGTTTTACATTTTATAAATATCAAAATTAAGAATTTTTATTACTTTACTAGAGAGCAATGATATATTAGGATTTAGCATGTGAAGTTTGCTATAGGTTTAGCTCAGATTTAAAATTTATGATAGCTAAAACGGAGATCTGATATAAAAAAATAAAGTTATAGGTTGTTTATTATAAAGTAGTACTCTGGAAATTTAAGAAAAATGATTGTGTAATTTAGGTAGGTAAGTTAATAAAGCGGGACGTTTATTATAGGGTTTATTGTCTTTTCATCTAGTTTTGTTGCTGATATTAAGATTAACCTATAACTTAGATTTTTAGATTAGATATATACGATATTTAAATGTCTTTTCTCGAGATTATTTTTAATCTTGATACTAATATATGTTAATATGAATTTTAAAGAGTTAATACCTGTATATCGGAAGCAACCATCAACATCATACAAATATAAATTTACGGTATTCACACCTGTTTATAATTGCGAAAATTCAATAAAGAAAGTTCATGATTCGTTACTTAAACAAACATTTAAAGATTTTGAATGGCTTGTAATAAATGATGCTTCATCAGATAAATCACATGAAGTTATTTCTAAAATAGTTGAAACATCTCCTTTAAATATAAATTATGTAAATAATATTGAGAACAAGCATAAGATGAGTTGTTTCATTCAGTCTATAAAATTAGCTAAAGGCGAATTTTTATTGACATTTGATGGTGATGATGAATGTTATCCAAATGCACTTGAATTTTTTAATAACGAGTATGAAGAAATTCCAGATGAATTAAAACCAAAGGTGGCAGCTGTAACAGTTTTGTGTGAAGATCAGTATGGATCACGTGTTGGTGATTTATTTCCAGAAGACCCTTTTTATTGTAACACATTTGAGGCTCGTATTGCTGGCAAAATAATTGGTGAAAAATGGGGCTTTACAAAAACAGATGTATTAAGGAGTATTATTGTGAATCCAAGGATGCTTAATTATGGTTTTGTACCTGAAAGTATGATATGGGATCCTGTAGCGAGTAATGGTTTCTTGACTAAATGTGTAAATAAAATACTTAGAATTTATCATGTAGGAGTAGAGGGGTCCATCATGAATACACCAATGACGGCAAGAAGTGCATTTGGTACTGTTCTTAAAGGTTTAGCTGTATTTGATTGGTTTTTTGATAAATATTTTTTTAAATCTCCAATATTTTTTCTTAAAACAATTTATATAACTATACGTTCAACTTTATATCTCGAATACCCTTTAAAAGATTATATAAAATCTATTGATTCTTATTTTATAAAATCAATTTTTATTCTTTTATGGCCATTTAGAAAATTAATGAAATAATTTTAAGTTTAAACTTTCTAAATATCTATTGTCTAGATTAATATATTGTTGAAGATATCGTTAAAGTGAAATCTAGTACTATAGTTGCTTTATTTTAAATTTAACAAATATTGGTTCGTGATCAGATAGTTTTAAATTAAAATTATCATGACTTAATACTTTAAATTGATCATCATAAAGAAAGTAATCTAAGCGTAATGGATACCTTCTGTGAGCATATGTTTTTCCAATTCCATTACCATTCGTTATGAAAGAATCATTGAATCCTTTTTTTAATTTTCTATAAGGTAAGCTATATGGAGTTGCATTAAAATCTCCTGTAATAATGGTTTTTTTATTTGATTTGTTCGCGTGATCTTTAATTAAATTAGCCTGTTCTACTTGTTTTGTGATGGTGTTATTTAAGTTTTCCCAATAGTTAAAACCACTAAATCTATTCGCGATTATGTATGGTGAAATAACATAAGATTGCAGATGTGTGTTATAAACTCTAATAGTGTCTTGTTGAATTTTTATATCTGCATAAATGGCATCATTTTTTGAATTAGGAAAGTCTACATACCCTTTATTAACTATTGGGTACTTGGAAAAAATGGTAAGAAGCGATTTTTCTGAATTTTCTTTGTAGCCAATAAAACGGTAAGGGTAATCTTTTATTTTTTTGCTTTCTTTATAGGAAGATTCTTGAAAAACTAAGATATCAGGACTTAAAGAGTTAATAAACTTTTCTATTTCAGTAAACGGACTTTGGTTTGATTTTGAAGCGTATAAGACTTGGCTAAAGGATCTGACATTGTAAGTTAATAGACTAATTGAGTCTTTTGTTTCTACGTTAGTAGTTCTAGAGAATTGATAAAAGAAGCTATTGAAAAGAAAAAACACGATAACCCCAATTAGGTATATGTATTTTTTTTTGAATATACCATATAGAGCTAATATTGCATTAGCAATAAAAATTAATGGCATTGTAATGCTAAAAAAAACAGATATTATGCCAAAATCCATAAACGTACTTAAAACGCCTAGTACTAAAACTAGTATAATTACAATCGGAAGTTTGTTTAGGATTTTAAGAATGAGTTTCATTAAAAAAAATTATAGCAATTTGTTATAGCTCTTTTTTAATTAAGTTGATGAGATCGTTATTAATGATGTTTACATCAAATCGTTCTTCTGCATATGTTCTGCTGTTTATTCCCATCTCCTTAATTTTAGCAGGATTATTAATGAAAAATTCCATAGGTTCTACTAAAGCTTCAAGGCTTTGCGGTTTTATTAAAAAACCATTTACACCTTCTTTTACAGATTCTCTACAGCCAACAGAATCTGTTGTAATAATTGGGTTTCCGCAAGCACAAGCTTCTAATGTGGTTCTTGGTAGGCCTTCTCTGTAATAACTTGGTAAAACAAAAACATCTCTTGCGTTTAAATGTTCTGGAATGTTATTTTGACTTCCGTGAAAGACAATAACTCCTTCTTTGTGTAGTACTTTTAGTTCGTCTTCACTAATGGCAGAAGGTGATGTTTCTGGAGCTCCTATCAGATGAAATTCGGCTTTAGGGTATTTGGCTTTTAAGATTTTAGCAGCTTCCATATAAAGTGCAATTCCTTTTTCTTTTATTAGTCTTGCTACTAAAAGAAAGCTCACGCTGTCTGATGCATCTTTTTCTTTAAATGAAAACTGGTTAAGGTTTACACCAGAGCCACTTACGAAATCAACTTTTTGTTTTTTAGAAATCACTTTTCGGTCTAAAAAAAGTTGATAATCATCTTTATTTTGAAATACTATAACCTTATTCTTTCGTATTGAAAGTTTGTATAATGTTTCATTAAAGCGTTGTAATAATCGTGCTTTTGCTGTTAAGCCTGTAAACGCATAACCCAAGCCTGTGATTAATGAAATTACAGGTATTTTGCACATATTGGCCGCCATTGAGCCATAGATTACAGGTTTTACGGTGTATGGAAAAACCAAATCTATTTTGTTCTCTTTCATTAAGGATTTTAATTCTAAAATGGATTTAAAATCCTTAAAAGGGTTAAGGCCTGTACGTTGTAATTTAAACTCTAAAGGTGTTGCTCCGAGGTCTTTGATGTTTTGACGAAATTCATCAGCATAATCTGGAGCTGCGGTAAATACTTCAAATCCATCATCGACAAGGCTTTTAATAAAATCTCCTCTAAATCTAATGAGAGAACCATCATAAGATGCTATAAGTAAAATTCTTTTTTTATTCATTTCGATTTAGTTTTGCTTCAAGAAATTAAACTTATACCATTTTTGGAAACAGTAATAAGACCACACTCTAAACGTGCTGTCTTTTTTACTGTCTAAATGATCTTGAACTAATTTAGTGATTACTTCGACATTAAATATGCCTTGAGACTTTAATAATTCAGGTTCTATATAGCTTTCTATTTCTTTTCTAAGACTTTGTCTTAACCAATCTCCTGTTGGAGATCCAAATCCGCTTTTGCTTTTTTCTAAAAACTCATCAGGAAACTGATCTCTAAAGGCTTCTTTTAAAATGTGTTTTTTGTTCCAGCCTTTCATTAAATAGTTTTCTGGTAGTGTATTAGCAAACTCCCATAATTCTTTGTTTAAGAAAGGGGCTCTACATTCTAGAGAGGTCATCATACTTGTTCTGTCTACTTTGGCAAGCATTCCGCCTTCTAGACTTAAGATTTTATCGACCAATCTAAAATCGGTTAAAGATTCAATCTTTTGTTTGCCTAAAACATCTTTGTATTCTTGAAAAATATTTGAATCATAAAAATCTGGAGACATAATTTCCTCGAGCTGCGCACTTGTGTTTGCTAATGAAATGATATCCCAATAAAAATCGCCATCGTAATCAATAGCATTTAACAGTTTGTTGATTTGGAATTTTTTTCCACGTGTATCATCTTTATTAATGAGGTATTTATTGCTTAATCCGGCAATAGTTTTATGAAAACCTTTAGGAACAATACCTGTGTACCTCTTGTTCATTTTGCCAATGTAGTACTTATTGTAGCCACCAAATACTTCGTCGCCTCCATCTCCTGTTAGGGCCACCGTAACGTGTTCTCTTGTTTTTTCTGAAAGCAAATGTGTTGGTAGCGCAGCTGTATCTGAAAAAGGCTCGTCGAAATTGACTAGAATTTCGTGAATATTGTTTTTAAGATCATCTTCATCAATAATAAATTCGTGATGATTACTATTTACCATATCTGCAACCACTCTAGATTTATCAGTTTCATCGTAAGATGCTTTTTTAAATCCTATAGAGAAGGTGTCTATTTTTCTGTCTGTAGACTGTGCTAAGCATAGTGAAATGATAGAAGAATCTACGCCTCCTGATAAAAAGGTACCTAAACCAACATCTGCAATAGATCTGCTATCGACACTTTTGTACACTAAATCTTTTGTTTTTGCTTTTGCATCTTCAAAAGAAATATTGATTGGCTTTGGTTTTGGTTCAGCGTTGATTTTATGAATTGTCGTATTGTGTGACGCTAAATCATATGTGATATAGTGATTGGCTTGTAATTTATATATGTTATCGTATATAGTGTGAGGAGCAGGAATGTAGGTTAATCTAAAATAAAGATTTAATCCTTTTTTTGAAATATTAGGAGTAAAATCAATAGTTTTAATAATTGACTTTAATTCAGATGCCCAAATAAATTCGTTATCTGTGTGTGTGTAATACAGTGGTTTTTCACCAAAGAAATCACGAGCAATAAATAGTTTGTTGATGTTTTTGTCATAAATGCTAAAACCATACATGCCATCTAACCATTGAAAGGATTCTACTCCATATTTTTCGTAGGCTTTTAAGATGACTTCGGTGTCACTGGAGGTGTTGAATGTTACACCTTCGGTTAGTAGTTTGGCTTTTAAAACCTTATAGTTGTAGATTTCTCCATTGAAAACAATAACAATTTGCTTATCGTCTGAAAATATAGGTTGCTTACCAGAAGATAGATCTATAATAGATAATCTTCGCATTCCCATACCAACAGTGAATTGCTCATTTTCTTCAGCAAACAAACCATCTTGATCTGGTCCTCTATGAATAATTAGATTATTCATTGCGTTAAGAACCGATGTGATTTCGTCTTTGTTTCTATTGGTCTTTGCTATAATGCCGTTAATTCCACACATACTTTAATTCGTTTTGTCTAATGAGCTATGTTTGTGCTATTTATTAGATCTATATATTTCTTTAAAATGGTATCTTTTTCAAAGTCTTTAATCCGACTTTTACTATTTGTTTTACACGTTTCAGTGTAAGTTTTATGATCTATAAAATAGCTAATGCCTTTAGCCATTAGGTCTGTATTCTTAATTGGTACTAAAATACCATAATCGGTAATCATTATGTCTTCTTTTACCGTTTCTAATTCCATGATTTCACTTGGGCCAGATTGGCAATTGGTACTTAATATTGGTAATCTGCATGCCATAGCTTCTAATAATACATTTGGAAACCCTTCGTGATTTGAGCCAAATATAAATAAATCTGCAGATTTAAGATATTGATAAGGGTTTGGGCTAAAGCCCATTAAGTAAACTTGCTCTTTTAATTCTAGTGCTTCAATAAGTTGTTCAAATTCTTCATGTAAATCGCCAACACCAAAAATGTATAATCGCAATAAAGGATTTTGAAGTTGATGAATGGCTCTTATCAACATTTCGTGATTCTTTCCAATATCTAAACGGCCAAGTGTAATAATGTTGAATTTTTCAGAATCAAAGAATGATAAATTTGGTTCTATATTTTCAATTTTACTTAGGTCAATGGGATTATGAATGACCTTCATTTTTTCTGAAGGGACTTCAAAATTATCAACCAAGTCACCCGCATTTCCATAAGAATTAGAGATTACTAAATCTGATTTCTTGTATAGTGCCTTAATTAAGGTTTTGTTAAAAGACGATTGAAATCCTTTGTAGCTATATTGTAGGCTAGGGAAGGCTCTCTCATTTGTTATTACTTTAAACTTATATGTTGTTAGCTTACTGGCAATAACATTAATAAAAGATGGTCTGGTTAAAAAGCTTAAACTATGAGTAAGTTTGAGTTGTTTTACGAGTTTGGCATATTTATATGCTAGAACAGGTATTTTTAAAGCTTTTTTTATACCGCTTTCGCTAGGATTGGATTTTTCAATATAATGAATCTTAGTATTTTTTGGAATATCGTACTTTATAGTAGGGTTCATTAAAATTAAATGAACATCTATATTGTTTTTTATACAATAAGACACAAGGTATGAGACGACGCGTTCTGCGCCACCTCCGGATAATGAATATATTAAAATACCAAGTTTCATTTAAGCGTTTAGTTTTTTACAATATTTTCAAATAAGTCTTCGTACTGTTGAAGAATTACATCTTTATTGAATTTTTTATAAACAGATGCTCTAACATCTTTAGGATTCCATGTTTTAGAGTCTTTTAGTTTTTGAAGATATTCTTCTTCGTTTTCGACTAAAAAACCATTGATACCATTTTCTATAATTTCTTTTGTTCCTCCAGGAGCTTTAAATGCGATTACAGGTGTGCCAACGACACAACTTTCTAATAAGGCATTGGGAAATCCTTCGACATAAGAACCTTGTAAAAATAAGTCGTGCTCTGCGATATAATCATTGACTTTGTTTGTAAAAGGGACGTGCTCAATATTATCATAAATCCCTAAAGCTTTTGCTTTTTCAAAAATTTCATCTTTTAGATTGCCTTTACCAATAATAGTATAACTAAATGGTTGATCTAATTTAGAAAGGATATCTAAAAGTCTCAGATGACCTTTTACTTCGGTTAATCGTCCTACAGTAATAAACTTTTTAATTTTAGTAGTAGGTTGTGTTTGTTTTACCTCTGGTAAATTAGAAATAGGATTGTTAATTACGTAGATGCTCTTTTTAGGAATATTGAAATTGGTAATCATATCCTCTGCCATATCTTGAGATTGGCAAATTAAAGCATCTAGGTTTTTAAAGCCATTTGGCAATAATCTAAAAGGAGACCATTGTCTTATTTTCTTTTCATTGCCGCGTTTACTCAATACTGTAGCTTCTCTACCTATAAATTTCGTTTTTTTGAAAAATGGAGAGAGCATGGACATTGCTGTGTTAACATGCGAAATAGAGCTTACTACTATTTGCGGTTTACGGTTTTTAATACTACTTATTATTGAAGGTAATGCAGTTAAAATTCTAGGTTTATTAAGGTAAGTAACTTCTACATTACTTACATCATAAGCTGCATCTTTTTTGAAACCAGCAATAACTAAAAGGGGTTGAAATTTTTCTTTATCTATATTTTGAGAGACAAATGAAATAACGCGTTCTGCACCACCAGCACTTAGTGAAGGAAGAATAAACATTATTTTTATTTTGGGTTGATTGCTCATTGATATTAATTGAAATCTAAATTATAGATTATTCTATTTTAATAAAGCATTAGAAATTTGCTTTGCCACTTGTTCATGTCCGTAACAAGTCCAGTGGCTATCGTGATCAAATACCCATTTTTTATCATCTTTGCTAGAGTCTAAAACAATTATATTAAAGCCAAGATTTTTACATTGTTCAATAATTTCGGTATTACTATTAGGGTGAAATACAAAGACTTTATCTTTAATAAAGTAGTTGTCTTTTATATAATTAATTAAATTAAATACTTCAGACTTTGATTTTAATATATCGTTATTCTCTTCAATAGCTTCACTAACTGTAGGTGCTTCTGCATTTTCTGATTGATTATTTAAAGGAAATCGAGTATAGAAATAGTAAAGTAATTTCCAATTATATAAAATCTTTTTAAATAAAGGTGCTTTCATTTTACCGTAAACAATTGTACCATTTTTAAGATTAACTTGCGTTATATCTTGTAGGGGTTTAATGTCTCTAATGCTTTCGTAAAAATCATTATTGTTTACGTAAACTAATGTTTTTACAGGTTTTAAAGAATCTAAGTTTTTACTAATTTCCATAGCTTCAATAAGCGACACACCAGAACGACCGGCTTCCATGAAATTAAATGTTTTCATGTTTTTCTTTAAGAATGCTGATTGGTGACAATCATTAGGATTCATAAAATTTTCGATATATGAATCTCCAATAATCATGATTAGATTATCATAACTATTTGGTAATTCTCCAGGCCAACCTAATTTATTAATACTCCATTTATGATCACCACCTTTCCAGTAACCTTCTTGGTTGGGGTAATATTTTTGTATCCCATTCTCGTCAATAACTCTTTGGGGGATATCAGACATTGTGTGTGTCACTCTAACAACAATTTCTCCAACTATTAAAGCTAGAAGAAAAAATATTATTATATTTTTTAAGAATTTCTTCATGATTTAGAATTGAAAGTAGATAAATTGTTGTTCTTCTCCAGTAAAAGCAAACATTAATATAATTAGTAGCAGATAAAACCCCCAACGTATAGGTCTGTTTATAAAATCTACTTTTTCAATAGCATATTCTCCACTTCTTCCTAGCCATTCTGTAATGATAAAAAAGAATACTAAACCTAAAATTGTACTCGGGAAAATTTCTACCCAAGAAAATAGAGATTCTGAAAAGATACCTTTTAAATAAGAAAATGCATGTGTAACGTTATCTGCTCTAAAAAACACCCAAGCTATTAACGTTAATAAAAAGGTAAATCCCATCTGACCAAGCTCTTTTATGCTAGGTAAATATTTTTCTTCAGCAACTAAATTTGTGTTAACTCTATTTTTATTAGCTAGCAATAACGGTAAAAAGTATATAGCGTTTAGAGCTCCCCAGATTACAAAGGTCCAATTTGCTCCATGCCAAAAACCACTAACAATGAAGATGATAAATGTATTTCTGACCTTCATACTTGTGCCTCCTCTACTTCCTCCTAATGGAATATATAAGTAATCTCTAAACCATGTAGAAAGTGATATATGCCAACGTCTCCAGAACTCTGCGATATCTCTAGAGAAGTAAGGAAACGCGAAGTTTCTTTTTAAGTTAAAGCCAAATAATCTTGAAATACCAATAGCAATATCAGAATATCCTGAGAAATCTCCGTAAATCTGAAATGCAAAGAAAAAAGCACCCAGTAAGAGTGTACTTCCATTGTAATCTGTATGGTTATTAAATATTATGTTAGCATATTTAGCACAATTATCTGCGATTACTATTTTTTTAAATAATCCCCAAAGTACTTGTCTTAAGCCATCGACCGCGTTTCTATAATCAAATTTTCGTTCAACTGAAAATTGAGGTAATAGGTTGGTCGCTCTTTCAATTGGGCCAGCGACTAATTGTGGGAAAAAGCTAACGAAAGCCATAAAACCTACAAAATCTTTAGTTGGTTCTAGTTTTCTATTGTAAACATCAATGGTATAACTTAACGTTTGAAACGTATAAAAGCTAATTCCTACTGGTAATATAATGTTAAGTGTATTTATACTGAGTTCTGAGCCAAAAAACGTGAAGGAATTAATTAAGCTATCTACAAAGAAATTATAATATTTAAAAAAACCTAAGAAGCCAAGATTAACGCAGATACTAATCCAAAGTAATGTTTTTCTAGTAGTTGGTTTCTCATTTTTACCAAGTGCTATTCCTATAGAATAGTCAACTAAAGAGCTAAATAATATGAGTGACAGAAATCTCCAATCCCACCAGCCGTAAAAAACGTAACTAGCAGCTGCAACAAGAAGATTTTGGGTTTTAATATTTTTACCACCAATGAGCCAATAAAGCCCAAAAACAATAGGTAGAAATATGAAAAATTCTATTGAATTAAAAAACATATATGGTTAAAATTTGGGTCTTCATTATAATAGGTTATAAATCCGAAATGTAAAGATGTCACAAGTGTGTAAAAGTATCAAAATTATTCTTTGAATGGACATTATATACTACTATCTGCATGAATTAGTAAAAAGAAAGATGAATTATTCGTCTATTTCTTTAATTAATATAAATTCAAGTGTTTAAAAACGGTTAGAAATATTAATTAGAGATTAAATGTAAACTAGACAACAGTATAGAGTAAGTGTTTAATAGGTTGAAAATGAGTTGTGGAAATTAAATTCAGTGGTCTATGTGATTTTTTTATTTGTTGTACTTTTTTAACTTGGTATGAGGAAATATAAAAGCTTAATGGTTAAGCTATTTTTATGTTTTTATTATCAACAAGATATCCCATGTACACAAATAAAGCCATGAAATATGGTTGATTTATTACACTTTGCAAACTTAACATAAATATGCATAGAACTAATAGCATTGGTAGTACAAAATATCTTATATCAGGCGGGCTTTTTATAGCTTCTAAGAAATATTTACCTAACATAAATAAGAAAAATAATAAAACAAAAATCCCGGCATCTGCCCAGACACCAATAATTGTATTATGTGCGCTTTGAGAATTAGCAAAATCTACACCATTACCTAATATAGGGTTTTCAAATACATAATTAGTTATGAGTTTCATTAAGAGTTCATTTCTTCCAGAAGTATCAACCTTGTCTGTATTAAAAGTGACAATGTTTACAATGTTATCAATTTTAGCTCGCTGTTGACCAATTAAATTTAAATCTGCTGTTAATGTGTTTAGATTAGCTAAAGCTAAATATACAAAAGGAAGCAATGAGAGCCCTAAAATTAATCTTAATCCACTGAAAAACTTGTGGTTAAGTATCGTTAAGCAAATAATAAACACCATAAAACCCGTGTTGGAGAATGTAAGAATCAAACCGTAAACCATAATCCCTATGGCTAATAATTTAAACAGTTTAAATATTTTCTTCTTAGGGTTGTACAGCTTAAATATTAAAACAACCGAAATTATTGCTGCTAATGCTGTATTGTTAGCATCTGCATAAACACCACCAGATCTGTCCTTATATGCATAAGTGCCTCCGCGATCTAAATCAAAATTTATACTATATAAATAGATACTTAGAATTCCAGATAAAACAAATGCTAAAACAGCTATGTTACCAAAAACCTTACGGTTTTCCGGTATACTTAAATAAACATAGAAAGCTAAAACATATATAAATGGAATAATTGCAACTAAAATATTAGCTGGATTAAAATGAATAGCACTAGCTAAAATTGCAAAAATAAAATATAAGAGATAAAAAATAATCCATAAACGAGCAGTTTTTGATAATGGACCTTTATCTTTAATACATAAAGCTACGCCTAGTATTAATAACCCTAAATTTCCATAAGCCATAACTTGAGCTATTGCCATAGATACTAATCTTGTAATAAAAACTTGTAGGTTGAAAACCGTAAGTACAAAGGGTAATAAAAAGCAAATATGAATTAGAAGACTCTTTTTCATAATTATAGAATATTTTTAAAAATATTTAAGTAATTATTATAAATAGTATCTATATTATATTTTTCTAAGGATTTAACACCTTCATTAGCTAATTTAATTCTTAAAAGAGGATTATTTATTAACTTATCTAACCCTTCGGACATTGCCTGAAAGTTTTGATCCTCTATAAGAATGCCATTTTTGTTAGAGTCTATAATATCTGAAGGACCAGTTACGCAATCAAAAGCAATACAAGCAGCTCCACGTGCAAAGGCTTCTAGTATTACCATAGGTAAGCCTTCAGTTCTTGATGAAAGTACATAGATCTCTGACTCTGTCATAATTTCAGAAACTTTTGTAGAATAACCTTCAAAAATAACTTGATCTTCAATTTCATGTTCTTTTGTTAGATTCTTTAGTAATTTTGTGCCTTCATCACCACCACCAACGAGCTTTAATTTCCAATCTTTATTTTTCTTTAATACAGGTGCAATCAACGGAATGAGGTTATCAAATCCTTTATGGTGATATCTATTTAAATCACCAACAGCTAATATTATTTTTTTTCTATTTCTTTCTGTCTCTTTATAAATGTCAAACGTACAGGGATTAGGCATTATATAGGCATTAACACCTTTACTTTTGTAATATTCTTCATCAAACTTGGTAAGTACTGTTAATGCGTCAGATTTACTATACATATACTTTCTAGCTAATTTTCCAATAAAATCGGTTTTCCTTAAATGGTTATTGTGCTCAGCAGAAACCACTTTAATACCTCTAAGCTTTCCTATTAGTGCACCTATAAAGTTGGTTTGTGTCATAAAAGGCATTAGAATATCTGGCCTGTTTTTTTTATCTGAATAGATCTGGTATAGGTTTATAATACTTCTTATCGTATGATTTTTTATTTTACCATCATGTAATTTAATACGTTTAACTGTTGGATTAGCTGAAAAGACTTCAGGTTCATTGAATGTAATAATGGTAACATCATGTCCTTTGTTATCAAAATGATTTGCAAGTAGAATTAGCACGCGTTCGGCACCACCAGCTACTAAGGAATTGACGACAAAATCTATTTTCATTACTTAATCAATTTATATTGTTTGTAAGTATAAGAGAAATAAAACACACTACCCAATATAAATACCAAAGTGGTACTTAATACAAGCCCATAAACATCGTAATATTTTATAAGAATAAAGTTTAGCGTAATATTAATAATTAAATTTGCTAAAGAAACCCATGCCATAAATCTATTTTTGTTAATACTGGTAAGAAACTTAACCATTATCAATGTACATAAATTAAAAGGTACACTAACTAATAGAATCTGCTGAATAGCAGAAACTTTCAAAGTGTCTTTATGTGTGAATTTATCTCTTTCTAACCATAGTTCAACAATCCAATCTGACATAAAAACACTAATTATAACAATTATTATGCCTATACCTAAGATTAATTTTAGAGCTCTAAAAAGTTGATGATATGCCGCTTTTAAATCTTCGTTAACTAATCGAGAAAAATGAGGTAATAAAACACTACCTAAAGCCATTATTACAATAGCTACACCAAAAGCAGGCAATCTATTTCCATAACTAATAGCAGCTAGTGAACCTACTGCAAGTTGACCTACAAAAAATTGATCAATATAATTATTCATTGCAGATAAAAAACTAGATGATATTTTAGGTGGTAACTGATTAATCATTAAACGAGAGTTATCATTTAGAACAGGTTTGCTAAGTGTTAAATCATTATATTTTATCGAAAAAAACAACAAATAAGCAAAACCTAATATACTTCCAGCTAAAGTACCATAGGCTAATACCATATATCCAAAATTATCTTTTAAAAATAGTAAAAAGAAAATCATGGTAAGTAATGGTATTATTTCAGAAAGTGTCGCTACTAAAAAGCGATTAGATACTTCTAAAAGTCCACGGAGTGCTATAGAGATTCCCCAAAAAAATAAACAGGGCATAACAAAATATAATTGTTCTTTTATGAGGGCATAGTAGTTATCTGGGAATTCAGAATAAACAATGTTTAAAAACATATCTGTACCCAAATAAGCTAGTAAACAAGAGAATAATGAAATGCCAACTGTAATAGTTATAATTAAAGATTGAAAACCTCCTTTATTGCCGTTACTTTTTAATTCTGCTATGTAATTAGGTATAAAAAGATTGTTAAGAGAACTCACAAATACACTTTGTATAAATGTAGGTATTAAAATGGCGACAAGAAAGGTGTCAATTACCTCATCTAAACCAAAATTACCAGCAATGATCGTTTCTTTATAAAAAGCAATAATCTTAATAAGCATTGCTATGACAGCAACAATCATCATGTTTTTTACAAGAGGATTGCGTAAGGCATCATTAATTTTATTTCTTATGTATTGTAATTTAAAAATGGACATTATAGGTAGGGGAGTTGGCTTGTAAAAAAAGGTTTAAATATTAATGTTTGAAAGCCTAAAAATTAAATTTATAAATATTACTTCTTTAAAATAAAAATTATATCGTGACTCCATGATTTCTATGAATATAGAAAATGAAATAGCTGTTTTATTATAATGTAATATTTAAGACTTTAATCATTTAGATTTGGGTTAATCAATATGCTGAGCAAATATGTGAAAAATAAATTAAACTGTACCTTAATATCATATTAACGTCATTTTTTTTGGGATAAACTCCTTTCTTTACTAATAACTAGGTAATTGTAAATTGTTTAAGAATACAAATTAAAATCGTTTTCTCTTAATTTTAATATCACTTATATATAATTGTTCAGCAGAATTAAAAGAATGCGTACAGTTAATTGCTTTATCCCAATCGGGTTTAATTGCAAAAATTAAATCTTCTTCAAATTTATTAGTATTAAGTGCTGTTATTTCAGAAATATTAAGTCCATAACCATAATGATTAGAGCAGTTTTGAGAAGGTCTATATAGTTTGCCATTATAATTAAAAAGTTTGCCAGCTGGTCTAGCCGTTTTAATATCGGTGACTATTGGGTTCAAAGGATGCTCAATCCATTGATCTGTATATAGGCTTTTGGAAGAATAGAGGAAAAGTTCTACATGCTTAGATGCACCTTTGTGTTTTTTCATATTTGTAAACATCCAATAGGTGTCATTTTCTTTATAAATAGTTGTGTCTACAGCAACTACATCTTTCATTAGTACTTGTTGAAATTCCCATTTTAGTGGAAAGTCTGTAGCTTTGTATAGTTGAATGTCATTGTTTCCGCTAGTTTCAGGAATCATATAATAAGAGCCATTGTCTTCAAAAACAAAAGGGTAGGAGAGGTGGTAGTCTTTAACTAAAATTGTTTCTGGTTTAGTGTAATTTCCTTGCTCGTCAATTTCCATTACAGCTAAATGTCCCAATTTATTTTTATAAATTAATTCTTCTATAAATAAATATGTTTTGTCGTTATGCTTTATTAAAAAAGGATCGGCCCAAAAACGATCTTTAGGCGGTAATATTTTTGTGTAAGACTTTAGGTTAAATGGGTCATTAGCGTTTTTGTTGTTAAAAAAGATTAAAGCCCATTGATCAAAATAAAATAGACTTTTAATAAGTTGTAATATTTTGTTTTTATATAATTTGAGTACAAAACTTAAGATTTTTAAATTAGAAGGAGGTAATAAAGGAACATTAATCGCTTTGGATTCATAGATGTGAGATTTAGAATCTAGCTTTTTATTAAAAAGTTCTTCGTTTGTTGCTAATAATTCAACATTATTTTTAATTAAAAAATGGGTTTGCCATAAAATTTCATTGAGATTTCTTTTATAGCTTAATCCATCTTTACAAGAAAATGTGAGATCAATAGTTTTAGGTGATGACATTCCTGATTTCAGGTATCTAAGTACGCCTGCGACTTCCGGTTTCTGATCTAGCATTTCCCAAATTCCATATGGCCTTTTATTAATGTCATCTAAATCACAATGATTTAAAAACCAGATGCCATATTTAGCCGCATCTTGTATTTTTAAATTAAAATTTGTCTCAGTTAGGTTTAAAATAATATCTAAATTATATGTATCTAAATCACTAGCTATAAAGCTATCTGTAATTTGATATGAAGGTATATTATTTAATGTTATATCGTTATCAAGTAGTGCTGTAGCATTAGGATTAGGTTTAAAAATTTTTGAATCTATTTTTAAAAACAGTTTCCATAATAAAGGAAGTTTTTTTTCAGAATTTTTTGCTTTCTTTATGTCTTCGTCCAAATCTATTTTTAAAACTATTTCTACAGATTTAGAATCCTTTAAGTCTTTGACAATTGCATCCTGCCAAGCAAAATAGTTTCTATGATCTACAATTAATGCAATTTTTAGTTTTTTCATATCAATACCTAAAAGAAAAAAAATGTTACTGTTAATTTTTGTTTTAATAAAAGTCAAAAAAACAATTTTTAACCTAAACTAAATAATTTTAAAGGAATAATAATACTTTTTAAGCTAATACAGTTATTAAAATTACCGCTTCAATCTACATTATAGCTAAAGGTCTGTCATTTTCATATTAATATTTGAACCACCTTATTTTACTAGTTTTATATGTTAATAACTCTGTATAACTATGGAAAAAGACTTTAAAAGTTACTGCATTTCATAGTTATTTTTGTAAAAAAATCCGATAAAGTGTTAAATGTCACATTTAGATACGTCTAAACTGTATTAAATGTCCGTATATAGATGAATTAAAATATTTACTCATATTCATCGTATGTTTTAACTTACATTTTTTTACATTTCATCGAAAAAAAATACATTCGACTGCATTTCGTCGAATAATAAAGCATTTGAACATAGTAAAACATTTTATTTTTATAGATTGCAATCCCTACTTAAAGTTATAATGACCCAAGAATTTATGAAGTTTCCTAAAATTACCCTAAAATCATTTTATTATTTACCTGTTTTATTCTTATCCTTTTTAGCATTTAATTTAAATGCTCAACAATTAGCATTTCCTACAGCTAAAGGTGCAGGAGCATACGCAACTGGAGGACGTGGAGGACAAGTTATTCATGTTACTACTTTAGATTGGGATGCGCCAGGCGGGTTAAAAGAAGCGATACAGACACCTGGTCCTCGTATCATTGTTTTTGACGTGAGTGGTGAAATTGACGCAACCAGCGAATGGAATTATACACCTATTATTAGTGGATCTGATTATGACAACATAACAATAGCAGGTCAATCTGCTCCTGCAGGTGGTATAAGTATTAAAACATCTGAATTTATGTTTAGAGAGGTTAGTAATGTAATTATAAGATATATTCGGTTTAGGAATGCCGAAAATAGTATACAAGATTCATTATGGTTTACAGGTGGAAACAACATAATTTTTGATCATTGTACATTTAGTCATGGTGGAGATGAATCAGGTAGTTTAGCATCTGGTTATGGTAGACCTCAAGATCCTACTGTTATAATGGGTAATATTACAGTGCAAAATTGTTTCTTTCAAGATAGCAAAACAGGTTCTATATTAGGTACAGAAACTCAAGATGGTGATTTCACATTTGTTAACAATGTTTTTAGCAATATTTCACATAGATTTCCAAATCCAAAAGGTAATGGTCATTACGATATCATAAATAATATAGTTTATAACTGGAAATATAGATTAATAAGAATTACTGGTAGCGGAACATATAACGTAGTAAATAATTACTATAAAGGTTCGGCTAATGGAATAAGACAACCAGGATGGTTTAATAATGTAGATATTACAGCAAGTTTTTTACAGAAATTGCAGACACAGCCAGACAATAACCCATTAATTTACGCAGCAGGAAGCCTGATAGAAGAACAGCGCGAAATACCATTAGGAGATGACTCAGATATGTGGTCAGTTTTTGCTGGTTCGCATTTACCAGAAAATTCTCAAGTGCCAGAACAATATTTTACGAGTTCTCAGTTTTCTCTTGCAGGTCATAATTTTACAATAAAACCAGCTAGTGAGGTTTACAATACATTACTTAATGATGTTGGTGCCGATAAAACGCTAAATGCAAATGGTTCTATTTACCCTTATCGCGATGATAAAGATGCAAGTGATATTTTAATGATTCAGAATGATACGTATGAAGGTAGTTTTTATGATAGCAAGACTTCAATACCTTACCCAACTGTGCCTCAAAATACAAGACCATCAAGCTTTGATACTAATAACGATGGAATGCCAGACGTATGGAAAATAGCTAGAGGCTTTGCTGCAGATGAAGATTTATCTAATCATGTTTGGCCAAGCGGATATATTGGTGTAGAAGAATATTTAAATGAAATTGATCTTAATGGAATTGAGGTAATTGAAGCTACAGGAGTAGAAGTAACTCCAGAAATAGCTACAGTAAATATGCCAAATACAATTAATTTAACTGCAACAATATTTCCACAAGAAGCTACAAATCAAAATGGTACATGGAGTAGTAGTGATGAAACTATTGCAATAGTAGATTCAGATGGAGTAGTCACACCCGTTTCTGAAGGTGTAGTTACAATAACTTTTACATCCATGGATGGTGGATTTACAGATTCTGCAGAATTAACAGTTACAAATGTTGTAATCTCATTAGAATCTTTATTAATTACACCCGAAAATTCGATTTTAGAACTTGGTGAAAGTGTTCAATTAATAACAGAGTTTTTTCCTTCTAATACTTCAGATGTAACAGGTACCTGGTCAAGTAGTGATGAATCAATTGCTATTGTAAACGACAACGGTTTAGTTTCAGCAGTTTCTGAAGGTGAAGTAGAAATACTATTTACTGCAAATGATGGTGGTATTACTAATGGTTCAGTCATTACCGTAGTAGATGAGTTTTATGGAACTTATGTTCTTTATAATGCAGAAACAGATTTGATTATTCAAAATATCGAATCCGATGTTGCAATTAATTTAGAAGATGAAGGGGATAGAATAAATTTTAGGTGTATTCCTCAAGGAGGAGACGATAGTACAGAAGTTGAAAGTGTAGGTATTACGTGGACTGGACCAACTAATGGAAGCTGGATAGAGAGTGATGCTATTTATGCAGGACTTCCAAATGGACACGTTGGTTTAAATTTCGAACCATACTTGGTTGAAGAAGGTACTTATAACTTTACAGTAACCTATTATAGTGGAAATGGAGGTTCTGGTAGTGTTGTAGCTATTGATGATTTTTCTATAAACTTTTTTTTTGATTTACTTCCAGTCGCAGATGCAGGTTTAGATCAAGTTATTTGTAGTGGGGAAACAGTCACGTTAACAGCGTCTGGCGGTCCAAATTTTTTATGGAGCACAGGTGAAACAACAGCTTCAATTGAAGTTAATCCAACTACAACAGAAATATATACGGTTACCGTTTCTGATGATGAAGGAAATACAGATGAAGATAGTGTTACGGTTACAGTAAATGACTTACCTGTTGCAAATGCAGGTGAAGATCAAATCATTTGTGAAGGTGAATCAACGATACTTACGGCGTCAGGTGGAACTTCATACTTATGGAGTACTGGTGAAACAACAGCTTCAATTGAAGTAAATCCCGAATTAGAAACTATCTATAGTGTAGAAGTAATTTCTAATAATTGTTCTAGTACAGATGAAGTAACAGTTTTTGTTAATGAAGCACCAACTATTATAGTTACTGAAGATATTGTAATTGTTGAAGGTGAGTCAACTACACTTACAGCAAATGGAGGAGACAATTATGAATGGAATACTGGTGAAACAACAGAGTCTATTTCGGTAACACCAGACGTTACAACAACTTATTCTGTTAGTTCTCTTGGTGCTAATGGTTGTATAGCTACTGTAAATGTTACAGTTACTGTAGTGCCAGAAGTTATTGCCAATGCAGGAGATGATATGACTATTTGTAGTGGAGAAACTATTACACTGTCTGCTTCAGGTGGCTCAACGTATTTGTGGGATAATGGTGAAGAAGTTTCGGATCTTGTTGTTAGTCCAGAAACAACAACAACTTATACTGTTACAGTTGAAGATGATTTTGGTTTTACAGATACAGATACCGTTACGGTTTTTGTAAATGAAATTCCAAGTATTACAGCCAATGAAGATGTGTTTGTTATGTTCGGAAACACTGTAACGCTAACAGCTAGCGGTGGAGTTTCTTATTTATGGAGTACAGGTGAAACAACAGCAGAAATAACAGTAAGTCCAGAAGTAAATACAACATATTCAGTAACTGGATTTTCTGAAAATGGTTGTCAAAATACTATTGAAATACTAGTAACTGTAGTGGATGTTTTAAGTGCTAATGCAGGCGAAGATGTTTCAATATGCCTAGGAGAAAGTATTACTTTAAATGCATCAGGTGGTGTAACTTATACATGGAACACCGGAAATACAGGTTCATCTCCAACGTTTACACCTTTAGAAACAACAACATATACAGTTACAGTTGAAGATGGATTTGGAAATTCTGATTCGGATGAAGTGACCGTAACCGTTAATCCTTTACCAATAGCTAATGCTGGTGATGATCAAGTAATTTGTAATGGAGAATCTGTTGTTTTAACAGCAGAAGGTGGTGATTCATATTTGTGGAGTACGGGAGATACTACTGCATCTATTACAGTAAACCCTAATGAAGACACAACTTATAGTGTTGAAGTAACTGCTAATAATTGTTCGTCTACTGATGATGTTATGGTTACTGTGTTACCAACACCTGAAATTATTATAAGTGAAGATACTGTTATCATTACAGGTAACTCTACAACACTTGAAGTTTCAGGCGGAGATTCGTATTTATGGAATACTGGTGAAACTACAGATACTTTAGTAGTAAGTCCAACAGAAACAACAACATATACCATTACTGCTTTTATGGAAAATGGTTGTGAAAGCACCTCAGAAGTTACTGTTACGGTAATTCCAGAAGTAGTTGCAGAAGCAGGTGACGATGTTGTTATTTGTAGTGGAGAAAGTATTGTTTTAAATGCTTCAGGAGGTGTAACATACCTTTGGGATACTGGAGATACAAGTAGTACTATAACTGTTAGTCCAACTGAAACAATAACATATACTGTTACTGTAACGGATGATTATGGTAATTCTGACTTCGATAGTGTTACAGTTACAGTAAATGAATTGCCAAATTTAACTGTTAGTGAAAACGTTATTATTAATGAAGGTGATAGTACAAATTTAATTGCTGATGGAGCGGACACATATCTATGGAGTACTGAAGAAAGTTCTAGCTCTATTAACGTTAGTCCTTTAGAGACAACGACCTATTCTGTTACAGGTTTTTCAAGTAATGGTTGTTCAACTACATTACAAGTGACAGTTACTGTAATACCAGAAGTTATAGCAAATGCCGGCAATGATATTGCAATCTGCCAAGGTGAATACGTAATTTTAAGCGCAACTGGGGGTTCTAATTTTTTATGGAGTACAGGACAAAATAGTGCTTCAATAACATTTAGCCCAACAGAAACTACAACACTTACGGTTACAGTTAGTGATGATTACGGAAATTCGGATACTGATAGCGTTACTGTTATAGTAAATGATTTACCTAGTTTAACCTTAATTGAAGATATTACCATATTGGAAGGACAAAGCGCAAATTTAGTTGTAAGTGGAGCTGAATCATACCTTTGGGAAACAGGCGAGACAACGGCATCAATAACAGTTAGTCCTACAGAGTCAACAACATATAGTGTTACTGGCTTTTCAGAAAATGGCTGTCAAGTTATTAAAGAGGTATTGGTTGTAGTATTATCAGTAGTAATTGCAGATGCAGGGCCTGACGTTGTAATTTGTAGTGGAGACAGTGTAACTTTAACTGCTTCAGGTAGTTCTTATTTTTCTTGGAATACAGGAGAAACTAGTGCTTCAATCATTGTTAGTCCAACAGAGACGACAACGTATACAGTTATTGTAAGTGATGATTACGGAAATATTGATTCTGATAGTGTTACAGTTGTTGTCCCTAATTTGTCGGATGTAACTATTGGTGAAAATATTACAATTATAGAAGGAGAGAGCACTACATTAACAGCGAGTGGAGCTCATGTATATCTATGGAGTACTGGTCAGAATTCTAATTCTATTTCAGTAAGTCCAAATGTAACCACAACGTATACAGCTGTTGGTTATTCTTCAAATGGTTGTGAAAGTGAAGAAGTACAGGTGATTGTTACGGTAATACCACAGGTTGTAGCTAATGCTGGTAACGATGTCTCTATTTGTATTGGGGAGAGTGTAACGCTAAACGCTACAGGTGGTGGTGGATCTAATTTTTCTTGGAATACCGGGCAAACAGGTGCATCAATAACATTTAGCCCAACACAAACAACAACTTATACTGTTACAGTATCTGATGATTTTGGTTACTCTGACACTGATAGTGTAACAGTTACTGTACATGAATTACCAAACCTTACCGTAAGTGAAAACATTACGATATTTGAAGGAGAAAGTACAAACTTAATTGCTGATGGCGCAGAAACTTATCTTTGGAGTACAGGTGATTCATCAAGTTCAATTTTAGTAAGCCCATTAGGAACTACAACTTACACGGTTAGCGGCTTTTCTATTAATGGGTGTGAAACTACAGCACAAGTTGCAGTGACAGTAATACCTGCAGAGGTTATAGCAAATGCAGGTAACGATGTTTCAATTTGTATAGGTGAGAGTGTAACATTAAATGCATCAGGAAGTTCTAACTATTCTTGGAATACAGGTGATACAGTTGCTAACCCAACATTCACTCCAACAGAAACAACAACTTATACAGTTACAGTTTCTGATGATTTAGGAAATTCAGATACAGACAGTGTAACGGTTACAGTAAATGAATTACCAAGTATTACAGTAAGTGAAAATATTACCATATTTGAAGGCGAAAGTGCAAACTTAATTGCTGATGGTGCAGAAACTTACCTTTGGAGTACAGGTGACTCTTCAAGCTCAATTGTTGTAAGTCCATTAGAAACTACCACTTACATGGTCACTGGTTTTTCAGCTAATGGTTGTGAAACTACGGCACAAGTTGAAGTGACCGTAATACCAGAGATTATCGCAAATGCGGGAAACGATGTTTCTATTTGTATTGGCGAGAGTGTAACCTTGAATGCTTCAGGTGGTACAAGTTATATTTGGAATACTGGTGGTTCAGGTGCCAATCCAACATTTACACCAACAGAAACAACCACTTATACAGTTACGGTTTCTGATGATTACGGAAATTCAGATACAGACAGTGTAACGGTTACAGTGAATGAAATACCAGTTATAACAGCAAGTGAAAATATTACAATAGTTGAAGGAGAAAGCACAACTTTATCTGTTAATGGTGCTGAAACTTATTTATGGAGCACAGGAGACACTTCTAATTCTATAGTAGTTAGCCCAACTCAAACAACAACATATACAGTGATAGGTGCAACAAATACTTGTAGTAGTGATGTCGTAGAGGTTGTTGTTACTGTTATACCTGTATTTTTAGCTTCAGCAGGTGAAGATGCTTATGTTTGTGACAACCAAACTTATGAAGTTACATTAACAGCAAATGAAGGTGATAGTTATTTATGGAGTACAGGAGAAACGACACAAAGTATTGTTGTAAGTCCATTATCTACAACATCTTACACTGTTACAGTTTTTAATAATGGACAAGAAGATACTGACGATGTTATGGTTCATGTAGATCCAAGTCCAGAAGTGGTAATTGCAAATGGTGATAGTGTTGAGATTTTAAATGGTGACTTTGTAACGCTATCAGCTTCGGGAGCAAATACTTATGAATGGAGTAATGGTGCTACACAACCTAATATTGCTGTGAGTCCTTCTACAACTACAACTTATGAAGTTAAGGGTTATATAGGCGACTGTTATGACGAAAAACTAGTCACTGTTAATGTATTTGATTATGTTAATGCTGACGCAGGTGAAGACGTTGTAATTTGTTTAAACGAAATGACAACATTGACGGCTACAGGTGGAGATGAATATGTGTGGAGTACAGGAGAAACAACTCCAACTATTCAGGTGTCTCCAGATGTAACAACAGATTATACGGTTACTGTATTCAATCCTTTAGATTTTGATGAAGCTACAGTAAGAGTAGAAATAGATACGGATTGTATAGCTCAAACAACGGATCCAACAGATATCCCAAAAGACTTTAAATTTAATTTATACCCAAATCCAGCAGATGATCAAGTTAACATAAAATTTTCTGGAGTGTTGGTTGTTTCAGATTTGCATATTTATGATGTCACAGGGAAATTAATCCAACGTACTCAAATATCTAACGAAAATATAAGTACGAGCTCAACGATTCAAGTTGATATAAGTTCACTTCAATCTGGTGTTTACTTTGTAAAATTTATTGGAGAAGAAACAGATGTAACTAAAAAACTAATCGTAGAATAATAAAACGACCTCATGAAAAAAGCACCAAAAATTAATTTTTTTGGTGCTTTTTTTTATATAATAATTAAATAAATTATTGGCCAATTGAGGAATATTCAAAACCTATTTTAGTCATTTCTTTTTTGTTAAGAATATTTCTTCCATCAAAAATAAAAGCAGGTTTTTTCATTTGCTCATATATTCTTTGCCAATCGTATGTCTTAAACTCATCCCATTCTGTCATAATTGCAATTGCGTGGGCGTCTTTAGATACTTCATAAGGATCGTCATAATATTTGACTAAATCTTTGTTTTCCTCATTAGATCTTGTATTAAGATAATTTAAATCTGCTTGCACTTTTTCACTATTTACTTTAGGATCGTAAACGGCAATATTAGCTTGTTCATTTAATAAGTGGTCAGCAACATAAATAGCAGCAGATTCTCTTGTATCGTTGGTATCTTTTTTAAAGGCCCAACCTAACATTGCGATTTTTTTACCAGAAACCGTATTGTAGAGTGTACTGATTAGGTTATCAGAAAAACGACGTTTTTGATGGTCGTTTAGAATGATCACTTGTTCCCAATAGTCTGCTACAGCATTAAGGTTGTAACTTCGAGCAATGTAAACAAGATTTAATATGTCTTTTTGAAAACAAGAACCTCCAAAACCAATAGATGCATTTAAGAATTTTGGTCCAATTCTAGAGTCCATTCCAATTGCTTTTGCGACTTCGTTTACATTAGCTTCTGTATGTTCACATAATTCTGATATAGCATTAATAGAAGATATACGTTGTGCTAAAAATGCGTTAGCGGTTAGTTTTGACAATTCTGACGACCAGACATTAGTTCTTAAAATTCTTTCTTGTGGTACCCAGCTTCCATAAATAGCGGCTAAACTTTCAATAGCATCTTCAGATTCACCTCCAATAAGTACACGATCTGGACTTAATAAATCTTGAACTGCTGTGCCTTCTGCTAAAAATTCAGGATTAGATAAAATATCAAATTTTACATTACTTCCTGTATTGTGTAAAATACTTTTTATAGCTTGGGCTGTTCTTACTGGTAAGGTTGATTTTTCTACAACAATTTTATCTGTTGTCGCTACTTCAGCAATGTTTCTTGCACATAGTTCTACGTATTTTAAATCAGCAGCCATACCTTTTCCTTTACCATAAGTTTTGGTTGGTGTATTTACTGATATAAAAATCATTTCAGATGCTGCGATCGTTTTATCTATTTCAGTAGAGAAGAATAAATTTTTTCCTCTAGTTTCTTCTACGATTTCTGCTAATCCAGGTTCGTAAATTGGTAGTTTTGATACGTCTTTGTTATTCCATGCTGCAATACGTTCTGCATTTATATCTACAATAGTAACTTTTATGTGTGGATTTTTTTTTGCTATTACCGCCATTGTTGGTCCTCCTACATAGCCAGCCCCAATGCAACAGATATTTGTGATTTTCATGTGTTTATTTTTATTTTTTAAACTAACAAGATGCTAGATTCTTAACATACTCGCTTCGTTTTTTAAGTTTATTTAGATTTGAGTTAAATATTGTAAATGACAGCAAATTTGATAGAAATAATTGAATTGAAGTAATTATTACATATCAATGGCATATTTTTACGATAACTATCATTTAGGCTTCGAAAATAAGAACTTTTGTTCAAAATTTAGTCTTAATTGTAATAGTTTTTAAACCAATCTATAAAAGATTTAACCCCATGTTTTATAGATGTGTTAGGTCTGTAGTCGTAATCTTTAATAAGCTCATCAACATCTGCCCAAGTGCGTTCTACATCTCCAGGTTGCATTTCCATCATATTTTTAGTAGCAGATTTGCCTAGGTTGACTTCTATCTCCTTGATAAAGTCTAATAGTTTTACTGAGTTATTGTTTCCAATATTATATACTTTGTATAATTCATTAGTTTCTATACGTTGTGTAGGTGTTTTTTCAATTATTCTAACCACGCCTTCTACGATATCATCTATATAAGTGAAATCCCGTTCCATGTTACCATGATTAAAGACATTAATAGGTCTATTATTAACAATGGCGTCTGTAAATAAAAACATAGCCATATCTGGTCTTCCCCAAGGGCCGTATACTGTAAAGAATCTTAAACCTGTAGTAGGTATTTTAAACAAATGACTGTAGGTGTGTGCCATAAGTTCGTTACTTTTTTTTGTGGCAGCATATAAACTTATAGGATGATCTACATTGTCATCAGTTGAAAACGGTATTTTCTTATTCATACCATATACACTAGAACTACTAGCATAAACTAAGTGTTTAATATTGTTGTTTCTACAACATTCTAATATGTTTAAAAAACCAACTAAATTAGAATCGACATAAGTTTCAGGGTTTTCTAAACTATATCTTACTCCTGCTTGTGCAGCAAGGTTGCATACAATATCAAAATTTTCGTTTTTGAATAATTTAGGAAGCTCATCTCTGTTTTCAAGATTCATTCTTACAAAAGAAAAATCTTCAGATTTACTATTACAAAGTGTGTTAAATTCTGAAGCTTCATCTTTAGAAATACCTAATTCAGTTAATCTGTCATATTTTAAATTAACATCATAATAATCATTAATATTATCCAAACCAACGACTTGATGACCTTTAGAAAGTAAAACTTTAGAGGTGTAAAACCCTATAAATCCTGCGGCACCTGTTACTAATATTTTCATGTTATAATTTTTAAGTGTTGGAAATAGCTTCAAATATGTGAATTTAGAATGAAACGTCTAAATTCTACACCAAACAATTTCAACAAATTAGTTGTTTGTATAATTAATATCGAGGAGTGTCGCTATGGAGTCACAATTTTTAATCTTTAAAGCCAATTCCTGCTCTTTATAACTGTTTTCGATATAATAGATTTTACACGAATCTATTTTTGTTTTGCTCTTAGAAAAATCAACACTTCCAAATTTTACTAAATTGATTATTGTTGTAGAATCTAAAGCTTGGTTTGCTATAAACACAGAGGCTTTATTAGAATATTGTATGGGTTTAGAACTGATATTTTTTGTTGTTCTGGCATTAGGTCCATAATCACAAGAAGCATCTTTTCCGTTTAAAAAAAACATTAGAAGAATTAAACCAATAGCAAAACCACCAAGATAGTAGCCTAAACGATGTATAAATTTCATAGTAGCGCAAATAATTCTATTCGGTTGTTAATCGTTGAGAATAGATTAAAAAATTAATAAATTGGCATCGTTGTAATCTAAGCCAAACCATTCTGCAACAGATTTGTTAGTTAAAATGCCGTGGTAAAAATACAACCCATTTTTTAAACCGCGATCAAATCGAAGCGCATTTTCAATACCGCCATATTCTCCAATTTCTAATAGGTACGGAGTGAAAATATTACTAATTGAAACTGAGGCTGTTCTAGAATATCGCGCTGGAATATTAGGTACACAGTAATGAACTACACCATTATACTCAAAAGTAGGTTTGTCGTGTGTAGTAACTTCGCTAGTTTCAAAACAACCTCCCATATCTATGCTAACATCTATAACAACAGACCCTGCTTTCATATGGCTTAACATACTCTCGGTAACTACAATTGGTGCACGATTAAGTCCTCTTACAGCTCCAATGGCAACATCACAACGTTTTAAGGCTTTTAAAAGATTTTTAGGCTGCATAGTCGAGGTGTAAACAGTACGGCCCAAATTATTTTGAAGTCGACGGAGTTTAGTGATAGAACTGTCAAATACTTTAATATTAGCACCTAAGCCAATAGCAGAACGTGCTGCAAATTCTCCAACAGTACCAGCTCCTAAAATAACTATTTCTGTAGGTGGTACTCCATTAATATTACCTAGCATTAAACCATTGCCACCATTTACATTAGATAATAACTCTGATGCGATTAATATGGAAGCCGTACCTGCAATTTCGCTAAGAGAGCTTACGGCAGGATATGCACCGTCATCATCTTTAATATATTCAAATGCTAATGCTGTAATTCGTTTTTTTGCTAAAGCTTCAAAATAAGATTTGTTTTGTGTTTTTATTTGAAGCGCAGAAATTAAAAGTGTTTGCGGATTAATGAGTTTTATTTCATCTATAGAAGGAGGTTCTACTTTAAGAATAATAGGGCAGGAGTATACCTTTGCGGTATCTTTTGTAACTTCTGCACCTGCTTCGCTATAATCTTTATCTTTGAAATTTGCACCTTCACCTGCGCCAGATTCGAATAGTACACGATGGCCATTGGCTGTTAATGCAGATACTGCATCTGGTGTTAAACATACACGCCGTTCTTGAAAATGAGCTTCTTTAGGAATTCCAATAAATAGTTCTCCTTTTTGTTTAAGAATTTCTAAAGTCTCTTCTTGAGGTAATAATTGGGCTCTTGTAAATGGTGACAAAGATTTACTCATTTAATTGGTCAATTTTAATAGTAATTGCAATATAACGAAACGCTATAAATATTACGATACGTAAATTAACTTCAAATTACGAATAATATCTCAATCAATGTCAAATAGAAGATTAAAAATATTGTTTAACCTTACTCCAAACACCTTTAGGCTTAATCATGAATTCTTCTTCAAGTTCTTCAAGTGTTTTATCTGCATTATTTATTTTGTTGAATGCCTTAGCTCTAATTAAGTAAATAGAAGGCACAACAAATGCCATAATTGGTAGTAATACGACTATTTGATATTCGTCAAAATACCCTTGGTCTTCATTGAATAAATCAAAAATTTGGTAAGTATACATTACAATAGGAACAATTAATGCATGGTGCCACCAGTGACGGCATGTAAAAAACCAAATTAGTAAAAGTAATAAAGGTATGGCTTTGCCTGTAAAGATCCACATTACCAAGTTGGCATCTTCCCATACTTTACTGTCATATGTAAACAAAAAAGTACTCCAAATTTTTTTACTTGGAATACTTTCATGTAAAGAAAATAAGAATGGTACACTAGCTATAATAATCGCAAGCAGAGCACCTTTCTTGAAACTAGCTTTATAAGCTTCTTGGCTTCTTGAATTTTTTCTTTTCAATTTGTGTTGTTGTTTGTCCATCTAAGTCAATAATGTTAGTAGCTTGTACAGTAAATAACATTCCTCCAAAGATTGCAATCGCTAATACTAAGTTTTTTTTAGTCTTCATAATTTAAGGGATTTAATTAATTAATTACAACAAATGTAAGAGCATTGTATAGTGCTTACAAATGAGAAATTGTTAAAGTCCAATAAATTATGAGGCTTCAATTACGGTTTTTCCGTAATACTAGTGTCTTCTTGTAGGAATAGTATTAATCTTTTTTTAAAATTTTGATACTGTCATGGCTTCGTTCTCGGTTAAATGTTTAGTGTTTACAGTTAATTTGAGGGATCTAATATTATCGTTTAAATGAGTAATGGTAATGGTTTGTGAATCTTCTGGTATGAGTTCTTCAATACGTTCTGACCACTCCATAAATAACCAATGATTACTATTTAAATAGTCTTCTATACCAAAACTATAGGCTTCATCTATAGATTCTATCCTATAGAAGTCAAAATGATATACTTTATCATTTGGTAAAGTATATTCGTTTACAATAGAAAAGGTTGGACTCGTTGCTATATCTTCACTTTGCATTGCTTTAATAAGTGCATTAATAAATGTAGTCTTGCCAGCTCCCATGTTGCCATTAAATAACACTGTCTTAGCATCCAAATATCCTAAAACACGGCTTGCGGTAGCATCAATATCTTTAATATGGTATGTAAACTCTATAGTTTTCAATGTTTTTTAAAAATTTAATGCTACAATATTAGGTATAAATTTTTGAAAAACCTAAAGAAAAGTGCATTTCGTCGATTATTTTTGCATTTTAAAGGATTTTTATTATCGTCTAATATGAGTATCTCGTTAAAATACAGGTTTTAGTTGGACAACTTAATCTTGTATATTATAGTAGTTATTTAGGATCCATTACTACGAACGGAATAACCATTTCTTCTAAAGACACACCGCCATGTTGATATGTATTTCTGTAATAGCTAACATAATGATTAAAGTTATTAGGATATGCTAAAAATAGATCTCCTTTTGCAAATATAAACGAGCTACTCATTGTTAACGAAGGTAAATGTATAGATTTAGGATTCTTAACGGCTAAAACATCTTTGTCTTGGTAAGTTAGACTACGGCCTGTTTTATATCGCAGATTTAGACTAGTGTCTCTATCTCCAATAACTTTAGTAGGAGCTTTTACATTTATAGTGCCATGATCTGTAGTTAATATTAGTTTAAAACCGAGCTGTTGTGATAATTGAATCATTTCTAATAATGGTGAGTTTTTAAACCAACTTACCGTTAGCGAACGATATGCTTTGTCGTTAGATGCTAGTTCTTTAACGACTTCCATTTCGGTTTTAGAATGCGAAAGCATATCCACAAAATTATAGACAATCACATTAAGGTCATTATCTTTTAAAGACCTAAAATTTTCAACTAATTTTTTTCCAGCTTTAAGATTAGTGATTTTATGGTATTCATGTTTTAGGTGACCTAATCCTAAGCGTTTTAACTGTTCTCTTAGAAAATCGGCTTCATGTAAATTTTTTCCGCCTTCATCAGTATCATTTTTCCAATATTGTGGAAATAAACTTTCCATATCAGCAGGCATTAATCCCGAAAATATAGCATTACGTGCGTATTGTGTTGCTGTAGGTAAGATGCTATAAAATGCCAGTTCAGAAGTTTTTTTGTAATAATTGTTTACAATAGGTTCAAACGCTTTCCATTGATCATAACGTAAATTATCTATCACCACTAAAACTGTTGGTTGTTTATCACTTAATTCAGGAACGATTTTATCTTTAAATAAGGTATGAGACATTACTGGCGCATCTGTGTTGGGTTGAAACCAGTCTTCATAGTTTTTCTCAATAAACTTACCAAATTGCATATTGGCTTCGTTTTTTTGAGACTCTAAAATGTCAGTCATCCCAGCATCTTCAATACTTTCTAATTGTAGTTCCCAGTAAATTAATTTCTGATATAAATCTACCCATTCTACATACGAATTAACCATAGATAGATCCATAGCAATCTTTCGGAATTCTTGTTGGTAATTAGAGGTTGTTTTTTCAGATATTAAACGGGAGTGGTCTAAATTTTTCTTTAAGCTCAATAATATCTGATTTGGATTTACGGGTTTTATTAAATAATCGGCAATTTTATTACCAATTGCTTCTTCCATAATATATTCCTCTTCACTTTTAGTAATCATTACTATAGGTAAATTGGCACGTCGTTCTTTTATTTCGTTTAAAGTTTCTAACCCTGTCAATCCAGGCATATTCTCATCTAAAAAGACGATATCAAAGTTTGTGTCAGTTATAATTTCTAAAGCTTCAGTTCCACTTTGGCATTTGGTAACAGTGTAACCTTTTTGCTCTAAAAAAATAATATGAGGCTTTAATAAATCTATTTCATCGTCAACCCAGAGAATATTTATCATGTTATGGTATATTTGTTTATTAATTTTTGAATTTTAAAATTTTGCCTACAAAAAATAAGCTTAAAATCTTTAACGATCCAATTTACGGATTTATTACGATTCCGAATTCGTTAATTTTCGATATTATTCAACATAAATACTTTCAGAGATTACGTCGCATTAGCCAAATGGGATTGTCTTACTTGGTTTATCCAGGTGCACATCATACGCGTTTTCATCATGCTTTAGGATGTATGCATTTAATGCAAAAGGCTGTTAATGTACTTCGTTTTAAGGGAGTTACAATTAGTGAGGATGAAGAAAACGGATTGTTAATAGCCATTCTGTTACATGATATTGGTCATGGTCCTTTTTCACATGCTATGGAACATAGTATCGTAAATAATGTTTCTCACGAAGAAATTTCATTGCGTTTTATGGAAGAACTCAATGCAGAGTTTAACGGAAGTTTAACGTTAGCTATTTCTATTTTTAAGAAGGAATACCCTCGTCAATTTATGTGTGAGCTCATTTCTAGCCAATTAGATATGGATAGAGCAGATTATTTAAAGCGCGATAGTTTTTATACAGGAGTTGCAGAAGGCAATATAAATAGTGAGCGATTAATCACCATGTTAAACGTCGTTAACGACCAGTTAGTAGTAGAAGAAAAAGGAATTTTAAGCGTAGAAAAGTTTTTAATTGCTAGACGTTTTATGTATTGGCAAGTATATATGCATAAAACAGGTGTCGTTGCCGAACAATTATTAATGGGAACATTAAAGCGAGCAAAAGAATTAGTGCAACAAGGAGCAAAGCTAAATTGTAGTGATGCTTTATTTTATTTTCTTTTTTCTGAAATTAATGCCGAAAATTTTAATAATGAAACTTTAACTGTTTTTTCAAAATTAGACGATTATGATATTGTAGCAGCTATGAAAGATTGGCAAAACCATGAAGATTTTGTATTGAGTAACCTTTGCCAAATGATATTAAATAGAAACTTATTAAAAGTAAAGCTGAAAAATAAGCCCATTAAATCTTCAGAATTAAAAATGCATTCAGAAGCATTAATAAAAAAACATAAAATTACTAATCATGAAGCCTCATATTTTGTGTTTCAAGGGAAGTTAACAAACCAAGCATATCAGAATAACTTTCAGAAAATCAATATCTTATTTAAATCAGGGAAAATAAAAGATATCGTAAAAGCATCAGACCAATTAAACCTAAAAGCACTGAGTAAACCCATTACTAAATATTATATGTGTTACCCTAAAAAGAAAATGTAATCCTTTTTTTCTATTTTTGCGGAAAGCAACATGACTTTAAAATCTAATCATTGAAATTTACAGCAGAACAAATCGCAGGTATTTTAGAAGGAACAGTTGTTGGTGACCCTAATATTGAAGTTTTTAAACTCTCTAAGATTGAAGAAGGAACGCAAGGCTCATTAACTTTTTTATCTAATCTTAAATACACACCTTATATATATACCACAGAAGCATCAATTACTATTGTAAATACAGATTTTAAACCCGAAAAACCTATTTCAACGACGCTAATTAAAGTTGAAGATGCTTATGAAGGTTTTTCTAAATTGTTAGAATATTACGATCGTATAAAATCAAATAAATCGGGTATAGAACAACCTTGTTTTATTTCAGAAAGCGTTAAGGTTCCAGATAATATATATATAGGTGCTTTTGCTTACATTGGTAATAATGTAGAAATTGGAGATAATGTTAAAATTTATCCACATTCATTTATTGGAGATAATGTAAAAATAGGAGACAATTCAATTGTTTATCCTGGTGGAAAGATTTATTCGGACTGTATTTTAGGAAATAGTTGTGTTATCAATTCTGGCGCTATAATTGGTGCCGATGGTTTTGGTTTTGCTCCAACAAAAGATGGTGGTTACACTAAAATCCCACAAACAGGTAATGTTATTTTAGAGGATTATGTAGATGTTGGTGCTGGTACAACTATAGATAGAGCAACAATAGGTTCTACAATTATAAGAACAGGTGTAAAATTAGATAATCAAATACAAATTGCACATAATGTAGAAATCGGAAAAAATACGGTTATAGCTGCTCAATCAGGAGTGGCTGGTTCTACAAAAATTGGAGAACATTGCCAAATTGGAGGACAAGTAGGCATTGCTGGACATTTAATTATTGGAAACAATGTAAAAGTGCAAGCTCAATCTGGTATAGGAAGAAATGTAAAAGATAACGAGGTTTTACAAGGTTCTCCTTCTTTTGGGTATTCCGATTGGAATAAATCGTATGTTTATTTTAAAAATTTACCAAAACTCGTAAAAACTATTAATGAATTAGAAAAAAAAGTAGATGGCAATAATTAAAACGGAAACGAGACAAAAAACCATTGAAAAGGAAGTAACACTAACAGGTGTAGGACTTCATACTGGTGCAGATGTTAAATTAGTATTTAAACCTGGTTTAGAGAATTCAGGATTTGTATTTGTTAGAGTTGACCTTGAAGGCAATCCTAAAATAGAAGCAGATGCTAATTACGTTACAAATACACAACGTGGTACGTGCTTAGAGAGAAATGGAGTAACTATACAAACTTGCGAGCACGTTTTAGCAGCTTTAGTAGGTTTAGATATAGACAATGCTATTATAGAACTAAATGCTTCTGAACCACCAATAATGGATGGCTCTTCTAAATTCTTTGTGGAAGCAATAGAAAAAGCTGGTATTGTAGAACAAGATGCTCTTAGGGAAGAATATGAAGTAACACAGGTTGTATCTTATTGCGATGAAGAAACTGGAAGCGAAATAATATTAATGCCTTCTAGTTCTTATCAAATTACGACTATGGTAGACTTTGGTACCAAAGTTTTAGGTACTCAAAATGCGACATTAAATAAAGTTTCAGATTTTAAATCAGAGATTGCAGACGCAAGAACCTTTAGTTTTTTACACGAGATTGAAATGCTTTTAGAGCATGGACTAATAAAAGGTGGTGACTTAAATAATGCTATTGTTTATGTAGATAAAGAATTGTCTCCAGAAACTATGGAGAAATTAAGAGTAGCGTTTAATAAAGATAATATTGCTGTTAAACCTAATGGAATTTTAGATAATCTTACATTGCACCATCCTAACGAGGCAGCACGTCATAAACTATTAGATGTTGTTGGTGACTTAGCTTTAATTGGTACACGTATAAGAGGAAAAGTTATAGCAAATAAACCAGGACATTTTGTAAATACACAATTTGCAAAAAAGATGTCTAAGCTTATAAAGAACGAAAGACGAAATAATGTGCCTCAGATAGATTTGAATTCAGAACCATTAATGGATGTGAATCAAATTATGGACATGTTACCACACAGACAACCCTTTTTGTTATTAGATAAGGTTTACGAACTAACTAATAACCATGTTATTGGTATGAAAAATGTCACCATGAACGAAGAGTTCTTTAAAGGGCATTTCCCTGGAGCTCCAGTTATGCCTGGCGTTTTAATTGTAGAAGCTATGGCTCAAACAGGTGGAATTTTAGTGTTAAGCACAGTTCCTGATCCAGAAAATTATTTGACATTCTTTATGAAAATGGATAATGTAAAATTCAAACAAAAGGTTGTTCCTGGTGATACATTAATATTTAAATGTTCATTAATTTCCCCAATAAGAAGAGGGATTTGTCATATGCAAGGATATGCCTATGCCAATGGTAAATTATGCGCAGAAGCAGAATTGATGGCACAAATATCAAAAGTTAAGTAAAAATTAATGGTATAGCTTAAGGCTATTGAAATTAAGAAGCATTATATTTTTACTTCAAATTATAAAATAAAAAAAATGAACCAACCGTTAGCATACGTACATCCTGGTGCAAAGATTGCAAAGAATGTAGTTATAGAGCCTTTTACAACGATTCATAATAATGTAAAAATAGGTGAAGGTACTTGGATTGGAAGTAATGTAACTATTATGGAAGGTGCTCGAATCGGAAAAAATTGTAATATTTTTCCAGGAGCTGTTATTTCAGCAGTACCTCAAGATTTAAAGTATAACGACGAAGACACAACCGTAGAAATAGGAGACAATGTTACCATTAGAGAATGTGTAACTATAAATCGTGGTACAACAGACAAGATGAAAACCGTAATTGGTGATAATTGTTTGATTATGGCTTACTGCCATATAGCGCACGATTGTATCGTTGGTAACAATTGTATATTTTCAAATAATAGCACACTAGCAGGTCATATTACTGTTGGTGACTATGTAGTTTTAGCAGGAATGACTGCTGTACATCAATTTTGTGCCATAGGAAATCATGCCTTTGTAACAGGTGGATCCTTAGTTAGAAAAGACGTGCCTCCATTTGTTAAAGCTGGTAGAGAACCATTATCGTATGTTGGAATTAATTCAGTTGGGTTAAGACGAAGAGGTTACAGTACAGAAAAAATTAGAGAGATTCAGAATATTTATAGAATGCTCTATCAAAAAAATTATAATAATACACAAGCTTCAGATTTAATTGAAGCAGAAATGGAAGCCACTCCAGAACGTGACGAAATTCTTCAATTTATTAAGAATTCGCATCGTGGAATTATGAAAGGCTATTTTAAATCAAATTAAACAACTAAGACTTTAAACTAGAAATAAACAAATAGTTTTATTTGAATGTCTAAAAACAATTAAGACTATAAATTAACGACTAACAATAAAATAATGGCAAGTACTTCAGATATTAGAAACGGATTATGTATAAGATATAATAATGATATTTATAAAATTGTTGAATTTCTTCATGTAAAACCAGGAAAAGGTCCTGCTTTTGTAAGAACTAAAATGAAAAGTGTTACTACAGGTAAAGTTCTAGATAACACATTTTCTGCTGGTCATAAAATTGAAGATGTACGTGTTGAAACACATAAATTTCAATATTTATACAATGATGGCGAATTCTATCATTTTATGAATGAATCGGATTACACACAAATTAGATTATTAGAGTCTGCATTAGATAGACCAGATTTAATGAAAGAAGGAGAAATTGTAACTATTCAAATTAATACGGAAGATAACATGCCGCTTTCAGTAGATTTACCAGCTTCTGTAATATTAGAAGTTACAGCTACTGAGCCTGGTGTAAAAGGAAACACTGCAACTAATGCAACTAAACCAGCAACGGTGGAGTCTGGTGCAGAAGTTAATGTTCCATTATTTATCAACGAAGGAGATAAAATTAAAGTTGAAACAGATAAAGGAACTTACAAAGAACGTATTAAAGAATAACAAATAAGTAGGCCGTCTTCAGTCCACAGTTAGCAGCGCTTACTGAGGTCTGTAAACTGTAGACTTCTAATCTGAATACTGATAAATGAAATTCCCAAAACCTCACACCTTAAAACAAATCGCTACACTAATTGATTGCAATTTCAAAGGTGCAGAAGATTTTGAAATTTTAGGTATTAATGAAATTCATGTGGTAGAACCAGGTGATATTGTTTTTGTAGATCATCCTAAATATTATGATAAAGCGCTACAATCTGCAGCTACAATAGTCTTAATTAATAAAGATGTAGACTGTCCTGAAGGAAAAGCACTTCTTATCTCAGATGATCCTTTTAGAGATTTTAATAAAATCACAGAGCATTTTAAACCTTTTAAAGCCTCAAATAGTGCTATTGCAGATGACGCCATAATAGGTGAAGGTACTATAATACAACCTAATTGTTTTATAGGAAATAATGTAAAAATTGGTAAAAACTGTATTATTCATGCCAATGTTAGTATTTACGATGACGCTATCATTGGCGATCATGTCACAATTCATTCAGGTACGGTTTTAGGCGCAAGTGCATTTTATTATAAAAACAGACCAGAAGGCTATGACCAACTAAAATCTGGTGGTCGTGTTATTATTAAAGACCATGTAGATATTGGAGCGCTTTGTACTATTGATAGAGGAGTTACAGGCGATACCACTATTGGTGAGGGATCAAAATTAGATAATCAAATTCAAGTTGGTCATGATACCTTAATTGGAAAGAAATGTTTAATTGCATCGCAAACAGGAATTGCAGGTTGTGTTGTCATTGAAGATAATGTTACCATTTGGGGACAAGTAGGTGTAAAAAGTGGTATTACTATTGCAAAAGGTACGGTTTTGTATGCTCAATCTGGATTGGGACATTCTACAGCCGAAGGCAAAACCTATTTTGGTTCGCCAGCACAAGAAGCTAGATATCAATTTAAGGAAATGGCTTACATAAAAAAAATTCCTGAGATTCTTCAAAAATTAAAAAACTTACAATGACAGCAAAAGAGCTTGTTAAAGCATTTTATGAGTCCGATTTAGCTAATGACGCTACAATCGTACCTAGGTTTTTTCATAAAGACTGTAAAATGCATTGGAATAGTAGTCATGGATTTAGATTGTTAAATTACAATGACATTGAAGATTTTTTTGAGAACACAAGAAAATCATATCATAATATTCGTTTTGAATTTACACATTTAATAGAGGCAGATGCATTGGTAACGTCAAGGCATACGCTCTTTGCAAATACAATAGAGGATCCAAATTTTGAACAACCATTAGCACACTATTCAACCATTTGGGAAGTTAAGGATAACAAACTCTATCGTGGTTATGAGATAAGTCAGCAAGCAAATGAAACGGATTTAGAATGCATGAATTCTTATGCTGAAAGAAAAATATAAAAAGAGCTCGCTTTTGCGTATTAAATCTCTTATTTTTGTACAACAAAATTATAAAACTTAAAATCAACAATATCAAATGAGCGTTTTAGTTAATAAAAATTCCAATATTATAGTTCAAGGTTTTACAGGTAGTGAAGGTACTTTTCACGCTGAGCAAATGATTGAATATGGTACAAATGTTGTAGGCGGAGTAACGCCTGGTAAAGGTGGTCAAACACATTTAGATAAGCCTGTTTTTAATACAGTTTCTGAAGCTGTTGAAAAAGTAGGTGCAGATACAACCATTATTTTTGTACCACCTGCTTTTGCTGCTGATGCAATTATGGAAGCTGCTGATGCAGGTATCAAAGTAATTATTACAATTACAGAAGGTATTCCTGTTGCAGATATGATTAAAGCTTCAAATTATATCAAAAATAAAGACTGTCGTTTAGTTGGTCCTAACTGTCCAGGTGTTATTACTCCAGGTGAAGCTAAAGTTGGAATTATGCCAGGTTTTGTATTCAAATCAGGTAAAGTAGGTATCGTTTCTAAATCTGGAACATTAACTTATGAAGCGGCTGATCAAGTTGTGAAACAAGGTTTAGGTATTACAACAGCTATTGGTATTGGTGGTGATCCAATTATTGGAACAACGACTAAAGAAGCTGTAGAGCTTTTAATTAACGACCCAGAAACAGAAGCTGTTGTTATGATTGGCGAAATTGGAGGTCAATTAGAAGCAGATGCAGCAGAGTGGTACAAAGCAAGTGGAAGTAAGAAACCTGTTGTTGGTTTTATTGCTGGTGAAACTGCTCCTGCTGGTCGTACAATGGGACATGCTGGTGCTATTGTAGGTGGAAGCGATGATACTGCACAAGCCAAAAAGAAAATTATGAGAGCTTGTGGAATTCACGTTGTAGATTCTCCTGCTGAAATAGGAAAGAAAGTTGCTGAAGTTTTAGGCTAAACTTCTGTTAAAATATATTTAAATACATAACGTTATTAATCCATTGGCTATACATTTAGCTAATGGATTTTTTTTATTCAATTAATCAACTAAAATCAAAAAATGAAAATCACTAAAACACTAATGCTGCTTTCCATGATTGCAGTCGTTTTTGGCTGTAAGACCGAAAACAATGACAAAAAAATGGCTTATGCCATAGAAACTATTCAAGACGCTAATGGTTTTAATTATGAAACTGTTGCAAATGACCCAACAGGTTTACGACTTTATACTTTAGATAATGGTCTTAAAGTGTATTTGGGTAAAAATGAAGAAGAACCAAAAATTCAAACTCTTATTGCTGTTAGAGCTGGTTCTACTTATGACCCAGCCGATAATACAGGGTTAGCACACTATTTAGAACACATGGTTTTTAAAGGTACTGATAAAATTGGTACAACTAATTATGAAGAAGAATCTAAATTAATTAAACAGATTTCTGATTTATATGAGGAGCATAAAAAAGAACAAGATCCTGAAAAGAAAAAAGAAATTTATAAAAAGATAGATGAAATTTCTTTAGAAGCTTCAAAATTATCTATTGCTAATGAGTATGACAAAATGGTAAATTCATTAGGAGCTGAAGGTACAAATGCTTTTACCTCTAATGAGCAAACGGTTTATGTTAACAAAATACCATCTAACGAAGTTGATAAATGGCTTAAAGTAGAAAGTGAGCGTTTTAGCAAATTAGTATTACGTTTATTTCATACAGAATTAGAAGCTGTTTATGAAGAATTTAATAGAGGACAAGACAGTGATGGTCGTAAGCAATACTTTGCAACACTAGAAGGTTTATTCCCAACACATCCTTACGGAACACAATCTACAATAGGTATATCAGAGCATTTAAAAAATCCATCAATGGAAGCGATTAATGCTTATTTCAACAAGTATTATGTGCCAAACAATATGGCTGTAATCATGGTTGGTGATTTAGATTTCGATACCACTATAAAAAAGGTAAATGATGCTTTTGGAAGTTATGAGAAAAAAGAAGTAACACATCCTACGTTTCCAGAATTAGAGCCAATTACAGCTCCTGTTAAAAAAGTAGTATTAGGTCCAACATCAGAATCTATATACGTTGCTTTTAGATCAAAAGGAAAAGGATCTGACCAAGAAGTTATATTAAGTTTAGTAGATTATATGCTATCTAATTCTCAAGCAGGTTTAATAGATTTAAACCTTAACCAAAAACAAATGGTACAGAATGCATCGTCATTTACAAATTTTGATAATGATTACGGTTTCCATATGCTTTATGGGTCACCAAAAGCTGATCAAACTTTAGACGAAGTAAGAGATTTATTATTGTCACAAATAGAGAAAATCAAAAAAGGAGAATTTGAAGATTGGTTATTAGATGCTGTGATTAATGATATGCGTCTATCTCAAATTCGTCAATACGAAAACGGATCTGCAACAGCATATGCTTATTTAGATGCTTTTATTGGTGAACAAGAATGGAGTAATCGTCTTAAAATGTTAGATGAAATGAAAAAAATAACAAAGCAAGATGTTGTTGATTTTGCTAATTCATTTTATGGTAACAATTATGTAGAAGTGCATAAGCAAAAAGGAGAAGATACTTCTATTGTAAAAGTTGAAAATCCAGGAATTACTCCAATTGAATTAAATAGAGGTAAAGAATCTGAGTTTTTAAAAGCATTAAACGAGATAGAATCTCCAGATTTGAAGCCTCAATTTGTAGATTACAAAACGGCTATTAAAGAAACTAAAACAGACAATGGACTTAAAATGTCTTATATCGAAAACCCTAATAATGATATTTTTAATCTAAATATTATTTTTGATATGGGTCAAGATAATGATAGAATGGTTTCTCTTGCTGCTGGTTATTTAGATTATTTAGGTACTGATAAATACACACCAGAACAATTAAAACAAGAGTTTTATAAAATTGGAATTAGCTACAATGTATTTTCTTCTAGTGATAAAACTTATGTTGGTATTTCTGGACTTAAAGAAAACCTAGATGCAGGTTTAGCACTTTTAGAGCACTTATGGAATAATGCAGAACCAAACCAAGAAACCTACAATAAATATGTTGAAAGTATTTTAAAAAGTAGAGAAGATGGCAAAACAGAAAAAGGAAACATTTTCTGGAATGGGTTAATGAGTTACGGACAATATGGAGAAAACTCTAGATTAAGAAATATATACTCTCAAGCAGAATTAAAAGCAATGAGCCCAACAGAGTTAGTAAACAAGATAAAAGAAATGCGTGCTTATAATCAACGTATTTTTTATTATGGAAATGCAGTAGATGAAGCAAAAGTAGCTTTAAATACACATCATAAAATTCCTGAAACGTTATTAGATTATCCTGAAAAAGTAGAATATACCAATTTAGAAACAGGAGGTAATGTTTACTTTGTAGATTATGATATGGTACAAAGTGAAATTTTATTGGTAGCCAAAGGAGAGGAGTTCAGCCCAGAGAAAATGGCAGCTTCACAATTGTTTAATACTTATTTTGGTAGCGGCTTATCATCAATTGTATTTCAAGAAATTAGAGAATCTAAGTCTTTAGCTTATTCTGCTTTTTCAAGCTATAACAATGCTGCAGAAGTAGGAAAACCAAATTATACAATGGCTTACGTTGGTACGCAAGCTAATAAATTGGAGCAAGCCGTTGGTGCTATGATGGAATTAATGACTAATATGCCAGAAGCAGAAGATCAATTTAACCAAGCTAAAGAAGCAACTTTAAAGAAAATTGCCTCACAGCGTATCACTAAATCTAATATTTTCTGGACCTATGAAGGCTTGAAAAAACGCGGAATAGATAATGATAATCGTGAAGAAATTTATAACACGATTAAAAACATGACCATGGAAGATCTTAAAACATTCTTTAACGATAACATTAAAGGAGAAGAGTATAATGTCATGGTTATTGGAAATAAAAAGGATATGGATTTTGATGCCTTAAGTAAATTAGGAACAATAAAAGAATTAGATATCGATTATCTTTTCAATTACAATCAACCTGAAGCACTAAAGCAATAACAATATCTTTAGCATTAAAATTAAACCTCATATTTATGTTAAAATATGAGGTTTTTTTTATTTCGTACAGTTAGTAATTGGTATATTTGAAACTGTTTAAATACTCTTATAAACGTTAGTTCTAATGATTTTTTTAACTTTTATTAAGTTGAAAATAGTATTGAGTACATTATTTAGAAAAAGACGTTTAAAAGACTAACTTAGAAATAACTAACCAAACATATTAAATTATGAAACTTTTAGAAGGAAAAACAGCCATAATCACAGGAGCAAGTAGAGGTATTGGAAAAGGAATTGCAGAAGTTTTTGCAGATCATGGAGCAAATGTTGCATTTACATATAGTTCTTCAGTTGAAGCGGCAAATGCGCTAGAAAAAGAATTAAACTCTAAGGGCATAAAAGCCAAAGGCTACCAAAGTAATGCCGCTAATTTTGATGAATCTCAAAAACTAGCCGAAGATGTTTTAGCCGAATTTGGTTCTATTGATATCCTAGTAAACAATGCAGGTATCACAAAAGACAATCTTTTAATGCGAATGGGCGAAGAAGATTTTGATAAAGTAATAGAAGTGAACTTAAAATCAGTTTTTAACATGACTAAAGCCGTACAGCGTACCATGTTAAAACAACGAAAAGGTTCAATTATTAATATGAGCTCTGTAGTTGGTGTAAAAGGTAATGCCGGACAAACTAACTACGCAGCATCTAAAGCAGGAATCATAGGCTTTTCTAAATCTGTAGCATTAGAATTAGGATCGCGTAATATTAGAAGCAATGTCATTGCACCAGGTTTTATTGAAACTGAAATGACAGCAAAACTAGACGAAGAAACTGTAAAAGGTTGGAGAAGTGCCATTCCTTTAAAAAGAGGCGGTACACCAGAAGATATTGCTAATGCATGTGTATTTTTAGCAAGTGATTTAAGTGCTTATGTTACAGGACAGACGCTTAATGTAGATGGTGGTATGTTAACTTAAACTGTCATTCCTGCGAAAGTAGGAATCTTATGATATTTCTCGAGATTTTAATGAATAAACTAACAATTATATACATAACAATTGCTGCAATTACAGCGCTTTTATTAGCGCTGTTTCAGTATTTGTATAAATCGAAATTAAAGTCTAATCTAAAATATATACTTATAACACTTAGGAGCATTTCAATCTTTGGCATTTTGTTATTGCTTATTAATCCTAAGTTTGAATCCTTTACCTATTTCGACGAAAAACCAACTTTAGTCATAGCTGTTGATAATTCGGAATCTGTCTCATATTTAAAACAAGATGAAAAGGCTAGGGAAGTGGTTGCTGCTCTAAAAGGGAATTCAGAATTAAATAAACGTTTTAATGTTCAGTCTTATAGCTTTGGTAAATCTGTTTCGACCTTAGATAGTTTAAATTTTAAGGAGCGTCAATCAAACTTAGCAATGGCTCTAAAGCAGTTTGGAGAAGTTTATGCCAATCAAACGGCTCCAATTATAGTATTAAGCGATGGGAATCAAACCTATGGTTCAGATTATAGTTATATAGCAAAAGGAGTTAAGCAACCCATTTATCCTATTATCCTTGGAGATTCTACTATTCATTCAGACTTAAGCATTAAACAACTCAATGTTAACCGTTATGTGTATTTAAAAAATAAGTTTCCTGTAGAAATTATTGCTAATTATAGTGGTAACGCATCTATCAATACGGAGCTTAAGATTTGGTCGGGAAATACTGTAGTCTTTAGAAAAACACTGCAGTTTAACGCTTCAAAACAGTCTGAAATTATCTCTACTGCATTGTTAGCAAATAGTGTAGGTGTTAAAACATATAGAGTAGAATTAGTTGCTTTAGACAGTGAAAAAAATACCGTAAATAACTTTAAAAATTTTGGTGTAGAAGTTATTGATCAAAAAACAAATATTGCAGTAGTTTACAATCGGTTGCATCCAGATTTAGGAGCTTTAAAAAAAGCGATTGAAAGTAATGAACAGCGAAGTATTACGCTTATAAAACCCAAAGCATATTTAAATAAAATTAATGACTTTCAATTAGCAATATTATATCAGCCAGATAATAGCTTTAATGTAGTCTTAAAAGAAATTAAGGAACAAAAAGTCAATACGTTCATTATTTCTGGGGCTACAACCAATTGGAATATCTTAAATGAAAGTCAAGATTATTTTAAACAAAAAATTACCAATCAAACAGAGAACTACCAGCCAAGTTTAAATAGAAATTATGGCACTTTCATTGTTGAAAATTTAGACTTCAATAGTTTTCCTCCTTTAAAATCAGAGTTTGGTGCACTTCAAATTTCAGTTCCGCATGAAACTTTATTATATAAAACCGTCAATGGTATCACTACGGAAGATATATTATTAGCCACTTTTGAAGCAGATGCTACTAAACACGCCATTTTAAATGGAGAAGATATTTGGAGATGGAGAGCTCAATCATTTCTAAACACCAATGGTTTTAATGCATTTGATGAGTTTATAAATAAACTCGTTCAGTATTTAAGCTCAAACAAGAAACGAAAAAGAATTAATATCGATTATAAATCGTTTTATAATGGTAATGATGATGTAATTATTTCTGCACAGTATTTTAATAAGAATTTTGAGTTTGATAATTCGGCATCGTTAAGTGTTGTGTTAAAAAACAAGGATACTGAAAGCGTTAAAGAAGTTCCGCTGTTATTAAATAATGGAAATTATAGCGTAGATTTAAGTGGTATTGATGCTGGTTTGTACGATTTTACGGTTAAACATAATTTAGAATCTGTTGCTGCATCTGGAAGTTTTCAAATTTTAGAATACAATGTAGAACAGCAGTTTTTAAATGCAGATGTTACTAAGTTAAATGCCTTGGCAAATAATAGTAATGGTGAAGCGTATTTTACATCTCAATTAGAGCTATTAACAACCAATATACTTAGTGACAATCGTTATAAAACCATTCAGAAAAGCACTAAAAATATCGTATCTTTGATTGATTGGAAATATCTACTCGGTTTAATAGCTTTAAGCCTTTTTATTGAGTGGTTTATTAGAAAATATAACGGATTAATTTAAATAAATAATAATGGAAAAATTACCAAAAATAGGATTGCCAATTTTAATAGGAGTGATACTTTTAATTATAGTTTTAGCTAAATCTGCTGTAACCTTAGATTCTGGTCATGCAGGTATATTATATGAAACGCTTAATGGAGGTGTAGATCCTGATAAAGATCCATTGGGTCCTGGTTTTCATATAATAGCACCATGGAATCGTGTAATTGATTATGAAACACGTCAGCAAGAAGTACCTGAAAAGATGTCTGTTTTATCTTCAAATGGATTAGATATTAAACTGGATGCTTCTGTGTTATACCAACCAGATATTAAAAATTTAGGACGATTACACAACCAAAAGGGGGAAAGTTACTTGAGTCGTGTTTTACAACCTGCTATTAGAAGTGCAGCTAGAAGTGTCGTAGGAAGATATACTCCTGAGCAGTTGTATTCTAGTAAAAGAGATGCAATTCAAGAAGAAATTTATGAAGAGACTAAAAAAATCGTAGAGCCACAATTTATTCAACTGAATGATATCTTAATTAGAGACGTTACTTTACCACCAACAATTAAGGAAGCTATTGAAAGAAAATTAAAACAAGAGCAAGAATCTTTAGAATATGAATTTAGATTGGTAACGGCACAAAAAGAAGCTGAAAAAGTAATTATTGAAGCACAAGGTAAAGCAGATGCTAACCGAATTCTAAGCGCATCTTTAACGGATAAAATCTTACAAGACAAAGGAATTGAAGCAACAGTAAAATTATCTGAATCACCAAATAGTAAAGTTATTGTTATAGGATCTGGTGATAGTGGAATGCCAATTATATTAGGTAATCAGTAAAACAAAATTACCCTATTTATATTTAAAACCCTTTTGAGATATCATTAGGGTTTTCTTTTTTTTTATAAATAAAAAATGATAACTAATGGCAATAATATATTAGGTTAAATGTATGTTTTTAACGATTAAGTTGAGGATTTTGTATTTTTTATATATAAAAAATGTATTTTGTACATGTTTAATGAATCCCAAATCTTATGAAACCGATAAACCTACTAATTGTATTACTATTTTTTTCTTTTATATCTAAAGCTCAAGAACAACAATGTGCTTTTGATGTTATAAGACAGCAACAGCGTCAAAATTCAAATTTTGTTGAGTTAGAAAGACGCGCTGAAGAAAAAATAAAAAGCGCCATTCAGAGTCCTGACTTTTACTCAAGAAGTACAGCTGGTTCTGTAATAACAATTCCTGTGGTTGTACATGTTTTACATTTGGGGGAAGCTGTTGGATCCGGTACTAATATTTCTGATGCTCAAATACAAAGTAGTATTGATAATCTAAATGATTATTATAGAGGTCAAATTCCAACTAGTCCCATAGATTTTGAAATAGAATTTGCATTAGCACAAAGTGACCCTAGTTGCAATGCTACAACGGGTATAAATAGAATAGATGCTTCTGGTGTGCCAGGCTATTTATCAGATGGTGTTTCTTTTGAAGGCGCAGGAGCAGATGAAGGAGTCTTAAAAGATTTAAGCCGTTGGCCAGAAACAGACTATTTTAATATTTGGATTGTCACAGAAATAGACGGTAATAATGGTGGTTTTGGTTATCAAGGCTATGCAAATTTTTATTATGGAAGTGCGTATGAAGGTTCTGTAATGATGTACTCTGTTTTTGGTTATGACCCTACTAATGCTAATCCGTCTTGGCCATTACATTCTGCTAGAGACAACGGAACAGTAGTACATGAAGCAGGTCATTATTTTCACTTATTTCATACGTTTCAAGGTGATGACGGAGGAGGAACATGTCCTGGAGACAATATTGTTGGTACAGATAGTGATGGTTGTGCAGATACAGTACCTCACAAAAGAGAGACAAGTACATGTCCTGCTATAAATAGTTGTACGCTTGCGCCCTGGGTAGATAATAATACCATAAATAATATAATGAGTTATTATTATTGTGCAGATAGACTTACTAATGATCAAAAAACAAGAGTAAGAGCTGCTATGGAAGGTACATCGATTGCTAATTCTAAAGCTTCAGAGTCACCAAATTTAAGTTATGCATCTCCAAGTTCGGTATGTGCAATAAATACAGCAACAAATTTAACCAATTCTGCAGGTATCGTAAATGTTGAGTTAAATGGTGTAACATTTAGTTCTAGCACAACAGGCGAAGATGGTGGTAATATTAATAATGCTGCCAATTGTAATAATTATTTTGAAATTGACACAGCTATTTCTAATACTATTAATGTTGATCTTTGGATTAATTTTCATCAGCTTGGTATATGGATAGATTGGAATGATGATGGAGACTTTGATGATGAAGCAGAGCAACAACATCTTTCACAAGATATAGAAGATTATGGTTCAGTTTCTGTTGCTTTAACCTATCCAACAGTGATTCCTTATGGAGAATACGTAAGAGTACGTTTAATCACAGAACTGGATGACAGATATGGGTTCCCGGTATTAAGTTCGGCATGTCCTCCTTCTTTAGTTTATGGTCAATATGAAGATTACTCCATTTATATAAAACCAGGAGGTCCTGTTACCTATACTTATGATAATGGTTGGTTGCCTAGTGATCCTATAGGTGTATCTAATTCTAGTGATACCATTATAATTGAGTCTGGTACTGCTAATATCTCAGCTGATACTAATTGCAATACATTAACTGTAAATCCTGGTGCGGCTTTAACTATAGATTCAGGTGTTACGCTTACGGCAACCACGGTAGATTTAAACTCGACATCACAACTTTTTTCAAGTTTAATATCTGATGGCACAATTACGGGTGTTGTAAATTATCATAAGTATGCATCGCAAATAGGAACAAACGATTTAATTTCTGCACCAATTTCAGGACAATTATTTCCTGCTTTTGCTGCTTTAAATACAAACTTGGCAGCAGCCGCTATTACAATAAGAGCTTTTGCACCTTATAATACATCGGTTGGAGCTTATCAAAATTATGATGTAGCTGCAAATGCATTAACTACAATTGATGCAGGGACAGGTTACAGAGCAGCAACAACAGATGGAAGCAATTTAACTTTTACAGGTATTGCTAGAACAGATGACGTACTTGATGTACCTATTTCTGATGCAGCCGCAGGTTATGCGTGGAACTTAATTGGAAATCCATATCCTTCGTATATTGATTTTGAAACCTTTTTTACGACTAATGCAAGTGAGTTTGATTCCAATAGTGCGTTTCAAGCCATTTATGGTTATGATGGAGATGTTTCTAATGGTTGGACCGTTTGGAATTTAGCAACTATAGCAGATGGAACTGTTACCGAGTTAATTGCGCCAGGACAAGCGTTTTTTGTTAAATCTAAATCAGGAGGCGGTATGGTTGATTTTACCAAAGCAATGCGTCGTACAGGTAGTTCTGATGATTTTATTGTAGGCAGAAACTCTTCAGCAAATGTTGTTTCCTCTCAATTAAATTTAACTAGCACGTCTAAAAAAGCATCAACACAAATTTACTTTATTGAAGGTACCACTAGAGGCTTAGATGTTGGTTATGATGCAGGTTCTTATAATGCAGGTAGTGTAGATTTTTCAATATTTTCAAATTTAGTAGAAGATAATACTGGTGTAAATATGACAATACAGTCTTTACCTTATAATGATTTTAATGATATTATTATCCCTCTTGGTATAAAGGCTAATGCTAATGAAGACTTGACTATTTCTATTGACAATATTTCGGCATTACCTGTTGGTGTTAATATTTATTTAGAAGATAGTTTTGAAAACAGTTTAACCTTATTAAATGATAATGCTTATACGTTTAATTCGCCATCAGAATTAAATGGAACAGGTCGTTTTTATTTAAGATATTCGTCTGCTGTATTAAGTACAAAAACGAATGAATTTAATCATTTACATATTTATGCGACTTCAAAACCAAAAGAAATAGTCATCAGTGGTTCATTAGGTACTAAGACAGAAGCTAAAATTTACGATTTACAAGGTCGATTAGTTTTGTATACTAATTTAGAAACTACAAATACATCAAATTATATTGATGTGTCTACTTTGTCATCAGGGATTTATATTGTTAAGGTTTTTGATGCTATTAAAGTGAAAACAAAAAAAATAATTATTAATTAAAAACTTAATTGAAAATAAAAACAGTCTTAATCTATGATTAGGGCTTTTTTTTATTCTTAATTTAAGGTGTTTTATTGAGTGAAATAGAGGTTCAACTTTAAATAAAAAACAAAAAAGCACTTAATCGTTAAAAATATTATTTTTGTCGGATAAAAAGTAGTTTAAACGATTATATATTTTTTTTAATCGATTAAATATGTGTTTTGACGATTTATTTCAACGTTTTTATAAGTTTGTGGTACTGAAACTATTAACTATATCATAACCCCAAATTTATGAAAAACTTTACACCTACTTTAACTTTATTATTTCTGTTGTGCATTTTTAATTTGTCAAAAGCACAAGGACAAGATCAAAATTCTGTAGAAAGCGAAAATACCTCTATTACCTTTACTTATGATAATGGATGGTTGCCAAGTAATCCCTTGGGTATAGCCACGTCACTTGATAATATTATTATTAAGTCGGGTATTGCTAATATTACAATAAATACGCTATGTAGTATTTTAACTGTAGATCCTGGTGCAGCATTATATGTGGCTTCAGGTATTACACTAACGACTGATGTATTAAATTTAGAATCTACTTCTCAGCAATATTCGAGTTTAATTTCAGATGGTACTATTGTTGGGGTAATATCTTACCATAAACATACAGAGCAACTAGGAATCAATGATTTAATTTCGCCACCAATCTCTGGTCAGCTCTTTCCTGAATTTGCAGCAGAAAACTTAAACTTAGGTTATAGTGGTTTTACAAGAGCGTTTGCTCCATATAATACAGCAGCTGGAGCTTATCAGAATTATGGCATACTTTCAAATGCATCAACCCTTCTTGAAGCGGGAAAAGGTTATAGAGCTGCAACAACAGATGGAGGCACATTAACTTTTACTGGTATTCCTAGAACTGATGATGTTTTAGATATTTCAATTTCAGATGCATCAGCAGGTTTTGCATGGAATTTAATAGGAAACCCTTATCCTTCATATATCGATTTTGAAACGTTCTTTATATTAAATAAATCTCAATTTAATACAGGTACTTATCAAGCCATATACGGTTATGATGGAGATGCATCTGATGGATGGACAGTTTGGAACCAGGCAAGTATTGATTCGCCAGTAATAAATGAATTAATTGCTCCAGGTCAAGCCTTTTTTGTGAAAGCAAAATCGGGTGGCGGACTTGTTGATTTTACAACCACAATGCGTTGTGAAGGATCTTCTGATGATTTTATTTTAGGACGGTCATCGTCATCTCCACACCATGGACATATACAATTAAAATCTTCGTCTAGCGAGTCTAACTTTAGTACAGATTTTTATTTTAATAGTAATGCAACACAGGGTTTTGATCCTGGTTATGATTCTGCTTTATTCAGTGAAAATCCTCCTGCATTTTCTATTTATTCTCATTTGGTTGAAGATAATTCAGGTACTCCACTTGCTGTTCAAACATTTAATCCAATTGCAATGTATGATGTTGTAATACCATTAGGTGTTAATGCCAGTCAAGGACAAGAAGTAACACTTAGTATTACTGAAACTGATATGCCAGAAGATATCATCATATATTTAGAGGATACTTCTAATAATTCGTTTACTTTATTAAACACCAACGATTATGTGTTTACGGCTAATGATAATTTAACAGGTACAGGTCGTTTTTATCTTAGATTTAGTGGAGATGCACTAAGTGTTGATAAGTCAAACTTTACAACGGTTAATATTTGGTCTCATGATAAAACAATTAACATTAGCGGACAATTATTGAGTGAAACTAAAGCTAGATTGTATGATGTTAATGGTCGTGTAGTTTTAACTAATACATTAAATACCAATAGTGCTAAACAAACTATAGATGTTAGTCATATAAGTGCTGGTATTTATATAATGGAATTAGATAATAAAACAAACGAAAGACGTATTGAAAAACTAATAATTAGATAACAATTGTATGTTGTAAAACAATGTTTTATAAGAAACAGCCATAATTGTAAAATTATGGCTGTTCTGTTTTTGCGGTAATTGTTAAGAAAGTTTATTCACCAGCAAGCACAATTTTTAAATCAGGATAATTAGTCTGTAGTTCTTTTTCTAAACCAATAACATGAGAAGCTCCCACAATAACAATATTACGTTCTGAATCTGAAGCCATAACTTGTTCTCCTATGTTTTTTGCCATTCTCATATTACGCTCATTCCAATAACGTTCACCTTCTGTACAACCTTCTGTTTTTACAGCGACATAGGTAAATGAACTAGATTTATGTAATTGTTCTAATGATTTTCTTCTATTAGTGTGTTTTCCTAATCCTCTAAAAATAGCAGGAATTATAGCCGAATTGTATGCCTTTTTATTCATTTTGTTGTTAATGGCATTATTACCGTTAGATTGTCCTTCTTTACCACATTTAGTCCAAGCCTCATGATATTCTTCATTGGTTCGTTGGTCGTCCATAGACGTCAATAATTTTATATTTTGATGTAATGCGAGTTTAAAAGTAAGGTCGCCATCTTCATGTTGTGTTGGTTTTTTTGAGCCTTCAACACCATATTTTTTTATATAAGTATAAAATTCATGATTAGCATTATCTCTATTATAGGCAAGCGTAGTAATCATAAAATCTAAGTCTTCAGTTGTCATATCTGAAAAAGATTTTTCTAGAATAGAATTATACGTTTTAAGATTTGGTGTAAATACCTTTTGAATAGAATCAGATAAATAATAAAAAGCTTTATAGTTTTTAGACCAGCCATCTTTTAAATATTCCCAACTTAAGGTGTCATTTCCGCTTGGGCTTTCGACATAAATTGCAGTAGGGTTATATTTTTTGGCACGTCTTAGCATTGGTTTGTAACTGCGCTTTACAATATTTGGAACAGTATGCATTGTGCCTACAATTAAAATTTCTTTTTGTGAATCTTGTGCATTTACATTTAGTGTTGAAATACATAATGCGATAATAAAAGTGATTAGCGTTTTCATAATTAATGTGTTTTTGGTGTTAAACTTTCTTAGAGCAAACTTAATTATGAAATGGCTCAAAACTCAATAATAATAGGTGTTTGGGATGAAATGACCTTAGTTTGTGGTAGAATTAATGGTCGCTTTTATATCTTTTTGATAGGTTTTAGAAATAGGGACTTCTATATGGTGATTTAGTATTACATAAAGCTTACCGTTTTCTGTTTTCCATTGTTGGAAATGAAACGGATTAATAAGATATGAACGGTGTGCACGACGCAATTCTGGAAATTGATCTGCAATAACTGAAAGTTTATTTCTAATTAATGTTTTCTTCAAGTCATGTCCCGATAGATAAAAAACTTCGATGTAATTATCTGAAGATTGAATGCTAATGACTTCATTTAGCTGTAAGCGTAACCCTTCATAATTACCTTCGCCTTTAATTTCAATTTTTTGATCTTCTAATTGTTTTTCATAATATTTTCCAAATCCAAAACGGCCAATTAATATAATAGGCAATATGGTAGCAATTGCAGGAAGAAATATAGTTGTAAGCATATAACCTAAGGTGTTAGGATTAGGCTCATTGGCTACCACGATGAATAAATAATAGCATCGCGCAATAGCAATGCTAACTATAGAAAAGGTAATAATAAATGTTAGTTCGCTAAAAATGTTCCATTGATTTTGAAACTTACGATATAAATAGCTCTGAAAAGGTAAGAACAACAAATAGCAAAAGCCAGCAACTAAACCATAACCAGGTAAATAAATTAGTTTCTCATTGTTTGATAATTCGCTAACATCTAAAGGTTCTGTGAAGTACAAAAATATAAACACCCAAAGTGCCAGTAGCAAACTAATTATAATATGATGTTTTATTAACGGATCAAAGGGGTAAAGTCTTTTCAAATTTCAAGTTTTGAACTATAAAAGTAAGCATTGCTTTTGGAATCGTCAATAAAATTACGTTCTTGTGATTATGTTTGACAAGCGCTACTATTATCTTATTAAAATACAATATTTAGGCTATCGTTTTCATGGTTGGCAAAAGCAACCTGATGTAAAAACGGTTCATTTAATGATAGATCGTACATTAAAGTATATTCTTCAAGATACACGATTTAAGACTTTAGGTGCCGGCAGAACTGACGCTATGGTCTCGGCCAACGAAGCAGCTTTAGAATTATTTATTTACAACGAACCTATTCAAGATTTTGAGGAGTTCTTAGGTTTATTTAATCATAATTTACCTCAAGATATACGTGCTTTATCCATAGAGGAAGTCGATAAAACGTTTAATATTATTCAAGATTCTAAGTTAAAAGAGTACCATTATGTGTTTTCTGAAGGTCAAAAAAATCATCCATTTTGCGCACCAATTCTCACTACAATTCTAGAGCCTCTTGATGTTGATCTTATGAAACAAGGTGCCAAATTATTTGAAGGTACTCACAATTTTAAAACCTATTGTTATCGTGCTACAGATAAAGGTGAGTATATTAGAACTATTGAATCCTCAGAAATAGTCAATAATGATATTTACACGGCTAATTTTTTTCCAGAAAAATCGTATGTTTTTAAAGTGGTTGGAAAAGGGTTTATGAGAAACCAAATCCGACTAATGTTTGGATGTTTAATAAAATTGGGTAGAGGAGAAGTAACACTTGAGTATATAGAAAACACTTTAAAACACGAAAGCACTGAAGTTATGGATTATATTGCGCCAGCTTCAGGATTAATATTACATGCTGTAGATTTTGAATAAAAAAAGAAGGCATTAAATTTTTTATTTAATGCCTTCTTTTGGATTTGTTATGATCATTCTCTTTTCAATAAGAAAAAAATGAATTCAAGAATTAATCAGCCACATGATGTTTTGGCTCTTTATCTAAAAATTTTCCGTTTACAGATTCGCCTAAAATGATCACTTCTTTAGAGCGCTCATACATTTTAATAGCGCGATGCATCTGTAATTTAGTACCACTGTATAATTTTACACCTGATCTTGAGCCTTTGTTTCTAATTTCAATATAAAAACCGTCTTTAAGTGCTGTTGGTCTTGTTGCTGGTCTACCCATAAATAATAAATATAATATCTGTTTATAAATTAGTGCATGATAGGGAAAAATATGATAACTCACAAGTTTATTTTATAACATTTATTAATGTAGTTATCCACGTTGTTAAAATCTGTTTAACAATCAGTACTTTACTAAATAAGTATAGCAATATTTTAAGGCTCAATAATTCAAGCTATTTATAAAACAGCTTGGATATCAGTGGGTAGGTTGTGTTAAAGCAAAAAAATAGATTCGCAATTTGAATAAGGTTAAAACCTATAGTATAAGAGCTAAAGACAATCATTAATCATTACGATATTTGAATTCTAAGAGTGAAAAGTTCGAATTTAAAACTTAAATACTCAAAATTTATTTCAAATAACAATACAAATATATTCAACATGAAAGAGCAATTTAATACAGCACTAAGCAACCTTGTAGATAAATTAATAGGTTGGTTTAATGCTATTATAGAAAGTATTCCTAATTTAATTTTGGCTATTTTGGTTATGGTTGCAGCATATTTTACGGCTAAATATGTCAGCAGATTAGTCATTAGACTTATTGATAAACGTGTAGAGCAGGAGTCTATTAAAGGAGCCATTTCAAGAGTAAGTGCTGTTATTGTTGTGGCTTTAGGTTTATTTATGGCACTAGGTGTTTTAAATTTAGGCAAAGCCTTAACCTCCTTACTTGCAGGTGCAGGTGTTGTTGGTTTGGCTATTGGTTTGGCACTACAAGGTACATTGGCTAATACCTTTGCAGGACTTATATTATCCTTTAGAAAGAAAATACAAATAGGACATTGGGTTGAAACCACAGGATACTCAGGTGAAGTAATGGATATTAATCTTAAAGATTTTACACTTAAGGAAGCAGATAATAATATTGTTATTATTCCTAATAAAACAATCTTAGATAATCCTTTAAAAAACTATTCTTTAACAACAAAAATGAGAGTGTTTATAGAATGTGGAGTAGGTTATGAGTCTGACTTAGAGAAGGTAGAGCAACTTACCAAAGAAGTTATTGCTAATACGTTTGACCAAGTAGAAACTGCCGAAAATGTAGAGTTTTATTATACAGAATTTGGTGATAGTTCTATAAATTATTTATGCCGATTTTGGATAGATGCAGAAAATATGCTCGAAAAATTAAGAGCTAAAACCAAGGCTATTATTGAGATTAAAAAAGCCTATGATAAAGAAGGTATTAACATTCCATTCCCAATTAGAACCTTACAATTTGATAGTAAATTAGATGTTAATACATCTGATATCAAAGAGACTTTTGCTAAGAACTAGTACTAAACATTCAATTGAGTTAAAACTGATAGGATAAGAGCAAAAGGAATGGCATAAGGATAACGATATTTGCTATATATATTAATCACTAAAAACCAAAAATGATGAAGAAATTAAGTTTTTTATTTATAGCCTTATTTAGTTTAAGTATAATCACAACCAGCTGTAGAGAACAAAAATCTACAGGAGATAAAATTGAAGAAGCAGTAGATGACACAGGAGATGCTATTGAAGATGCTGCAGATGATGTTTCGGATGAAGTTGAAGATGTAGTAGACGACAACAAGTAATATTTTTGATATTTATATAAACAAAGCCATCAATTGAGATGGCTTTTTTTATTTTTATACAAAAAAATAATATGAAGAGTTATCCTGTACCCAAAGACGTCTTTACGTTCTTTAAAAAGTTAGAAAAAAACAACGATAGAGATTGGTTTAATGCACATAAACCAGAATTTAAAGCGATTGAAGCTAAAATGAAAATAGCTTATAATCATTTGGGTGAGTTAATGAGTGCACATGATCAGATTGAAAAAATCAAGATATTCAGAATTTATAGAGATGTGCGATTTTCTAAAAATAAATTGCCTTATAAAACCCACTTTGGAGGTTCATTTGCCAGAAAAAAGCCAGAATTAAGAGGTGGCTACTATTTGCATATTCAGCCTAATAACGAATCATTTATTGCTACAGGTTTTTGGGACCCAAACAAAGAGGATCTATTACGTATTAGAAAAGAATTTGAAATGGATGATAGCGAAATCAGAACGATTCTTAATGACAAAACATTTAAGGCTACTTGGGGAAATTTTGTTGGTGATGAACTAAAAACAGCACCTAAAGGTTTTGATAAAGAACACGCAGCTATAGATTTAATAAGAAAAAAACAATTTATATTCACTAAAAAATATACAGATAAAGACGTTTTAGCAGAGGGTTTCCTAAATGATGTTGATGATGCCTTTAAAAAAATTAGACCTTATTTTGACTATATGAGTGATGTCCTTACAACAAACTTAAACGGCGAATCGTTGTTGTAAATTTAAACGGCTTGTAAAACATCAGTTTTAGTAAATACTTGAATACTATCAATTAGTCGTTCCTTAACAATAGTCATCATACGTTTGTTTAAAGAAGATGAATTCTGAATATATAAGGCGTACTCTTCAACCGTAAACTGACCAATAAGCATGCCTTTTACAGCATTTCTGAATTTTGTGTCTTTATGAATCGTATTATCTATATAGGCCAATTGCTTTTCTAAAGAAAGTTCATAAAACACGTTTTTATGTTTCGTAATGTAATTTTTAAAAACGACGATGAGTAAATCGTGTTGAAGTTTTACAATTGGTCGTATCGTTTTATTTTGAAATAACTCTTCAGAACCTATTGTATCATAGATTTTTGCAGATGAAATATTTGGACGAATAGCTAATAAATCTTCGGTTCTAGAAGTCATAATGAGGTTATTAAGGTGAATTCGGAATTAAATTTACTCAATAACTTACCTCGTTTAATTGAAGTGCAATTATCTTGTTAACGTGGTTATTAACAATGGTGATTATTGTATTCAATATTCTAATGCTTTTCTATTTTCAAATAAAGTGATTACACTTATCTTTGAATAAACGCAAATTCATGAAATTCGGAAGTGTCGATAATCCAAGCGATATAGATTTTACTTTACCAGCAGATCATCCAGATACTTTAAAAGTGTTGCAGAACAAACCATCAGAAAGGTGTAATGTCTTTGTTGGTTGTGCAAAATGGAATAAAGCAGATCTAAAAGGATTTTATCCTAGAGGTACTAAAGACGAATTAGAATATTACTCGCGTCAATTTAATTCTATTGAACTCAACGCTACATTTTATAGAATATTTCCTCCAGAGCAATTTGCAAAATGGTACGATAAGACTCCTGATAATTTTAAGTTCTTTCCAAAGCTAAACCAAGAAATTAGCCATTGGAAACGGTTGAGTGACGCCATTACGCCTATTGTAGACAATTACCTCTACAGTGCCGTAAATTTAAAAGAAAAGTTGGGTTGTGTGTTTCTTCAAATGCATAACAATTTTGCACCAAAAGACTTTAATCGTGTTGTAAATTTTGCAGAGAGTTGGCCAAAAGAAATTCCATTAGCTATGGAGTTTAGACATACCAATTGGTATAACGACAAAGCCGTAGCCGAAGATTTATATCAACTTTTAGAAGCAAATAATATTTCAAATATTATAGTAGATAGTGCTGGCAGACGCGATATTATGCATATGCGTTTAACAAACTCTAGAGCTTTTGTACGTTATGTTGGCGCTAATCATCAAAGTGATTACGCAAGGTTAGATGATTGGGTAGAACGCTTAAAACTATGGAAAGCTAATGGTATTGAAGAAATAGACTTTTTTGTACATCAAAATATCGAAAAAGAATCACCATTACTTTCTGCTTATTTGATAAAACAATTAAATGCCGAATTGGGGACTCATTTAAAAATCCCAAACGACGATTCAGATAGACAACAAAAACTTTTATAAAAACATATTAAGATGGTTAATAACAACAATAAAAACATGAGATTTCATACAAGAAAATGGGTAAAACCCGAAGATTTAAATCCTAATGGTTCTTTATTTGGAGGACAACTTTTAGCATGGATAGATGAAGAAGCTGCGCTTTATACCATCATTCAGTTCGAAAATTCAAAAATTGTTACCAAATTTATATCTGAAATCAACTTTATGAGTTCTGCGGTACAAGGAGATATTGTAGAACTAGGAATTGAGGTACTAAAATTTGGTAAAACATCGCTAACATTAAAATGCGAAGCCAGAAATAAAATGACCAGAGAAACCATACTAACCGTAGATAACATTGTTATGGTTAATTTGGGAGCCGACGGAAAACCTGCACCACACGGTAAAACACAAGTGGAGTATGTTAAAGATAGATTATAAATCTGTTCTTAATTTTTGTTACCTAAGGACAGCTCGTAAATTTCTAAATCAAAATATTTTACAGATGCGAGGACATGGTCAAAGATATCACCTAATATATACTCATAATTTTTCCATCGTTGATCACTGCTAAAGGCATAGATTTCCAACGGAATTCCTTGTGAAGTGGGTTCTAGTTGACGCACCATTAATGTCATATCTTTATTTATGGCAGAATGGTTTTCAATATACGTTTGAAGGTATTTTCTAAACACACCAAAGTTGGTTAGGTTTCGTCCGTTAATTAAAACAGACTTATCTATATTGTGTTGTGCATTATAAGTATTTATTTCGGTAGAGCGTGTTTTTAAATACTCTGAAACCAATTGAATCTTGCTAAAACGTTCAATGTCTTCAGCAGATAAAAAGTTAATGGTAGAGGTCTTTATAATCACAGAGCGTTTAATTCGTCGTCCGCCAGAATCCATCATACCTCTCCAGTTCTTAAACGAATCTGAAATTAAAGCATAAGTAGGAATTGTTGTTATTGTTTTATCCCAGTTTTGAACTTTTACAGTGGCTAAATTAATTTCAATAACATCACCATCAGCACCATATTTCTCAAAGGTAATCCAATCTCCAATCCTTACCATATCGTTTATAGAGACTTGGATGCTGGCTACAAAACCTAAAATGGTATCTTTAAAAATTAAGATTATAACAGCAGAAGCAGCACCTAATGTCGTCGCAAATTTTATAAAAGAGACACCTGTTATAATGGCTAAAATTGAAAATAAGCCAAGAAGCCAAGCAAAAATCATAAAGACTTGTACATAACTATCAATAGGCTTGTCTTTGTAATTAGGTAATGTTTTAAGGTAATCTTTAATAGAACTTAAAAAACTTCTTATAATTTGAAGGGTGAGTACAATGGTAATAATCACCAAGGTTTTTTCGATAATAATATTGGCAGTTTCAAAATCTGAAAATACCTGAGGTACAAATTCAATTAAGATTAACAACGGAATTACATGCGCTATATTTCTTGGTAATTTGTTAGTGATTAGTATATTGTCAAAATCTGTTTTGGTGCGTTTAGCTACACTTGCCGAGAACCTCCAAAGTAGACGTTTGGTAATATAATCAACAATAAAGGCTAAAATTAAAAGTGCCAGGAGAAGTCCAAGCATATTAAGATACTTTGCTGTATCTTCAGATAAGCCATTTTCTATTAAAATATCGTATAAGATGTGTTTAATATTAAGCACGTTTAGACTTGTTTAAGTATTTTTTTTCAATATAAAAAGTTCCAAAAGGAATAATAGAAGCCAATAAAACAATCCAAAATGTTCTTGTTGGCCATTTCATGTCTGAGCTAATTAAAACGGCTATTACAACATAAGCCATAAATAAAATACCGTGTGGCATTCCTAATAATTTCACATATTGTGGGTCTTCATATAAATACTTTATTGGAGTAGCAATAAACAATAATAAGATATAGGAAACACCTTCTAGTAAAGCCACAATTCTAAAAACAGGCAATAATTTTAGCATGATATTAAATTTTGTGCAAAAATACTTTAGAATTAAGTAATAAGAGAAGATTTTAACAGCTTTTAAGAAATTTGATAAAACTAAAATTCTATTATTTATATTTAGCAATATCTTTAATCTATTAGCATTTTAATTCATGAGAAAAACTTTAACACTAACACTCTGTTCATTCATCTTATTGTCTTGTGCAACAGCGCAAACGGCAAGCAAGAAAAAAACAAAAAACAACACAGCACAGGTAAAAACACAACCATCTAAAAAAAGCAATGAAAAAATAAAAGATTACGATAAAGTCATTACAAAAGAAGCCATTTCAGATGAAGGGCTATTTGATGTGCATTTAGTGGGAGAGAAGTACTATTTTGAAATCCCAATGGCATATTTAAATACAGATATGTTGTTGGTAAGTCGTTTTTCTAAATTACCTTCAAACTTAGGTGGTGGTTATGTAAATGCTGGTACAAAAACCAATACACGTATGATTAATTGGGAGCGTTTTAAAGATAAAATTCTCATTAAAGAAAAATCATCTAGCGCTGTTGCTGCAGATAGTTTACCTATTAACGTATCTGTAACGTCTAATAATTACGAGCCCACCTTATATGCTTTTGACATTGCTGCGTTTTCTAAAGATTCTTCTGCTGTAGTTATAGATGTAACCAGCTTTTATGGATCAGATGTGAAAGCCATTAGTGGATTATCGTCAAGATTAAGATCGACTTACAAGGTTAAGAATTTAGATAAATCAAGAAGCTTTATCAATTCGGTTAAGAGCTTCCCGGAAAATATAGAAGTTATACAAGATTTTACCTATAACGCTTCAAACCCTCCAGTAAATACAGGAGATGAAACCATTAGTATACAAATGAATCAATCTATGATTCTTTTGCCAGAAACGCCAATGCAACCACGACTTTATGATGATCGTGTAGGTTGGTTTACTTTAAGTAAATACGACTACAGTAGCGAAGAATTAAAATCGGATAGAAAAACTTATTTAAGACGTTGGAAATTAATCCCAAAAGATATTGAAGCTTATAATAGAGGAGAGTTAGTTGAACCTGTAAAACCTATTGTTTATTATTTAGACCCAGCAACTCCGATGAAGTTTAGGTCGTATATGAAAGAAGGTATAGAGCTTTGGCAAAAAGCTTTTGAAGCTGCTGGGTTTAAAAATGCAATTATTGCAAAAGATCCACCAACTAAAGAAGAAGATCCGGATTTTAGTCCTGAAGATATTAGATATTCTGTAGTAAGATATGTAGCGAGTACCACAAGAAATGCCACAGGACCAAGCGTCTCAGATCCAAGAAGTGGTGAGATTATTGAAAGTGATATTATTTGGTATCATAACCATTTACGTTCGTACCGTAACCGTTACTTATTAGAAACTGGTGCAGCAAATCCATTAGCAAGAACCTTAAATACTCCAGATGAAGAAATTGGTGAAATGATGAAAATGGTTATTGCTCATGAGGTTGGTCATACTTTGGGTTTACCACATAATATGAGTGCAAGTTACGCTTATGATGTAGAAAGTTATAGAGATGGTGCGTTTACGCAAAAATATGGTATTGCAGCAACCATTATGGATTATGCTCGATATAATTATATAGCGCAACCTGGAGACGAAAATATAAGATTTATAAGACAGTTAGGGCCTTACGATGAATACGCAATTAATTATGGGTATAGATATATTGACGGAGCAAAATCTGCAGACGATGAAAAAGCCATATTAAATGGTTGGGTGATGGAAAAGGCAGGTAATCCTATTTACAAATTTGGAGGTCGCGGTAGTTATGATCCTACAGCACAAACGGAAGATATAGGAAACAATAGTATTAAGGCGAGTACATATGGACTTAAAAATTTAAAAATAGTCGCTAAAAATTTACCAAGTTGGACAAGTGATCAAACAGATAATTATGAAGATTTAGAAGAGCTTTATGGTGAAATGCTTAGCGTATGGAGTCGATATATTGGTCATGTGGTTACACATGTTGGTGGAGTAGTAGAAGAAAATAAAAATCCGTCACAAGGAGGCATGGTTTATAATCCTGTATCTAAAACATATCAAAAGTCGGCAATACAATGGTTGCATAAAAACGCATTTGAAACTCCAACATGGCTAATTGATAAGTCTATACTTCAGAATATAAATTATGCTGGTTATACAGATCGCATAAGAAGTTTACAGTCTAGACATTTAAATAATTTATTGCATTTTGAACGTTTAGGAAGGCTAATAGATCATAATGCAATGGATGCTAATAGTTATTCGGCTTTAGAAATGTTAAGAGATTTACGTTCAGGAATATGGTCTGAAGTAGATTCAGGATTGAATGTTTCAGTTTTTAGACGTAACTTGCAGCGTGTGTATTTAGATGCTATGGCAAATTTAATGACCAAAGATTTAGATCCAAATCGCAGCAGACAGTATTACAATGTTAATCAATCTGATGTTAGAGCTTTGGTTAGAGGTGAGTTAAATATAGTAAAGCGTATGCTTACTTCAGCTTCAAAAACTAATGTAAACACAGAAACCAAATACCATTATAGAGATGGTATCGAACGAATTAATTTAATTTTAGACCCAAAATAATCATGAAAAAAATTATTTATTTAGCCTTACTTCTATGTTTTTCTGCAACAACCATTACAAGTGCGCAATCAAAACCAAGTCAAAAGGAAATATTTGCTTCAACATATCACAGCTCTAAAACAGCTATTAAAGCACAACAATATCAATTTGTAGGTTTAGTTGTTTATAACAATAAAGAAAGACAAAGGTTAGAAGCAGATTATAATACGCTAAAAATTGAGTCTGATAATATTAGCGGAACACTAAGCTCATTAGGTACTTACACATTTTTAACAGATACCTCAAAGAATAAAATCACAAATTATAAAGCGTCTTTTAATGATGATGCACAAGAAATTGTGATTGAGTTTAATGTAGGTGAAGCTAAGTTTCATATTAATGTTAAAGCTAATGGCAATGCTTTTTTAACCTTAAAGTCTGGTGTTAATAATATTACTCAAACAGGAAAGATTGAAAGGATATAAGTTGTATCTTTGCAACTAGTTTATTGAAAATATACTACACAAGTAACTTTTTTCTTAAGTTATTTTACTAGATTTTAATACGATTCATTGTTAAGTTAATTAACTTGTCTGCATTAGCAATATTTTCATGAGCACACACATATTAATTTTTAAAACAACGAATGGCTAAATCACAACAAACTTTTAGTAAAAGCGAAAAAGAAAAAAAGAGATTAAAAAAGAGAGAGGATAAGCGTAAGAAAATGGAAGCGCGTAAACTCGAGAAAGAAGAAAATGGAACAGGTGGTATTCCTTTGGCTTATGTAGATCATAACGGAAACCTTACAGATACACCTCCAGATCCTTCTATGAAGGTTAAAGTAAAAGCAAAAAATATTGTTATAGGTATTCCTACAAAAGAAGAATCTGACGAAGATCCGTTTGATCCAATCAGAAATGGGAAAGTATCTTTCTACGACAGTTCAAAAGGTTTTGGTTTTATTATAGATACAGAAACTAACGAAAAGCACTTTACACACGTCAGTGGTATTATTGATGAAATTGCAGAAAACGACAAGGTTACTTTCGAGTTAGAGAAAGGACAACGTGGTATGAATGCCGTTAGAGTAAAACTAGTTAAATAGTATACCTTAAATATCATATATAGAACCATCATAATTAATACTTATGATGGTTTTTTTATACTTCTTTTTTATGCATCCACAAATAATAACAATTGAAAGCAAAATAGTCGTTGGAATAAAAAGTGCTATGCATCATAGTGAGTTTGGTAATATTGTTGCCTTATGGAAACGTTTTATGCCAAGACATAGAGAAATTCACAATAGGTTGAATAACGAATTTATAGCGTTACAAGTTTATGATGATTTTAATACTATAGAAAAACCATTTGATATTTGGGCTTGTGTCGAAGTTAAAAACTTAGATCACATACCAGAAGGTATGAAGTCGTTTACAATTCCTAAAGGTATGTACGCATTGTGTCTTCATAAAGGCATGGATGCTTCTAAAACCTATGAGCAAATCATGAAGAAATGGTTACCACATTCTGGATACACAATTGATAATAGACCACATTTTCAAACTATGGGCGAAAAGTATATAAATGGAAGTCCGGATTCTGAAGAGGACTTTTATGTTCCTGTAAGATGAATTAAAAATTAACTCTAAAATCACAACCTACCTTATAATTACTACAACCAAAAGCTGTTTTGCCTTGTAGTATTTTCCCTGTTTTACACTTAGGACAAACATCACCGGCTTTAATTGTTGGTTTTTTTACGGTTTGCTTTGGTTCAAATTTTAATTTAAAATCAGTATCAAAGCGTAATAAACCTTCCTGAGAGCTGCCTTCAATTTTAAAGCCTTTTAAGTTTACAGTAGATCCTTTAGTTAATAATCTAATAAATTGTTTTTCAGAAATTTTCTTGTCACCAAAACTAAAGGGTAAGGTAAAATCGCAAGATTTTCCATAAAGGTTACAGCCATAAGCCGATTTCCCTTTTAATAAAGAACCCGTTTTACATTTAGGACAAGAATTACCCACTAATGATTGGGACTTTGATTTCGTTTTTGCTTTCGATTTTGGTTTTCCTACAGGTTTATTATTTACCGCCGAAATTCGAGTTTGTACCTTTTCACTTCGGACTTCATAAACTAAGGCATCAACCATGCGTTTCATTCCTCTAATAAAAGCACTTGCGCTAAACTCACCTTTTTCTATATCTTTTAATTGCTTTTCCCAAGAACCCGTAAGTTCGGCAGATTTAAGCAATTCATTCTGAATTGTATCAATAAGTTGAATTCCTGTTACCGTTGGTAATATCTGTTTTTTATTTCGCTTTATATATTTCCGTCTAAACAGTGTTTCAATAATATTGGCTCGTGTAGATGGACGTCCAATACCATTTTCTTTCATTAAATCTCTAAGCTCTTCATCTTCAACTTGCTTTCCTGCGGTTTCCATTGCTCGTAGGAGAGTCGCTTCTGTATATTGATTTGGTGCTTTTGTCTGTTTCTCTATAAATGAAGGTTCATGAGGTCCTTTTTCACCTTTTACAAAAGTAGGCAGTAAGGCATCCTCTTTTTTGTTGGACTTTTCTGACTCAAAAACAACACGCCATCCTTTAGATAAAATTTCTTTTCCTGTGGTTTTAAAGTTAACATCAGCCGCTTTTCCTATAACTGTGGTGTTTGATACTTTACAATCGTCATAAAAAACAGCTATAAAACGCTTTACAATAATGTCGTAAACTTGTTGCTCATTGTATTGCAAATGGGTTTGCATTCCGGTTGGAATAATAGCATGGTGATCTGTTACTTTCTTATCATTAAAAACACGAGAAGATTTCTTTATTTTTTTAGTTAAAAGAGGTGTTATAAGAGTCGAATAATCAGTTAGTTTAGATAATATGTTTTTTACTTTAGGATATACATCATCAGGTAAAAAAGTGGTATCAACTCTAGGGTAGGTTACCGCTTTTTTTTCATATAATTTCTGAGCTATTTTAAGCGTATCGTCTGCCGAAAATCCAAATTTCGTATTACAATAAACTTGCAATCCTGTTAAATCAAACAGTTTTGGTGCGTATTCTGTCCCTTTCTTTTTAGTGGTGGATACAATCTCAAATTCGTGTTCTTTGACTTTATTAGCTAAAATTTCACCATCTTCCATTTTAAGAAAACGGCCTTCCTCATAACTAAAAAGGGTAGCTCTATATAGTGTTTGTAATTCCCAATACGGTTGTGGTACAAAGTTTTCAATTTCCTTAAACCGATTTACAAGCATTGCCAAGGTTGGTGTTTGCACACGTCCTACAGACAGTACTTGCTTATAACCTCCATGTTTTACCGTATATAAGCGTGTGGCATTAATACCTAAAAGCCAATCTCCAATAGAACGCGAAAAACCAGCATAATACAGGTTGTCATAATTTTCTGAAGGCTTTAAATTTTTAAATCCTTCTTTTATAGCTTCAGTAGTTAACGACGAAATCCATAACCGTTCTACTTTTCCTTTATAGTTAGCTTTATTAATTACCCAACGTTGAATTAATTCTCCTTCTTGGCCAGCATCACCACAGTTAATGACAACATCTGCTTTATCAAATAAACTTTTTACAATGTTGAATTGCTTTTTTATACCATCATTGTTAGCCACCTTAACCTCAAACTTTTCAGGAAGCATAGGTAAGTTGTTTAAATCCCAACTTTTCCAATAAGGTTTATAGTCGGCAGGCTCAAATAAGGTACAAAGATGCCCAAAAGTGTATGTCACAGCATAGCCATTGCCTTCATAGTAGCCATCACGTTTTGTGGTAGCTCCTAGTACAGAGGCAATTTCTCTAGCAACACTTGGTTTTTCGGCAATACAGACTTTCAATTAAAATGAATTTAATGAGTGCGAAAATACAGAAATTTATAAATGAAAAGGCTATTTTTTTAGAGTTCTAAAACTAATTTTTGCCCAATTTTTAATGGAGACGATTGTTTAATGGAGTTGGTTTTGCAAAGTTGTGATACAGACATATTATTTCGTCTCGAAATGCCATAAAGCGTATCTCCTTTTTTTACCACATACACTTTAGGAGTCTTAATTAAACTAACCAATGCAGCTTCATCGGCAGATTTAATAACTTTTACTTTACTGACACGCCTTGAGTTGTGAAACCTAGCATGCGTCCACTTTTGTGTCACCCAAACTTGTTGTGATCTGATGGCATTTTTAGATGAAAAATCTAAAAGGTATTCCGGATGAATGTATTCACCTTTATAGCTTAATTCCAGATGTAAATGGCTTCCTCTAGAATTCCCCGTATTTCCACCTTTACCTATATACTGACCCTTATAAATTGTATCGTTAGCTTTAACACCAATGTGTGATAAGTGTGCGTATGTAGATTCTAAGCCATTAAAATGGCGTACAACAATTACATTTCCAAACCCATTTGCATATTTTGCAAAACGTACAATACCATCTAATATCGTTACTACAGTATCTCCAGTTACCAAATCAATATCAATACCTTTATGAGGTCGCCCTCTGCGCCAACCATATCGTGATGTAACGACTTTTTTATGAGGAACAGGAGAGGCATAAGTGCTATCTGTAAAACTTAATTCAATTGGAAACTCTTGAATGGTATTGGCATAAGGATTGTAAAGTGTCGTATCCCAATGTTCAGCTTTAATATCTACAACTTCGGCTTTTTTTGTTATTAGAGGTATTTCAATAGCTTCAATAACAACCCGTTTAAATTTAGTTGTTTGTAATTCTATTTTTAAAGACTTAGAAATTGAATCTTCTTGGGCGAATGTTTGAATTGTACAGTAGAAAAATGTGATACAGAAAACAATGTATTTCATAGAGGGCAAATAATCTAACAAACTTTGGAAACGTAAATATATAATAAATATTATTTGAAAATTAAATTTTTGAAAGTCCTGCGAATTTTTCTAACAAAAAAATCGTTTTCATAAAATTGAATAGGTATCTATTGTTCTGAGACTTTTTTTGTGAACCAAAGTGTTGTAAATTTGCAACTTCTAAAAAGTTAACCCGAAACTAAATTTATGTCTGTAACAAATCAAGCAGTTCAAGAAAAAAAAACCGATAAAGAATTATACGACTACCAACAAGGAGCCATAAGCCAAATTTTCGAAAAGTTTGACACAGAGCGCGAAGATTATCACTTGTTATACCAATTACCAACAGGTGGTGGAAAAACAGTAATTTTCTCTGAAATTGTACGTCAATACCTTAAAAATCACAAAAAGAAAGTAGTGATTATGACGCACAGAGTAGAACTTTGTAACCAAACGTCTAAGATGTTGGATGGTTTTGGTGTGACAAATAAAGTGGTCAATAGTAAGGCAAATTTAGATGATCAAGGAGACTATTCTTGTTTTGTGGCCATGGTTGAAACCTTAAATAATAGACTAAACGATGACATGTTAGATATTTCTGATGTTGGTTTAGTAATTATTGATGAGGCGCATTACAATTCATTTACCAAACTTTTTAAGTTTTTTGAAAAATCGTTTATTCTTGGAGTAACTGCAACGCCTTTAAGTTCAAATAAGGATTTGCCAATGAAGGATAATTACGATGAACTTATTACAGGTGAAACGATTGAGAATCTTATAGAAAATGAGTTTTTGGCAAGAGCAGAGACTTATGCATACGATATGGGATTAACGTCTTTAGAAGTGGGTTCTAATGGAGATTATACCGTAAAATCGTCTGAAGATTTATACTCTAGTCCAGCAATGTTGCAAAAACTAATTGATGCGTATAAAAAACATTCGCTAGGGAAGAAGACCTTAATCTTTAATAATGGTATTAACACATCTATTAGTGTGTATTATGCATTTAAAGAAGCAGATTTACCAATTATGCACTTGGATAACACCGCGACAAAGAAACAACGTAAGCAAATTTTACAATGGTTTCATGAAACTCCAGATGCTATATTAACATCGGTAAGTATCTTAACTACGGGATTTGATGAGCCAACTATTGATACCATTATCTTAAACAGAGCAACCAAATCCTTGACATTATATTACCAAATGATTGGTCGTGGGTCTCGTATTTTAAATAATAAATCAAAATTTACAACTATAGATTTAGGAAACAACCTGTATAGATTTGGACCTTGGGGCGCAGATTTAGATTGGCAATTAATCTTTAAATCGCCAAACTGGTATGCAGATCGTATTAAGGATGATGAAGCGATTGAATCAAACTTTAAACACGATTTATCCGATGAAATCAAAGAAGAATTCTCTAAGTCTGAAGAAACTTATTTTGATATTAAGCAAACGTACAAAGATGCTGTAGATAGTGGAGAATCTTCAAAAGTAGTACTTGAACGTTCTATAGAGCAACACGCTAAAATCTGTATAGAAAATAGTGAAGATGTTTACGATGCTTTGGCATTAGCGAAACTATTAAAGGACGATATCAATCAACGTATTGAAACTTATGCCAAATGTATTAGTAGAAGTACGTATAATTTCTTGAAATGGTTAAAGGACGACTACCAGAAGAAATTAAACTCGTATTTAAGAACTAATTTTGATGAGAAATTTGAAGAAATCCACGGATTTCCTCCTGAGGATTAAAGGTTTATAATAAACAGAATTAAATTGATTTTGTATTATAAAATAGCGTAATTTCGCGCCTTATTTTAAAACACTATAAATGAAACGTATTAATCAATACAAAAAGCTTTTTTCTGTAGAAGATTCAATTAATCTTAAAGATTTAAAAAAGACCTATAGAAACTTAGTTAAAGAATGGCATCCAGATAAATTTCAAGATGGTGACGCCGGACAGGAAGAAGCTGAATTAAAGAGTGTTGAAATCATTGATGGGTATCATTTTTTAGTGAGTATTGCGCCAGAAACTAAAGCTGCAAACCTTGAAGAATATACTGCTACTATTACAGATTCTAGCATTTTAGATTTTCAGCATAAAGGACAGCTTTTAGAAATTACATTTTTAGATGGCAGCACTTATGAGTATTTTGGTGTTCCTAAAGGAGTTTTTATTAAATTCTTAAATTCAGATAAACAAATGCGTTTTGCAAGACGAAGTATTTTCAATTCGTATTTGTACAGAAAATCTAAAAAAGAGCTTCAGGAAGCTTAGAAAAGAGTAGACTTAGTATAAAATATAGTTATGAGCAACGAAAATTCCGATACAAACGAAGACATTTCAATCCATGAGATTGAAAACTGTATTTCTATATTAGAACGATTAGTTGCTAATACAAATCAAATTTTTGAAATTCCTAAAGCCCAACGTACGGCTTTAATCAAAGCATCAGGACAATTATCACGTCCAAGTAGAGAGGAATTTTCGCGACGTAAAAAAGACGCCAAAAAAGCAGCAAAACGTAAGCAAGCGGCTAGAGATAAAAATGCTAGAAAAGTAACAGGTATCAGAAGTGCAAGAGAAGCACATATTTTTGTAGCCCCTAAATTGTTACCTGAAGCCGATTTAAAAGCTAAAGAACAGTTAGAATTAGAATCTCCAAGAAACTGCTACGTTTGTAAAACCCTTTTCACCAAGTTACATCATTTTTATGATACCATGTGTGAAGAGTGTGGTGATTTTAACTATGCCAAACGTTTTCAAACGGCAGATGTTAAAGGTCAAGTTGCTGTCATTACAGGGTCGCGTTTAAAAATTGGATACCATATCACCTTAATGTTATTACGTGGTGGCGCCACAGTTATTGCAACCACACGTTTCCCTGTAGATTCTGCCTTGCGTTTTTCTCAAGAAGAAGACTTTACAGAATGGGGCCATCGTTTAAAGATTCACGGTCTTGATTTAAGACATATTCCTAGTGTAGAAATTTTCTGTAACTTTATAGAACAACGCTACGAAAAACTAGATATTCTTATTAATAATGCAGCACAAACCGTAAGACGACCAGCAGGTTTTTACAGTCATTTAATGCCAAACGAAGAACGCCCAATAGAAGAGTTACCTAAGTTTGCACGCGATTTACTAAACGATCATACCGAATGTTTACAAGAGTTACAACAATTAACTTCTGGAGCATCTTCTAATAAAAATATGCCAGTAACTTGGCATGGACCAGAACCAGGTATTGGTTTAAGAGCGTCTGCTAAATTATCGCAGATTCCGTATAGTTTTGATAATACTTTAGTAGCTCAAGAAGTCTTTCCAGAGGGAAAATTAGATGCCGATTTACAACAAGTGGATTTAAGAAAAACCAACAGTTGGAGATTAAAACTAGGTGAAATTGAAACCACAGAAATGATTGAAGTACAGCTTGTCAATTCTGTAGCACCATTTGTTTTGTGTAATCGTCTATCTGAAGTAATGAAGAAAGAGAATACAGGTAAGAAGCACATTATCAATGTTTCAGCCATGGAAGGGAAGTTTCATTCTTTTTTTAAAGAAGACCGTCACCCACATACCAATATGGCCAAAGCCGCTTTAAATATGTTAACGCATACCGCTGCTGGTAGTTTAGCTAAAGAAGGTATCTATATGAACGCTGTGGATACAGGTTGGGTAACTGACGAAGATCCTGCGGAATTAGCAAAACGAAAACAAGAATTACACGATTTTCAACCACCTTTAGATATTGTTGATGGTGCAGCACGTGTACTGGATCCTTTATTTGATGGTATTAATACAGGTAAACATTGGTCTGGTAAATTCTTAAAAGACTACCGACCTATTAGTTGGTAATTACACTTCAAACATTATCTAAATTTTAATTTTGTACTTAAATTTTCGGATTATCCAAAGTACAAATTACCTTTGCAACATAATAAAAGACTATGGCATCATTTTCAGAATTAGGAATACATAAGAATTACATCAAAGGTTTAAAAGAACTTAATATTGTAAATCCTACAGAGATACAAGAAACCGTAATTCCTATTTTATTAAAATCTAAAACCGATTTAATAGGATTAGCACAAACCGGAACGGGTAAAACAGCAGCCTTTGGCTTACCTGTGTTACACGCTATTGATACTAATAACTCTGACGTACAAGCTTTAATTATTGCGCCAACACGTGAATTAGTACAACAAATACAAAAGCAACTCTTTAGATTTACAAAGTATATTGACCAAAAGATTTTTGCTGAAGGTGTTTATGGAGGTGAAAAAATTGACAAACAAATTAAAGCCTTAAAAAGAACCACACATATTGTTGTGGCAACACCAGGGCGTTTACTTGATTTGGTAGAACGTGGTGATGTTGATATTTCTAAAGTAAAGATTTTAGTCTTAGATGAAGCTGATGAAATGCTAAGCATGGGCTTTAAAGAAGATTTAACTAAAATCCTTAAATTCAATACGTCTAAACGTAATACGTGGTTGTTTTCAGCAACGATGCCAGAAGAAATTAAGCGTATTGTAAAAACGTATATGTCTCCAGATGCAGTTAAAATAGAAGTGAATAAAAATGCTTTAGTTAACGAAAACATTTCTCATCATTATGTAAATACGTCTATCAAAGACAAGCTCAATATGATTATTCGCATCTTAGACAAGCGTCAAGATGAAAGAGGTATTATTTTTTGTAAAACCAAAGCCGGTACACAAGCATTGGCACATCAATTACAGCAAGAAGGTTTTGCTGTTGGTGCCTTAGAAGGTGATATGCAACAAAAGGAGCGCGATAAAGTGATGCGTGCTTTTAAAAACGAAAGTTTACAAGTTTTAATTTCTACAGATGTTTCTGCACGAGGTATTGATGTTAATAATCTCGCTTTTGTATTGCATCATCAATTACCAGAGCATTTAGATTATTACACGCACCGAAGTGGAAGAACCGCAAGAGCTGGTAAAACAGGGCAGTCTATTGCTTTAATTATTCCTGGCGAAATGCAGAAGGTATTAGAGGTACAAAAAGCTTTAGGAATTACGTTTAAAGAACTTACAATGTAAAAATAGAGTTCACTAAGCTTTTAAGCTAAAACCAAACGTTTTAATTTTTGATGGAATTTTATCAAAAAGCATAAGGACTAAAGGTTTGTTTTAAATTAGTGTAGTTCTTAAAACTCTTCAAATTCATAATACAGCACTTTCATATTTTAGTATTATATTGTGTCTTTAATTAATTAACACACAATTTTAATACACATGAAATCATTTTCAATAGAAGATATAAACGCCATTGTACAAGGTGAAGTTATAGGTGAAACCACCAATAAAATAAAAGGATTAGAACAAATTCAAAAAGCAAACGAAAACCAAGCAACCTTTATTGGTAATCGGAAGTTTGCTGGTTTATGGGCTACTTCTAAAGCAAGTTTAGCCATTGTTAATGATAATATAGATATTGATCCTGGAGAGAACCGTGTGTTTATTAAAGTTAAGAATGCCGATTTGGCCATGGCTAAATTGTTAGAGACGTTTACTCCAAAACCTCCACATTTTGATACCGAAATTCATCCTTTAGCCACTATTGATAAGTCTGCTAAAATAGGGGAAGGCACTAAAGTAGGTGCTGGTTCTTATATTGGTAAAGATGTGGTTTTAGGAAGTAATGTTATTATTTACCCTAACGTGACTATTTTAGATGAAACGACCATAGGCGACCACACTGTAGTTTGGTCTGGTACTGTGATTAGAGAGCGTTCTGTAATTGGCAGCTATTGTATTTTTCATAATAATGTGAGTATTGGAGCTGATGGTTTTGGCTATCGTCCGAGTGATGATGGTAGAGGCTTAGTAAAGATTCCACATATTGGAAATGTGGTTATTGGTAATGCTGTTGAGATTGGAGCTAACTCTTGTGTAGATCGTGGTAAATTTAGTTCTACGATTATTGGTGACGGATGTAAGATTGATAATTTGGTTCAAATAGCACATAACTGTGTGCTAGGACGTTCTTGTATTATGGCAGGAAGCTCAGGACTAGCGGGTTCTGTAACCTTAGGAGATGGAGTTATTATTGGAGGTTCGGCTTCTATAAAAGATCATACTACTATTCATTCAGGAGCTACTGTAGGAGCAGGCTCTGGCGTAATGAATGATGTCGCTGCAGGGAAAACGGTATTAGGTTATCCTGCTGTAGACTCTAGAGAAATGCTAAAACAATGGGTGGCGCTTCGTAAGTTGGCTAGGTAATTAGTTAGCTATTAGCGACAGTATAAGCTCAGAAATTATATACATATATTGACGTCAGTTTGAATGCGGTTCCTTTTTAGGATTTCATTCTAACTGACGTTATTTTTTGCAATACACTTAAGCAGATTTCTGTTCTACATTTTGTTTTAAATGTAATAAACCAGCGACCATACCATCTAATTCGTGTTCTAAGAAGTTAGCGTTTCTTTTGCTAAATCCTTTAATGGTATTGGAGTATAGTTCTACACCACAATGCTTTATACAAACACTATAAGTGTCATTTTCTGCATCTAATTTTACTGAAGTTCTGTAATCGCTTGACACTAATAACCAGTAACATAAACTATTAATCTGGTTAAACAAAGAGAATTTTGTTTCCATAATATTTAGATTTAATAGATAGAGGGAGATCTACAGCAAAGGTATGTGCAAAGCTATTTGGACTCAAACTTGTTTGTTGTAGGGCTTAGTTTTATCGGTAAGCTGTTTTTAATCGCTTATAAATCCGATAATTAGCAGTATTTAATTTGTGGCATCATATTTGAATACTATTAAGTAATTATTAAAATTAAATATAATACAATGAGTAAAGGAACAGTAAAATTCTTCAATGATGCTAAAGGTTTTGGTTTTATCACCGAAGAAGGTTCAAACAAAGAACATTTTGTCCACATTTCTGGATTAGTCGATGAAATTCGTGAAGGCGATGACGTAGAATTTGATCTTACAGAAGGCAAAAAAGGTTTAAACGCAGTAAATGTAAAAGTTATCTAATATATATTACTTAACCTAAATTATGGAAGCTCATCACTATGTGATGGGCTTTTTTACGTTATAAGCGTTCTGTTTTAAGTGTGTCTTTCAATACCATTAAGATTATTATTAAATGCGGTAATGTATGGTTAGTGTTCTTTCTAATTTTATAACATAAAGACGCTTAAAAATTAAGTTGAATATTAAAAAACAAATACAAGATGTTAAAACCAAGACAGCAAACACCAGACTTAAAGATTAATTTAGTTAATGGAGCAGAATGGGAGCTAAGTAAACAGCAGCCCGAAGCCTTTACATTACTTATTGTTTACAGAGGTCTTCACTGTCCGGTGTGTAAAACATACTTAGAAACGTTACAGAGCAAATTATCTAAATTTCAAGATTTGGGAGTTAAGGTTATCGCTGTAAGTAGTGATACAGAAGCTAAAGCAAAACAAACCTATGAGGAATGGGCTATTACTGATGTCCCTTTAGGTTATGCGTTTCCTATAGCAGAAGCCCGTAAATGGGGATTGTTTATATCTAAAGGTATTAAGGATGAGCCTGATACATTTATAGAACCAGGATTGTTTGTTATACGACCAAATCAGGAGTTGTATTGTGCTTCTCTACAGACGATGCCTTTTGCACGACCAGGATTGGATGATGTGATTAATGCCATCAAATTTGTATTGGATAAGGATTATCCGGCTAGAGGTGAGGCTTGATTTTAGGTGGTAGGGATTAGGTAGTAGGGATTAGGGATTAGGTGTTAGGTGGTAGGGATTAGGTGTTAGGTGGTAGGGATTAGGTAAATTAACGACATTGGATTTCATGAGTGAAACACAAAATTTTAAGATTCAACATTTGCCACGTTTATTAGTAGCTGCTGGTAAATCATGGTTTGATGGTGCACCGTTTCAGCGTAGTGCTATTGTGGCGTATTATGCGGTGTTGTCCTTACCGGCTTTGGTGATTATTATTTTAAAAGTAGTTGGTAGTTTTTGGGGTGAAGATATTGTACAAGGGGAGTTGCTTAGTGAAATTTCGAGAGCTATTGGTCCAGATGCCGCTGATGCAATAAGAACTATGATTGCGAATCAAAGTGGCGCGAAAACCTCTGTTTTTGCTACTGTTATAGGTATTGGTACGTTGCTTTACGGTTCTACAGGTGTGTTTTTTCAGTTACAGTCTGCTTTAGATACCATTTGGGAACAAGAACCCTCTTATAAAAACGATGTTGTTGCAACTTTAATGAGTCGAGTAAAAAGTTTTGGCTTTATACTTATTTTAGGTTTTTTATTGTTGACTAGTTTTATACTGACCTCTCTATTAAGTACGTTTAGCAAGCAATTGAATCGGTTTTTGCCAGATAATCTCTTTGATTATGTGTTTGTAGTTGACTTTTTAGTATCGGTAGGATTCATTTATATTTTATTTGCTACGATGTTTAAATATTTACCTTCAGCTAAGATATCATGGCCGTCTGTAAGAGTAGGAGCTGCACTAACAACTTTGTTTTTTCTCATAGGTAAATATTTGTTAGCCCTCTATTTTAATACTATGGAACCAGGATCTACATACGGAGCTGCAGGTTCTATTATACTTATTATGCTTTGGGTATCTTACTCGAGTTTGATTTTATTATATGGTGCACATTTTACTAAAGCCTATGCTGATGATTATGTTTCAGGAGATTACATAACTGGAAAGGATTAGAATTTGATGTCTTTATAGGTGCTGCTTTTATAATCCTTAACATTTATAAAACGTATTTTTGTTTCTAATAGCTGTCATAATTGCTGTAAAATGGTTAGTTTTGCCGCACATAGAAGCATTGGTATTATAATTGGATACGAAAGAAAACTAATTCATGCTTATTTTGAATAAAAACAATTACTGTGTTAAAATTATTAAAGAAATTATTTTCATCTCATAAAGGAACGGCTCAACAAGAAGGCACCGTTAAATTTTTCAACTATGCAAAGGGGTTTGGTTTTATAACCATTACAGATTCTGGTGAGGAAATCTTTGTACATAAGTCTGATCTTAAAACAAGAATTAAACAAGGTAACAAGGTTTCGTTTAATGTTGAAAAAAGTGATAAAGGACCAGTTGCTGTAAATGTGAGCAAGATTTCTAAATAAGTTATAGGAATCGTATAGGCCTTTATTTTTATTTATTTCCCAGAATACATAAGTTATACTTGATACTTTATTAGAAGTAAGGCAGCTCTAATGGTTTTAAATACTATTTTACATAATATAAATTATAGGACAAACTAGATTTAAGACTTATATAGTAATCATTTGGATATTTAGTTGATTATAGGCGTTTATGTATATGCGGTATATTTTCCGTATTTGAGTATTTGTACGGTTTATTTCTTTTTACGCGATTCTCAGGACGCTTAAAACTTTTGGTTTGTTGTGATTCTAATTATTACACTTCAGTTTCTTGTAGACGTTTTATGGTGTCTTTATAGTTTAATAAAAAAAGCAAGTAAAATAGATTTGTTGTTTGGTCTAATATGTTTTGAACTTGTAGTGTCTTACATCTGTTATACCGTTTATATTGTTTTGATTTCGTGTTTAACTAGATACACAGCTTATCCGAGTGTTATCTGAAGGACACCCGACGCATACCCGAATGAGACCCGAAGGAACTACGGGTGAACCTCATATTTGATATGACAACAGATTGCTATTGCGCCCAGGCTATTACTGGCTTTAAGCGTTGTTAGTTGGCCTGTATTCTATTTTACATAATATTATGTGGGATTGTTTTTATTTTTATGAGCTTAGATTATGGCTATACATTGCATGGCTTGTGGGGTTTGGTATACTTGGTAAGATTGGTGTTGCTGTTTTAGATATGCGATGCCTAACCATACTGTAATGGCCACATCTGTTGGAATGCCACTTGGTGTTGGTGCCTGCCATTGCAGACTGATATTGTGGTGTGTTGTATGTAGTTCTAATGGTTGACTTTGTACAATGCCACCTAAGGTGTTATGTTTTGGATGTGCGGGTTTATACGTTTTTATTTTGGCATGCCATTGCCATATAGATACACAACTGATGGCTGCTGAAAGCTGATAATGTGTGGCTTTTTTGGGAACTTTAGAATGTTGGTTTGCTGTGCTTTGTGGACACTTTATTGTAATTACAGTCCGTTGTGTATTGGTTGAAACTTTTGTTTTTGAGTTGTGTAAGTGGTGGAACGCTAAGTCACTATTGAGTTGAAAGCCTATGAGGTCTGAAGGGCTATTGAAAAGATTGGCCTCTCTTTCTCCGAAGGTACCACTCCCCTTTTGAATGATTTTACGACAACAACCTGTTAAACGACTCGCCATATAGTTGTTTTTGAATTGATTGGCTTTGTCTGCTAAACCTTTTCTGATGGCTTTAGATAGTTGTGATGCTGCTGCAAACTCTTGGTTGTTGCGTTTTATGTTTACAAAGGCTGGATCGTTGTTAATGCGCTCTCTTGATGGTCCAACGGCTTTGCGTACAATGTATTGGCCATTGAGTTGGTAAAAGCACTTTCCATTTAAGGTGCCTACGAGTTTTAGGATGCCTTTTTGTCTGGACATTTGGTTTTGAGCTTGTTAGAAGTTACAAAATAGTAAAAAAAGTTTTTTTATTGGTATTAAATTACTTAGAATTAGGGTTTTAGGTGTGTACTTGTAAAATATGTTTTTAATATCTTTTGTCTTGAAACAAAAGAAACAAAAATTCAAGGCGGCATATAATTTTGGAAACGATTACGGCTCTTTTCGCTATATTTTAAGAAACATGGGAACTCCTTAAGATTGCTTTGAAATCCTATGAAAGACTAAAATTTTTAAGTGTATGTATTATTAGCCCCTTAAAATATGGACGCTGCACTCACCTATCGTTTTGCCAAAATGATATGAGGCCAGGCTAAGCATTGGAACTTTACAGGGTATATGGATCATTGAGTTGGTAAAAGCACTTTCCATTTAAGGTGCCTACGAGTTTTAGGATGCCTTTTTGTCTGGACATTTGGTTTTGAGCTTGTTAGAGCTTGTAAAATACGGAATTTTTTGGATTTCTAGAATTGGGTTAAGAGGGTTCAGTGTGAAGGCTTTTAGAATCAAGAACCTAGAACCTAGAGGTAAGAATTAAGACAGTATATGATTTTTTTGTTTAGAAAGTTGCCTGTTAACTTGTTGATTGTTAAATTTATAGATCTAAGACCATAATCATGGAGCAACTATTTCATCTTAATGTTGAGGCTTACCGACTCATACTACTCGTTGTTTGTGTTATTATAATAGGTGTTGTCTATAGATATATATCCTCTAAAATATTATCTAGACGCCAACTTTACTACAGAAATGTTTATTTAAAATCGGATGCTTGGAAACGTAAACGCTATGTCGTTTTAAAAAGAGATAATTGGAGTTGTGTGCGTTGCGGTGCCTATGCTACGCAAGTGCATCATAAGCGTTATGCCAAGAAAAATATTGGTAAAGAACCTATAAAATGGTTAGTGTCTATTTGTAAGCCGTGCCATGATCGATTGCATTAGTTATTCTATTTTAGATTCGTTGTTGGTATTATGTTATAACTTAAGTATAACTAGGATCCACATTATCATAAACACGAATACCTGTTATTTTTCCTGTTTCTTTGTTAATGTCGTAAATGGATATACCAGCTTGTGGTTTAAAAGTTGCGCTTCCCCAAACATCACAAGTGTATTCGCCTGCAAAAGTGCCTTGTTCTTTATCTAGAATATAGTTATGAAACTTTAGCGGTACACCTCCATCGGCAAAGAAATGATTGAAATGTTCTTTTAAACCTTTTTCGGTTTTATGATTCCAGCGCCATCCTGCAGGTTCTCTAAAATAAACATTATCTTCAAAAGAAAGCGTTTTCATAGTGTCTTCGGTTGAACCTATGGTGATGCCTTCAAAATAGTTAACGACTTCTGTAGGTTCTGTTAACTCAATAAGTTCTGTAAATAGTGATGCCCTAAATACATGGCCTTCTGTAATCGGATAAACTGAATGGTAAGTTCGTAATGCGCTGTATTTATTTCCAGCTTTAACAAGGATAACCACCAAAGGTAAATCGAACGTATTATTTAATAGGATATCATACTCAATTACGAGATGTTTTTCATCTTCAAACTTCCTAAAAACCTTTACGTCCTTTATTTCTTCTTTTAAATATTCAGCTTGCTTTTTTAATAATGTAATACCCGACGTTTTCCCTTTTGCTTCACCAACGGTTTGTAAATTGAATTCTACATCTTCAGTGAGATGTGAAAGGATACTGTTATAGTCTTGATTTTTAATGAGTTCTATAAATTTCATAATTATTTAATTAGTGCTTTTTCTATTTTGACGACGAGATATAAATTGATCTTTAATTATAGGTAACCTTATGATAAAACCAACTCCAACAATTATAGCATAAATGAGCCACGTTTTTTCTAATATAGCGACATGCAACAAGCTTAAAAATATAGCTGCATAAGCAAAGCTTTGTAATTTCTTCCATTTGACTTTAAGACGTTTCATGGATTTTCTATTGGAAGTGAAAAATAAAGGAATCAAGATTAAAACGGCTATAAATCCTGCAATATAGTTGACTTGTGTAAATGTTTCCATAAATCCTTCTGCTACAATAAAAATAATGAAGTGCAAAAAACTCCAAACAGCAGTTGCAATACCCATTGCTTGTCTTACAAAAAGATTATTGATGCCAAAGAGAATAAAGAACGGTGTGCATGTTAGTACAGCTGTCATCCATCGAATGGCAAACTCTCCTGAAATATGGTATAACATATCTAAATTTTCTTTACCTCCTTCTAATACCATGTTCAATAATGGAATCATAGGTAGTATCGCCAGTATAGTAATAATCATCCAGCCATAATTCTTTTTGATATATTTCATCTTAATATTATTTTTTAATTGTAATTAACACAACCTTACCATTAAATTTTGGTTGTAATTGATAGGTACTATTTTCACCAATGGTTTCTAAAAATGTTTTTGTTTCCTTCATATCTGCATTGTCTACATAAATTATTGTGTGAGAATGAAAATTAGGTTCAAGCATTTGAAATAATGGTAAGTATAAATCTTTCCAACCATCTAGTAACAATAAATCTATTGGTTTATCATGATTTTTTAAGGTTTCCATAGCGTCTCCTACTCTTACTTCAATAAGCTCACTCACTCCTGCCCTTTCAAAGTTTTCGATTGCCTTTTTGGCTTTCGATTCAATTAATTCTGTAGTAATTATATGTCCACCAGTTTCAATGACACCTTGCGCTAAAAACAGTGTTGAAATACCGAAAGAGGTTCCAAATTCAACACTATTTTTGAGTTTATTGTCTGTAATTAGTTTTACTAAATCTTCTCCTTGTTCTTTTGAAATAGACAGATATGCATTTTTAAAATCTAAAGGCTGCATGGCTCTGAAAACACTTTTTGCTGCACTTTTCATTATTTTTAGCTTATCGTATTTTGAGTCTTCAAAGAGTTCGCTTATGGTAGTGTGTATTTGATTTTGTTGTGAGGTTATCATATTTTCTATTCTATAAAAGAAGGAACATCAAAATAATATTGATATTCCTTCATGCTATTAATCACTATTCTAAACGGATTGCATAATCATAAACTATTCAGCTATTTTTAAATGATCAATAATTCCGCTCTTAAACACGGTTTTTAATGGTCTTTCAGGTTTGTTTTCGTAACCAATAATAATAGAACTGTGTACTATCATTTTATCAAAATCAAAGACAATGGTTAAATAATCTTTGATGCCTGTTTCATGCCAATTGATTAGATAAAGATTATCATCCATTTTAGTGGAACGATATGGAATATCTTCGTTTCCGCGTCCTTTAGCCGGACCAGCAATCCATTCATATTTTGCCTTACCATTGTGAAATTCCATGTGTATGGCTTTACCATCTTGATATTGGAAGTTTAATGCATATCCATCTAAAAGGTGTTCAGCTTCTCCAAATTGAAATTTGTTGGTCTCGGTTGTTTTGGTTTGTGAAAAACCTAAGCAAAATGTTACAAGGCTAAAAAAAGTGATTAGTTTCAGTTTCATTTCTATTGTTTTTAAAAGTTAAATCTTATGTTCATATTTTTCCATTCGTCTTTTAAACAAATCGTAGAACAAAGTTTTTTAGAACCAATCTGCTCCTGGATCTCCTGGGAAAAAGGCGTCTGGTAATGATAAATATAGTCCACCGTCTAAATAGGTTGGATATAACACTTCTAGTTCATCTATAACTTCTTGCTGTGTTGTAGCTGTACCACCACCAGTAATGGTTTGAGTACCTTTTATAATGCCTTGCGCATTTTGTAAATAATCAATATTTTCATCGATTACAGTGCTTACATCAGAGCGAGAACCATTATGACCTACAAAAAGATGATTGTAATTCGCAAAGTTTGCTTTTAATACATTTAGACCAGCGATCCAATTATCAATCTCATCATCACCATTATTTGGTGTGTATTCTCTTAAATACGGATGCGATAAGTTATAAATAAGATCTCCTGCAAACACAACTTTATGTTCTTCATTATAGATATAACCGTTTTCTCCTGTTTCGGCGTTAGATACTTTGTCAAAAACAAATGTTAAACCTCCTATTTCTTGAGCACCAGTCACTCCAATTACACTGTTAGGATAGATACTAGTAAAATCGGTTGTACTGTTTAACTGTGCAGCAACGGTGCTTTCTGCATAAACATCTAAATCTGTGAAATTTGTAGCACCACCATAATGATCTCCATGATTATGGGTTATAATAACTGCACCTGGCTTATTAATAACATCTACATAAGCTTCTAGTTCGTTTGCGAAAAAAGGTGCAGGTCCTAAATCTACCAAAACAACATTGTTTTCTGTCTCTACAATGGTTACTGTGTAAGGTGCCGTATCAAAATTGATAGTGTGGTATCTTACAGTGTTTTCTGTAATTACGTTTACAGAACCCGTAGTTATAATGGTACTTGAAGGAGCAGTTCCAAAATCAATAACTTGTTGTGCATTTGAATCATCATCATTACTACAAGAGAACACTGCGAAAGCCAACATAACAATGGCTATAAATTTTAATTTAAAATACTTCATCATTTTTATTTTTTATGTTAATTATTAATACTGCAAAGGTGTAGCAATGCTTCAGTATTAAGATTATCAAAATGATGATAAAAATGGTAATAGTATAACCGAGTGTTATTTTTGTTCTCTAAATTTGAGTGGTGTAAATGTTGTATTTTTTCTAAAAAACCGCACCATATTAGCAGGCTCTTCAAATCCTGTTTTATAACTTATTTCTTTAACAGATAGTGACGTTGTTACCAAATAGCGTTTAATTTCAATAATTACAAAATCATCAATAAAAGCTTTTACAGTTTTGCCCGTTAAGGTTTTTACAATATCATTTAAAAACTTATATGAAATAAATAAATTTGAAGCATAATCTCTTGAACTTCTAGTTTTTGGGTAATCTATTTCTAGCATATCTTTAAATGCTGTAAATTTTTCTAACCACTGTAAATTGATATTTTTAACAGACTGATTTTCTTTAGCTCTCTCTGCTTTGAGAAGTAAAACATGTAGTAGATTACTTAAGATCTCTGATTTTCCAAAATCATTAGAAAACGTGTATTCATTACGTAAATCATTGGCTATATTAATAAGGTTATCATTGTCCATTTCTTTTTGATGGATCACTGGTGCTTCAATATGGTAATTAAATAACCGGTTTAGATTGAGGTTGCTTAACAAGTAATGCGATTTGTCTACAAAAGCACTATTGAAAACAATACAATAGCCATCCGCTTTTTTTAATTCTTTGGTAAAATGATGTATCTGATTTTTAGCAATAAAAATAGAACTTCCTTCAACTAGCGTATAAGATTTAAAATCGACAACATGAGAATACGAGTTTTTGGTTACAATTAGAATAAGATGAAATAAGATTCTATGTGAAGAAAAGGGATCGTGCGAAGACTTACTTAACTTGTTGTAAGTTTCTGCAAAAGTCATTACTTCAATATCTAATTCAATGTTTGATTTATAGGCTATTTTAGGTAAATCGTGTGACATAGTAGTAGTCATTTAAACAAATGTTATTGGCTTCTCCCTTAATTACCAAATAGATGATTTCATAATCCTTAAAGTTATGATCATCTAGTACCAGTGCGTTTAAGCTGTCTTCTAGGCCTTCAATGGTGTCGCAGGTTTTATAGATGCTTGCTATGCCATAGTTTAGGGCCAATTGCTCTAAGTTTTTTTGTGCTTCGGTTACCGTATTGGCGTCTACATCATCTACTCCTTCTAAGCAATAAATAAAGTACTCTGTTTCTGTGATCTGTTCTTGGGATACTTGTGGTCTTTTTTCTAGCAAGCTTCTAAATTTATGCGTCGTTTGTAAAGTGCGAAATTAAAAGAATGCTTTTAATCTTTTTAGTGGTTTGGTATTAAATTTTATGAGGTATAACTTTATTATGTCTTTTTTTCTTGATAAAAAAAGACATCGAAGATTCACGAACACTTAAAACAATATTAACGTGTGAGCTAAACAAAAACATCAAGGCAACATATAATTTTGGAAACGATTACGGTTCAATATACTTGTGTTACCCGTGAGTTATTTTAATCAGAGTGCTATTCGCAATGGTCATTGTGTTGTTTTTGATCTTTTGGTATGATATAAGCCGATTTTTGTTTTTTCCATCCCAGTTTTTGGTAAAACCCTTCTTTGTTTGGTGCTGCGGTTAAGGTGATAAAATTATAGCCTTTTAAATGTTCTGTTAATGTGTTAACAATAATTGTTCCTACCCCTTTTTTATGATGATTAGGATGCACCACCACATCTACCAGTAAAGCATAATATTTAGCGTCATCTACGGTTCTGCCAAAACCAATAATCTCATTATTCATCTTAATGATACAAACTACGGCACTTTTTTTAAAAGACTGTTTAATATCTTTTGGGCTTCTTTTGTCCCAACCTACCAATTGAAAAAGCTCAGACATGTGATTCCAGTCTTTTACATTCAATCTTGGATTAATTTCTACTGTCATTATTTTAAATCGTTTAGATCCTTTAATAAAAAGCAAACGTCAATTTGCGTCATTCCGATATGTGGATAGTAATTAACAGCATCTGGTGCAGCCAACAGAATTAATGTCGCTTTAGGAGTTTCTTGTTTTGTTAATCTAATGAGTTCCTTCCCTATGCCTTGTTTTTGATAGGCTTTATCTACTGCTAAATCTGATAAATAGGTACAATACACAACATCTGTAACGGCTCTTGAAACTCCTATTAATTGGTTGTTATGTCTTGCCGTAATGATTAAATCGGCATTTTTAACCATATCGATTATTCTATCCATATCATCAATTGGCCTGCGCTCACCTAATGTTGATTTGATGAGTACGTCTCTAAATTCAGTTGGCGATAGGTTGTTTTCTATTTTATAGGTTATCATGGTTTTAATTTATATGATGTGCTAATATTGGAGAATGCTACTATGACAAATAGCAATAACAAAAGCTATTTTGAGGTTATTATTGATTGATTATTAAGGTTTTGATGTTGTAATAATAACTTCTTAAAATTGTCCTCGATTTAAAAATAGCATTTTTTATGACAAAAAATTGCGTTTGAAAGGTGTATTTATATGCTTTTAAGGCTTCTGTATCTTTAACTCTTCAGCGCGTCGTAAGCGATCTAATTCATAAATCAAAGCCAATTGATAAGCACTATCTCTAAAGCCTGCGAAGCGTCCGGATCCGCCACCATGACCGTTTGAAAAGTCGGTTTTTAATAAAAGGACGTTATCATCGGTTTTAGTCGCTCTTAGTTTGGCTACCATTTTAGCCGGTTCCCAATACCCTACTCTGGTATCGTTGAGTCCGGTGAAGAACAACAGGTTAGGATAGTCTTGCGCTTTTACATTATCATAAGGGCTGTACGACTTGATGTAATGGTAGGCTTTTTTGTCTTTCGGGTTGCCCCATTCGTCAAATTCCCCTACGGTTAGTGGTAGGTTTTCGTCTAACATGGTATTGATAACGTCTACAAATGGCACATCTAATATCACGGTACTGAAAAGTTCTGGGCGTTCGTTAATGACCGCTCCCATGAGTAAACCTCCAGCGCTTCCACCTTGAGCAACAATACTACCTTTTTTTGCATAGTTTTCTGCAATGAGGTAGTCTGCACAAGCTATAAAATCGGTAAAGGTATTTTTCTTATTGAATAGTTTACCCTCTTCGTACCATTCGTTACCCATATCGTCTCCACCTCTAATATGTGCAATGGCATAGACGTAACCTGCGTTAACCAAATGATATACAGAAGCGCCACCAGGAATGCCTTGGCCAGAGCCATAAGAGCCGTACGATGTGAGGTAGACTTTGCGGTTATTGCCTTTTCGTTTTGCACGCCATTTGTGGCTGATGAGGGTTAGCGGAATTAATTTTCCATCTTTAGCCGTTACCCATTTGCGCTCTACCACATATTTGTAATACTGACGTGCAAGGGGTTTGCTGTGTTGTTTGACCAGACGTTTCTTTTTGGTTGCCATGTTGTATTTGTATGTGCTCAATGGAGTCTCAAAGGAACTGTAGCTGAACTGTAAACTGTCTGTGGCAAACTCTGGGTTGTAGCCTATACCAATATTATAGAAGTCCTCTTTGAGTTTTAAGATGTGGCTTTCTTGTGTGGTTTGGTCAATGATTTTGAGTCGTGACTGTGCATTTTCTTTTTCGTTAATGACGAAGAAGTTATCAAAGACCTGAAAATTTTGAATCAATACCCCTTTTTGATGTGGTATGATATCGGTCCACTTTTCGGAAGCCACCGCATTAACAGGTACTGTGGCCACTTTAAAATTAATGGCCTCTTTATTAGTAAGGATATAGAACAGGTCTTTGTGGTGTGCTACGGCATAGATATGATCCTTTTCGCGTGGACGGATAATTTTAAATTCGCCCATAGGGTTATCTGTTTTGAGGTACCAATTTTCGGAAGCCGTTTTACTTGATGTATTTAAGAAAATATAATCTTTAGATTTTGATTTTGCGATAGATACACCAAATTTTGGATCTTTTTCTTCGTAGATGATGGTATCGGTATTGGGGTCGGTGCCTAAAATGTGGCGTTTTACTTGAGACGAACGGTAGGTGTCTTTTTCTACATTTACATATAGAAATGTTGCGTTATCTAACCAAACGGTGCCTCCTACTCTATGAATTGAATCGTTTAAAAACGTTTTGTTGCTAAGGTCTTTTATTTTTAGCGTGTAGGCATCTGTACCTGTGGTGTTTTCGTAAACCGTAATGAATTGGTTGTTGGGACTTACAGAACCGAGACTAGCGGTGTAGTAGTCTTTCTCTTTAGCCATTTCATTAACGTTTAATAAGACTTCGGTAAGGGTATCTTTAGTGATGCCTTTTCTGTAATAGATAGGATATTCATCATCTTCGGTGTAGCTGCTGTAATAGCTGTAGCCATTTTTTTCAACGGGTAGTGAACTGGTGTTTTTCTCGACGGTTTGTACCAAATTTTGGTAAATGATACGTTGCGCTTTTTTGAGTGGAATGTTATAGTTTTCGGTGTATTTATTTTCTTGACGTAGATACTCCATAACGGCTTTATTGTGTTGTGGCGCTTTAGTATCTTTTAGCCAAGCATAATTATCGGTATAGGTTTCGCCATGAATCTTAAAGCTAGACGGTTTAATTTCAGCTATTGGTGCAGGCATAGCATCATTACGAATGTGTTTGTCTCTAAATTGCTGTTCTAGAGTTTTTTCGAATTCCATATCCTTTCTAATTGCTGCATCGATGGTGGCTACAGGATTTTTGAGGGTATAATTTTGCCAGTATTCCTTGTCGTAGTCTAATGGAAACTCGTATAAGTGATTAGACATGGTATTGGCAAAGTTGTCTTCTCTAGGGAACTTTTTGACGTTTGTGGTGTTGATTTTTGAGGTCTTAAATTCGGATATTGCCGAATAATAGGTTGTGGTTTGGTTGGTGCTGTCTTTATAGATGAATTCGTCTTCGTGTCGCATATGATCAATGTAATATTTTGCTCCTTCTTTTTTGAAGCGTACATCGAGTTTATAATCGAAATGCTTGACATGGTTGTATTTGTAACCACAGAAGTATTCTTTAAGTTGGTTAGGCACCATGCACTCGTAACGGACTACAGCATAATTCTCTGGATTGATATAGATTTTACCTTTAAGTAATTTACGGTTGTTGGCCTTTCGCCATTGTTTTCTGTTTCTTGAGTTGGGAGATGCTAAATCATCAAGTTCTTCTTTGGTAGTTTTGGTTTGAAATTCTAAGACATACACCCAATTGCCAGAGTCGTCTAGTTCTTCGGAGATGGTATAGTTGAAATCGCGCGTTGCTTTTTTACCTAAAAAACTCTCTTGGTATTTTACGCGATTTCTACCGAATAACCCTAAAGGACCACCTTCAATATTGCCATGAAATTCGCGCTTGCTTAAACTAGCACTAGATCTAGAATTTATAATATTGACCTGTTCGTCTTTTAAGGTTTGATAATGAAAGTGAAGGCGATGTAAAGAGCTGGCATCGAAACTAAAGGTACCAGCACTTACGGAAAAATCGTAAGGACTTTGGTAGTCTCTCCATTTGTATTTCTTTTTACGGTATGGCGCTTCGTAATACTCACAAGCGGCATCAGTGTATTTGATGTATTCGCCATTTTCTTTCATGGTTTCGCGGTAGTAGCCTGTAATAAGGCTTGGAGCGTTGGAGTAATTAGAGGGGATGTTTTTAATCACTTTTCTCAGTAATGACTTGACGCTAGGTAGTTTTTCTTTTTTTTCTTCTACAAAGACTTCATCTAGAGACACGGCTTCAGGAGTCATGTTAAAGGTGGTACCGTTTAGTGCTTTGAAATCTGAGATGTTAAGTTTTAAATCTTCAAAGCCTAAGTAACTTATAGTGATGGTATAAGTATCGTATTTTTTTGGAATGGTGATTTGAAATTTACCGTCCCCTTCTGTTACGGTACCTAAACCTACTTTATCTATTTTTAGATAGGCATAAGGTAGCGGAGTACCATCGGTTTTGTCTACGACGGTGCCTTTAATGGTCTCTTGGATAGTGCTGTTAGTAGACGAGTTTGTGTTTTGGGCATTAGAGAATGTTGCTATGATGAATAGCAATAGTAAAAGCGGTTTAGATGTCATGATTGGTGGTTGATTGATTTAGATTGATGGTTGGTGATTGATTTACAAGGTTTTGATTTTGTAATAATAGGGTCTTAAAATTAACCTTGATTTATAAATAACATTTTTTTGTGAAAAAAATTGCGTTTGGAAGGACTTGGAGTTTGTTTTAGGTTGATTTTTTGTACCTTATGGTATGTGATTTGTGTTTATTATTAACCTTAAAAACAACGTATTATGAACTATTATTTTAGTAAAACCTTAAAAGGTAATTTTAACGATACCGTAGAAAAAGTTACCGCAGCACTTAAAACAGAACAGTTTGGCGTGTTAACGGAAATAGACATTAAAGACACCCTTAAAAAGAAGCTGGATGTTAATTTTAATAATTACAAAATACTAGGGGCTTGTAATCCGCCTTATGCTCATAAAGCTTTATTAGCGGAAAATAAAATTGGGACCATGCTGCCTTGTAATGTTATTGTGCAGGAATTAGATTCTGGTGATATTGAAGTGGCTGCTGTTAATCCTATGGCTTCTATGCAAGCGGTGCAAAATGACGCTTTAAAAGGGATTGCTGAGGAGATTACTTTGAAGTTAAAGGCTGTTATTGAGGGGCTTTGAGAGAAGTGTTAAGTTTAAGGAGCTAAGAGTTATGAGTTGTTAGTTATGAGTTATGTGAGTTATGAGTTATGTGAGTTGTGAGTTGTGAGTTATGAGCCAAGAGTAGGTTAATTGTTGGTATTTTTTTGCCAAACAATGGGTTTAATAATACAATCTAAAGTCCAATAATTGGCAGGCGCTATAATGTTTTTGGTGCAATTCTTCTACCACAGCGAACATATCATCATCTTCTTTAAATAGATTAAAGAAGGCTTCATCTAGTTTTGTGCTTGCTATACCATTATAGGGATGACCATAGCCAGAAACCGCTTTGGCTCCTGTGATATCTAAAAAATATTGTGCTTCTTCTTCGTCTAAATCCAAAATTTTGGCATTTGAAAAATGTAAAATCTTTCCGTTTAATTGGCCCTCAAAAAGTTCTGCTATTTCTTGTAAACTATAGTAGTAGTCATTTAAACAAATGTTATTGGCTTCTCCCTTAATTACCAAATAGATGATTTCGTAATCCTTAAAATTATGATCATCTAGTACCAATGCGTTTAAGCTCTCTTCTAGGCCTTCAATGGTGTCGCAGGTTTTATATATACTTGCTATGCCATAGTTTAGGGCCAATTGCTCTAAGTTTTTTTGTGCTTCGGTTACCGTATTGGCGTCTATATCATCTACCCCTTCTAAGCAATAAATAAAGTACTCTGTTTCTGTGATCTGTTCTTGGGATACTTGTGGTCTTTTTTCTAGCAAGCTTCTAAATTTATACGACGTTTGTAAAGTGCGAAATTAAAAGAATGCTTTTAATCTTTTTAGTGGTTTGGTATTAAATTTTGTTACGTCTTATATCAGTATTATTAGAAATCAGATTCTTCTTCATAACCAGGCAATTCTAGAGCTTTTACTAGTAGAAAATACAACGGCCAACAGCTATGTGTATACATACGCTAGCAATAATAAAAAAAACAACCTACACTTATGCTAATAATGTATTAGAACAAGGCACGACTAATCATACCTTATATAATTTTACTTTTAGGTTGAAGGAGTAAGCGTATCTCAATTAAACTAATCTAATAAGAGTTATTAGATTAGTTTATAATTAAAACCCTTTTAAATGAGGTATATTTTGAGGTTTATTTATTATTAATTGTTATTACATTTTCAGGATTACCATTTAGATATTCATAAAGATTAATTTCAGGGTCTTTTGTAGGCAAAATAATTCTACCAGCTGAAATAGCAATACTAGCAGGAACAGCTAGAATTAAATGAATTTCACAATCTTTTCCATGATTTTTCTGTACCAAATTTAATACTTCTCTAAATTTATAGCCAAAAGAAACTAAATCTGATTTTCTTGTAATGCATGAAGGATTTGGTTTATCAATAGAAAGATTATAAACACTAAAAGATTCATCTATTATGGATTCATATTTATCTTTTTCTATATAATCACTAATAGCTAAAGCTATTAGAACCTTTTTTGAACTTGATTTTTTAATCAAATCAATAGAGAAATTCAAATTTTCAGAAATTATTTCTTCATTCCAATTAAATCTTTCTTCGGGTATATTTTCTCTTCTAGCATGATAAACTTCACCACTTATTGTATCTCCCAATTTATAACCTAAATAAAATAGTAATGGCATTGGGCCAATTCCAAAAATTGATAATTTGTAAAGTGTACTATTAATATTTTTACTCTCTATTTTATTACATAAGTCATCAATTTCTACAGTTGCAGACTTCCAGTCATACAAAGGATTAAAAACTTTGTTATTAATAGTTAACCAATAATCATGATGATTATCCGGATAATTAGGTAAGATTGCATTATAAATACTTTCAGTATCTAAAGTTATAAAACGATCTTTTATTTTACAACTATATGTTATAACTGTTGTTTGATTTCTTGGGACACCTAATAAAAAACTAACTCTTTCTTCATGCTTTTTTTTCATTGAAATTAATACATCAGAGCTATATTTTGTCTTATTTAATTTGTCATCAACCAATTTGTGACATTCCCTACATAATAGCATAATGTTTGAAGGTTCAATCTGTAACTTTAAAGAATCCTCATTTCCTCTAGGACCATCACTCTTAGCTCCAATAATATGAGCTAGTTCAGCAAAATTACCATCTGCAAAAGTTAAACCATTATACCACAAAGGCTTATTGCAACCATCAAATTGACATCTTCCGGCTGAATCAGACCAAATCTTAACTTTGATATGTTCAGGTATGCTTTTTCTTTCACTCATATTAATCGATTTTTTTAATTTCTAATGTTCTTGCATTTCCTTCCCAAACTCCAATTGATTTTGTTCCAACTATTATAAAATATAAATGTTTGCTTGTAAAAACATCATTCTTCAAAATTTTTTTCCAACTATTTATATCAGTTTTTGATGGAGTTGGATTTTCTTCAGGATGTGTATGCCATTCTCCAATATAATTACAAGTCCCTTCAGATTCCACCCAGATTTCATCTATTATCTCTTGATGCCTTTTTTTTCCTCTTTTAAACCTTCTTCGAGTTCTAATGTCGCCTTTCATAGGCTCTGTATTTACATCAATAACTATGTTGTTCGAGTCCTTAATGAATCTACCTAAAATTACTCCTCCAGCTTCATCTTTTTCAATTGTATCTTGTGCATAACTCAACATGTTCTCAATTGGTTTTCCATCTATTTTAAGCTTTCTATCATTGGATATGGAGAATACCATGTCACCTATTTTATTTTGCATATAGAACATGTATTATCAATATAGTCATAACGTGTATCAAATAATTCATTTTCAGATAATTCGAATCTACTTGATGTATTAAAGCCAGCATTAACAAATTCTTGATTATCTCCTTTCCAAGACAAATAAGGATTGTTAGTTATATTACCATTAAAGAAATTCTTGATTATACCTAAAGTTAAAACAGCCGTTTTATGACTGTCTAGGGAGCTAAAGGGAACAAATGAACTGGTACATCCAGCAATTTTTTTAGAAAAATGTTGACCTGGTAAACAAAAAGAACCTTTATTGGCTAAATTTTCATCATAAAGACAATTATAACAACCACTTCTATTCTGAACTAATAAACAGTGTCCACCAATTCCATATGGCTCATTCCAGCAATAGATTATTGGTGTCTTAATTTTGTTTTTAATAAGATATTTATTTATGTAAAAGTTTGTATTTGGACTTCCTGTTGCACTTATTATCAAATCATAATCTTGCAAGTCGATAATGCTATTTGAAATTAAATTTTCTATAGAATTATTTAAAGGGGCAATTTTAGTAAAAGGGTAGTTTTCTTCAAGGAATTTAGACATAGCATTAGCCTTGTTTTTACTTAAAAAATTAAGTCCCAATTGGTGTCTATAAATATTATCTCTAGAAATAAAATCGTTATCAACTATTGTAATATTATCTATTCCAAATTTTATTAGTTCTGGAGCCAAAATACTTCCAACAGAGCCACAACCAATTAGTAAAATTTTCTTTTCGTTTAAGGTGGTATCTCCACCTCCTCTTGGTTGTATAATTTCTTTTTCAATTCTTATAACCTCAAGAGGGCTTATTACAAAACTCAAATCATCAAAAGTCAAAGGATGACTAACTTCTTTTAACCTTTTATAAACTACTCCAAAAATCGAAGAACCATTACCTTTTGGTTGAGAAATAACTATTAATTCTTCTTTTTTTACATTATCATATTTGTTAAGTAAATCATCTAATATTTTTCGATTTTCAACACTAATATTATTATATATTTTGTGTTTAAACTCTTTCGAATCCCAAAATTCAGAATAATTAGGAGGTAATAAAGGTTTTTCTAATGGAATATATATGCAGTCTCTATATAGAACATTTAAGTTCTTCGCTATATGAAATTTTCTAGTATTTTCTCTAATTGCATTATCATCAACGCCAATTACAATTTTTCCGCCAATTTTAGCTTTTCTTATTATTTGTACTTTATTAGTTGGTCTAAAAGAAGAAACTATTTTTGTTGAAAGCTTATTTTGGTTTCTTGACCAATAATCTTCAAATTCCTCAATAAAATCCTTATCATTTTTTTTATTTAACCCATTTTCTAGTGTATCTATTACTTTAAGTAATGTGCTTTCTAAAATTTCTTTTGGTAATTCAGGGTTAAGTATAATATTATCTTCCGTATAACATATATAGCCATCACTTTCCACATGTGGTATAAAGCCTAACGAATCGTAATTTTCAATAAAATAAATTGGTTTTTTATACGGATAATGCTTGTTGAACGCTATAATTAATGCTGTCATAGAGCCATTGATTTCAACATTTCCACTAAAGCCAAAATCAAGATTCCATTTTTTTGATGGAAATTCATTTGTTTTAAGTTCCTTCAAAAAACTAAAACCCTTTAGGTATTTGACGATATTTAATAATTCTATAGAATCCAACCTCTATGCTTGGTCTGGAGAACTAACAATTGCAGGTGCAGTTCGAACTTGAGCAGATTCTTTTTTAGTTATTTCAGGAAAATCCTTACCAAAAGTCTTTATTAAAATTTTGCTTGCCTTATTAGGATCAGTCTCGTTATCTGCCTCATTCAACTTATCTTTTAAATCAGTTAATTTTGTTTTGAAATTTTCTTTTTGAATATCCGTCATTTTTTCAAAAAGATTATTGTAAGGTTTAACAGGTAACTTTACTTCAATGTCATTTGCCCAAGTAAACTGGTTTAAAATATAACCAACAAAATTTTTAAGAGCCTCTATATCATTTGATTTATAAGTATTAGTAAACCCATTATAATCTAGTTTAGGTAAAAAACCATTTAAAGCTAATGCAGTAATACTTATTCCTGTAGGTCTTCCACCTTCAGTATACTTAAATTTGAAATCTTTCCATCTTTTTAAATAACGAATAGACCTTTTAAACTGATGCCTTTCGTCAGTTACAGAAAATTTTTCATTTACAAGTTTCTTAAGTTTTTTTGGTTCTGCATCTTCCCATACTTCATCATCACTTGCATATTTGGGTTTTTTAGATAAATATTTGTTATCATCATTATTGCCATTAGAATATACTGCTAAATCAACATGGTAAAGTGTTTCTCCAGATTGATGATATTGCACTCGCACACAAGGCTTTTTTATTGAGACTGCACGTGGATACTTATTTAAAGCATTATAAACCCATTGTTTTACTTCTTTAGCAGTATATTCTTCTTTTTCGATATTAAAAAGCAGCATAATATCTATATCATAATCTTCTCCAGATAAGGGCTCAATACCCGTACTCATTGAGTAACTACCTTGGTTTTCATGTGTAAAACTAATTCTAACACCTTCATTTTCAGCCTTCTTTCTTAGGTAAGCTCTTATTTCACCAATAATCATATCTCGTTTATTAACAAGTTCCTGATTATCCTCAAAATTTAATTTTATTTTTGAATGAAATTCAATAAATGCTTCTTGAATATTATTTGCCATAATTATATTTTTATTACATTCTCAATAACACCCTGAATTCTAAAATTATCCGTAAGTATTATTGGTTGATGTATTTTATTGGTTGATTTTGGTTTTAGAATAACCATTCCATTATTTTTATTATATTCTTTAACTGTAGCTTCATCATCAATCAAAGCAAGAACTCTCTCTCCATTTTCAGCATCTTGTTGTTGCCTTATTAATAGTAAATCTCCATTATTAATTCCAGCTTCATTCATTGAATCGCCTTCAGCTCTTAATAAGAAATATTTATATCCATTTTTTATCATTTCTATTGAAATGGATACTTCTGCTTCAATATTCTCATCTGCAAAAATTGGCATTCCACAAGCTACACTTCCTAATAATGGTATTTTTACAGTTTGTGCTCTTGAACCATAATCTTCTGGTATTTCAAAATCAGCCATTTGAAAGCTACCATCAGTTTTCTTTTTTAAAATCGCTTTTTCTTCAAGCATATTAAAAATAACTGACGCAGAACGAGGTGATTTATAATTAAGGCAATTCATTAGTTCACGAACGCTAGGTGTTCTACCTTGGTGTATAAGGAAATTCCTAATATGCTTTATGGCCTCAAGTTCTTTATCTGATAGATTTTTAAACATACACAAAGATACATTTAGTATACATCAATAATAATTTTTAAACACATAGTTACCAACTAGTTATTAACAAAAAAAAACTCTTTTGTAAATTTAGAATGATTTTTAGTAATGATTCCCTATTGGTTTATCAGGTTCTCGATACATCCCGACAAAACAATCGAGACACTCAAACTGACGTCATTGAAAACAAGTTGGAATATCTCAATAATCAGAGTAATTTTACATGTGTAGTCGAGAGGTTTATCATAACATCTTTCAGAAAAATGACGCTATTAGTCTGTAATGTTTGTCGGTCTTTAGAAAACGATTATCTTCACTATTCCCTATACGTTGTACCATGACCAACCCTATTACCTCCATAAACGTCGTTGATTTAGATGGTGTTCCTGTAGATTTGATGCAAGTCTATAAACACAAGATTCTGTTGCTAATTATTTATAATAATGATTGTTTAGGTTGCACAGGTCGCGCTATTCCCTTGGCTTATGAGCTTCAACAGGCCTTTCCTATCATACAAGTTGTAGGGATTCATGCGGATTTTCCGGGTAGAATAGGTACCAAAGCTAATATCAAAAGTATTTTTACTAGTGGTGACATTCCGTTTCCTATTTATATAGATAAGAATCATCACGTATTTGATCAATTTCAATCTGAAGGGACGCCACAATGGGTTTTACTTTCTGAGGATGGTGTGCTGTTTCGTTCTATTTTTGGTTCTCAAGGAAATGCTAAAAACCGTTTGTTTTATGCTTTAGAAAGTCTTGTGGAAAAATGATATTGAATTGGATTATGTAATACCCGACTTTAAGCTATTAGTCCTCTTTATTGAAACAATTTAATTTATCTAAACCTTTTGGTCTGATACTTGTAAAAGTTTTTTGCTGTAATATGTTTACTTTCCTATTAGGCTATCTGTTAGTGCTAATAAATTTTTAATTTTTTCGTTACTGTAAGCATCGGCATGTGCTGGTGAAAAATACCCTTTTGGATCGCCCTTATCATTGTCAAAATATTTACCTGAATCGTTTTTATAATCTTCAGATAAGGCTAAATCTACCAAAATATCCACGCCTTTTTCTGCTGGAGACCAATGTTGTCCATAGGCTTCATTAGCCATTTTGGTATTTAATAGAGATCCTGGATTTACAGCAATAACTGTAATGTTCGGTTCTTGTTTTGCTAAATGGAAAGTCCACATCGTTAACGCCAACTTACTTTGTGCATAGGTGCTGTTTTCCGAGTCTTGCTCCTTCCCTATTAAAACAGCTTCAGAAACTGGAGCTTGTGCCGCAGAACTTAAATTGATAATTCGTGATGCTTCGGATTGCTTTATGTTTGGAAGTATAGCATTGGTTAATACATAAGGTGCTAGATAATTTACCACCATCCTGATGTCTAATCCGTTGTTGTTAAGCGTTTCTTTTGTTTTGAAAATTCCTGCATTATTGATGAGGATATCTATTTTAGGAATGTCGTTTTTTATTTGTTTTGCTAAATTTGAAACGGCTTCTAAATCTGAAAAATCGGCCACCAAACCATAAATGTTTTGATTGTTTGTTGCTGTTTTTATTTCTGATACTACTGCAGCTACTTTTGCTTCACTTCTACCATGTGTATAAATGGTATGTCCTTGTGTGGCTAATTTTAGAGCGGTTAGTTTTCCTATGCCGTCTGTACTTCCTGTGATTAATATTGTTTTACTCATGATGTTGTATGTTCTTTTTTATTGGAATGAAATTCGGGTAACACCTGTTTAGCAATGCGTTCTAAAGTCGCATCCATATTCATGGCATTGTATCTTAAGTTTAATGCTAAATGGTTGACTCCATAGCTTCTTAATTTTTCGATATAATCAACTAAATAATTGGCCCCTAATCTGAATCCTAAATGGATAGGTTCTGGTTTAAAATTATCATTCTTGTGCAAATCGATATACATAGGTTGCATAAAGGGTTTATCGAAATCTTGCGAGGCAGCCACTAATGCTCTATACTGTCTGATTGTGTTCTTTTGAGTGTATAGATCTCTGGGGTAGTTCATCCAACCATCAGCATGTTCTGCATTCCATTCTAAGGATTGTCTGCTGCTTCCCGTCATTAATAACGGAATTTTGTGTGCTGTTGGTTTTGGTAGCATGTCTATGTGGCCTTGTAAGCTTCCGTAGTTTTTCGTTTCAAAAATGGGGAAATCATCTTGTGCTTTTCTTATATAGTTGAATGCCTCTCTGAATAATTCGCCTCTGTTTCCATATGCGATTCCCATAGCTGGATATTCGTCATAACGATCGCCTGAAGCTACACCTAGTAATAATCGTCCGCCAGATAATTGGTCTAAAGTCGTTGCTGCTTTTACAACGTTTAAAGGATGATGCAAGGGCAAGGCAATACTAGAAATACCTAAAGCAATTTCTGAAGTCTGCCCCGCAAGAAAGCCTAAATATGTAAAGGGATCGAAGGTTTGTCCGGCATCTCCAAAACTAGGTACATTAAACGGAATATCTCTAAGCCAAATTGATTTAAATCCTAGCGCTTCTACCTGTTTTACACGTTGTAAATGGTCTTGCATGGTTGGAATGGCACTATCTGCATATTTTTCGATAGGTACTACGATTCCAATGCTTAGTTCGTTTGGTTTAAAAACGCTATTGTAGGCTTTGTTTATGTTTTCGAATGGTTTCATTTTAAAATTTAATACATCGTATTTTCATTCGCTGCTGTTTTAGGAATCTGTTGGATAGCGTCCCAATGTTCAACTATTTTTCCGTTCTCATCAAATCTGAAAAAATCCATGGTGATATATTGGTCATCATCAGGCCAAATTTGATGTGTGTGTAGGGAGACTAAATCTCCTTGGGCAATGCTACGTACAAAGTTTATGGACTTATTAGGGAATTCTGATTGCATACGTTCAAAATAATCAATGAATCCTTGTGTCCCATTAGCAACTGCTGGGTTATGCTGAATATAGGTGTCACCAACATAAAGTGCTATGGCTTTTTTAGGATTCCCTTCGTAAGCCATTTTATAAAAGGCAATGGCATTTTGCTTGTTTTGTTCTAAATTCATAAGGTTTGCTTTTTTATTATTGAAGACCTCAGTTCCCTAAAGGTCATCGCTTATTTATCTAAAAGATACACCTTTTACTATTGGTTTAAATCTGAAAATGTAAAATGGTTTTGTAGAGCTGTCTTTACCGTTATTAAAGACAGCACCTTTGTTGACTTGCGCTGCAGATACATACATATACCCATCTATATGATTATAACTTACGCCGTCTGGCCACACCATATTCGGGTCTTTAACCATGGTTTTTACACTTTTATCTTTAGCTAAGACTACTGCGACGCTGTTGGTTTCTAAAGCGGTTAGGTAAATGTTTCCGTCTTTGTCAATACTCATGCCACCATTGTTTGGTTTTTCGGAATAGGTTTCAATTTTGCTATCTAATTCTGTTTCGGTCAAGGCTTCATTTACTAAATCTAAGGTTTTAATTCTGTAGATTTTAGTGCCGTTTAAGGGACCATAATAGATGTATTCGAAATTGGCATCGGCAGTAATGCCATCGTTTCCGACTAATAAATCGGTACCGTTAACCGCTAAATGTTTACCGTTAATTACTGTTGGTGTGTTTTCTGGTAAGGTGGTGCGTGTACCTTCTAATAGTCGACGTGTTTTACCTGTTTTCATGTCTACAATAATAAAGGCTGCCTTGGTGCCATCGCCTCCATTTCCGATACCTTCATCTGCGATTATAAAATAACCGTTTTTGGTATCGACCACCATATCGTTAGGTTGCGCATGTTTAGGCACTGATGATTCTGGTAAATAATAGATACGTTCTAGCTGATTGGTTGTAGTATTCCAACCTACTATTTTAGGGATTACATTATTGCGTTGTGCCATGTCTAACATCCAAACTACACCGTTTTCATCGTTTCTTATTCCTAACACATTACTTAGATAATTATCGTCTGTAGTTCGTGGTGTATTCCACGCTTTGTTAGGAAATGGTTTGCTTTCTTTGGTTTTAGCATCCATAATCATCACTCTATTTTCTGGTGAGAAAAAAGGATGATGACTGTACACTAAATCGCCAGTATCAGTAAAGGTAATATTACCAACGGCTTGCTCTGTAGTTGCAAAAACTTCGGTTTCGGTTACAGTGTTTTGTGCTTTTAATGATATCACTGATGTGATTACAATTAATAAAACGCTAATAGTTTTCATATTACTTGCTCTTTTTTAAATATTCTGGTAATTCTTTACTTAACCAATCTTCACGTACAGGCACGTGAACATCTAAGTCTACGGTGTCTTCTAAAGCCCAAAACTCATGCGGTACATTTTCTGGAAATACAATGACTTCGCCTGCTCCAACTTCTACAAACGTTTCTTTCCCATCAATAATGGTTTTGATTTTTACTTTTCCAGACATGATGTATGTAATCTGCTCGTTTGGATGTTGGTGCCATGGAATATGTGCGCCTTTTTCTAAATTAAAAATGGTCATTTGGCCTTTTTCGCCATGAAACCATTTACGTTGGATGCCTTTTCCTATCGTTTCGGATGCCATGTCGTCAAAATTGAAATGTTGCACTTTTGACGTGGCAATAGAATCTTTGGTGGTGACTTGCGCATTTGCAGTATTATCAACAAACATTGCTGTTACTGCTACTGCAGCTATGATTGATTTATATTTCATATTAAAATCCTTCTAATACTATTTTTCCTTTTGCTTTTCCTGTTTCTAGGAATGCATGTGCTTTACGTAGGTTTTCTGCATTAATAACTCCGAAATTTTCACCTAAGGTGGTTTTGATGGTTCCGTTATCAATTAATTCAGCCACTTTGTTTAAAATGTTGTGTTGCTCTATCATATCTTCAGTTTGAAACATAGATCGTGTGAACATAAATTCCCAATGTGTTGAAACCGATTTTAATTTAAACGGCATAATATTAAACGTTTTTGGATCGTCAATAAATCCGAATTTACCTTGAGGTTTAATTAGTTTAACGATCTCATCTGCGTGTTGCTCCGTTCCGTTTAAACTCACTACATAATCTGGCGCAGGAAGGTTGTGTTTCTCAAACTCTTCGCTTAATTTATGTCTGTGATTTATAACAGCATCTGCTCCTAAATCTTTTAACCATGCTGTGGTTTCTTCGCGAGAAGCCGTACCAATAATGTTCAGTTTTGTTAGCTTTTTAGCCAATTGCACTAAAATAGAACCTACACCTCCAGCAGCACCAATGACTAAAATGGATTTACTAGCATCATCGGTTGCGACTTGCAATCTATCAAACAACAGTTCGTACGCTGTAAGTGAAGTTAAGGGTAAGGCCGCAGCTTCAGCATAAGATAAACTTGAAGGTTTTTTGCCTACAATACGTTCATCTACTATTTGGTATTCAGCATAACTGCCTTGACGTGTAAAATCTCCAGCATACCACACTTCGTCACCAACTTTAAATAAAGAGACGTCCTCTCCTACTTCTTTTACTATTCCGGTTGCATCCCAACCAATAACTTTCCAATCGTCACCTTCTACCGGCATACCTGCGCGGACTTTGTAATCTGCAGGGTTTACAGAAATTGCTTTTATAGCTACTAATAGATCTCTACCTGTTGCTTTTGGTGTGTTTAATTCTATGTCTTGTAATGAGTTAACATCTTCTATTGGAAGATTCTCTTTATATCCTATGGCTTTCATGTTTTGTTTTTTTTAGATGGAATTGCTTACTTAAATGTTACGATATCTTCAAAGTTTCGTCTTGATTTTCCGAATTCTGGATCTGCTTTTCTGTATCCAAAAGCAGCCATAAATGACAAACCGTATTTATCTGTATCTACTCCAAATTTCTCTTTTAATAATGCTTCTGCTTTTTCTTGATGGAAACCTTCAATTGGACAAGAATCAATTCCTGTTAATGCTGCAGCGGTCATCATGTTTCCTAAAGCAATGTAGGTTTGTTTAGACGACCAATCGAATAATTTTTTGTCGGTATCTAAATCGAAATCACGCTCTTGAAACTCTCTGTAGAATTTAGAATACATTTCAATAACATCCTCTGGTAACTGTTTTACGTCCTTCATCATGTGCATAATATAGTCGGCATCATGCTTAACCATAGGTGCTTTCATACTTAAACCCAACACAAAATGACTTGCTGTATCTAATTTTAAAGGCGCTCCCCAAGCCACAGGTTTTAATAACTCACGTAATTCTTTGTCTTGAACTACAATAAAATGCCAAGGTTCAAAACCAAATGAACTTGGTGATAAATGTGCTGTTTCTAGGATGAATTTTATGTCTTCATCTGATACTTTTTTAGTCGCGTCAAATTCTTTAGTCGCATGTCTAAAATTAAAGGCGTTTAAGATGTCTTCTTTTGCAATGTTTGGTGTATTCATAATTATATATTATTATCTGATTTATTATTTTATAATTGATACTATCAAAAGTATAGTTACAAAAGTATATATAGTTTTAGTTTCTCACAATAACGGTCAAAAAGGATAGTATAAAAATTATTTTATAACCACTTGTAGTTCAGTACTATATATATTAAATAAATTACTATAAAAAGTATAGTTGTGTAATTTAATATAGTATTATATCTTTGCACTTACATAAACTATGAATACTGTAATTTTTTAATTGTATGATGTATCACTATAAAGGAAAAGACTACCCTTGTTGCGCAAGTTTAACCATGGGCATTATTGGGGGTAAATGGAAGACTGTTATTTTATACCATTTAATAGGTGGTACACTTCGGTATAATGAGTTACGAAAAGAAATGCCTACTGTTACAGAGCGCACCTTAAGTTTACAATTAAAGACTTTAGAGGAAGATGGCATTGTAAAACGAAAGGTATATACTTCTAAGCCGCCTTTAAAAGTAGAATATTCGTTAACCGATTTGGGAAAAACACTCATTCCGGTTATTCAATCTATTGCAGATTGGGGAGTGTCTGTTGTTGAAGAACAAGGAGGTCTTGTAGCGTAAGCGTTGGTTGTTATTTTTAACTATAACATTTTTACTATATACACAAATGGTATGCAATGAAGACGCTTTACAATAATGCTGATCTTAATCTTTTGTAACATCCACATTAGAAATGTCTTTTAACACCCAATTTAAAACTGCATCTATGCTATTTTTTTGATTCGTCCATTTTGAAGAAATGGCTATATCTGGTTGAACCCCATTGCTTTTTGTCTCTTGAAAACGAAAGAGACGCTTAGAATATGTTATTAATAATTTAGAATTTGGAAGGCTAAATTGTCCTAAATCTTGATATCCATTAGGGTTTGCACCTGTAGTTTCGCCTACAAGTTTGGCATTTAAGATTTGTTTAAATTGCATGGCATTTACCATTGCCGCAGAATATGTTTTTCTATTGATTAGTACATAAACATTAGCATTCCAATTAATAGAGTCGCAAGTGTTTAAATAGCTAGAAAGAATTAATCCTTTAAAAAAGTCACCACCATAATTATCTCGTAAATCTATGATGAGATGTTCTGATTTGTTTTCTTCGATGAATTGATAAATTTGTTTTGAGAAATTATTCATTTCATCTTCTGGAGGATATGCTTTAAAGTTAATATAAATAGTTTTGGAATCGTTTAATGAAGAAAACCAAAGGTTTTTATTCTTTGCATCTTGAGGCGGAGTAATATTGGGGTGTGTATATTTTAATTTTTCATAGCTAATACTAGCCAATGCATCTTTATTGTATGATTTTAATTTGATGGACTTATCTATACCTTGCGCATCTGTAAATGTAAATGCTGTTTGTTCTGAGTTTGTTATGATATTTAATGCTTTTAATATTTCAGAAACAAGCATATAACTACAAGTTCTATCCATTGCTGAATACTTATTTTCGGTAAATGGTGTTAGTTTTAAGACTTTTTTATAAATATCTTCAACAGGTATACCATTAATACTTTTTAGTTTTTTACCAAGAAACTGTTGGTGCGCTTTAGGAATACTAATCACTCTGATGTCTCCATCATAATTAAAAAGCTCTATTGGATATCTTGTAAGCTCCCTATTCCATAACGGCACTGAAGTATGTCCATCGCCTTTTCCTCCACCTACTTTTTGCGTAATTCGCATGAGTTCAACTATAATTTGAAAATCATTTAAGCTAGATAATTTATGCTTCAAGTTTTCAATTTCAGAATTCAATTCATTTTTTGAAATTGTATGATACAGGTTAATATGCTTTTCTTCTAATGTCTTTTGATAATACGTAATATCTTCTATCCATTCCTTTCTATTTTGAGCATTACAAAAACATCCAAAAACAAGGCTGTATATTATGGAAACAATTATGTGTTTCATTTTAGTTTATCATTTTCATTAACTTACATATAAGTACCTAAGCCGTATGATGTTCTTCGATTTCTTTTGTATAAGCTGCCAAACGTAACATATCATAAAACTTATTCAATTTACCTGTAAGTACAGCGATGGCACTGTGATCTATAAATAAGCTTCTAGAGATGTTTTGTTTCTTTTGAATACGTTCTTTAATTAAGGCCTTAGCCTTATTAATTCCTTGCGTTTCATAAGTATACAGAATTTTAACTGCATTTTCCTCAGCTGTTATGGTACGTGCTTTAGGTGTATAGCCTATTTGTTTTACCATAGCTTCAGCTAATGCCCAAACCGACCATGGGTTTTGACCTGTGATTAAATTATTATCATGACTTATTTTTTCTAAATAGGTAATACCTTCATTAAATTGGGCTCCTTGTTCTGTTAATTTGTCTTGCAACAAGAATGGGAAAATAGATTTTGCATCAGGAATTAGCAATAGCTCTTCTTTATTGGTAAATCCACTGACTTGTTTGTTTTTTAAAAAGGATTCTCCATTATCTAAGGTTATATTAACCAATGCCGCTGGTCCGTGGCAGACTGCTCCAATTACTTTATTAGATTTATGAAAGTCTTGTATTAAAGTCTGTATGTGTTTGTTATTTGGAAAATCGAACATGGCTCCTTTACCGCCCACAAAATAGACCGCTTCATATCTTTCGGATTTAACCTTTTGCAATGCAATTGTATGCTTAAGTTTACGACGAGGTATACTATCATTTAAAAAGGCATAATCAAATACTCCCATATCGTCATCATCTAGAACCATAGGAGGCTTTCCTCCCAAAGGGCTTGCCACATCGACATCAAAACCATTAGCTTTAAAGACGTAGTAGGCTCGCGCTAATTCGGTAAGCTCGAAGCCTGTCGCTTTTCCACTTAAACCCATAGTGTCCGTACTGGTAACTACTGCTAATATTTTTCCACGATACGATGGCATGGCGTCATTAATATAGGCGATGTCACTGGCATTACTATTGCTAATGTTGGTGCTTTCTTGAGGCAAAAGGCTTGCGATATAGAAGCCTAATGCGATTATAAATACGATGATGAAGCCTAGACCTGTTAAAAGCCATTTTAAAATTTTATACTTTTTAAACATGTGAAGTGTATTAATTTGTTTTATATGGTTTTAGGTTATTATCATAACGATGAAACTTCATCTTTAAAAAACGTATGCAAACGTTTGGTGCCAAATCTTGGTGCAATGTTATCTTCTGCCATTAAGGTTAAAAAAAACTCTATGGGGCCATACACCTTAGACGACGCAAAGGTGCGTAAGCTCGATATAGCAAATCGCCTTATCCAATCTGGTAAGTGCATTATTTTTATTGGTTTTTGCCAAGCATCTAAAGCCATCTCTCCTATTTCATTTAATGTTAAAATATCCGGGCCACCAACTACGATTTCTGTATTTTTTGCATTAATAGCTTGCAAGCACACAATTGCCAAATCCTCTCCATGAATGGGGTTAAACTTTTGCTCACCATTGCCAAAAAGATATATTTTACCTCGTTTTGCCATGTCTAAAAAGTCTTTCATATCAGAAAAAAAGCCATTTGGTCTAATAATGGTATAATCTAATCCTGAGTTTTTTACAGCATCGACAAACTTTTCTTTAGCTTCAAATATTTTAAGATGTCTATATTTATGTCCATTAATTGCTGAGATGTAAATAAACTTTTTCACCCCCGCTTTTTTCGCTTCGTTGAGTAAGTTAAGGTTGGCCTGATAATCGACATCCATATAAGTTAAATCTTCTTTTTGTCTTGTAATGCCAACCGTAGAAATGACAGTAGTGACCCCTTCACAAATGCCTTTTAAAGTTTCGGGTTGTGTCACTTCTGCTTTTATAATTTTGACCGTTTGTTGTTCTAATGCTTGTAGCTTTTGGACTGATCTTGCTATAAGTTTTGCATTATACTTACCTTCTACTAAAGCTTTAGCGATATAGCCACCTAAATAACCTGTTGCTCCAGCAAGTAAAACGGTTTGAGTATTTGTTATATTCATTATGCTTCTATTTTTAAATTATAATTTGAGGAAGTACTACCGTACGAATGGTGAGTTTTTGACAACATAAATCTCTTACTAAACAGACACTTAAAAAAGTGCATTTAGATGGTACTTTAGTGTAACATGCTTAATATGAAAATTAAGATCATACTAATTTTTATTTTCTATGATTTGGAGTACATCGTAAACTAATATTAATGCGCTTTTGGAAGCTTCTAATTGATTTAAAGTACCAGATATGTAGGTATCTAACTGTGGGCAATACCATAGAAAAGCCGCAGTGCTTCCTGAATGTCCAATCAGTTGTACGTCTGAGTTCGTATCCATTAAATCTTTAATTGAGATCTTTCTTATTCCAAATCCGTAGGTCATACCTTTTGTTTCGTGTGTCCAACTTTGCATAGCTAAACGGGTTGCTTTGGTTACAATTTGATTAGTATTAAAAGCTTTAAGAAATGTGATTAAGTCTTTAGTTGTTGAAACTAATCCGCCACCACCCCAATCAGCGCTTAAGCTTTTAAGCGATGATAACTTTATATCTCCTGCATAAAACTCAGTCATTGAAAATGTATTTTCTATAGGCGCAGATTTTAAGTTGATATAAGAGTTATTCATTTGTAACGGCTGAAAAATATGCTGTAGCAAGAACTGATGGAACGTTAAACCACTTATGTTTTCTATTATCAATGCTAAGAGCACATATTCTGTATCTGTATAATGATAGCCAGCACCAGGACTAAAATGTGGTGTCATTTTTTGTTTAGTAAACGCAATCATTTCCTCTGCAGACCATGATTTATGAGGGTTTAATAATAACTGATTAATAATATTAGGACTCCTATCTGTAGTGTGGTCGGTAAAATAATCTGGCAAACCTGTAGTATGTTGCAACAGGTGCGCAATGGTAAGGTCTTTTGAATAGTCGACACTATCTAAAACATGAATATTATTCAGTAAGGATTCAGGTAAATACTGAGCAATTTTGTCTTCAAACCTCAGTTTGTTATCATCCTTTAAAATTCCGATAGCTGTTGCTGTAAACATCTTGGTAACACTAGCGGTGTAAAATGTGCTGTTGTTATAAATACTATCTTCTTTACTTTTGGCTAGTTGTATATCAATTCCTCGAGATTGAGAATACACGTGCAGTATGCCACTTTTAACATGTTCTGTTTCTAATGCGGCAGTAAATAGCTTCTGTATACCCTCATCTGTAGTTTGTTGACTAAAACCGAGACATCCAATCACAAGTAGTATTGTTAAAATAATGCTTTTCATAATGTTAAACTACTTTATTTAAATTACTTATTGATTTAAAATTTAATGCCAATATAGAGGTTGGGTTCAAATAAAAAATGAGATTTCCATTTGTTATCTAGTTGTTTAAATTCATCAGGAGTATTGGTATCAATCATCCAATTTTGACAATGAAATTGAGGCTCAATAAAGAATTGTTTCTTTTTACCAAAAGCCAAATGATAACCAATATGATAAGAGGTATATAATTTAAAGCCATTGGCTACTTCTTTATTATCCAAATCTACATAGGTTTTGTATTGTGGCAACACTTCTACAGACGCAAATAGCCCTTTCCATAACATGCGTTGATACGACACCCCTATTCCGGTTTCTTTTAGGTAGCCAGGATAGAACTCACTTTCAGAATCTATTTTATCTAATAGTCCGTCCCACCATTGAATGCCCATAGGTTGAAATAAGCGCCAGGTGGCTAATTTTATCCCAATAATATTTTTAGCGTCTAATTGGCGTTTTACGTGTAATTCGATATGTTTTGTGTTTGTTCTTTCTCCACCTTTGCCAATATTACCTAGAATTATGGCGGGAAAACTGACTCTGTATTTGTGATTTGGTGTTTGATCTTTTAGTTGTTCTTGCTGACTTTGTGCAAAAACAGCATTTGTTAATAGTGTGAAGAGTATAACTATCGTTGATAACTGTTTCATGGGTAATTGTTTTAATTGTTGTTATTAATGTTTTTAATTGAATTCATTGGTTAATAGCTGTTGTATAATGGTACTGCGTTGTGTACCTGAATCATCTTGCTGGTTACTTAATAGTACGATTGTAGCATTGTATTTTGGTATAAAGCCAATCATGCTCCAATAACCATTTATGTCTCCGCCGTGCCAGTATAAGGTGGTATTACCTTCTTGTGTAGTGAACCAACCTAAACCAAAATCTACATAACCACTTGGGACGTCTTCAGCCAATATTTCGGCTTTTTCTTCATCGGTAAACCAATTGGTTTTAACAGCATTGGTCCAAGTTTCCATATCGTTTGGTGTACTACTGAAGTCACCAACCCCAAATGCAATCGCCATAGGATAGGTGCTATTACTGCTACCATTGTTATATCCTTCGGCATGTGTTTCAGTATTGATACTATTATTGCCTCTATGGGTCCCTGTCATTTCTAAAGGAGTTAATATGTTTTGCTGAATGTAGTCGTGGTAAGTCATTTGAGATAATTCTTCAATCAATAATGCTGCGATAAGAAAGTTGGAATTGCTATATTGTTTACTAGAACCGGGTGTGAAATTGAGACCGTTTTCTGAAATCATTTCGATAATAACCTCGTAAATGTCTTCTTCATCTAAGGTTTCTCCTTGTTCGTAAGCGTCTTCAACTACAAACTGATAATCTGGAATGCCAGACTGATGGGATAATAATTGGCTGATAGAAATTTGATCACCGTTTGGAAATGCGTCGTCAAATTCGTCTAAGGTTTGATTGAAACTTGTAATTAACCCATCGCGTTTTAACTGTACGATAGCCGCTGCAGTTATTGTTTTGCTTACTGAACCGATGCGGTAGGCTAAGTTATAACTTTGTGGCATTGCTGTGTTCTCATTTGCATAGCCATAACCTTGACGTACGAGGTTATTTCCGTCTTTAGTTATAATGGCATAACCTTGAAAGTCGATAGCGGTTAATAAATTTTCAGCTGTCGTATAACTTGTAGAAGGTGAATTGTCGTCATCATCTTTAGAGCATGCTGATATTAAGGTGATCATACATAATGTACAGAAGATCATAAGACGATGAACTGTAATTATTTTGACCTTTTTGGAGGTTTGATGAAATGATGTCATAATTGTTCGTTTTTTGATTGATTTAAAATATGTTGAAAGTGCAAAGTTGCCGCATAAGTTGCCTCTAATCGTTCGAAATTATAATTTAGAACGTTCGGAATTATGGTTTGAAGTTTTTTAATAAAGTTCTTATTGACTGATACTTTCCGCTGAATTTAAGATGCGCTATGTTCTACTAAGTAAGAACAGTAGTCTATAAGCTGTATTTATTGTAGAAGAAAAATGAGCTATAAAACAGTTAGTTGCTGTTTTGTTTTACCCATTGGCTAGGTGTTATACCTTCTATTTTTTTGAAGAAAGTATTAAATACACTTTTAGAATTAAAACCACTATCATAGGCTAATCCTAAAATAGTGATATGCTTAAATTTTGGATTTAAAGCCACTGTTTTAAAATGACTTAACCTAAATTGATTTATATAATCGTTGAAGTTCTTATTGAATTCGGCATTTAATAACCAAGACAATTTATTAGGATGCAAAGCTATATTTTTAGCGAGTTCTTTTAAGGAAAGGTTTGGATTTAAATAAGGTTCACTGTTTTTTATAAAATTTTCTAAAATTAACTTGTATTTAGCTATTTCGGCTGTATTTAAAGGTTTGGAATTTTCCTTGGGTATATTATAAGCAGTGTCTTTGTTTACAGCTACCAAGCCAGACGACAAAACTTGTTGTTCAATTAGCTGAAAACGTTTATACTCACGTAATGGATTTAAAAAAGGATCTAATTGGAAATTAACTAATTGTCCTATTTTTAAATTCATTTTGTCTTCAAATAGTTGTAAGGCCTGTTCTGTTTTTCCAGTATGTATAAGGAAATAGAAATGCCAAGGATAAATACTTTTAAAACTTTCTTCAATATTAATCGTGATGGATTCAATCGGAGTAGATAATGGTTTTTTATTAATGAGACAGAATAGTATTTCACACACCTCAGGGGCAATAAGTTGCGGCATTTTGGCAATGTAATCTCTAAAATTATAAGCGTCATTTAGAAGCATATAACAAGCTAACTTTGTCTCGATTGCTAAGGTAAAATTAGGATCAATTCTTAAACATTCCTCTAAATACACTATGGCTTTATTATACTCCTTATCTAAAAAGTAAATATTGCCTTTGGTAAAAAGATGATTAGGTGATAAAGGGCTTATTTCTATGGCTTTATTAATATTTAGCAATGCTTTGTCTAATTGATTTGTAGCCATGTAAACTTCTGCTATTCCTTCATAAGCAATAGCGTAACTTGGATTTATTAAAAGTGTTTTTTTTAAAAACTCTATCCCTTTTGTATAATTCCAATTCAGCCAAAAACTTAGTGATGATTGAGAAAAATAACTCAAATAAGATTTAGAGTTAATCTTTAAACCTTGATTTAAAAACTGTCTCGTATGATACTCTCCGGTCTTTCTTTCAATACATCCCCAACTCGATAAAATACTGTAAGACCTAGATAAGGCAAAATAGGCATCATAAAAATCTTTATCTATGGCGATACTTTGTTTGTAGTAATTAATGGCTTCAATGTAATCTTCTAAAGCCCAATTAAGTTGATATGCCCTACCCTTTAAATAGAGCTTGTAGGCATTAATGTTTTTGGTTCCAATGATAGAAATGTTATTAGAAATATCAAAGTGACCAAAATTTTCTCTTATCTGTTCTGCGATTATTAAACTTATTTCATCTTGAAGTTCAAAAATATCGTCTAATTTGCGATTAAAATTTTGAGACCATACCTGAAAGCCATCATTTGTTCTTATTAATTGAATATTAATACGGATCCTATCCTTAAATATTCTAATACTCCCTTCTAAAATTGTAGCCACACCTAATTGATTGCCTATATGGCGCACATCGACATTGTTATTCTTAAACGAAAATGAAGAGGTTCTTGCTATAACTTTAAGCCCCTTAACTTTAGTTAGTGCATTAATGATTTCTTCTGTAATTCCATCACAGAAATAATCGTTGTCAATATTATTACTCATATTGACAAAGGGTAATACAGCTATAGATTTTTGGTTAATCAAAGTATTGGTTTACATGCGCAAATGTATAAAAAGTTAATGAAGATTATCTCAGCATTTTTTTAGAGTCAGTGATTTAAACAATCATTTCTCTCTATATTTAATGGTTTATTAAATATGTAAAATCATAATTAGAGATTTGCTTAAATCTATTTTGTGAAATATGCTGAATCTTCAAGAATTTGAATAATCTCACTTATACTGAGGTCTTTGATGGAAGACGTTTTTAATAGATGAGTAAGAATTATAACTGCTTTAAATATACTATATAATTTTGGTTGTGTTCACTTGTATTTGAGGGATAATATGGTTCTTAAATTATGTTAAGGTTAACAGAATAAAACTTAAAAACAAGTACCTTTGTAACCATTGTCATTTGAAGTCCAAATCTTCAATTTATTTTTATAAAATCTTCAATTATGAAACAGATACTTATCGTATTTACAGCCTTATTATTAAGCACAACATCTTATGCACAATTTGAAATTTCGGTTAGTGGTGGTTACGCCATTGGAAGCGCTGGAATGAAAATAGGAGAAAAACAAACGACTGGTGGTACCGAAAATACCTATGGTAGTTATGGGGAAGGATTTAACACACAATTACGTGGTACATATTTTTTTAATGAGCGCTTTGGTGCAGATTTGAGTTTAGGGTATTTACATGGTTCTGATCAAACGGTCTCTGAGGTTCGTTTGCCAGGTTATGACGTAGATGCTATTGCAAGAGCTCGTGCTTATGGTGCTTCTGCTTCATTAGTTTATAGGTTTAACGATAATGTATATGGTCGTATTGGTGCGCTTGTTAAATTAGGAGGTAAAACTGAAGCTGTTGTACATCAGAAAGTTAATTTTTCGCAAGCAGAAGCAGATGCTTTTGGCGTCCCATTAGGATCGTATTCTGAAACCAATTATGTAGAAGACTTTCACGGTCAGTTTCCTTTAGGCTTTGTTGCTGCTATAGGTTATAGACATGACTTAAGCACATCGTTTAGTGTTTTTGTAGAAGCTGAGTATTACGGTATCAGTTTAAAACGAAAAGATTCTGAAATCACGGAGTTTAATACCAATGTTGTTTTACCTGACGGAACGGTTGCTGTAAAGGGGCTTTATTCTTTAGATAATTTACCTGCAGGTATAAATAAAACCACAACTTATGTAGATGAGTTACCTAGTGGAAATACCGATTCGTCAAAGAAATTAGCCGTAAAAGTACCGTATTCTTCCTTTGGTGTTAACTTTGGTATAATTTATAAGTTTAAGCGATCGAATTCAGAATCTAAATAGATATTTAGGCAGGCATTATGCTTTGCTTTTAGTTTAACTCATTCATAATTTCTGCGAATAATTCGTAAGATCGAATTCTGGCATTGATATCATACAAATGCGTTACTGCAATGAGTTCGTCTGCGTTTGATTGAGCTAAAAATTCTTTAACCTGTGCTTTAACTGTGGCTTTGCTACCAATAAAACTGTACTTCAGCATTTGATGGACTTGCGGGTTACGCATGATATCCTTTAAATCTTCGGTCATTTCTGTTGGTGGCTGCACGTTAGCCCGTCTTCCTGTAAATATGCCTACAATCATTCGGATTAATGAGGTCGCTAAGCGTTCTGCTTCTTCGTCTGTATCAGCAATAATGATGTTAACGCCTGCCATAAAATATGGTTCTTGTAAGGCTTCAGACGGTTTAAATTCTTTACGATATATAGCTATAGCATCCCATAGATGTGTGGTTGCAAAATGACTCGCAAAGGCATAAGGCAGTCCTTTTTTAGCTGCTAAATGCGCACTATCTGTGCTAGATCCCAAGATATACAATGGTACGTTGACGCCTTCGGCAACAGTAGCTCTTACTTGAGATTCGTCATTTTCGGATGAAAAATAGGTTTGTATTTTGTCTACTTCAGTTGGAAATGAGTGTGCGGCTTGCATAAAATCGGTACGAATAGCTTCAGCCGTTTCTCTGTCTGTGCCAGGAGCTCTGCCTAATCCTAAATCTATTCTATTGGGATAGATGGTTCCTAAAGTCCCGAACTGCTCGGCAATAATTAAAGGTGAATGATTAGGTAACATAATACCGCCAGAACCTACTCTTAAGGTTTTAGTGCCTTGCGCTACATAACCAATTAATATAGAAGTTGCACTACTCGCAATATTAGCTGCGTTATGGTGTTCTGCCAACCAATAGCGTGAATAACCATAAGTCTCTGCATGTTGCGCTAGTTTTAATACGTTAGTATAGGTGTCTTGTAATGTATGGTCTTCTGATACTAAAGCCAGATCTAATATAGAATATGATGTATGTTTAGTGCTCATAACGTTATCAATTGTATAATTGGGGTCTAAGTAAGTGTGTTAAGACTGCTTTAGTCGCTTTTTTTACTTACGAGTTACAAAGGTAAATACATTTCCATTTCTATTGTTTTTTATGTCTTTATTTTATGATTATATAAGCTGTTTTTTTTGAGTGCTATTTATAAAATTCAAAAAGGAGCGTCGTTTTTAAAAACAACTCTCCTTTTCTACTCATCAACCAATCAATCTAACTCTTGTTATTCCATATCTATAATACCAACGACTTCATAAGCTCTAGTACCATCTACTTGTACTTTTTCATATAATACATTAGCGTATTCGTAATAGGTTTGTCCGTCTATGGTTACTTTTTCATAATCTTCTGGAAGCTCGTAAACAACAGTTCCTATTTCTGGATCTACGACTTCATACGCATTATTAATTTGAATATAAAAGATGCCTTGTGAGATGTAATAATTATGTGTGTTAAAACGTACGCGTTTGTGGTTTGCTGGTAAAGTCTTTATTCTAAATCCTACTTTTGGAGCAATAACAATGTAACGTCCTCTAGATTGGGTATAAAACTTATTATTTGCATAATAGTAATTTTGCCCCTTATGTTTTACAATGGTTTTGTTTGGTATAGATCTTACAGAAACGACTTTACGTGTTGGTTTTTTGTATATAACCTTAGTACTTGAGACTCTTCTGTTATTAGCCTTATTAACGACTGTGGTCGTTCTTTTTGTTGTAGTAACTACCGTTTTTTGTTTTGCATTACTACGCTTTGTTTGTGCTGAAACCTGTGTTGCTGTCCCTATTAATACCAGTGCTGGTAATACGATTGTTTTTATAAGTGTTTTCATAATCTTAATATTTAATAATTCAACGTTTTCAATCTGTACCTAAGACTTTATTTCTGTTTGATGGTTTAAAGGTATTTGTAATATTCATGTTAAAAAAAGCCAATAGACGTATGCAGAGATTGTGTCTACCAATGCAATAATTATATAGATTAGATTTGTGAATAATGGCTAATAGCGGCTTTGTGGTAGCACCATAAAAAAAGACCTATCGTTTTAAATAGGTCTTTTTATATCTGTATAGACATTTATATATGGCTGTTTTTATAAGGAGTTGTTATTGATAAACTCCAAGAATTTAGATTTGTATTGTTCAGATACTGTAATTCGTTGTTGGTTGATAATAATTTGACTGCGTTCAATGACATCTATATTATGTAAGGATACAATAAACGAACGGTGTACACGCATGAATTGTGTTTCGGGTAGTTCTTCTTCTAGAGATTTTAAGCTCATGAGGGTTAAAATAGGCTTTGGGTTGTCTTTTAACCATATTTTGATGTAATCTTTTAAGCCTTCAAAATATAAGACGTCTGCTAATTTAACGCGTAGTTGTTTGTATTCTGATTTTACAAAGAGGAATTCTTTTTCTTTAGAAAGGATACTTTCTCGTTTCCCTTTTACTAGCTCAAACCAGGTATTGGCTTTGTTGGCCGCGGCTAAAAATTCAGCATAATCAAACGGCTTTAATAAATAATCTATAGCTTCTACCTTAAAACCTTCTAAGGCATAATGATCGAAGGCTGTGGTAAAAATAACACGAGTGTCTTTTGGAAGCATTTTGGAAAACTCAATACCGGTAAGATCTGGCATTTGTATATCTAGAAAAAGTAAGTCCACCGGATTGTTTTTAAGAACTTCCATGGCTTCAATAGCACTACTAAACTTATGCTTTAGATCTAGGAACGGCGTTTTCTCTACGTAACTTTCTACTAAATTGAGTGCCATTGGCTCATCGTCTACAATACTACAGGTGATTTTAAAGTTACTCATGTTTAGTTGGTTTGAATTTCTAAAGTGACTATAAAGCGATTGTTTTTTAAGATGGTTTTAAAGCTGAACTTATCTGGGTACAATAATTCTAATCGTTTTTCTAAGTTTTGAAGTCCAATTCCAGACCCACTTTTATCATCTGTCTTCTTTGGAAAATTATCGTTTTCTATAGAAAATAAAACCGTATTATCATCACAAGTCATGTTAATATCAATACTACTAGTTTGAGATGCAGAAACACCATGTTTAAATGCATTTTCGATTAGTGAAATAAATAATAACGGCGCTATTTGAATGCCTGTTTCTTTGATAGGAAAACTATAACTCACAGTTGTTTTGTCTGACACCCTTAACTTCATTAGATCGATATACTTTTTAAGAAAATCAATTTCTTTAGTAAGCGGAATGGACTCTACATTGGTTTCATACAGCATATAGCGCATCAATTTGCTTAAACTATGTATAGACGATTTGGCTTGGTCTGGGGAAATATCGACTAATGAATAAATATTATTTAAAGAGTTAAAGAAGAAATGCGGTTGCAATTGGTAGTGTAAATGCTGTAATTCTGACTTTAATTTTATATTGGTTGCCTCTTTGCGTTCTGCTTCTGTTTTACTCCAACGTTTTGTTGTTTTTAAAGCAATTGAAAACAACAGTGGCGCCATATAAGACAAGATTTGTATATAGATGGCCATTTTAAATGGTGGTGCAACTCTGTTCTTGTTTTCAAGTCGTTTTTTTATGATTTGTTGAAAGAAGTTATCTTCAATATATTCTTTTAAAAACAAGAAGAAGGCAATTAATGCTGCGTTTATAAGTATAAACTGCAGCATTTTTTTAGGAAACAAAAAGCGATCTACTAAGACAAAGTAATTGAAGTAGAAGATTATGGTAGAAAAGAACAAGGGAATCCAAAAATGTGCTTTTACTCTATCTAACTCTTGTTCTTGGCCATACGACAACAAGTAAGGTAAACTAAATAGTGTTAACCAAACTAGTAGATGTGTAAGGATTGTAATTGTTTTATTCTTGTACATGATTTATTATTCGTAACGTAAAGCTGTTATTGGATCTAAAGCTGATGCTTTTCGTGCAGGATACCATCCAAAAAAGATACCAGTTACCGCACAAACGGCAAACGAAATCACAATGGAATACAGTGCCACGCTTGTAGGCCAATTTAAGAATTTTTCTATGAACACAGTTGCTCCAAGTCCTAATAATACTCCTAAAACACCACCTGTGATGCTAATTAAAATGGCTTCGATTAAAAACTGCATTAAAATGTCGGAGCCCTTGCCTCCTACTGCCATACGTAATCCAATCTCTTTAGTACGTTCTTTTACAGAAACATACATAATGTTCATGATGCCAATTCCGCCAATTAATAGTGAGATGCTAGCGACTGCCACGAGGAGAATGGTTAACATTTCGCTGGTAGAACTAAAGGTAGAAATTAATTCTTCCATAGAACGTACATGAAAATCATCCTCTTCAGTATCCATTAGTCTGTGTTGTTCGCGTAAAATTTGAGAGACTTCTATCACCGCATTTGGCGCTTCTTCTTCGCTTACCGCAGATGCCATAATTTGATTTAAATGCGTGATAGCCAAAATACGCTTTTGTACTGTGGTGTATGGTGCAATAACCACATCATCCTGATCTTGTCCAAAGGTGTTCTCCCCTTTTTCTTCTAACACACCAATCACTTTAAATGGAATATTATTAAAACGAATCATTTGCCCAATAGGATCTTGACCGTCTGTAAACACATTATCAACGACGGTCTGGCCAATTAAAGCCACTTTAGCAGCCGTTTGTACTTCAGCATCTGTAAACATACTTCCGCTTTGTAAGTCGACAACTTTAATTTTTAAATACTCCGGATTTACTCCATAAATAGAAGAAGGCCAGTTGTTAGAGCCGTTAATAACTTGACCTTTACCTTCTACTACAGGTGTACTGTAGCTCAACAGTGAAGCCTGTTTTTTTATCGCTTGATAATCACTTAATGTGAGTGATTCCATAACACTTGCTTCTTGTCTTACTCCACCTCGCGTATCTGCTCCTGCTTTGATGGTAATCATATTAGAACCCATAGCGGAAATAGTAGTACGGATACTTTCTTTAGAGCCTTCACCTATGGCTAACATGGCAATTACAGAGGCTACACCAATGATGATGCCTAACATGGTTAGCAAGGTTCTTGTTTTATTAAGAACAATAGCTTTTGTAGCGATTTTAAATAGATTTAATAGTCTCATCTGTTTAGATTTATTATTTTTTAAAGGTCAAATGGAATACCACAATTACATATAAGTTTATATTGGAATTTTGATATGGCATTTCCTAATTAATGGTCTTGTTTGGGTAGTTTAGCCAATTCATTTGCTGCAGATTGTATATTATCATTGTTATAATCTTGCATAATGTCTCCGTCTTTTAATACAATAGTTCTGCTACTAAACGTGGCGATATCAGGTTCGTGCGTTACGAATGTGATGGTAATACCTTGTTTGTTTAATTCTTGAAATAAAGACATGATCTCGTACGAAGTTCGTGTATCTAAGTTTCCTGTAGCCTCATCGGCTAATATCATTACGGGATTGTTAACCAACGATCTGGCAATGGCCACACGCTGTTGTTGTCCTCCTGAAAGCTGCGAAGGTGTATGGTGCAATCGTTCACCCAAACCAACCATCTCCAAGGCTTTGATTGCTCGTTCCCTTCGCTCTTCAGAAGTTACTTTACTATTGTATAATAAGGGTAATTCAACATTTTCAATAGCCGATGTTCTAGCTAATAAATTATAAGATTGAAAAATGAATCCAATCTTTTCGTTTCTAATGGTTGCTAATTCATTTCTGCTGAGATCTTTTACACGGACCCCATCAATTTCATAAGTTCCAGAGGTGGGTTGATCTAAACAACCTAAGATGTTAAGCATGGTACTTTTACCAGAACCACTCGATCCCATGATGGTTACAAATTCCCCTTCTTTGATATCAAACGAAATACCTTTTAAGGCATGAACCGTTTCGGTTCCCATGGTAAATTCTCGTTTTAAATCTTCAATTTTTATGATTGCTTTACTCATGATTCTTTATTTTTTCTTGCCTCCTGGACGTTGTGGTATAAAAGGACTTGTACTTTTTTTAGTTGTACTAGCTTCAGATTTTGACACACCTTTTAAGCTATACACTAGTTTTTCACCTTCTGAAATTCCGCTTAAAATTTGAACATTAACACCATCACTGACACCAAGAATTACTGGTTTAGGAGTTATAGCTCCGTTGCCTTCTAATACCCAAAGCGTAGTTTCATCTCTAGGGTATTCTGCTGTATTCCCCTCTAATTGATGTTGTAGATTATAGGTATTTAGAACTTCTCTTTCAGGATCAAAGTTGACGGCTTTAGCTTCTGCCGTTAATACATCACTTAATTCTAAAGTGTAAATTGAGATGGTTGCTGTTAATCCTGGTTTTAGTTTTAGTTCTGGGTTATGTGCTTTAATAACAACAGTATAAGTTACAACATTTGAAGTAACAGTTGGGTCTAATCGTACTTGAGTAACTTCACCTTCAAAGGTCTCACCTATGTAAGCATCTACAGTAAATTCTACACGTTGACCTTCTTTAACTTGCCCTATATCTGCTTCATCAACATCGGCTTCCACTTGCATTTCTTTTAGGTCTTGTGCAATGGTGAATAAGGTTGGGGTGCTTAAACTTGCCGCTACGGTCTGCCCTTCGTCAATCGCTCTCGATAATACGACTCCGTCTATAGGAGAATAAATATTGGCGTATTCTAAATTGGTTCTTGCCTGTTGTAAATCAGAATAACGTTGTGTTACTGTTCCTTTTGCTGTTTGATAATTGTATTCGGCATCATCAAAATCGGATTTGCTTATGACTTGATTATCGTATAAGGTTTTCTGTCTGTCGTAAATTGTCTTCGTGTAGTTTCTTTGGCTTACAGCATTGTCATAAGCTGCTTGTGCTTGAGTTTTAGCTGCATTGAGATTGGTTTTATCCAATTCGGCAATCAATTGACCTTCCGTTACCACACTGTTATAGTCTACATATATTTTTTCTACAACACCAGATACTTGTGTCCCTACTTCGACCTGTGTAATAGGCTCTATAGTTCCTGTTGCAGTCACCATTGTGGTGACGTCTGCTTTTTTTGCTACTATTGTTTTCGCTTCAATAATCATAGCATCGTCTCCCTTTAGAAAAGCGTAGCTTGCAAAGGCTATTACTATAACAACTATGCTGGTTATGATTATGGTTTTTTTATTTTTTTTCATGATGGTTATATTTAAAGTTTGATAGTGTTTCCTTGATAAAATTGTAATAATTGATGGTATAAAATGCTTAAGTATTTCGCTTGTAAATAGTTTTGCTGCGCATTGGTATATGTGTTTTGACTAATCACTAAATCGGTAGTACTTAAGCCACCTAATTCGTATTTCTTCTGCGCTAGATTATAAGATTGTTCTGCCGCTGCTTTAGAGGCTTCGGCTGCTATAAGTTGCTCTTGTGCAGATACGGCGTTTTGGTAAGCCGTCTCCACTTTTTTATACACTTCTTTTTCGGTTTGTTGTTGATTAATCTGTGCTTTCTCTATATTAATCTGTGCCGATTGTACTGCTGCTTTAGTCTGATTTCTATTAAAGATGGGAATGTTTAAAGACAGTCCGATACGCTGATTAAAATTGACATTAAACTGATCTGAGAAGTTATTATCATTTATGCTGGTATATCCAGAACCTAAACTGCTCACCAGCGATAAGGTTGGTAAATACGCTCCTTTGGCAATGTCTAACTCTTTTTCACTAAGCTGTATTCCTATTTTACTAGCATTAATTTCTGGTAAAATACCAAGTGCTTTATTGTAAATTGCCAGTTTATCGAGCTCTAAGGCTATATAGTTATCATTGTCACCTAAGGTTTCAATTTCTATATCTTGTGTTGGGTCTAACTCTAATAATTGTTTTAAGGCGATAATATATTGCTGATAAGTGTTTTTAGCCGTAATAACAGCGTATTTATTCGTTGCGGCTTGGCTCTGTGCTTCAGTGTAATCACTTAAAGCAATAGTACCAGCATCTAATCTTGCTTTGGCACGTTCTAGTTCTTTTTCTGAAGCTAATACGTTATTTTCTGCTATTGTAATACCTTCTTTAGCATATAGAATTTGTAAATAATTTTCTAAGACGCTTAAGATGATGTTGTTTTTGGTTTCTTCTTTTAGAAACACACTTTGATTCACTAATAATGCATTTTGCGCAATTTGATTATTAATCTGATTGCCTTGGAACAAGGTTACAGAGCTATTAAGGCTAACGTTAGTACTGTAAATTTGCTCAGAAACAAAATCACTAGTAATTGGATCAATAGAATTTCCGTTTGAAAATGTTTCGGATGCAGAACCATATAGGTTGGGTAGTCTAGATGATTTTGCCTTGCTAAAATTTACAGCTGCTTGTTCGTAATTTAAAGCCGCATCTTTAATAGTGATGTTGTTTTCTAAAGCATACTGAAGACATTCTTCTAATGTCCATAGTTTTGATGGTTCAGAATTGCTGTCTTGCGATAAGGTAACTTGAGTTACTAATAGCATTATGATGATAAAAAACTGTTTCATTTTTAGGTGTATTTAATTTTACACTACAAATATGAAACGATATCCTATCCTAATATAAAGCGATAGACGTTTGCACTGATTCACTATACGAATTGTAGGATTGTATCGATGAGATTTTTGGCCATATTAAGACATCGTGAATAGCGGTTCTGTTAACTGTTTAAAACGCACAGCAACGAAACCATTAACTGACACTACTTTTTTTGAAAGGAATTTTAACATCTCTCGACAAACGCAAAACCAACTGATTAACAACAATATGCAGTTCACCATTTTTTTTTAGGCTATCTTGGTGTTTTCGCTTTTAATATCGTCAGGTTGGACGAATATTTCCAAGGCTATTTAAATTCAATTTTAAAATATTCTGAGAATTATGAGCTTTTTAAAGTGTAAGCTTAGAGCCTCTTTATACTGAATATTGATAAAATAAGACTTTGTATTAGTCTTTTGCCTTTTAAATAAATTAATAACATAACGATACTCACATGAAACAACCCATAGTCATTGCTCAAGTAAGCAGCTTAGAAAATAAGCAACCAGAACACGCTCTAGTTAACGGATTAGATTTAGTCATTGTAAAATTTGATGAAGCTATTTCTGTACTCTACGGCAGATGTTTACACAGAGGAGCGCTAATGTCTGATGGTTATGTAGATGGAGATAATCTAATTTGTGGAGTTCACGGATGGGATTATCGTGTAGATTCAGGAGTTTCAGAGTATAATAATAAAGAGGTGCTTCATAAGTTTTCAACTAAAGTTGAAGGAGATGATTTACTTGTAGACGCCTTTGAGATTGATGCCTTTTTAGTAAGTAATCCCCAACCTTTTAATCGTGATACGTATTTAGGAGCATACGCAGACACACATCCAGAAGAGACAGAGCCTTACACGGGCTATATAAAAGAATTGGCTCAAAATGGTTTAAAAAACATAGGACATCATGGATTTTCTGCCTCTATGGGAGTGGATAGAACCACGCTTCCTCAATGGAACGATATTCAGTTTCTACCAGCGCAATTAGCTTCGAGACCTTTATTAGATCATGAAGCTGTTGCGACTAAAGTGGTAATTGGCCCTAAAGCAAAAAAGCCCTTAGAATTAGATATACCACTTTTTGTAAGTGATATGAGTTTTGGTGCTTTATCTCGTGAAGCTAAAATTGCACTATCTAAAGGAGCTGAATTGGCAGGAACAGGCATTTGCTCTGGTGAAGGAGGTATGTTACCAGAAGAGCAAGCGAGTAACTCCAAGTATTTTTACGAATTAGCTTCGGCACAATTTGGTTTTTCTTGGGACAAATTAGACCATGTACAAGCTTTTCACTTTAAAGCAGGTCAAGGTGCAAAAACAGGAACAGGTGGTCATTTACCAGGTACTAAAGTTAGTAAAGAAATTGCTGAAGTTAGAGGCTTAAAAGAAGGCGAAACAGCCATTTCACCAGCTGCAAACCCAAACTTTCATACTGTTGAAGACTTTAGAGTATTTGCCGAAAAAGTAAGAACACATACAGGCGGGATTCCTATTGGATTTAAACTGGCTGCAAGTCATATTGAAAAAGATATCCAGTTTGCACTCGACGTTGGTGTGGATTATATTATTTTGGATGGTCGTGGTGGCGGAACAGGCTCTGCACCTACTATTTTAAGAGATCATATTAATGTGCCAACTATTCCTGCCTTAGCTAGAGCGCGAGCTTATATGGATAAAGTTGGAGCAACAGATGTTACTTTAATCATTACAGGAGGTTTACGAGTAGCCGAAGATTTTGCAAAAGCGATGATGCTTGGTGCAGATGCTATTGCAGTATCTAACTCGGCCTTACAAGCTATTGGTTGTTTAGGGATGCGTGCTTGTGGAAGTAATAACTGTCCTGTTGGTATTGCTACTCAAAAAGAATCTTTACGTAGCAGATTGCTTATTGATGCTTCAGCAAAGCAATTACAAAATTACTTTGAAGCAAGTAACGATTTAATAAAAGTTGTGGCACGCGCTTGTGGTTATAATGATATCTCTAAATTTAATCAAGAAGACCTTTCAACTTACGATAACGATATACATCAACTTACAGGAATTAATTACGCAGGAATAAAATAATATACTATGGAAAAACAAATGCATTTAGCAGCACAATACTTAGCTGCGGCTGGAATTAGTTTTCTAGAAAAGGAATCAGACGACAGTCATACAAACTTAGGTTTTAACATTGAAAATGGATGTCTTTGTACGCATACACTTTCAGACAAAGGAGATCAATTATGTTTGAATTATGAGACCTTTTCCTTAGAATGGAAATCTAATAAAGGAACCACAACGTTTGAGTTAGATGGAGCTATGCATGCCGAAGTTTTAAATTGGCTAGAAGACACGTCTAAAGCCCATTTAAATAAAACTTATAATTATGAGTTTCACTACGATTTACCTTATGCAATAAACCATTCTTTTACGTTTGAATTATTAGATTCCGACCAATTAGACGCACTCAAAAACCTACGTGTTTTAGCACAATTAGCCCTTGAAAAGATTGACAGGATTTATGGTCTTGATGCTTCTATAAGAGTGTGGCCACATCATTTTGATACCGGAATTTATAGTGCACTACCTAATTCTGATATCACTATTGGATTAGGTTTAGCTATTCCTGACACAATTAGTAATAAGCATTATTTATATATCTCTGGATATAAAAATGGTGGTAAAATAGAGACGTCTCAATTACCAAAATTAGAATTTGGAGAATGGAAATCTGGTGACTTTATTGGCGCAATTCTTAAGGCAGATACTATTGTAGAATCTGAAGGTGTTGCCTTTTTTGAAGCAGCTATTACTCAACTAAAAAATAGCTAAAGCCATACTGTAAATAGGTTTTGGAATATAAAAATAGTATCATAAGCTATTACTTTTGGTAAGAGTAATAGCTATATTTATAAATAGGTTTAAATTATAAGGTATCTAGTTATGAGTGCTAAATCAAAAGAGAAAGCAGAAGATCAATATTTAATGGAAGAGTTACATATTGACAAAGAAGCCTTAAAAAAATTGAAAAAGAAACTGTCAAAAATTTCACCACGCTCAGAAAGAGGTGTTGAAACCTTGTTTCGGTTATTGTCTAGAAACCAGTACACCTTAAATACAATGATAGACACCAAATCCAATATTTTAATCTCTATAAATGCCTTAATTCTTTCATTAATATTAGGTACTGTTATGAGTCAGTTAGATACCGATCCTCATCTCATTTATCCTGTAGTCATGATTTTGATTACAAACCTCGCCTCTATCACATTTGCCATTTTTGCAACACGACCAGAATTAGTACATGGAAAAGCAGAAACAAACAACTTAATGTTTTATGGCAACTTTCAAGATATGGAAGAGGATGAATATGTAAACAGTATAACAAATCTAATGAATGAAGGAGACGAATTATATAGAACTATTGCAAAAGATACTTACCATTTAGGAAAAACGATAGACCGTAAGTTTAAGTTGCTTCGTAAATCGTTTAATATCTTTTTAATAGGCATTATTTTATCTGTAATTGCATTTATAGCTTGTCATACCTTATTTAGCTCACTAATGTCATAAGAGCTACTTTACTTGCATAAAAAAACCTGTTATACACTTCCGCCTTATGCTCTTTTTAAGCTATTTTTAAAGACTATAACTCCTTATTATTTAGTTGGTTTATTGAACTTTCGTACATAAAATAGACCCTATTATCAATACATTTTTTCTTATTATCAATACATTTTTTATCTCAATGTTTAAACCTTTGTTAAAAAAAGAATGAACGTTCATTTTTAATGTATATTTGTATCAGAATTAAAACACGATGGCAAAACTTCAAAAAAGTATAGATAAACGTAATGCACTTGTTAAAGCAACTATAGAGTTGGTTAACAATAATGGGTTTCATGCAACGCCTATGAGCAAAATTGCTAAAATGGCAAATGTATCACCAGCAACTATTTATTTATATTTTGAAAACAAACAAGATTTAGTGAATCAAACATACATAGATGTGAAGGCAGAATACACCAAGTATGCATTTGCTAATTATGATCCCACTATGCCTATTGAAGAAGGATTTAAAATGATTTGGAAACGTATTGCAGATTTTAAACTGAACGAAAGTGAACATGCCATGTTTTTAGCACAGTGTGATAATACTCCAATGATTGACGAGGAAAGTAGACAAGAAGGTATTAAGCACTTACAGCCTCTACTCGATCTATGGGAACGTGGTAAAAAAGAAGGGGTTATAAAACCGCTTTCAGATTATTTATTGTATGCTTATGCTATCAACCCTTTATCGTTTTTAATGATGACTCAAAAACGAGGCGCATTTACATTAGATAAAACACATTTAGAAGAAGCTTATCAATCTGCTTGGAGCAGTATAAAAATGTGTCAATAAGATGAAAAAGACAGCAATCATATTAGGTGCATCTGGTTTAACGGGTGGTTTTGTACTTCAAAAATTAATTGAAGACGAGCGTTACGACACTATAAAATTGTTTTCACGCTCTAAAATTGAAGGTCTACCTGATAAAGTCCAACAGTTTATTAGTGATCTTTTAGAGCTCAACCAATTTAAAACTGATTTTACAGCAGACGAAGTGTATTGCTGTATTGGTACCACAGCGAAAAAGACACCAGACAAAACGCTTTATAAAAAAATAGATTTCGGAATTCCGGTTGCGGCTGCAAAGCTTTCAAAAGAAAATAACATCTCTACATTTTTAGTCATTTCAGCAATGGGAGCGAATAAAAATAGCACGGTGTTTTACAACAAGACCAAAGGCGAAATGGAAAACAGCGTCTTAAAGCAGCAGATTAAAAATACATATGTTTTAAGACCATCTTTAATTGGTGGTGATAGACAAGAAACTCGATTATTAGAAAAAATAGGATTGGTGATCTTCAAAGTCATTCAGCCCTTATTTATCGGTAAACTAAAAAAGTATAAAATAGTGAATGCAGAGACCATAGCGCAAGCTATGATAGGCTTAGCTAATACTAAATATTCAGAAGTGATTATCACTTCAGAACACATAAACAAATTAGGAAACAACGCTTAAAAAGAAAATAGAATTATGGAATTATTAGATAAATTAAATTGGAGATACGCTGCAAAAGCAATGAATGGTGACACTGTTCCTGATGAAAAACTTCAAAATATTTTAGAAGCAGCACGTTTGGCTCCTACATCAAGTGGTTTACAACCTTTTGAAATTATTGTTATTGAAAACAAGGAATTAAAAGAACAGATTAAACCAGTCGCTTGGAATCAATCGGTAATTACAGACTGCTCTCACCTACTCGTCTTTGCGGCTTGGGATACTTATACCGAGGAACGTATAAATTACATGTTCGATTTAACCAATGATATTCGTGGTTTTAAAAATGAAGGTTGGGAAAATTATAGACAAATGTTATTGAGCTCTTATCCACAGAAAGATGCTGAAGAGAACTTTAACCACGCTGCAAAACAGGCTTATATTGCATTCTCACAAGCTTTAGCAGCAGCGGCTTTTGAAGGTGTAGACGCCACTCCTATTGAAGGTTTTGATCCAGATGCTGTAGATAAAATTCTTGGATTACGCGAAAAAGGATTACGCAGTGCTGTTTTAATGCCTATTGGTTATAGAAAAGAAAATGAAGATTGGTTAGTAAATCTAGTTAAGGTAAGAAAACCTATGGAAGATTTAGTAACTGTAATGAAGTAAAAAACAAAACATTATGATTAAGACCATTTTATTAAATAGTAGACCTGAAGGGAAACCCTCTGTATCTAATTTTGAATTTAAAACTGAAGATATAGAACTAACAATTAAAGAGGGAGAACTGCTCTTAGAGACAGAATATGTATCGGTTGACCCGTATTTAAGAGGACGTATGAGTAATGCTAAATCATACGTACCACCTTTTGAATTAAACCAACCTGTACAATCCGGAGTTATTGCTAAAGTTAGCTCATCTAAAAACGATAATTTTAAAGAAGGAGATTATGTTTCTGGTATGCTTAGTTGGAAAACACTACAAGTATCTAATGGTGAAGGCTTAAATAAAGTAGATCCTTCTAAAGCTCCATTAAGTGCTTATTTAGGAATTCTAGGTATGACAGGCTTAACAGCTTATTGCGGATTAACAGAAATAGGACAACCAAAAAAAGGCGAAACTTTAGTGGTTTCTGGTGCTGCTGGTGCTGTAGGATCTGTTGTAGGACAAATAGGTAAAATATTAGGCCTAAGAGTTATTGGAATTGCAGGTTCAGATGAAAAAATTGAGCTCTTAAAATCGAAATTTGGTTTCGATGCTGGTATTAATTACAACACTACTAAAGATATGACAGCGGCTATCGCTGAAGCGGCTCCTAACGGAGTGGATATCTATTTTGATAATGTAGGTGGCCCTATTTCAGATGCTGTATTAGTTAATATTAACCGATTGGCCAGAATTATAGTTTGTGGTGCTATTTCGGTTTATAATAATACAGAAGCACCAAAAAGTTTAAGCGTACAACCGTTCTTAGTAAAAAACAGTGCCTTAATGCAAGGGTTTATTGTTTCTAATTATGCTGAGAAATTTCCGGAAGCAATGACACAATTAACGTCTTGGTTAGCAGAAGGTAAACTCACCTATTCTGAAACCATAGTTGAAGGTTTTGATAATATACCTCAAGCTTTTATTGACTTATTTGAAGGTAAGAATAAAGGAAAAATGGTTGTTAAAATTTAAGACAATACTGCTCTCTAATCGTCCTATTTAGAGTGTATACTATCTAAAGGAATATTGAGCGTGGTTGTATAACAAGAATTAATAATTAAAAAGAAAAGAAGATGAATAATTTTGAATTTAAAAATCCTACCAAAATCATATTTGGTAAAGACACTATAGAAAAACTAGAAAACGAAATCCCTAAAGACGCCAAAGTACTAATGCTTTATGGTGGTGGAAGCATTAAAAAAAATGGTATTTACGACCAAGTAAAAACGGCTTTAGCTAAAGTAGAGGTTATTGAGTTTGGAGGCATTCCTGCAAATCCAGAATACGCTAAATTAATGGAGGCTTTAAAAGTTATTAAAGACGAAAACATTACGTACTTATTAGCCGTTGGTGGTGGATCTGTAATTGATGGAACAAAGTTTTTATCAGCTGCAGCTTTGTATGAAGGTGATACACCTTGGGATATTTTAACCCAAAATATCAGAACTGAAAAAGGAATGCCTTTCGGAACCGTTTTAACGCTTCCTGCTACAGGGTCTGAAATGAATTCTGGTGCTGTAATCACAAGAGCAGAAACAAAAGAGAAACGTACCATGGGAGGACCTGGTTTATTTCCTGAGTTCTCCATATTAGATCCTCAAGTGATAGCATCGATTCCAGAGCGTCAATTAGCTAATGGATTAATGGATTCATTTACCCATGTTTTAGAACAATACATGACGTATCCTATTGGTGCGTTGCTACAAGATCGTTTCGCTGAAAGCATTTTACAAACCATCATTGAGGTGGCACCGAAAGTATTGAAAGATCCAACAGATTATAAAGCAGCCTCTAACTTTATGTGGAGTTGTACTATGGCCTTAAACGGATTAATTCAAAAAGGTGTACCAAATGATTGGGCTGTTCATGCGATGGGACACGAGTTAACAGCGTTATTTGGTATTGATCATGCGCGTACTTTAGCCATAATCGCACCAAGCCATTACAAGTTTAATTTTGAAGCAAAGAAAGAAAAATTAGCACAATACGCAGAGCGCGTTTGGAATATTACGGAAGGTAGTACCGACGATAAAGCCTATGCAGCCATTGAAAGAACAACAGCTTTTTTCCATGAATTAGGTATCGACACCAAATTATCAGATTATACAGACGATTACGAAGGTACAGCTGAAGAAATAGCAAAACGTTTTACCGATCGTGGTTGGAAAACATTAGGCGAGCACCAGACTTTATCTCCAGATAAGGTAGAGAAAATTGTAAAAATGGCATATTAATTTAAACTGAAGGTCTGTTCAATTGATTTTGAGACCAGATTTTAAAGCAAGCATACCTTCTGAAACCGTTTCAGAAGTACAAAAAAATTAAAAAAGAAAAGAAATGAACGTATTATTCGTATTAACATCTCACGATAAATTAGGAGATACAGGAAAGAAAACAGGATTTTGGGTTGAAGAATTCGCAAGTCCATATTACACCTTATTAGATAAAGGAGCAACTATTACTATTGCGACACCAAAAGGTGGTGCTGCACCAATAGATCCAAGTAGCGATTCGCCAGATGCAGCAACCGAGGCTACTGAGCGCTTTAACAAAGATGCCCAAGCCAAAGATAAAATTGCAAACACTAAAGTATTAGCAGATATGAATCCAGATGATTTTGATGCTGTATTTTATCCAGGTGGTCATGGTCCTTTATGGGATTTAACCAATGATGCTAATTCAGTGGCATTGATTGAAAAGTTTGATCGTCAAGAAAAACCAATTGCTTTTGTATGTCATGCACCAGCTGTATTAAAAGATGTAAAAAATGAAGACGGAACAGCATTGGTAAAAGGTAAGAAAGTAACTGGTTTTTCAAATTTAGAAGAAGCAGCTGTGGGCTTAACTGAAGTTGTACCATTACTATTAGAAGATATGCTTATTGAAAATGGAGCACATTATTCTAATGCTGATAAATGGGCAGCTTATGCTGTGCAAGACGGCAACCTTATTACAGGGCAAAACCCTGCATCTTCAACTTTGGTTGCAGAGAAATTAATAGAAGCGCTTAAAAAGGCGTAGTATAATGATTTGATTTTGATTTGATTGATAGCGAGAGAGCCTGTATAACATAATGTATGCAGGCTTTTTTATTGCTTAAAACAATGAGGATATTGATTACTTTTAAGCCTCTACACAGACCTTATACTACAAAAAAGCCTCACAATTTTTGTGAAGCTCTTAAGTGCTATTAAACAACCAAGTAAACTTAGCGTTTCCGTTTAAATGCTAAGCATTAATTTTTCAATATCTTCTTTTTCAAATTTAGGGTTTGCACCTGCTTGGCTTGCGACATAAGCTCCTACTGCACAAGCATAATTTATGGCATTCTGTGGTGTACTTCCTATTAATAATTTATGTGTTAGTGTAGCGAGAAAGGCATCTCCTGCTCCAACAGTATCTATGACGTTTACGGTATAACCAGCATTATAATAGAACTCATTATCCACAAATAACACAGCTCCTTTAGCACCCAAGGTCACGCAGATTGATGCCGTTGAGGTTTGTTTTGATATGAGTCGAATACATTCTTCTAAAGCAATGCTTTTTCCATATAAGCTGTTACAAATTTCAAAGATTTCATCGTCATTAAATTTTATAAAATCAGCAGCATTCATCAAATAATTCAATTCTTCTAAGCTGTAATAAGGGGCTCTAAGATTAACATCAAATATTTTATATGGAGCACAATCAATAAGACGATATAACGTTGCTTTAGAAACTGCTGTTCTTGCCACCAAGCTTCCAAAAATAAAGGCATCTGACGTCGCAGTTATTTGTTTTGCCGCTTCAGTTAGTTCAATAGCATCCCAAGCTCTCGGTGCATGTATAACATAGGTTGCAGAACCTTCTTCATTTAATGAGACTTCAACTTCACCAGTCTTTAAATGGTCGTCTTTTTGAATATAATCGACTTCAACTCCATTTGTTTTAATGTATTCAAAAATGGTTTCCCCCAATGCATCTTTTCCAATTTTGGTTATCATAGCCACTTTATGCCCAAAAGACTGTAGCCGCAATGCCACATTTAATGGAGCACCTCCAATGGTTTTGTGGTTAGGAAACACATCCCATAACACTTCTCCAAAACAAACAATATTTTTCATTTATATAGAATTAATTTGGCTAAGGTTAATGTTTTGAACAGCTATAATTACACCTTCTTTTGTTATTGTTTTATACGCTTTAACATAAGCATCTACAAAAGGTTTAGACGTTTTTAAGTTTCCAAAAACAGATTCAATTTCTAGAAAATATTCAGGATGATTTTGGGATGCCAACTCCGCCTGTTTATGTAAGGTATCTTTTAGAGCATCTTTAATATTTAAATGTTCATCTTTTTCATTAGTGCCTAAGCTATAAATAGCCCAAGCAGCTACAACAAAAGCAGCTAATTCAGTTTGTCTAGATAACTTTAAATTAGCTTTAACGGTAGGCAAAATAAATATTGGAAACTTAGCCGAACTTTCTGAACAAATACGATCTATTTGGTCTTTAATACTAACATTTCCAAAACGCTGTAATAATGATGCTATATAGGCTTCTAAGTCAACATTTTCTAAATCACTAAGCGTTGGAACGACCTCTTGTTTTAAATAATGTTCTAAAAACGCGTGGATATTCTTATCATTTACGGCTTCGTCAATAGTAGTATATCCAACTAAAGCTCCTAAAATCCCTAAAACCGAATGCCCTGCATTTAAAAGGCTTAACTTCATTTTTTCATAAGGTTCGACATCTTTTACAAATTGTGCGCCTACAACTTCCCAAAGAGGTCTTCCATTACTAAATTGGTCTTCTATAACCCATTGCTTAAAAGGTTCGCATACAACAGGCCAAGCATCTACAATACCTTCTTCTGTTTTTAGTTGTTCTATATCTGCAGCTGTTGTTGCTGGTGTTATACGATCTACCATGCTATTTGGAAATGCAACACGCTGTTCTATCCATGGGATTAATGCTGGATCTGCTAGTTTTACGTAGCTTAATAACATTTGCTTAGTCATATCACCATTACCTTGAATATTATCACAAGATTGAATTGTGATGCCTTTTAAACCTTTTTGCTGTCTTAGCTTTAAAGCTTGAGTTAAATACCCAAACACCGTTTTAGGTTGTGTTGGATGTGCGATATCATATAAAATAGATGGATTTTTATCATCAAAAGCACCTGTAGCTTCATTGTAGTTATATCCGCCTTCAGTGATAGTTAAAGTAACGATTTTAACTTCTGGACTCGCTATCTTTTCTATCACTTTGGAAGGATCTTCTGGAGCAAAAAGTAATTCTGTAATTGCGCCTATAACACGCTTACTTAAAGAACCGTCAAATTCCTTAACCATAAGGGTGTACAAGCCATCTTGAGCTTTAAGAGTTTGGTATATTTTGGTGTCGTGCGGTAATAAAGCCACTCCACAAATAGCCCAATTAGTTATGGATGTGTCGTGTAATAATTGATCCGTATAAAATGCCTCATGAGCGCGATGAAACCCACCAATACCAATATGTACAATACCTGTTGTTAATTGCGTTCTATTGTATTTAGGTGTAGAAACACGTTCTGAAATAGCATTTAAATTTTCTTGATTCAGTGTATATGTTGTCATGATTTTTTATGCTTTAGTTGTGTTATTTGCTTTCAAATCGTTGTAGTAATACTGCAAAAATGATAATAGCGCCTTTTACCACTTGCTGTGGATATGAAGGCACATTTAAAAGGTTTAAAATATTGCCAATTAAACCTAAAATTAAAACTCCCATTAATGTGTTTATAGCGGTACCTCTACCTCCATTTAAACTCGCTCCTCCAATAACTACAGCTGCAATAGCGTCGAGTTCCCAAGCCATACCCATATTTGGCGAGCCTAAATTGGTTCTAGAAGCCACAACAATAGCTGCAACCGCTGCTAAAGCACCAGAAATGGCATACACCAGAAACTTGTATTTATTCACTTTAATACCCGATAATCTTGCTGCTTCTTCATTACTACCAATGGCTATTACTAGTCGACCAAACACATTGTATTTTAGCATGATCATGGCGATAATAACCACTAAGAAAAATATGATGGAAATATTTGGTAATCCTAAAGTAGAATTGTTTGCAAAATCAGACATAAATACACCACCTGCTGTTTTAAATGTAACAGGCGAACCGTTAGAGTAAATAAACCCTAATCCTCTGGCAATGGTCATTAAAGCTAAGGTTGCTACAAAGGGTGCCATTTTTTGAAATGCGACTAAGTAACCCGATATACTTCCCAAACCAAAACCAATACAGATGGTAAATAGTATGGCTAATGGTAAAATAATAACGTTGATTAACATGGCAAATATAACCGCTAAAAGCGCGACCATGGAACCTACGGATAAATCTATACCTCCTGTAAGAATCACTATAAGCATTCCTATACTTATAATACCAATACCCGAAACTTGTTTTAATAAATTTGAGAGATTAGCAGATGTAAAAAAAACATCAGATATAATAGCTGAAAATATAACCAGTAGTACAAAAATAAATATGGTATTGTACTTTACTAAAAACTTAAGTAAACCACCTGGACTATTTAGTTGCTGTTTAATTGATAAAGCCATAACTTAATTTTTTTAAGAGATTAATGTTTCTTGTTTTAGAGGTTTGCCAATGGCATAGCGTAAAATATTTTCTTCTGAGAATTCTTTTTTAGAAAGTTCACCATAATTACGACCTTCATGCATGACTAAAATACGGTCTGATATTCCCATAATCTCAGGCATATCTGAAGAGATGACTACAACAGCAACTCCTTTTTTAGCAACTTCATTAATGAGGTTGTATATTTCAATTTTAGCACCTACATCTACTCCTCGTGTAGGCTCATCTATAATGATAACTTTACTGTCTATACTTAACCATTTGGCTAAGGCGACTTTTTGTTGATTTCCTCCACTTAAATTCTTAACATCAACTTCAGAATGAGGTGTTTTAATATTTAAGCGTTGTATGAGGTCTAAAATATTTTTGTATTCATCTTTAGTGTTTATAAAACCGAGTTTGCTTGATATAGAGTCAAAATTTGTAACACTAATATTTCTACGAATTGATAAAGGCAAAAAGACGCCTTCTTCTTTTCGATCTTCAGACACAAATCCAATTTGATATCCTACAGCATCAACAGGGCTCTTAGCGTGTATTTCAACTCCATTTAAAGTGATAATGCCTGACTTCTTTCTATGGGCACCAAAAATTAATTTTCCTGTTTCGGTTCTACCACTTCCTCCCAAACCCGCAATGCCTAAAACTTCTCCTGCATGTACCGAAAAAGACACATCTTTTACAATGCCTCGTTTGCCTTCTAAATTTTTAACAACGAGCACTGGTTTTTTTCCTATTTCTATGGTACGTGTTGGGTATAAATCTTCTAAGGCTCTACCAATCATTAAATGAATTACAGCATCCGTATTGGTCTCAGAAACTGCTACACTACCTGTATCTACTCCATCTCTTAAAACCGTAATGGTATCTGCTATTTCAAATATTTCATCCAGATGATGTGATATATATATGATAGAAACTCCATCTTTTTTTAAACGTCTTAGATTGTTGAATAACTTCTTAATGTCATTAGGATCAAAAACGGTTGTAGGTTCATCTAATACTAAAACCTTTGTATCTTCTGCGATAGCTTTAGCAATTTCTACCACTTGTTTTTGAACAATACTTAAATTTCTCACTTTAGCAGTGACATCTATTGAAAATCCTAAAGAATCTACTAGCGCTTTAGCTTCAGAGATAAGCTTTTTCCAATTCATCCAAACTTTATTAGCACCTAGTTTGTGCAAATAAATATTTTCAGCAACTGACAAATCATTAACTAAAGACAACTCCTGATATACCACATTAATACCTAACATTTGGCCTTCGTGTGTATTTTTGGGTTGTATGGTTTCACCATCCAAAAGCACGTTACCTGCATCTTTTTGATGAACACCACTTAATATCTTTATTAGGGTAGACTTTCCTGCGCCATTTTCTCCAAGCAATGCGTGTATTTCACCTGGCTTTACCTTTAAATTAACCCCTTTTAATACTGAAACTAAACCAAAACTTTTTTCAATTCCAGTCATTTCTAATCGGTAGTTGTTCGCTGTATCTTTCATATTTGCTCAGGTATTAATGTTAAAACAAGGCGTTCGGGTTATAATACTTGGCAGCATTTTCTTTGGTAATAAGCAAAGGTGGCGTATATGTAGTTTTAGAAAATTCTCGCTTACCGTTTAAATATTCCACCGCATGTTTAATTGCTTTTCTTCCTATTTGCACAGGACTATTCATTGCTGTACATCCATAAAAATCTGTTTCCATGATGTATTTTATAGCTTCTTTTTGGCCATCTGCTGCCGCTACAATTAAAATATCATCAGTTTTACCAGCTTGTGCAATTGCTTTAATGGCACCTAATACGCAGACATCAGATTCTGTAATTACTACATTAATATCTGGATGTGCTACTAATATGTCTTCCATAGCTTTTAATCCTCCGGCATACGACCAATTGGTATAGGCTTGTGTTTTTATATTAAGATTAATATAACCTAAACTTCTCAACTGTTCTTCAGTAATGCCTTGCAATAAACCTTGTTTACGTGTACGGCCAACAGGATTACCTGCATTTCCGCTCAATAATGCAATATTCATATTGGATCTTCCAAATTTTTTAGCCAGCCATTCTCCTGCTAACTCACCATTTGCTAGATTATTAGACTGTATAATGGTCACAAAATCTGCAGAAGGATTAATAGCGCTATCAATAATAAACACAGGGATATTTGCTACTTTTGCAGCTTTGGTTGCTCCAACTAAGGCATCCGGATCTAAAGGGTTTAATAATAAAACATCAATACCTTTTGTAATTAAATCCTCAACTGCGGCGACTTGTTTTGTAATGTCATTTTGACCATCTGCTGATAAAAACTGCATGCCATTTGCTTCAGTTGTACTTTTTATACTTTGAAACAAAGCCTGGTAATACGGAGCATTTAACGAAGGAGTACAATAACCTATTTTTTTTCCTGTAAGGTCTATTTTACTTTCTATGAGTTCTCCAGCAGCATCACTATTATTAGTGTTAGCTTGTACAGTGTTTAATTCTTCTACACAACTCATTAAATTAATACCTAAGATAAGGGCAATAATCCCTATACGGTAATTGAAAACGGTAGCAAGGTGTTTAAAGTTCATAGTCTTATTATTTAGTAGTTAAATCGTGTTTTGTCTAAATTTAAAAAAGTCTTATATCTAGCTGTAGTACGGTTCTCTCCTGTTCCGGATTCCACATAGCCATAACTTCTACAGGAACGCTGTAATTACCAATTTTAAGCTCCTTATTAAGTGTAGCACCTACATTAATAATGTTTCCAACTCCAGCTGTATAAAAGGTTTTATCTGTAATAAAAGACCAAGCCCCTCCTGTAAATAACGATAAGCTAGTCGCGTCTTTTTCCCAAACTTTATGCTTAACTTCAAAATAATGAGTCCATGAGTTTTTTAAAGTGCCATCCGCTTGTACTTCATAATCCCCAGAACCACCTCCTAATATTGTAGCAAAATACAATAAGGTCTTAGGTGTGACATTGTAACCAAAATTAAGATCAACAAAATTGTAGCCTTGTGTTTTATCGTAACTCCAATAGTGTAATTTATCTCCGCGCTCCTCTACTCCTGTGTAATTATTATGAGAAACCGCTTCTATAAAAAAGCGTTCGTTAAATTTGTACTTAGTATATATAGAAAACTCCTTATAGTTGGCGCTTGTTAATTCACCTGTGTTATAATTTTCTACATCAATGCTAGAAAAACTAGCACCACCCCAAACACCAAATGTAAACTTTGTGTTTCGAGAATTATATTCCAAACTGGTAGCAAACACAGCTCCAGGATGCACTAAAAAGCCATGCCATGTATGCATGTTTTTTATATGGCCATGAACCACAAAAGGAGTATAATCCTCTTTAGCCTCTTTAGCCTCTTGAGCAAAGGCCCTGCCTTGTGCAATAAAAATAAGAATAATTACGCAGATACTTGTCGTAGCCTTAGGTAGTTTAACGTTTTGAAACTCAAAATGTTTAGAAGTGATGCTTCTAAAAACAAACCTTACGAAATAGAGTGTTTTGTACGTTGCCATCTTTATAGTTTATAAGTTACTTTTATTAAACGTCATTATTACGTTTATTTTTCAAATGTATAAATTATTTTTATATCTTTTCCTATTTCACTTAAAAAAATGTGTTATTTTAGCTTTAAAATATACTATATTGATATTTTAAGCCTGTAAACAAAAGGTTTTAAAGAAAAACCTAAAAGATGTCAAAATGACGTTTATTAATATGTTTTAATACTAATTATTATCTAATTTTGCTTATGAAGTCTGAATTAATCTCTAATTTATCTGTTGATTGTGTTGTCTTTGGGTATGATATTATTACCAAATCGCTCAACGTTTTATTAATTAAGCGTTATCTAGAATCTGAAGATAAAAAGGATGTACTAGTCAATGATTATGTCCTTACCGGATATCATGTTTTTGAAGATGAAACACTAGATAAGGCAGCGGAACGTGTACTTAAAGAGCTTACTGGGTTAAATAATTTATACAAAAAACAATTTAAAGCCTTTGGAGATCCAGACCGATTAACCAACCCTAAAGACTTAATATGGATTGAAAGTCAGAAATTTAACTTAAGAACCATTACAATAGCATATTACTTTTTATTAAAAACTGAAGATGTAGAGGTTACAGATAATGTTTCTAAAGCGAAATGGTTTCCAGTAGGTGATTTACCAGAGCTAGGTTTTGATCACAAACAAATTATAAAAGAAGCTTACGAAGATTTAAAAATAAAATGTTTAGCTGAACCTATTATTTTTGAATTGTTACCCGATAAATTCACAATTAACGAGGTACAAGACGCGTATCAATCTATATTAGGTATAGAAATAGATAATCGTAATTTTAGGAGAAAGTTAATTAATAAAAAGTACATCATTCCCTTAGATGAAAAGCAAGTGGGTGTTTCTAAAAAACCCGCACAACTTTATATGTTTAGCAAAGATGTTTACGATAAAATATTTCAAAAAAACTATTTAATCAGCATTTAGTATTTGGCTAATATATTCAGAAAGCTCAAAGTAATTAAGCCTAACAAAAAAGCAGTATCATTAGAAGTCTTTAAATAAAACTAAATACTATCTTCGCGCCCATTATGTGGATGTATCTTGGTTTATTAGCTGCTCTTTTCTTAGGATTACACAACTTATGTAAAAAACATGCCGTACAAGGAAACGAAGTATTTCCTGTGCTTTTAGGTACAGTTTCAAGTGGGTTTTTATTTATAGCGGCGTTTTATGGCTTGTCTGTTTTTTATCCAGATTACGCACTTGATCACGGTTATAATTTTCAAAAGATTTCGTGGCAAACTCATGGTTTTATCTTTATAAAATCAGTAATTATGGCAAGTTCTTGGATATTAGCTTACCAAGCGTTGAAGCATTTACCCATTACTATTGTCACTCCTATTCGTTCCGCAGGACCGTTTTTCACCTTTATTGGTGCGATTTTAATCTACCAAGAAAAACCAAACACTTTACAATGGCTTGGCTTTTTCCTCATTATATTCTCTGTCATGCTTTACTCCAAAATTGGAAAGAAAGAAGGCATTAATTTTAAGCGCAACAAATGGATCTTTGCTATTATTGGTGCGACGTTTTTAGGCGCTTCTAGTGGTTTATACGATAAATTCTTAATCCAAAACCTAAGCCTTAACCCACAAACCCTTCAATTCTGGTTTTGTCTATACACCATACTTATTTTACTCGTCATTCTAAGCATCACATGGTTTCCCTATGCCGAAAAACGAAAAGCTTTTAAATTCCGTTGGTCCATTATCGCTGTTGGTATTTTATTGCAAGCCGCAGATTACTTCTATTTTAAAGCGTTGCAAGATCCTGATGCCTTAATTATGCTATTGTCAGCCATTAAACGAAGTCAAATATTAATAGCTGTAGTTGTTGGTGGTTTAGTCTTTAAAGAGCATAATAAGCGCAAAAAATTAGTTCCTTTAGCAGGGATTTTAATTGGTGTTGGTTTGATATTATATTCTTAGCCAAATGCCTGCCAGACACTCCGTATATTTATGACTTTAAGGTTTAGGTACGTATAAAATCAATTAATCTTCTTTCCTTTTAAAATTTGCACCACCTATGCTTAATATATTATTAGAAATTGTATAACTACTTATGTGCATTTCCCAAGGAATATCCGTTGATAGTTTGCAGGTAGATCCATTTTTATGATCATATTTAAAGTCTATTGTGTTATCAGTAAATGTGTAGGTTATTTTTGCAATAAAATTACTATCTGTACAAATTTTATTACAATTATTAGAATTAACCTCTCCTGTACCATCTGAATTAAATTTAAAATAATATGGATTGCCATTTGGGTCTGAACATTTGTCACTCATTAATAACCAAGTTCCAAATAAAGAGTTTGATTTACTATCTGTTTGTTTTAAATATTCAAAATCATAAGTTGTTAACTGTCCTTGAAAATCAGTTACTAAGCAAAGTAAAATTATTATTAAGTACCTCATAATTAAATAATTGATTGTTTTCTCAAATATAAAAACCGTATTTATATAAATCAATACCCTGTATTAGGTATTTTTTAATATTGTTATTGAGTATATAACTTGTATTCGAAATTTAGATCTTATAAAAACCTCAAAATATTAATGCAACTGCGAATGATGCTTGCAATTTCCTAATAAATCGTTTTGAAATCGAAGATTCACGTAATCAAATGTATTAAAATAGAAGATTGAGTACTTTTTGGTTCGTTTATTCGTATAAATCTATTATTTATTTTGGAACTCATGATATGCTTCGCAGTTTGTGTCAGGACAAATGCGAAAGCATTCATGAACACCAATTCAATAAAATAGAAACCTAGTGAACTAAAATGAACATATAAAAAGAGTAAGGTAACCAATCAACATAAAGCCTTAAAAACTTAAGTATTCATATGATACAAAACTAAAAAAAAACCACTAAGAGCTTCGCTCGGTAGTTTCAAAACAAAATATATTTTGCTTTTCACTAATCCTCAAGGAGACAATCCACATAATTAAATTTTAAGTAATAAATGAGCTTAAATTTTTAAAAGCAAACAAACCAATAGCAAAAACTCAACCCCCAAATTCCGACAGCGTCGGAAGCAACGATTTTCAGAAATAGTGAGCTAAAAACAACGTTAATTTCCAAAATCTAGTACAGAAAATATAAATTTTATAAAGACCTCAAAATATTAATGCATCAGCGAATGATACGAAGTAATTTCCTAACAAATCGTTTTGACTTTTTGGTTCGTTTTGTGTCAAGACAAAATGAACATATAAAAAGAGTAAGGTAACCAATCAACTTTTCGTAATAATTACACTTATAATTTAAAAAAAACAGTCCCAAACCAAACAAGCGAACATTTATCGCATATAAGTTAAGCAAACACTAGCATTAGCTTTAATTTTAACTATAACCTTAAAAACAAAAAAATTATGGATAATAACACAATCATTTTCGAATATCATGATATTAACGCTAGCGATACTTTAGAAAATTTCACAAAAGAAAAACTAGAAACCATTTTTACACGATTCGATTTTGTACATCGAGCAGATGTATTTTTTAAAACTGAAAACACAAGTTCAGACGAAACAGGAAAGAAATGCGGTATTAGATTAAGCGCACCAGGTCCTCGCCTATTTGCAGAAGCTTCACACGACACCTTTCAAGATGCTGTTTCAGAAAGTATTAATGAACTAAAAAAACAATTACAAAAACGAAAAGAACAAGTTAAAACATATTAAAATGGGAGTGATAAGCGACGATAAAAAAGAAATTACAATTATTTATAATACCAATGACAAAAGAGATAAACAAACGTTTGGTTATTTAAGTGCTTCAGAAAAAAGCCTTTCACCAATCGATATATCCAATCAGAAATTAACAGGAACACAGTGGGCAGAAGTATCTACACGACTCAACAAAAGTCTGAATTCGTTAATCAATTCCGAAAAAATTGAAGGTGCAATAGAAAGCTTTAGTGACGACGATTGTATCAAAATCCTTCGTGAAAACCCAGATGCTTTAAATGGAGCGATTGTATTTACAACCGATAAAGCAGAGCAGATTAAAAATCCATCTAAAGTGTTAGAGTTTTTAGATCCTGACAGTGCGGCAATAGATAAAACATAGTATCGCGTCAATTAAAGACTTACTAAAACTATAAACAATTAGTGTAGCAACGTTTCAAAGCGTTGCTTTTTTTTTATATGATTTAAAGTGAACGTATTCAGGATAAAAATAAATCTAAACAATTGAAACATGAAAGATCATAAGCTCGTTATTAATAGATTATAAGGTAATCTTAAAACATTTCTTTATCAAAAAAAGCACAGCTTTTACACTGTGCTTTTTGTCTGTAAACGCGATTATGATCAACGTTTTCACCCCAATAGTATATTACTTTTTATAATTCACCATCCAGCTCACATTGTATTGGTCAGAACACCTACCATAAAAAGCATCCCAAGACATTTCTTGAAATGGTGTATGTACAGTTCCTTGTGCACTCAACTGATTAAAGATAGATACTGCATCTTCCTTAGAATCCAAATCAATACTCATATTAATATTAGTACCATTGGTTAATGGTGTATCTGGTGAGGCATCATAAGCCATAATATGAAATCCTTTTCCTTTCAATTCTGCATGCTGTAATTTGTCTCTATAGTTAGCAGGAATATCAATTTTAACATCGTTATAGGTTTGTTCGTTTTGAATGCTTCCACCTAAAACAGATTTATAGAATTCTAATGCGTTTTTACAATCGCCTTTAAAGGCTAAATATGGTTGTACTTTCATAAGGTTTTGTTTTTAAATTAAACTTCATTATAGATACATCCAATTTACAATCAAACGGTTAAATCAATTGTCGCATATGATAGAAATACTGATGGAAATCAAAATAAATCACAAGTAAACCATCAACACCCAAATGCCGACAGCGTCGGAAGCAACGATTTTCAGAAATAATGAGCTAAGAATAAAGTTAATTTACAATATCAAGTATTGAAAGTACAGGTCTATAAAAACATTAAAATATTAATGCCTCAGCGAATGGCGCACAGACAAATGCGATAGCATTCACGAATTCAAACTTAAAACAATAAAAATTTATGAGTAATTTTCTAATAAATCGTTTTGAAATCGAAGATTCACGCAATCAAATGTATTAAAATAGAAGATTGAGTACTTTTTGGTTCGTTTATTCGTATAAATCTATTGTTTATTTTGGAACTCATGATATGCTTCGCAGTTTGTGTCAAGACAAATGCGATAGCATTCATGAACTTCAATTTAATAAAATAGAAACCTAGTGAACTAACATAAACTTAAAACACCCCTAAAGTCCCCTCTAGGGGACAATCTACATATTCAACTTTTTTTGTTAAAATTGAGCATGAAGTCTTAACAAAAAAACAAACTAAAGCAAAAAAGCAAATCCCAAATTCCGACAACGTCGGAAGCAACGATTTTTAGAAATAATGAGCAAAGAATAAAGTTAATTTATCCTATCAAGTATTGAAAATATAGGTCTATAAAAACCTCAAATTATTAATGTATTGGCGAATGGCGCTTCAGCGATTTCCTAACAAATCGTTTTGACTTTTTGGTTCGTTTTGTGTCAAGACAAAATGAACATATAAAACTCCAAAAATGCTACAATAGCATTCATGAATTAAACAATAACTAATTCTTAATATTTTTTGGTTCGTTTATTCGTCTATGAATCTCATAATGCGCCCTGCAGTTTGCATCAAGACAAATGCGATAGCATTCATGAACACCAATTTAATAAAATAGAAACCTAGTGAACTAAAATGAACAAATAAAAAGGCATCGCAAAACAAAAGCCCTACAATGCCAATACTAATATCAAAAGAAACCAAAATTACTCAGCAGCAAACGGATAATCTGTATACCCTTTTTTTCCAGGAGTATAAAACGTATCCTTATCCCATTCCGCTAATGCTAAATGCTTCTCAAAACGTTCCACTAAATCCGGATTAGAAACAAAAGGCTTACCATAAGCCACTAAATCCGCATCTCCATCAGCAAGCACCTTATTCCCTTTTTCCTGATCAAAATTAGTATTAATCATCAGTGTTCCATTATACAACGGACGAAAATGCTTAGCAATATCAGTCACAGCAAACGGCACCTCAGAAACATCGGTAAACGGTTCTGACAAATGCACATAAGCTAAATTATAGTCATTCAATTTTTTAATAATATATTCAAATGTCGGAATGGTCTCTTCATCTACCGTAATACCAAACAGCCCATGTAACGACGGATTAAAACGCACTCCAATTTTTTCTTGTGGAATCACTGTTTTCATAGCGTCTAAAACTTCAAAAAAGAAGCGCGCTCTGTTTTCAATAGAACCACCATACGCATCCGTTCTAGTGTTAGAACAGCCATTAAAAAACTGCTGAAACAAATACCCATTTGACGAATGCAACTCAATACCATCAAAGCCAGCTTCCACAGCATTAGCAGCCGCATTTTTAAAATCGTTAACGGTTCGTTTAATATCTCCAGCCGTCATCGCTTTTGGAGTTACGGTATCTTTAAAACCATTTGGAGTAAAAGACTGGGCATTCGGATTGATAGCAGACGCAGAAACAGGCAAGGCACCATCATGAAAATCGGGATGCGAAATACGGCCTACATGCCATAACTGAATAAAAATAGTACCTCCTTTGGCGTGTACACGTTTGGTGACCGTTTTCCACCCTTCCACTTGCGCTTTAGAGTGAATACCAGGAGTATTAATATAGCCCACAGCTTCCTTAGAAACCTGAGAACCTTCTGTAATAATTAAACCTGCCGAAGCACGCTGTTCGTAATATAAACCTTGTAAATCGTCTGTAGCGACTTTTTCCTTGTTATCCGCACGACTACGTGTCATAGGTGCCATAACAACACGGTTTTTTAATGAAATATTTTTATGATAAGGTGTTAATAAGGGTTGTGTATTCATGGTGTTTTTTTCGTATTAATTTGAAGTATAAAGTTACGATTTTCAAACACCACTATGAACCGAAAATCATCAATTAAGATAGGTTTAACCTTTCACATAAATGGCTTAACATATCTCAAAGAATAATAGCAATACTATTGAAAGTAAGCCATAAAAAAGAACACTAAACCGAACTCAAGTACGCACACGTTACCCAACATCAGTTCGAGTGTCCCGACTTTTTTGTTGGGATGTATCAAGAACCTATTTAACCAAACATAAAATTGAAAGAACAATTACGCACTGTCATTACGAGGACGAAGGACGTGGTAATCTTTTAATTTTGCTTAACTATCTAAATTAACAACATTTCTTTCACCAAACCATTCTTTTGCTTTATTTAATACTAGTTTTGAGCATTCATCATCATAAAAAACAACTAAATTCTCTTTAGCTCTAGAACAAGCAACATAAAACAGATTTGAAGTCATTTTAAAATACTTTTCTTCACTCAAATTACTTTCAAATAGATATTCAAAACAAATATTTAAATTTGGGATTTTTTCCTTTTTAACAACGATAAGAACGTTATCAAATTCATCTCCTTTAACTCCATGTTGCGTTGAATACGGACTTAATCCCTCTGTATAATTATAAAGATTAATTAACTCTAAAAAATCAATCCTATTAATCCTTTCAACCAAATAAGATTTTGTAGATATAAAATCTGAGACTTTTGAATCTAGTTTTAAAATACCCGAAGAATCAGCAAACTCTACAATATCTTTAATTTTTAATCTTGTAAGCTGAGATAATTCATCCAGCTTATCTTTTAAAATTGATTTATGTTTACCCAAATGAATTTTAAAATCTACTTTTTTTAATAAATCATTAATATTTTTATTTTCATATAATGCTACTATTTCTTGAATTTTGAAAAGGTGCTTAATAAATCTATCTTTTTCATCATTTCTATTGTTGGAATCTGAATTTTTACTTTTCTTTTTCCCTATTAGTTTTTCTTTATTTACAAAAATGCTTGATAAATCATCAAACTGCATAAATAGAGCAATATCAAATAAAGCTGAATTTTGAACAATATATGTATACATAGCACCTGTTGGAAGAATCCTTTTTATTCCAGGATGTATTTTATCTACTGCATTTATTGCTTTTTGGATTGTATCAAAATTTAGTATTTCGTTTTTAATTAATTCAAGTCCTTTTTTGAAAGTTAATTTAGAATTAATTTCTCCCTTAATTAACACGTCTAATAACTCCAAAAATGTTATCGATTCTATATGGTAAGTTGTTTTTGTGGTTTTTAAAAAGTCTCTAATACGTTTAACATAACCACTACAAACTATTTTATCTTTTGTATAAATATCAAAGAGAGAATTAAAACCTGCATATTTAGCTATTTCTGCATTTTTAGTTAAAAGAATCTTAGTTATAGGCTTACCATTCTTATCATAGTTTTCATAATCCCAATTATAGCAATATTTACTTTTTTTAATATCTTCAAGCTTATGGATGCCTGATGATGAATAGAGAAAAGTTAAATTTCCTTTTTTGACTGTACCATCCTTATCAATATTAGGCGCTAAAGAATTAGGTAAAGCTTTCTGTTCTAGTTTATCATTTCTTAAACTATTAGCTAAGTCAATTACCAACTGAGGATTTCTCCTGTTCAGTTTTTTAGGGACCTCTATTAATTTTCTTTGTGAATCTTTATTTATTAATTCAGTGGTTTCTATTTCACCAATACCATCTTTATAAATAGATTGCATACTATCTCCAAAAAGACCAATTCTTAAACTAAAATCTTTTCTATTAAGGTTTTTAAATAAAATATTAATAACTTCATTTGAAGTATCCTGATATTCATCGACAAAAATATAATCAAACTTATCGTTTATTATTTTGGATAAAAGTTGATGTTTACTAAACATATAGTTTGATAGTTTAATTACATCATTATGAGAAATTACACCATTTTTTAAGCTCACATATTCTCTGTACTGAATTTCTATGTCTTCTAATAAATCGTCATCTTTTATATTATCATTTAATTCAATAATTCCTTTTCTCAAATTTGGTTGAAATCCTTTTATATTTTCCCAAAGAAAATCATGTATCGTACTAGCTTTTACAGAAAAAGAATTAGCTCTTTCTGTGATTTCATCAGCTGCGACATTAGTATAAGTTATACAAGCAATTTTTGATTTAGGGTTTATTTCATTTATTCGTTGAATCAGTTCAATTAATGTATGGGTTTTGCCACTGCCTGCACCACCACTTAATAAAAAGTGATTTCCAGCGTTCATTGTTTCTATAATTTCACCTACTTCTGAAGCCATAGTAATCCTTCTTTTATATATGATGGAATATTCCAATTACTATATTTTGCATCACTATGATAAATTATATCTAAAGCAAAATGTGTTTTTTTTAGTATACATCTTTCAGCAAGTTCAAATGGATTTTTTTTATCAACACCTTCTAAATTAAAATATTTTTTGAGTTGTAAACCTTTACATGTGTCTTTGTTTTGTTTAATAAAAGTTTCATTAATATGTATAAAAGAATCTTCAAAGCTTCTTGCATGATAGTTGAGTTCTTCATGTTGAAAAGCAATACATAAATCATCCTCTTTAACAAGAATATTCTCCTTTGATTTGATTAATTCTTTAATATCTTTTTTTATAAAATCTCTTAATGATTCATTACTTGTACCAGAGACCTTCTCATCTATAGGAGAACATGGTTCTAGCTTCATTTTATCTTCACCCTTCTTATTTGTCTTGCCTGTCGGAACTAATTTATATGTGTCAATATCTGTTATTAATAAATACTTTATATCTATGAACTCAATGAATTTTCTAAATATATGACCATATGCTCCTACTTCTACAATTGAAATATTTTGCGATAATAAAGGTAAGTCATAGGTGTTTTCCAAGTCTATTTTACTCATCATTGCGGGCAATAATATCCGCTCTGTATCTCCTTCAATTAGAATAGCTTTATCAGCAAAAAACAATTCTGCTCTATTCAATGTTAAATATTGTTTTAGAAACTTATATTGTTTAGTATTATCATCATAATCAACTCTTAAGTCTTTTAGATTGCGAGAATCAACTTCATTTAGTTGATTTTTTTTGTAAAAGTATTTTATATCATCAAAATTACTTTCGGCTACAATATGTGAAGAATGTGTAGTAATAACACTCTGCAAATTAAATTTAGCTTTTTTACTATCTCGTTTACCTGTAATATCTAATCCGTTTTTTTCTTTATCTAATATTTCTGTGATTTTTTTTATAAAAACATGTTGCATTTGCGGATGCGTATGTGCTTCTGGTTCTTCTATGAAAAGCATATTAATATCAGCAGGTATTTGGTCTTCTTTAAGTTCTTTTTCTTTACGAAACTCTCTAAATCTAATTTCTAAATCAAAAATTATAGAAAAAAGGTTTAAATACCCTAGACCATTATAATCTTCTGGAAGAAATGTTTTAGCATATTCATACACAACAGATGTGTTCTCTTTTAAAATGTTTTTACCTTGAAGTGTCGAAATAACTTTTATTAAAGATTCCTTCTCTTTCATTCCTCCAAAAAGCTGAACTTTATCTATTACTTCCTTAAAAACAATAGGATAAACCATGTCAAGTTCTTTATCCGTATCCTCTAACTTCCTATTTAAATCTTTAATTGCAGCTTCTTCTTCTAATGTGTTCTCTAAACTTTCATAGTAATCAGATGATAGCTTAGAAAGTGTCTTATCTGTTTTGTTAGAATCTGAATTATTTACTTCTCTTTTTGCCTTTATACTTTGGATATTAATAATTCTTGAAACCAATTTTTTGTCATCAATTATTTGAGATCTCCCTAACGTTTTATCATCAATATATTCATGGGCTCTAACCTCTGTTTTAAAATATTTATTACTTTTTGGTAAACTTAAAAAGGCAATAATATTTTTGGATCTATTTTCTTTTTTGAAATTTGAAAAATCTTCAATTAAATATTTAAACTGAGAAGGATTCAAAAAATATTCAAAACCTAAAACAACAATATCTTCCGTTTCAAGATTAAGAATTAAGGATGATAAGTTTTGTAAATTATCTTCAGCTTCATATTTAATTTCAAATAATAGCCGAATACTGAATTTAAAGTCTTCAGGTATATCAATAGTTGTTTCCTTTTCTAATGACTTTATTGTTTCCTGTGTATCTAAGTTAAAATCGTTGATTGAGAAGTCACTTTTATCAGTTAAAAACTTTTCAATTACAGATAGTAATGAGGTTTTACCTGTATTATTCTTCCCAATTACCAATGAAAGATTATCTTCTAAATCAATCTTAAAATCCTTTAGTAGTCTGTAATTTTTAATTTCAATTTGTGTTATTTTCATTTTAGATAATTGAGCTTATAATTGTCAAACAATATAGTAAATCTTGTAAGACTTTACTTTAAATAAAACCATAATCCATTAAAAGTTATTAACTTAAAATTTTTAATAATTAGTTATTAATCGCACAAGATTTTGTTTATATAGCATTAATATAACCCAAAACATTAAATAAATATTAAATAACCCATCGCTCCTTGGCATTTCAATCCATAATCAAGAACTTCGCAAAAAAACAACCCAATGACAATATTTGTAGACATGGACGATGTGTTAGCCGACACTTACGGTAAGCACATAGAATTATATAACAAGGAGCATCAACAAGACTTACATATCAACCAAATCACCTCTGGTGAAATATGGCATAACGTTCCAGAAATACACAAAAAAAGCATAAAAGATCATGCCTTACAGCCAGGCTTTTTCAGAAACTTAAAACCGTTTAAAGATGCCATACAAGTTATGGAAGCCTTGTACAACAAACATGAAGTGTACATTGCAACGGCAGCCACACAGTTTCCTAATTCCTTATTAGAAAAGAGCGAATGGTTAGACGAGCACATGCCGTTTGTAACATGGCAACATCGTATAATGTGCGGAGATAAATTTATTTTAAACGGAGATTTATTAATAGACGACAGAACCTACAACTTAGAAAAATTTGAAGGAGATACCTTGCTTTACAATTCGCCTCATAACGTCAATGACACAGGCTACACAAGAGTATCTAACTGGTTAGAAATCGCAGAACGCTTGTTGTAAAAACGGATAACGGTTTTATAAAGGTGCTTATTCGGGTCTCAACCAGAGCTCCGTCGGGTCTCCTTCGGGTATGCGTCGGGTATGCGTCGGGTGAGCTATGGTAAATTCCTACAAATAGTAAAAAGCTGTTAAAGAAAGTAACCATACCCAAATTTCAATATCTCACTAAAAGACAGTAACTTGTTGTACACAATAATCTAGCAACAAGCACACAACAAGATGAGTAAACCTCCAAACAAATATTCGAGAAGAGATTTCACCAAACTTTCAGCAATGGGTTTCGCTGCATTACCATTACTATCATTTCAAAATCCATTAACGTCAATTACAGCATCAACAGAAGAGCAGCTGCAGATACATTTATTCTCAAAACACTTACAGTTTCTTAATTATAACAACATGTCTAATGCTGCAGCAAACCTAGGTTTTAATGGCTTAGACCTTACCGTTAGAAGAAAAGGGCACGTACTACCAGAAAACGTTGAGCAAGACTTACCTATTGCTGTAGAAGCTATGAAAAGCCATGGACTGCAACCAAAACTAATGTCTACCAATGTTTGGGATGTGAATAATCCTGTAAACATTAATGTTTTAAAAACCGCAAGCCAATTAGGCTTTACACACTACCGAACCGATTGGTTAAAATATCCAGAAACCCAAACCATACAAGAAAGTCAAGCGCAATATGCAAAACAAGCCGAGCAACTAGAATTACTAAACAAGGACCTAAGACTAATAGGTGGTTATCAAAACCATTCGGGTAAACATGTTGGTGCACCTGTTTGGGATTTACTACCCATTTTAGAAGCTACAAAAGGCCAATTTCTAGGTTGCCAATACGACATTAGACATGCGGTTGTTGAAGGAGGTGGCAGTTGGGAACTCGGTTTACAACGTATAAAGCCATTGATTAACTCTATAGTAATTAAAGATTTTAAATGGGGAATTAAAGACGGTAAATGGCAACCTATTAATGTACCACTTGGCGAAGGTATGGTCGATTTTAAACGTTATTTTTCACTACTTAAAACTTATAAAATTAATGTGCCTGTGTCGTTGCACCTCGAATACGATTTAGGTGGTGCCGAAAAAGGCCGTTCCAAACTCACAATGGATAAAAAAGAAGTGTTTAATTATATGAAAAAAGATCTGCAGTTCATAAAAGATACATGGAAAAGTGCTTAATACGAATAGATCTGTAATCAGCATAAAAAAATCCCGCAATTGCGGGATTTTCAACATAATCAATCAAATATATGAGCCTAAAACTTTAAATCATTCAAAAACGCATTAACGCTTTCTTTTGTTTCGCCAGTGCGTTTCTGGATTCTTCCTAAGACTTCATCTTCTTTACCTTCACGGTAATCCAAATCATCATCAGTAAGTTCTCCCCATTTTTGTTTCAATTTTCCTTTTGCAATATTCCAATTGCCTTTTACTTTATCTTGCCATGGTTTAGACATAATTTCTATAGTTTTAAGTTATCAACGTAAACCACTATGATTTACTACCATAAAGTTACTTGAAATCCTAAGGACTATTTAACGCTATTCATTAAGATATTAATGCAAACACGAATAAAAAAATATGTAATAAGTCTGCTGGTATTGCTTAAAATATTAGTGAAGAAATGAAGAATATGTATCTTTACATTTCAATAATTACATGCAAAACTTGTGGATCAAATTAAAGCTTATATAGAGCAAATTGCGACATTATCTGATGCGGATTGGGAATACTTTATGTCTAAATTAGAACGACGTGTTATTCCTAAAAAAACAATCTTTTTAAAACGTAACGATATTGAAAAACACATCTCTTTTATAGAGTCTGGTGTGGTACGTTTGTTTATTCCTAAAGATAATCCTGAAAAAGAAATTACATTTGGTTTTAGCTTTAAAGACCAATTTATCAGTGCTTACGATTCGTTTTTAACCCAACAGCCATCTGCTTATGAATTACAAGCATTAACAGAAACAACCATTTTAAGTATTAACTATAACGATCTACAAGACGTTTATAATACCACACAGATTGGAAATCTTATTGGTAGGCTAACAGCAGAACGTCTGTTTTTAATAAAGTCTAAGCGCGAACAAAACTTACTAAACCTCACAGCAGAAGAACGTTACATTAAGCTATTTAAAGAACGACCTGAAGTTCTAAAAGTCATTCCTTTAAAATACGTGAGCTCATATATTGGTGTAACACCACAAGCGTTAAGCCGAATTCGCAAACGATTGGTATAGTGTTTTATTGATTTAGGTTCATTGTTTGGTGCTTCTTATCAATTTATCTTTGTAAAAAAACATTATGACAATAGTTATTTTTGTAGTGGTACTTTGGTATGGAGGCTTATTCTTTCAGTCGTTCTTTTTACATCGCTACGCAGCACACCAAGTGTTTACAATGTCCAAAACCATGGAACGTATCACCTTTATTTTAACATGGATTTTTCAAGGTTCTAGTTATTTAAGTGCTTATGGTTACGGAGTGATGCATCGTATGCATCATGCTTATACAGACACCGAAAAAGATCCGCATTCTCCATCTTATGATGCCAATCTTTTTGCTATGATGTGGAAAACAAAAACCATATATCAAGATATAAACAAACAACGTATTGCAGTAGATGAACGCTTTACCAAAAATGTCCCACAATGGAAAAGCTTCGATACTTTTGCGAGTTCTCGTATTTCTAGACTTTTATGGATTTCTAGCTATGTGCTGTTCTTTGCACTTTTTGTAACCGCTTGGTGGCAATGGCTATTACTGCCAATAACCTTTTTAATGGCACCTATTCATGGCGTGATTATTAATTGGTTTGGTCATATTTATGGCTATGTCAATTTTAAGATGAAAAACACGAGTAAAAACTTATTTCGTTTCGATTTTCTAATGATGGGAGAAGGCTACCATAACAACCACCATAAGTTTGCGAGCAGAGCTAATTTTGGTGTAAAATGGTATGAAATAGATATGACTTATGTAATTATAAAATTACTTAATGCCTTTGGTGTTATTCGTTTAAAACCAATAAAGATAAAAGCATAGTTGATTGTATCTTGATTTCAAATTCCCACTAAAAGGCAGTATCTTGCTGGTTCTATAAAAGTTCTCACATACATATTGTAAATTGTGGGTACTAAAAGTACAAGTACTAAGCATGATGTATACTATTATTGATGTTGAAACTACAGGACAAAGCAATCGTATGACCGAAATTTCGGTGTTTAAATACGATGGTGAAACTGTAATTGATGAGTTTACATCATTGGTAAATCCTGAAACCTACATTCCACAGCACATCACAGCACTTACAGGTATTGATGATCATATGGTAGCTGATGCTCCACGTTTTGCAGATATAGCACAAGACATTCTTAATATTACAGAAGGTACCATATTTGTAGCCCACAACGTTAACTTTGATTACAAAGTGATTAGCGGAGAATTTGAACGTATTGGTATAGAATTTACCAGAAAGAAACTATGTACAGTGCGTTTGTCTAGAAAGCTATTGCCAGGCCATCGTTCCTACAGTTTAGGAAAGCTATGTAATGCGCTTAATATAGATCTACAGAATAGACACAGAGCCAGAGGTGATGTACAAGCTACAGTCATTCTATTTGAGTTATTACTACAACAACCAGAAGCGACAGAAGTATTTAAAGAATTTTTAAACAAGAATTCTAAAGAAGCGACCTTACCTCCTAACCTACCTAAAGAAACTTTTGAAGCCTTGCCAGATACGGCTGGTATCTATTATTTTAAGGACAAAAAAGGAACAGTCATTTATGTAGGTAAAGCCATAAACATCAAAAAAAGAGTCCTCAGCCATTTTTATAGCAAGACTAAAAAGGCACAAGATATGGTAAGAGAAACACGCGATATCGATTTTGAAAACTCAGGAAGTGAATTAATAGCATTACTTATGGAAGATGCTGCTATAAAACACCACTTTCCTGTGTATAATAAAGTCGCCAAGCGCACCATTCAATCCTTTGCCATTTTTTCTTATGAAGACCGAAATGGAATTCTACATTTAGCCAGTAATAAAGCACGACTGACACCAAATCCTATCCTTACGCTTTTTAATCTAAGAGATGTGCGTACATACATGGAAAAGCTTTGTGCACAATACAACTTATGTCCAAAATATTGTCATTTACAAAAATCTGTCTCTGAGTGTTCGCATTATAGTATCACAAACTGTAAAGGGGTTTGTAGGAATGAAGAATCTACAGAAGCTTATAATAATAGAGTCTTAGAAGCCATACACGCTATGTCTAACCAAAAAGAAGATGTTATTATGAGAGAAAAAGGCAGACACAGTAATGAGGAAGCCTTTGTAATGATAAAAGGTGGTGAATATTTAGGCTACGGATTTATTGATAAGGAAGAACAAATTAGCCATGTTGATGATTTAAACGCTTTCCTTATTCCACAGAAAAACAGTATTGATATTCAGAAGATATTACGATCACGTTTGATGGAAATCTAGTATTTCAGGAAACATTTCACACCATTTTGACATGGTTTTGATACGGCATACCAATGCGCTAATTAATTTTAGTACCAAGAAAATGAATTATGATAAAATTCGATTTAAAAGTAATGTTGCTAATAGTGTTTCTATTAGGTGTTTCATCAACAGCTATTGCCCAAAATACAGATGAATTAAGTATTGTAAGAGTTGATAGTACTTGGGGAAAAGAGATTATAGAATTCCCGATAGATTGGGCTTCAAAATTAACTATTGAAGGTTATGAGGAGCTCAGATTTGCACCAAATTGGGCTGATAAAACAAGTGAAGAATTTTGGACGCTTGTGATGTCTTGGAATGTAAAAACCGAGACAGAGCTACCTCTTTATGAACTACAATTTAATTTTACACATTATTTCGATGGATTAATGAAACCTAATCATTGGGCTAATGAGTTTCCTGAACCAAAAGTAGAATTCTTTGAGCCTGAAACAACAGAAAACGGATTCATTTTTAAAGGGAAAATGTTTTTTTTTGATGGCTTTCATACTGGCAAACTAACACCAGTTTATATATTAGGTCAACAAGAGCATTGCGATACCACAGGAAAATCCATCATCATATTTAAAATTTCAAGCAAAGCTTATACTGAGCGCGTATGGGAAAAACTAAATAGCATCAATATAAAAGAAGATCTCTGCAATTTCTAAACAATATCTTTCTTTCTAGTTGTAATAAAATAAACACCTGTAAGTAATACTACAGCAGCAACTATAGATTGTGTACTCAAGGTTTCATCTAAAACATACCATCCTAAAATCATAGCGACAATAGGATTTATATAAGCTGAAGTTGCCACTTTTTCTGTAGAGACTTGTTTTAATAGGTAATTAAAAGCCGTAAAAGCAGCAATACTTCCAAATGTAATAAGAGCCAACATCGCGAGTTGCACTTTAGGACTCCAAACTAATGGAGAAGTCCAATCCTCGCCCAAGGTTAGACTTCCGCAAGCTAACATAATACTAGCAATGCCCATTTGGTAGCCTGTACTTACAAAATAATTTTTAGGCACGTCTGCTTTGGCGACATATACACTGCCATAACTCCAACTTAAAACACAAGTAAAAATCATAAAAATACCTAATAGGGTTTCTTCGTTTGTTACCAGTTCTTTTTGACTCACTAGTAAATACATGCCAAGAATACCAAGACCAACTCCTATTAAGGATTTTGGTCTCATTTTTTTATGATCTATTAATCGCATTAATAATAACACAAACAGTGGTTGGGTAGCGGCTAATAACGCACCAAACCCACTATCAACATATTTTAAAGCCCATACAAAAACACCATTACCATACACCAAAAACAAAAAGCCAACAAGCGCTGAATTTAGGAACTGTTTTTTCGTGATTTTAAGACTAAACTTTAAGACTTTAGCGATACCAAAAATTAAGATACTCGCAACAGAAAAACGTACAGCAGCTAGAAATAAAGGAGGTAATTCTGTTACAGAAATTTTATTTAGCAAATAGGTAGAACCCCAAATAATGTAAATAGCAATAAACGCTATAATAATTAAAGATTTAGAGCTAGGTTTAGGCATGGTCAGATTTTATATGAGATTCAATTAAATAGGATAAACTCTAACCTTTTTCTTCTTTAAGCGTACATTATTAAGCTTATTGACTAAGTCATCAGAAATTGACTTAGGAACAGCGACAAAAGCACAGTCTTGTTTTAACTCAATAACACCTAATTGATCTTTACTAATACCACCTTGTTTAAAGAATAAACCAGCAATATCTCCTTTAGATATTTTATCTTTTCTACCTCCAGAAATAAATAATGTGGTCCAAAATGAAGGTTTTATTTCCCCAGATTTTTTAAGCGTTAGTATTTTAGATTTTTCTACAAACTCAGGAAATACTTCTCTATCCCCTTTAATCAGATAAGCTGTTCCTTTAGCATTTACTCGAGCTGTTCTACCATTTCTATGGGTATATTCTTGGATAGCTTCAGGAATTTCATAATGAATAATATAACTCATTTCAGGAATATCAATACCTCTAGCAGCCAAATCACTCGCCACTAAAATATTTACACTTCCATTTCTTAACTTAATTAAAGCACGTTCACGATCGCGCTGCTCCATACCTCCATGAAAGCATGTATGTGCAATTTTTCGTTTGTCTAAAAAACGACTTAAATCTTCTAAACGTTCTTTTTTGTTACAAAATACAATACCAGGCGCATTACCTAAATGGTATAATAAGTCAACTAAAGTATTATGTTTATTAGCCGATGGTGACAACACTGTTTTCACCGTTAATTTTGGACTTGATTTATCTTTTAAGAAATTTAAAGTTTTGGCACCATTCATTTTAAGATAAGCAGGAATTGATGCTCCCTCTGTTGCAGAAGTTAAAATTCGCTTGTTAACATTTGCCAAATAGCCCATTATAAACTTCATCTCACCTCCTGCTCCAACTTCAATTGAAATATCAAACTCATCTATCACTAAAGTTTTTATAAATTTAGTAGTAAATCGAGCTTGCTCAAAATGATCGGCTAAACGTCCTGGTGTTCCAATTAATATGGTAGGTGTGTGTTTTAATTCTATTTTATCCTTTGAAATAGCACGTCCTCCGTATATAGCATTAGCTTTATAACCAGAGCCCATATTTCGAATTACGGTTTCAATTTGAATTGCTAATTCACGAGAAGGCACAATAATTAAAGCTTGGACTTCTTCTTCAATAGTTGGGTCCAAAGCATCCAACAAAGGCAATAAAAAGGCTAATGTTTTTCCAGTTCCTGTTGGAGATAAGAGAATAGTATTTGTGTTTTTTTCAATCGCTTCAATAGCAGATTCTTGCATTGCATTGAGTGCGTATATGTTTAATTTCTCGAGAATATCTTGTTGATCTTTAATGCTATTAGCCATTGCTATTTTTTGTTTGTTTTAGAATTGTCTGACGTAGAACTTTCTGAATTATCGGACAAAGATAGGTATATCATTCTTGAGAATTAACAAAACAAAAGCAACACCTTAAAAGATGTTGCCTTCTTAGCAAGTTATTAATAACGGTTAAGGTTATCTTGTAATCAATTTAGATTTATTTCCTTTTTTAAGTACTATTGTATAGGTGAATTTTGATGCCTCTTCCTTAGAATAAAAAATCTTGCAATTGCTCTTATTAAAAGACCATCCTGGATAGTCTTTAGCCAATTGACTTGTTAAATCATAAGGTATCCTTACATCTTCATAATACTCTTCTGATTTTATAATCTCACCATTATGGTCATAAACAGCTTTAATATAATTTTCGTTGGCTTCAAATACAACATCATAAGTAACCGATTTATTATTACTGTAAATAGACTCCTTAGAAATATCATAAGTAGCGGCTATTTTTTGTAATTTTTTAATGCGTGCAGCCAAATGTATAATTTCATTAGTATTACTCATTACATACGATTCATTTTTGATTTTTGAAGCTTTAATAGTAATGTCGTTATCATTAGCTGTTGCCATAGCTAAGTCATTCTGCGCAGAGATAAGGTTGGTTAAACCTAAAATACATAAACCAAGAAGAAATTTTTTCATGAGTGATACAATTTTATGGGTTATACTTATTATTAATGATGTTTTATAAACAGGCTGTAATTAATAAGATATTAGGACATGACGAAGTTACTAGACATGATACTTCTAACCATAAATTTGAGATAGACTGCTAATGAACAAGCAATAGACAATTAATAGACAACGGAAGAAAAACCAATATAATCCACTGTAAATAAATGTTTTATAAATTTTGAATAAAAAAGTCTAAGTCGACATCTTCTGAGAGATTTAGTTTTTTTCTTAAACGGTAACGACTCGTATTTAGTGACGCTAAAGTTATATTTTGAAGTGTGGCAATACTACGACTTTCAATTTTTAAGCGAATTAATGAGCAAAGTCTAATTTCATTTTTACTCAAATTTGGGTAACTGTGTGTGAGTTTACTATAAAAGGTATGACTTAATTTGTCTAAGCGTTCAAAGAAATCTTGTGTATCACTATCTACATTAATTTTATTGGCAATAGCGTGATCTAAGGTTTTTATTAAGGATTCGCGTTCTTCTGATGAAGTCTGCTTTATGGCCTCTAATTGCGCTGCTAATTCTTTTGCCCAATCTTGATCTTGGGTAAGTTTTATAGCAAAATCAGACAAATCACGTTCTTTAGATTTAATCTCTGAATTAAGCTGCTCGACCTTTAAGGCTGAGTTTTCTAGTTTCTGTTCAGCTAATAATTGTTTATTTTTTGCATTGATAAGGTGTTGCCTTCTACTAATAATAAGTGTCATTAATAGAATAATGAAAATAGACGATAAAAGCCCAATAAACCAAAGTTTAGCACGCTGATTTTTAATCATATTCTCTTTTTGAATGCGATCTATTTTAAAATTTAATTCAATTTTGTCTATCGTAATATCATTCAATTCTTCTTGCCATTTTTTATCAGCATGATTAGATATGGCCTGAAGACTATCCGAAAAACGTTCTATCGTCTTTACTGTAGCATAGGCTTCTAAAATATTGTTTTGAGCACTTAACAAACGTTCTTTAGCTCTTAAAAATTCTAATTTAGAACTAGACGTTATACTGTTATTCAATTCTTGATATTTTACAATGGTTTCTAACTCTTTAAAAACCCGTTGTGCAGCGTCTAACTGACTTAATTGTGTATTGGTCGTTACTAATTGTGATCCTGCACTAATTAACCGAGGAATATCTTTAGCTAAGGTTGCTTCATTAATGGCTGTTTTGAAATACTCAAAATTTTGCTGATATAATGGCTGTGCCTTTTTATAATCTTGCTGGTCTATATAAATATCTGCAATATTATCGCGTATACTTCCATTTAAAGTATGCTTTGGAAATTTAGACTTTGTAAGCGCATAGGCACGTTCAAAGAAATACATCGCAGAATCAAGGTCTTTTTTATGCCAATAAAAAAAAAGGCCATAATTGTTTATTGAAGACGGATGGTAAATATAGTTTAGATTCTTAGTAAACGCCATATTTGCTTTATGTTGAAATGCGGCGCTATCTAATAAACCAAGCTTTGCATAACTCTCTGCAAGCATGCTTCGCGCATAACTTCGCATTTCCATATATTTATTGCGCTCAGTTATATCTAATTCATTTTCATGATCTTCGTAGTAATTAAAAAAGTTGAGATAAGATTTAATAGACTCTTTAGGAAATCCTACTTCTCTAAACCAATTTCCCGAATGTAGATAACTGTCTAAAACAAATTTAACGTGTCCTTCAATATGATTTAATATGTCTAAACGCTTAAAATGAAGTGATAAATACCTTTGCATTTGGACATCAGAAAATGATGCGCGTCGGTATGTTTTTATATCATCTTCTGGAAATACAGAAGACATAGAGTCGCTAATCTGTTGGTACTCCTTAAAAGCTGATTCACTAGTAATTGCTGTGCTTTGAGACCATAACTGTGGTATGGCTATACTGCACAAAAGCAATAGTGATGCGTAATACTTAAACATTAATTATCAATAGGTTAGGATTCTCTAAATATACCTATTTTTTTAGAGTAACAGTATAAACCAGAAAAGACTTTAATAAAAGTAAGCCTTAAAAAATCTCTTCAGAAGTTCATTATTCTGAAGTGACCTTCCTACTTCAAACAAAAATCAATATTTAAAGCAACTATCCTTCTTTACGCAAGACTTCTAAAGGCGAACTTCTAAGTACGGTTTGAATATTACTCAGCCCAATTCCTAATACCAATATAGTAATACCTGGTAAAAAGACTAAAAATGGAATTAGTGAAGGGGTAAACGGTTCTTTAAATACAAATAGAGCTAAAAATAAGCTACTGACTAAAGCTAATAAAATACCAACTAAACTGCCTAAAAGTCCTAAAAACACGTATTCAAAAGCTGAAATTCTTAATATCTGAGAATTCTTAGCGCCAAGTGTTCTTAGTAATACACTTTCTTTAATACGTTGGTATTTACTAGTTCTTACAGAGCCAATAAGGACTATAATTCCTGTGAGAATACTAAAGAAGGCCATAAAATTAATAATCCATGACACCTTATCTAAGATATCTTCAATAATAGTAATGACTTGTCGTAAATCTAGAATAGATACATTAGGAAATTTTTGAACCAAATCGCGTTGTAAGTTTGCAGAAGCCACTTCATTTGGTGCAGAAGTAGAAATAACATTAAACTGCGGAGCTTTCTCTAGGACTCCTTTAGGAAATACAATAGAAAAGTTGAGTTGTATTTTTCCCCAATCTACCTTTCTAATACTACCAATTGTTGTTTCCATAAGCACTCCTTGCACATTAAAAACAATAGCATCACCAACACCTACTTTAGCATCCTTGGCAAGATTATCTGAAATAGAAATAACGATTGGGTCTCCCGGCTTTAATTCTGATGTCCACACACCTTCTAACAGTTCTTCTGAAGCTATAAGTGAATCGCGGTAAGTTGTTCTAAATTCGTGATTTAGAATCCAACCACGAACTTGTTTTGTGGTATCTTTTTTCATGTCATTTACCAACTGATCTTTAATGCGATGCATACGCATTGTTACCAATGGAATATTATCTACAATAGGTAAACCTTGAGACGTAATTGTTTGTTTTAAAGCATCACGCTGTTCACTTTGTACATCTAAAATAATGAGATTAGCACTACCTGCCGTTTGTCCCACTTCGGTTTTTGACAATAAGATATCTTTTGTAAAATATAGAGTACTAATTAAAAATGTCCCTAAACCAATAGCAACTACTAAAACAACTGTTTGATTGTTGGGTCTAAATAAGTTTAGCAAACTCTGGCGTGCTGTAAAACCCCAACGTTTAGGAAAATACTTCCGAATTAATTTAATGCACAACAAAGCAACACCAGCTAAGACAGCAAAAGTGATGAGCGTTGCAATAACAAAACCTAAGGCATAAGCCACATCTTGAAGCAACCAATACGAAAACAAAAACAGAAAGCTCAATATAATTAGGAAGACAGTAAACTTTACTTTTTTAGGCTCTTGTGAGGCTTGTTCGTTTACGCGTAGTACCTCTAAAGGAGACACGTACCAAGTTCTTAATAAAGGTAATAAAGCAAATAATACCGACATAAAAAGTCCGAGAAAAACACCCATTACAATAGGCTGAGCAGAAATACTTATGGTAACAGAAAACGGAAGGAAGTCTTTTAAAAGCAAAGGAAATAACTCTTGTACTCCTACACCAACAAGAGCTCCAATTAAGCCTCCAATAATTCCAATTCCAGAAATTTGAATCAGGAAAATAAGAAAGCTCTGTAATCTAGAAGCTCCCATACATTTTAAAACAGCAATCGCTTTTAATTTCTCTTTTATATAAATATGAACAGAGCTAGCAATACCAATACACCCTAATAATAAAGCTATAAAAGCAGCTAAATTTAAAAACTTGCCTACATTATCATAACGTCTACCTAAGCGTTCACTAGTACTTGTATGTGTATCTAAATCTGCACTTTCGGCTTTTAACATAGGATTTATTTTAGCTTCAAAAACCTCTAAATCAAGTGTGTCTGAAGCTTTGTAGAAGTATTGATATTCTTTACGACTACCAAATTGTAATAACTCTGTATCTTTAATAAAGCGATAAGGAATTATAATTGGTGGTGCTACCGAAGTTGAAATAGCCGTGCTTCCTGGAATAGCTTTTAAAGCACCTATAATAGGAAGTGTTATATGACCTACTTTTATAGAATCTCCAGGTTTAATATTAAATTGAAGTAATAAAGTAGCATCAACTAAAGCTCCTCCTGTTTCTTGATAAGTTGCTGCAGCTAAAGCAGGCTGTGTCTCAATTGTACCATAAAACGGGAAGTCTCCTTCTAAGCCACGTACTTTAACCAATTTTGTCCCTCCATTTTTAGGAAAAGCAACCATGGACATAAAGTTAACTTCAGAAGCATCAGGTTTTAATGAGTCTATAATTGTTTGGGCTCGTTCCGTAGGAACTTGTCTCGTATCTATAATATAATCCGCTCCCATCAAGGCTTTGGATTGTCGCTGAATGTTGTCTTTAAGATTGGTACTAAATAGCTGAATAGCTACTACAGCTGCAATACCTAAAATAATAGATGCCATAAATAATAGCAATCGCACTCTACTTGCCTTAGCATCTCTCCATGCCATTTTAAAAAGCCAAGCCGTGTTTAGTTTAGATATACTCAAAGTGTTGTTGTTGTTGCTTGATTTGTTAGTATTTGTCCACCTTTTAATCGTAGAATTTGTTGTGTCCGATTTGCTAATTCTAAATCGTGAGAAATAATGACTAAAGTTGTTCCTGCTTCTTTATTCAAATCAAACAACAATTTTATAACCTTTTCTCCTGTTTCTTCGTCTAAATTCCCTGTTGGTTCATCTGCAAACAAAATGGAAGGAGCGTTTGCAAAAGCTCTTGCTAAAGCCACTCGTTGTTGTTCGCCACCCGAAAGCTGTGATGGATAATGGTGAAAACGATTTACTAAACCTACTTTTTCTAATAATGACTTACTTTTTTTTACCGCATCTTTATCTCCTTGTAATTCTAAAGGTACGCTTACATTTTCAAGTGCTGTAAGTGTTGGTAACAACTGAAAATTTTGAAATATAAAGCCTACTTCTTTATTTCGCAATTGCGCACGTTCGTCTTCATTTAATTGACTTAAATCATGTCCACATAACTCTACAGTTCCAGTATTGGGATCATCTAGTCCAGCACATAGACCTAGTAAGGTTGTTTTTCCACTTCCTGAAGGGCCAATAATTGAGAAGGTTTGTCCTTTTTCAACATCGAAAGAAATGTTATTTAAGACCGTTAATTGTTTGTTACCACTAGAATATGTCTTTCCTAGACCAGTAATCTTTAATATCTTTGGCATATTAACTTTTAAATTTTTAGGACACTTATGTCGAAGGCTCAAAATAATCATTTGTATTTAATTTCACCAATCCTAAACGGCTCTAAACTCATAAAATTTTGTTATTTTATGGTAAGTGTGCTATTCCTTAGTTGTGGTAATAATACCGCTACAAAAGAGACAACGGAAACGCAACCTCTATCAAAAACAGAAGATACTGTGATTAGTGAAACCAAATCTAAAACCATTCTCTGTTTTGGAGATAGTATTACTGCAGGTTATGGATTAGACGATATTAATGATGCTTATCCTGCTATCTTACAACAAAAAATAGATGCTTTAGACTTGAATTATACCGTTGTTAATTCAGGAGTGAGTGGTGAAACTACTGCTGGTGGAAAAAGTCGTATCAACTGGATTTTAAATCAAAATATTGATGTTTTCCTACTAGAATTAGGGGCTAACGACGGCTTGCGAGGTGTTTCACTTTCTGAAACACGTGCTAATCTTCAATCTATTATAGATGCTGTAAAAGAAAAAAATGCAGAAACGACAATCATCCTTGCAGGTATGGAATTACCACCCAATATGGGACAGGATTATACTACAGAATTTAGACAAATCTTTGCAGATTTGGCATCTAAGAATGATTTAAAGTTTATTCCTTTTATACTGAAAGATGTAGGTGGTATTGCTAAGTTAAATCAAGCTGATGGCATTCATCCTACTATTGAAGGTCATAAAATAGTGGCTAATACCGTTTGGGAAACTCTTGAACCAGTGATTAATAAATAATAACGCTTTCTGAAGTTAGTGCTTCTTTTTTTTCTTTTTATTAGCCTCGGGTTTTGTGGCAGCTAAAGCTGTTTCTGCCAATTGGTGAGCTAATACTTTTTCTATTAACTCTTCTTTGGTTAAATGATGAAAAATAGTACGAACGTCTTTTCTTAGCGTTTCAGAAATAGCTCTGTTTGGTTTGGTCTTAAATATCTTTCTGGCCCATAACACCGCTTTAGTTTCTTCAATACTTTGTGTATTCGCTTTTTTTAATTCAGAAAAATGAATACCTAATTCATTTTCAAAATCGGCAATATCAATGACTTCTTCTTGCTGTAGAATAGTTAAAGCTAAGCCCTTTGCTCCTGCTCTTGCTGTTCGTCCTGATCTATGAACGTAAGCATCGTAAGTATCTGGTAAATGATAATTTATTACATAAGCCACGTCTTTAATATCTAAACCACGTGCAGCCAAATCTGTTGCCACTAAAATATCGATATGAGCTTCTCTAAATTGTCCCATAATACGATCTCTAATGCCTTGTGACAAACTGCCATGAATGGCACCAGACGAAAATTTATTAATTGCTAAATTCTTAGCGAGTTTATTAACCGCAGCTTTGGTTTTACAGAAAATAATACCGCGTTGACCTGCTTTAGAATTTAAAAAATGAAGAAGAACATCTAATTTTTCAATAGGTTCAACCACCACAAATTGATGATCTATACCTTGATGTCCAACAGTTGCCATATCTGCTTCAATATGCACTACATGTTTTGACATGTAATTTTGAACCAATTGTTTTATGGTTCCTGGCATAGTAGCAGTAAATAATAATGTACGTCTCTTTTTAGGAACTTCTTTAATAATAGCGTCTAATCCTTCTTTTAAAGCACTAACCATTTCATCTGCTTCATCCAAAACAAAGTATGAAATCTTTGAAATATCAACAGCGTTTCGTTTTACCAAATCGGCCAAACGACCAGGTGTTGCTACAACAATATGTGTGGTACTTTGTAAACGTTCTATTTGAGGTTTAATAGGAATCCCACCACAAACTGTGGCAATAGACATCTCAGGAATGTGTTTAGCGAATGCATTTAAATTGGCGCTAATTTGTTGGCCAAGTTCTCGAGTTGGTGCTAAGATAACAGCTTGTATTTCGTTTTTTTTTACATCAATTAACTGTAATAAAGGCAAGCCAAAGGCGGCTGTTTTTCCTGTTCCTGTTTTAGCTAAAGCTACTACATCATCCACTTTCTGTAATATAACAGGGATGGTTTTGTTTTGAATATCTGTAGGATTAGAAATGTGTAAATCAGCTAGTCCTTTTTGTAGCTGTTCATTAATTCCTAAATCGGAAAAATACTTTGACATAAAAAAATAATTTTGACAAAGGTAAGAATACTGTTCTTGGGAATGGCATAAATAAGAACGATCTAAAAACTTAACTTTTCAGTGTTTTTAAATACCACTTTAAGTCCGTTTTAAAATTATTAAGAATGTTATTATAAACATTAACATATAAAAACCGTAGAGATGCCATACGAGCTTTGTGTTCTTTGCTTGTTGTTAAAAACGTAAAGCACTCAGGAGTACAATTAAAATCCGTGATAAATTCAACATACCAATCTTCACTGTCTTCTATAGCTTTTAAATTGTCTGATATAGCTTTAAATATAATAGCTTCAGTATCATCTATACTCTTTAAATACAGCTTATAAGAGCTACTAAGATTAAGCATATTCTTGGCATCTTTACTATTGTTAAGTTGCGCATTGTCAATCAGATTTGTAGCAGAATTACCAAGTGATAATACTTTAATATTTAACAGTAAAGTAGCAACAACACTATTAGAATTAAGTTTTGAAGCATCATGTGGTCTATCTAATACTTTTAAATAAGCTTGATTAAGTGTGTTTAATTCTTGTTCAAATTCTTCTACGTGTTTTATATCTTTTTCTAGCTGAACAATGACTTGAGATTTTAATTCTTGATTAGAGTCATCTAGATTTTTTTTATTGAAATAGCTATTAATACTTACTGCAATTAAAATACCTACAACCACTAAAATAATTTCACCAAAAGCGTAAGTTAAGTATGACTTTAAGCGTTTACGTTCTATAAATTGGAAGCGTTGTTTGTTGAAGAGTTTCATATCATAAATATATAGTTTTAATACCTAAAAAAAAGAATTATTAATTGACAAAGTTTATCACTAATCACTAATTATACATTTTTCTGTTTTTAAAATCAGTTTCCACTTGTTCTATAATCCATTTAGTAATTTTACCCGCAATAACACCTCTAAAAACACTTACAATTGGACGCAACCACCAACGTTTAATACGTCCTTTTAATTCGGCTTTTAAAATGGCTTTAACTCTGTTTTTAATTGGTTTTTCTAAAGCTTTAAAGGCTTTGGCATTAAATTGAGGAAAGTCTTCAACCTCATAACTTGTTGGGTTAGTATCGCCTTTAATTTTACTCACATCAGGAATAATAGGCATATAAATTTTTTCACTTCCATCTTTTTGTTTCACTTTCTTTCTAAATTCTTCAATTGCAGTATCACTAACTCCATAGAACAAATTGTTAGGATCGTTTTTATCACATTCTAAAAAAAGAATTCCTCTTAGGAAATTACGCGCATTATCTCTACCGAGAAAAAAATCATGTTGTCTAAATTTAATATCTAAAAATCCACCAAAACCTTCTAAAGCGCCTGTAGCTAATGGAGGATGTTCTCTAATTTCCATTTTTCCTGGTTTTAACTTTCTAGGAAATGACATCAACTTAAACAAGCCCACACCATAAGTATCTGTCTGTTTATAACGTGCTTGGTTAAGAATAGTTGGTACTAAAGCTCCTAATATTCCTAAAACACTTGAGATTTTATAATTGACTGTATCTGTTTTTATGGAATCGAAAAAACTAGGGAATGGATCAATTAAAACTGTTCCAAATTTAGGGTTGTCTATATTAGGTTCTCCATGTTTTTTAATAAGATGACGTAAAACTTCATCAAAAGGTTCGTTATTTATTGTACCTCCATCAATAGCTGTAAATTGAAAATTTGATGACGTTTCTTCATCTATTAGGACGTCCAAATTATCATCTATTAAGGATTTTCTAACTTTTAAACTGTTATTTAAATATGCTGTAGCAAATTCATTATCAAAATAACGTGGTTTTAAACCAATAGGAAATGCACCAGTTGCTTTTGTTATTTTTTTTAAAAAATCTCTTGACTCTAATGAATGTGGATGAAAAGGTAAATAATGGTTTTTATCTTTTTCTGCGTCATAATTCAGTTTAAAATGCGCTAAAACATCATGGCTACTAACACGGTGAGAAGGCGTTTCGTCTAAAAATTTAGATTTAATTCTACTTAATTTTACTTTATAATCCAGAGGTCTAAGACTTGTTAGTGTAATTAGTAACCTTAAATCTTTAGCAATAAATTCTGGTAAATTTTTTAAACTAGCGTCAGTGGGCAATTCGTTAAAAACACGTTCTGCAATATTATCTATAGGACTAGAGTTTAAAAGTGATGGTGTGCCAATTTCTGGGCTAATATCAGAAGTGTCCAACATTTTTTCAAAAGTAGCTTTACCACTCCCCTTTTCTTTATAAAGATCTAAATCATCATCTAAAAACACCCAACTATCATAAAGGATATTACCTGTTTTTTTGTTAGACACTTTCTTTACAGGTTTCCAATTGCCTGCATATAATGCTAAAGTTGCTATCATTCCAACCATTCCACCTGCCGAAGCACCTCCAATAGCATCAATAACCACATTATGGTTAGGAATGTTACTATTTGGATTATTTTTTTGTGCCTGCTTTGCTAATTCCCATTCCGAAAGAGCCTCCAAGAGGTAATCTACAAAACCAGCAGTATAAGCACCTGCAGATACTGCGCCTGCTAAAGAAAGCCCTAAATGAAAGGTTTGTTTACTCATTAGATCTGTTTATTTAAATATCATTAAGGTTTAAAATTATAAAGAAAGATGAAGGTATGCAATCTTCTTCAAGAGATATAAAATTATAGACTAGAGATCTAAATGTTTTGATTGCCTTTAAATACGATAAAGTATAGAACACAAAAAAAGCGTCCTAAATATGTTATTTAGAACGCTTAAATAAGCTATTATGTTAAGACTACTATTTCGTAGCTTCTGTGTCTGATTTTAAAATGATATTACGCTGAGCAACTAAAATACCATTTTCTTTTTTTAATTTTAAAATTCTAGATAAATCTCCTTTTTTTGCCATACGTTTTCTACACATTTTTGTTAGCATCGGATCTTCATCAAAAAGAAAGGTCTCTACCGCATAAGCATCTTTTGATGGTTCTTTTACAATTGGAAATAATTGTTGCATTTGATTAAATCTTCTATCGTTTCCTGGAACAAACGTATAAAATGTATAACGACCATCTGCATCCGTTTTTACCCATCCTCTATGGTTAACATAACGTTTTTCTTTCGTTTCTCTTAAATCAAAATCACCATTTTCGTCTGGTTGCTCTACATAAAGAATAACATCTTTTGCAGGTGTTACTCCATCACTTTTATAAATAATACCTGAGACTTTAAGTTTATTCGTTTTAGATTCATAATCAGGAATAGTATCTACATTCTTAAAATTAAGGTCTGTATAATCATATAATGGTAGTTGATTATTAGAATCTTGAGCTGAAATAATGCAATTAGCGCTAAAAAAGCAGATAAAGCAATATAAGAACATTCGATTTTTCATAAGATAATGAGTTAAGATTACCTAAAATTGAAGCTTTTAGTTGGTAAATCGTTAAAAATCTTATCAATGTATTATTTATACGACGAACCGAAAATGCCGACAAATATTTCCGATGAAATACTAAGAATTACAATTCGATAAAAGGAGGTAATTGTTACTGTATTTTTCTGCTTAAGAAAATGTTTTGATGCATTTTATCGATATCAAAATATTAGCTTTTTAAGCCTGAAAAAAATGCGTTTTTTTAAATTATATTTCATTTTGGGCCTAAAAATCATTCATTTTTAGGCAATTATCTCGTTAAAAAACAACAATGTATTTTATCGGTATTATGTGCGTTTTGTCAAGTAATTAAGCAGTTTAACTATAAAAATAGCTATTTAATCGATGTGAAATTTTGTAAAAAACATAGAAATATAGTTGCTTTTTTTAATTAATTGCATAGATTTGTTGCACTAAGATTAATTTAAAAGCGTGAATATGAATACCAAATCTACTTTATTTTGTGCGATTTTTTCTCTAATGATTACCTTTGGTTTTGCTCAAAAAAAAGAGGAATCTCAGAGTATTATTAGTGGTAAAGTAAATATCTCCAAATACCACAGTCGAGAGGACTTAAAAAAGATGAAAAAGGGAGATTTACTTGTTCTTTATATAGAACGAATAGAAGTTATTGTAAATATACTTCCAAACATTGCATTCGCAACTAAACCGGGTGTTACAATGGAAACATTAGGTATTCCTGATACAAAAGATAATAAAAGAGCATTAGAAGAAAACATTGAAGCCTCTACGTCTTATTTTGATAGTACTATGGAATTTCAAAAAAAGATATTACCCTATTCAGACACGAAGGATTTAATAGCGGCAATTCTTTTTTATGAATCTACATTAAAAGCATTACATACCTATGACGATTTTAAAAAGGACTAATTAGTTTTTTTATTTATTAAATGTGTTTTAAAACCTTGACCGTATTATCTGTCAAGGTTTTTTTTATTACTGTTTTTATGACACATTCCTTATAAACATATAAATTTATTCGACAAAGTGTTATTTTTTGTAAGAAAAATATTATTATATGTATAATATTATGTATTTCATCGATATTATTTGTGTTTCATAGGTATTGTTTATATGTTTGATGATATAAAGTTTAAAAGCCCTTAATCTAAACTTAAAATTAACCTACTATGAAAAAAATTACTTTTACTACACTTGTCTTTCTTTTAGTGTTAGGTAATTTATTTGCCCAACAGGAAAAAGGAATTACTGGCTATAACAATTGGCTAGATTCATGGACAGACTTTCAGCCTAATAAAGCCAACTATGAAGAACCTACACAAATACTGTCTGGCAACATTTCGGAAAACACAACATTAACAAAAAGGAATACCTATCTTTTGCTAGGTGATGTTTTTGTTACAGATAGTACAACTTTAGTTATAGAACCTGGTACAGTAATACTTGGTGACTATAAAACCAAAGGATCATTAATTATTAGCAATGGTTCTAAACTTATAGCCGAAGGAAAATCTACAGACCCAATTGTATTTACATCTAACAGATCAGATAAAAAACCAGGAGATTGGGGAGGTATTTTTATTCTTGGTGATGCTCCTATTAACACCTTTGGAAAAGTAGCATCACTTAATTATGGCTTAAATCCTTCTTCAACTGAAAGTATTAGTTATGGTGGCGATAACACTGAGAGCAACTCTGGTGTGCTAAACTATACTAGAATTGAATACGCTGGAAAAAAAACAAAGGATTTTGGAAATTTTAGCGGATTAACACTTGCAGGTGTTGGATCAGAAACTAATATTAAAAATGTAATGGTTAGTTATTGCGAAGGCAATTCATTTAACATTTTAGGCGGAGAAGTAAACTTAACAAAAACGGTTTCTTTTAGATCTAATAAAAACGATTACAACTTTAACCAAGGTACACAAAGTACTATAAAAAATGCTTTAGCGGTAAGATCACCTTACATCTCTAGTCCAGATGGTTCACGTTGTATGTATATCAGTTCTTACGATATAAAAGAAAAAGCAGACACCTCTAAAAAGGAAACCTTTGTAAATGCTGAAAACCTTACGTTAGTTAATGTAAGTAATGATTTAAAATCAGATATTAAAGTAGGCTTAGTACAAGAAGCAATTTATATTGGGCCAGATGTATCGTTTAATATTCATAAAAGTGTGATTTCAGGATTTAAACCAGCTGTTATCTTAGATGACAGAATAGAAATCAACAATGAAAATTTAGAAAAGATTCAATTCACGCGTTCATATTTCAACAATTGTAAAGGAAATATTTATAGAAAAGATCACATTAACAATGATGATTTAGAGAGTTGGTATGGAAGTCGAGCTTTTGACAATGTGTACTCTAAAGGACCAGATTCTGAAACTTTTATTGACTCTGATAATAGTAGAGCTCCAGATTTTAGATTAAGAATTAACAAAATTATAGCTTCAAATGATTTGTTTGACGATGAAAAAGAAGAAGATGATGAATAAAATAATTTCAAACGCCCAATAATATAACATATATGCAAATGATTGTTTAAATATGTTACTATACTGATAAAACCCAAATAGCTTATAGATTAAAAAATTACACCCCAACCCGATGCTTAAACCTACTTACCTAACACAATTCTTATTTGGAATTTGCCTATGTACTGTTTTAATGTCAAAACAGGCTACTGCGCAAGTAGTAATTGGTACGCCAAACTTAGGTTTTAGTCAAGCATGCGCAAGTGCATCATTTAACACTTATAATACTACATTTGTTTTTTCACCGGAATCTGCATTAAGTGCTTCTAATCAATTTACTATTGAAATGTCTGATGCTGATGGTGATTTTTCAGATCCAACAATAGTGTATACTTCTGAAGCAGGATCAGTAACCACCTCACCTGCAACTTTAGAGTTTTCAATACCAAACACAACTGCTGGCGAAAATTATCGTATTCGTATTAAAAGTAGTGCACCTGTAGCAACAAGCTCTAAATCAATACCTTTTGCGGCTTATTATAAAATTCAAGACTCACCATTTACAATTAATAATTTAGTTTCTACTGGAGCCTTTTGTACAGGCGGTAGCTATTTATTAACTATAGATAACCCTGGAAGTGAAACAAACGATTCTCCATTACTTTATCCAAACCTAACTTTTTCTTGGTACAAAGAAACAGGTCCTACAACATATGCTTATGTCGCAGATGGACCAACACTATCTGTAAGTGAGAATGGTACTTATTTCGTAAAAACAAATTATGGCAGTTGTACATCAGATTCATTTTCTAATCGTGTAACTATTAGTGAAGCTATTTCTGGTGAAGCTAATGCAACTATTGCTTCTAGTTTAGGAAATCCATATTGTCCAGAACAAGGTTTTACAACCTTAAGTACAATTGGCGGAAATACATATCAATGGTTTAAAAACGGCAACCTTATTCCAGGTGCTACAAGTCAAATGTACCAAACTAATGAGTCTGGTACGTTTTCAGTTCAAGTAGATTTAGGAGATTGTTCCGCTTCAGGTACTATAGAGCTAGTAAGTGAACTATTTGAAAGTTCAATTGACGTCTCAGAATATAATGAAATGCTTTCAGGAGAATCGTTATTGGTTAATGTGACTACAACAGCTCAAAACCCTACATACACTTGGTATTTAAACAATACAATTATAGCAAGCGCAACTGAAGCTTCTTTTGAGGCTACTGAATTTGGCGATTATAAAGTTGTGATCTCAGAAACTACAGGTTGTGAAGCTTCAGTAGAATACACATTTACAATTGAAGAAGCTCTAGATCTTTTTCCTGATGTTGAAAAAATACCAAATGTTATTAGTCCTAATGGCGATTTAATAAATGACACTTGGGTTATACCAACTGCTTATGTAAGTGGAACAAATACCGAAGTTATTATAATGACCAATCGTGGTGAAATAGTATTAAAAACCAATGATTACCAAAATAATTGGCCAGAAAACAATTTAAACTTAACAAGTATTAATCAGGTGTTTTATTACATCATTACAACTACTGATAACAACACAAAAAAAGGAACTATAACCGTAGTGAAATAATATGAAAGCACATTTTTTACTTTTTATATTATGTATCTGTTCTGTACAGACATTCTACTCTCAAGAAGATGACGGAGTAGTTTCGCTTGCTATTCCCACACGGAATTCTTTAACGTTTAATAGGTATACCATAAATCCAACATTTAGTTTTGTTAGAGAACAAACAAAATATATTAGTATCTATAATAAAAGAGAATGGATACAATTTGAAAACGCACCACTCACCTATTTAGCGAGTTATTCTGGACGCTTTGGAGAAAATATAGGTGCAGGATTAGGACTGTTTCAACAAAATTATGGAGTACTAACCACCTTTGGTGGTATTTTGAATTTTGCATATAATGCAAGATTAGGTCAGGATAGCAATCTTACTTTTGGTATTAATGTTGGAGCTTATAAAAGCGGTGTTAACACGGCAAATGTCGTTACTAATTTTGAAGACCCTTCATTACAAAATGTGCCAGAGAATTTCCTATTAACAATTAATCCAGGTATTAATTATGGAACAGAATTTTTAGATTTTGGACTGTCCATTAATAATTTAGCATTATACAATTTTGAATCTTCAGAACTTATAGAAGATAACCCACAGCAAGGTATTCAAGCCCATATAATGTATACTGGCTATATGGATAGCAGAGGTTTTTTTGATGAAAGTAAATTTTCAGGATTATTACGATCTGAATTTCAAAAAGAAGAAACTATTCTTTCTGCTGTTGCTATGGTAACAGTTCCTAAAGGAATTTGGGCACAAGCGGGTTATAACACGCTTAATGGTGTTTCAGGTGGTGTTGGACTTAATATTACAACACAGATAGCTATTGAATATAATTATGAGAAAGCCATTGGAGACTTAAATACATTTGGTTCTTCACACGAAATCACATTGGCGTATAGATTTAAAAACAATAATTATTATGATTATAGTCGCGAAGATGAAGTGAGCGGTATTCTTTCGGGCAGAAAGAAAAAACGACGTATATCAAAAACTAACAATTCAAGAGTAGCAAGTCGTAAAACAACTAGCAAAACTACAGCAAAAACTGAATCTGATGCTCAAGCAAAATTAATTGCAGAACAAAAGGCAAAAGCTAAAGCGGAAGAAGAACAAAAAGCTAAAGAATTAGTAGAAATTCAAGCTGAACTTGATAAAATTGAAGCTGATAAAAAAGCAGAACAAGAAGCACAAGCGAAACTATTAGCAGAACAAAAGGCTCAAGAGGAAGCTGCTGCACAAGCAAAACTATTGGCAGAACAAAAAGCTCAAGAAGAAGCTGCTGCACAAGCAAAACTTTTAGCAGAACAAAAAGCTCAAGAAGAAGCTGCTGCACAAGCAAAACTATTAGCTGAACAAAAAGCTCAAGAAGAAGCTGCTGCACAAGCAAAACTATTGGCAGAACAAAAAGCTCAAGAGGAAGCTGCTGCACAAGCGAAACTATTAGCAGAACAAAAAGCTCAAGAGGAAGCTGCTGCACAAGCAAAACTATTGGCAGAACAAAAAGCTCAAGAAGAAGCTGCTGCACAAGCAAAATTATTGGCGGAACAAAAAGCTCAAGAGGAAGCTGCTGCAAAAGCGAAACTATTAACAGAACAAAAGGCTCAAGAGGAAGCTGCTGCACAAGCAAAACTATTAGCAGAACAAAAGGCTCAAGAGGAAGCTGCTGCACAAGCAAAACTATTAGCAGAACAAAAAGCTCAAGAGGAAGCTGACGAACAGGCTAAAGATGATGCGATTTCAAATCCAACAGACACTCTTGCTAAGTCTATGCAAACTATAGCAAAGTCAACTGAAAATTCTAAAGCTATTCAAAATGAATTATTAAAACAGTTTGATGATATTGTTGCTATTAAAGATCAAGATCTTAAAGATTTAAAAGAAGAAAATGACTTAAGCGATCAAGGTATTACAGTAAAGCCTAAACCTTTTAAAAGTGTTACTGCAGAAAATAATGCACTTAATGCTATTAAATCAGACTTAGAAAATGTAATTCAAACACGAAGTGAAAAAATAGATGCATTAAACAAGCTTTATGAAGAACGTGTTGAAAATGGTGCTTTTGCATTAGACGAAGTTACCCTATTCTACAAAAAGGAAATTAAAAGATTAAAAGCAGAACAATTAAAAGCTAAGGAAGTAAAAACAAAACTAGATACAAAATTAGAAGCAATCAGAGTTGCTACAGAGTTTGAAAAAAGAAGACGTATCAAACGTGCTGCTTTTAATAATGAAGAAGATAGATATAGCCAAGATAGAGCAATGTTAAAAAACATTAAAGAAACAACTAAACTAAGTGATACACCTTTAAAAGCTGAAGATTTTGACTTTGGTGAAGACCTTGGTAATAGTATTAAAATTTTAAAAAATATTGATAATGTTGAAAGCGGATATTATTTAATCATCGCTGTACATAGTGACACAAAACAAAGAAATGAATTTGTGACTAACGTAGTAGCTTCTGGCAGATCTGATGTCGATTTTTTCCACGATGTTAGTACCAGTAAATATTACATATTCTATGACAAGTTTGATAACATAAGCGATGCTAATGAAGCCTTAAAAACAAAAGGAAATAGACCGTATAATGGAAAAATGTCAATAGTTAAAATTGAAAATTAATAAGAGTTAAGCCTCTCTTTGCTTTCGCCTTTGCCCCGAGGAAAAAGTGAAGACAAAAACTAAAACATCATGAAAAAACCTACTTTTTCTAGAATAGCTATAATTGCTTTATTCCTCATTTTGGGACAGCAAATGTTTGCTCAAAATCTTGTGCCATTCTCGCCGCGATATGATCAAGCCATTAAAGGAGATATCCTTTTAATAGGAAACAGTAATGTGGGATTACATGTTTCAAATCCTTATAACGGAAACTCTACCAACGATGGAGTAAATGCTGCAGTATATGTAGATATTGATGGAGATCCTAGTACTTTTAACTCCAGTAGTGCCAATTTAGATGTACCAAGTGACGATAGCTGTTATGTTATAGTTTATGCAGGTTTATATTGGAGTGCAGTAGTTGATGGAGATGAACCAATTTCTGATGTAAAATTCAAAGTTCCTGGTGGTTCTTATTTAGATATTACAGGAACAGAAATCTACTATCAAAATGCACCTAACAATAACCAATCAAACACATATGCCTATTATCACGATGTTACAGATATGCTAACAGCTTTGCCAGATCCAGAAGGCACATATTCTGTTGCAAATATTTCTACTTTAGTAGGTCCAAAACCAAATTCAGAAGGCCTTTCTGCTGGTTGGTCCTTGTTTGTTGTTTATGAAGACCCTCTTTTACCTAGTAAGTATATTACCTCTTTTGATGGATTTACTAAGATTACAAGTTCTATTAACGAAACATTTCCTGTAAGTGGTTTTAATACCATACCAACAGGTCCTGTACGTGCAAAATTTGCCTTTAGTACTATTGAAGGAGATAGAAGTTATAGAGGAGATTATTTAAAACTTAATGGAAGTACAATCAGTGTTACAAATAATGCTGGAAATACAATACGCCCTGGAAATAACTTTTTCAATAGTTCTGTTTCAGATATTAATCCTGTTACTAATACCTCCGAATTGTTTACCAATAGAATACCTAATAGCTCTAATACATTAGGTTTTGATGCTGGTATTATTAATATTCCAAATCCTGGAAATTCGCTTATTGCTAATAATGCGACCTCTGCTAATATTAGCTTGGGAAGTAATTTAGATATTTACTACTATTATTTTAGTGCTTTTGCAATTGAAATTATCGCTCCAAACATCGTGTTAACAAAAGTTGTTGAGGACGATTTAGGTAATGATATAGGCGGACAACTTGTAGGCTTAGGTTCGTCTTTAAATTATGTCATCGGTTTTCAAAATACAGGAAATGATGATGCAACAAACTTTACAATTAGAGATGTACTTCCTGTAAATATTATTTATAATCATCCAACAGATTTAGTATTACCTCCAGGTGTTACAGTTAATAGTTATGATCCTACAACAAGAGAACTTGTTTTAGATATTGACGATTCCCTTGTTGAAGAAAACGATCCTGTTTATGAAATCCGTATTGAAGTACAAGTTGTTGATGATTGTGGTCAGTTAGAAGATGCTTGTTCAAACATCATTAATAATCAAGCTTTTGCAACATACCAAGGAACTATAAATCCTGATTTTACTATTACAGACGACCCGAGTTTAAGTAGTAATACAGGCTGTTTAATTACACCACAAGCTACTAACTTTTTAGCTGATTTAGATTGTACTTTTGAGTATAGTGAAATTCTTTGTGGAGACAGTTTAGAGTTAACTGCAGCAAATGGATACGATTCTTATTCATGGTCTACAAGTCCTACAGGAGTTCCTGTTATTGGAACGTCACAAAATATTACAGTTACCGAATCTGGTACTTATTACTCTTACAATACAGCAATTGCTCCATGTCAGTCAATTGTACAGGAATTTAATGTGCAACTTTTTGGAGCTAACACAACAAACCCTGCTATTCCTTACGCTGATGAAGTTGTAGTTTGTCCTAATGACGGAAAATTATTACCTAATATATTCTTATGTGGTGCAGATGACACAAGAATTATTCAAACTAACGTATCCGATTCTACCTCTATTATTTGGGAAGTACTTGATGAAACAAGCTGTGATGCCGTTTCAGATTCTGACTGTGCCAATGAAAACCCAGCGTGTACATGGAATGCAATACCTAGTGAATCTGGATTTGTAGTTGATACAGCCGGACAATATCGAATTACTATTAATTATCCTGGTGGTTGTTTTGTTCAGTTCTATTTCAATGTTTACGAAAATATATTAAACCCTACAGTGGTATCATCTGATATTATTTGTAATACAAACGGAAGCATTACCGTAAATAATGTGCCTTCTGGTTATGAATACAGTATAGATGGAACAAACTTTCAAACAAGTAATGTATTTTCTGTAGACACTCCTGGAACTTACACAGTTTATGTAAGACAAATAGGAGTTTCAACAAACCCATGTGTATTTACAGTTCCTGAAGTTCAAATTAGAGATCGTGAATTTACAGGCTCTACAACAGTTACACAACCGCTTTGTCATGATGATAAAGGAAGTGTGCATTTATCTGCAAATGATGTAGATCCACAATACTCATTTACGCTTTCTCAAGGTGCTACAATTGTAAATACTGTTGGGCCTATTATTGACAATACTTATACATTCCAAAATTTAAACCCTGGAACTTATACTGCAACTATCGAATCTGAAAACGGTTGTTTATTTACTGAAGATATCACTATTATTGAACCACCTATACTAACAGCTACAGTGGCTTTAACTAGTCCTTTAAATTGTTCTGATGGTGAGCTAACCGTTTATCCTGTAGGTGGAACACCTCCTTATTATTACTTTGTAAATGGTGCTACTGAATTTCAATCGACACCACAAATACCTGTAAGTTCTGCAGGAGTTTATAACATAGTTGTTACAGATTCTAATAACTGTAGTACAGATGTGACTATAAGCGTAGAGGCTATATCTGGACCAGATTATACTGTAGATACGACAGATATTGCATGTGCTGGTTCTGATGGTACTGGTGCAATAACAATCAATGTTAGTAATGCTAATGGCAGTAGTATTGCTTATAGTATTGATGGTGGAGCTACATTCGTTAATTCAAATGTATTTTCAGGATTATCTATCGGGAATTATGATGTTGTTGTAGAATACACTTCTGGTACTGATGTTTGTGAATCGAGTCCACAAACCGTTTCTATTGATTCTGCAGCAGCTATTACTGGTACTGTAGATTTATCGGCACCTTACACTTGTCTTTCAAATGGAACCATTACGGTTACAGGAGTTACAGGTGGACAAGCACCTTACACTTATAGTATTGATGGTGTAACATTTCAAAATAATGCTAATTTCAGTAATTTAACTGCAGGAACGTATACTGTCATTGTAATGGATGTTACAGGATGTGCATCTGCAATGGATGAAATTACAGTCGAAGAATTAAACCCACCAACCGATTTAACGTTTAGTAATAGTCCTGTATCATGTCCATCTAATACGGCTACCATTTCTATTACAGGAACAACTGGTGGTGTAGGCATATTAGAATATCAAATTACAGCACCTGCTTCTGCAGTGACAGCTTACCAAACCTCTACTGATTTTTCAGGTTTAGAACCAGGAACTTATACTTTTCAAGTAAAAGATGAAAATGATTGTGTGTATAGTGAATCATATACCATTGTTCCTACTCCATCTCCAACATTATCTGTGGTGTTAACAAAGGATTTAGATTGTGCTGCTTCGCCAGATGCTATATTAACAGGAACTGTTACTGGGGCCGCACCTTACACATATGCTGTATCTATAAACGGAGCTGCTTATACCGATTTAGGCACAACTGGAACACCATTTACATACAGCGCTGCAACTGCTGGAACCTATCAACTTCAAATTACAGATGCGAATGGTTGTACAGCTGAGTCCTCAGTAATTACTGTTACTCCCGTATCATTACCAGCTCTAAGTTTAGTAGTGCAAACACAAGAGATTTTATGCCATGGAGACACTAACGGAGCTATTGATGTTACTATTGATACAACTGTAGGAACCCCTCCATTTGTAATTAATGTGAGTGATAGCATAGGAAACGATTACGGTACACAAACCTCTAGCTTACCTGCAGGAACATATACTGTAACTGTTACAGATTCAAAAATGTGTACAGCAACTGAAACTGTAGTGATTAACGAACCAGATGCTATAACTATAGATTATGATGCTGTTGATATTACATGTGGCTCTGGTGGAATTTCTCAAGGATCAGTAATTGTAAACTCAGTTACAGGCGGAATACCTCCATACAATTATTTTGTTACGGGTACTAATGGTTATTCAAATTCTGAATTAAACACTACAGGATCAACATCAGTTAGTTTTGATGTGGTTGATTTTGGACTTTATCAAATTAATGTGGTTGATGCTAATGGTTGTTCTATTTTAGTTCAAGATGTATTAGTAGCATCACCTCCAACAGATTTAGACATTAATATTTTACCATCATTTGATTGTGCTACAGGTGGAGAAGCTGAAGTTAGTATTGGATCATCTCTTACAAGTGCTGGACCATTTTTCTTCAGTATTTATGAAGGTCCTAGTACTGTATATCCTGCTGGAACATGGTTAAGTGAAGATACTCCTGGTAGTGAATCTGCGACATTTACAGATTTAATACCTGGCGTGGTATATACATTTATAGTTTATGATGCCTCTACATTCTGTAGTTATTATGAGCCAGCAACAATTCCAATTCCTACAAACTCTACATTAACAGCTACAGCGGTTAGTTCTAACAATATTACATGTACTGGAAGTGCTGATGGTAACGTTTCATTTACTGTAAACAGTTCTTATGGAAGCCCTGTCTCTATCACCTATGAAATCTTTGACTCTTTAAGTTTAACAACAACTGGAATCAGTGGTTCTGCTGCATTACCAGCAAATGGCTCATTAAATATATTAGAGTTTGGTCCGCTCCCATTCGGAAATTACTTTGTTTCAATCCGTGAAACATCAGGACCTAACGCTGGTTGCGGTATTGTAACGGCTCCATTTAATATTACCGAATCTGCATTTCTATTAGAATTAGCAGCTTCAGTTGATCAGAATGCGAATTGTGAACCTAATTCTGGTGTCATAAGCGCTATAGCTTCAAACGGAACACCTCCTTATCAATATCAGATTACAACAACTGCTACTCCTCCACTTGTTACAGATGCAGCATGGAATAGTTCAAGTACATTTAATAATGATGCCGGAAGTTATTACGTTCATGTTAAGGATGCATATAACTGTATCGTTACGAGTCCTGTTTTAGTCATAGATACAGATCCTACACCTGCTATTTCTGCAACTTTAAATAATCAATGTACAGTAGCGGAAGGTGCTTATGAAATTGACGTAACATTAGATACTGTAGGTACACCTCCTTACAGTGTGAGTATTGATGGTGGTGCATTTCAAACTCAAACATTTCCATTTACACTTTCAAATTTATATTCAGGTACACATACTATAACAATTAATGATGTTAATGGCTGTGGTAACACAGTTTCAGTAGACGTAGTTGCACCTATTACTATTATACCAGAGGTAACAGCTTTACCAACATGTAATGATGATGATGGTGAAATTACCATGACCACTATAGGTGGATCTGGATCTTATACCTATAGCATTTCACCTAATCCTGCTTCAATTAGTTTTGCAGGAGATGTATTTTCTGGAGTCCCTTCAGGAATGTATACAATTACAATTACAGACACTGTAACATCTTGTACTGAAGAGGTATCTATTTCAGTTGCAGAAGCTATACTTCCTACACTTAGTCTGACTCCAAATGCTATTACTTGTTTTGGAGATAACTCTGGTTCATTTGAAATTAATATAGCTAATTACACCGGAGCATATACTTATGAGGTCTTTGATAGTCTAGGTACTTCTGTAACAGGAATTGTAAATGCAAACACATCTACCAATCCTGAAATAGTAACAGGAATGGAAGCAGGAACATTTTCAGTGGTTATTACTGAAACAGATATCCCGTTCTGTTCTGCAACATCTAGTGTCATTATTGCGTCTCCTTTAGAAGCTATGACATTAAGCGTTTCTGAAACTTCAAATGTAACATGTAATGATAATGAAGGTACCATAACAGCTATTGCCACCGGTGGTTGGGGAGATTATGAATATGAACTAACAGGAGCTGCAACTGTAGCTTATTCTAACAATGGTTCATTTAGTGGATTATCTGCTGGAACTTATATCGTAAATGTTAGAGATGCTGGTGGTTGTATTGTTTCTGAAACTATAACTTTAGAAACACCTGATCCAATTACTGCAACATTTACTCCAAGTACAACAGTACTATCTTGTTTTGGAGATCAAGATGCGAGTATTACTATTAGTAATGTTACTGGCGGACAAGGCACAAATTATACTTATACATTAAATACCGTTTTACCAACACCTAGTGTTTCTGGTCCGCAAACCTCTAATGTATTTGAAAACTTAGGGCCTGGAACCTATTTTGTTAGAATTACTGATGGTTATGATTGTGAATTTACATCTGTTAATATTGTGATTACTGAGCCAGCACCAATTGAAGCTAGTTTGGTAAGAACAACAACACAAACATGTTTAACAGAATCTACATTAACATTAAGTGCAACTGGTGGAACAGGTTTATATTCCTATAGCGAAAACCCTTCGTTTACACCTATTATAGGAACATTTGCAACATCGACAACATTCTCAGTTCCTGATGGTACGTATGCTTATTATGTAAGAGATGCCAATGGTTGTGTTACTAACGTATCTAATGAAATCACCGTAGATCCATTACCAACATTAGAAGTTACCTTAGAGTCTACTAACCCAACTATTAATTGTGCTGGTGATAATAACGGAACAATTATAGCTACAGCAGTAGGTGGATTAGGAAATTACACCTATACGCTTCAAGATAATTTAGGCAATCCAGTAATTGCTACAGAAAATAGTCCTGGTTTTTTTACAGAACTTTATGCAGGTGATTATGTTGTTCTTGTAGAGAGTGGTGATTGTAATGCAACTTCTGCTCCTATTAGTATCACAGAACCAGATGCACCACTTGATGCTAGTATTGTAGTTAACAATGTAAGCTGTGCAGGAAATAATAATGGTTCTGTTGAAATCACCGCTTCTGGTGGAACTGGAATTATTAAATATGCTATTTCACCACAACTCAATCAATTTTTTGAAACTAATACCTTCGAGAATTTAGCGCCTGGAGATTATAACATTATTGTACAAGATCAATTAGGTTGTTACTTAACTTTCGATTTTACTATAACAGAACCAAACCCAGTTATATTAAGTATTGTAGCAGACTCGTTCTTCCCTGAAGTTTGCACCGGATATGAAGATGGAGAATTTAGTATTGCCATTTCAGGAGGTACACTTCCTTATAGTGTGAGTTTAGATGATTATAATGGTGTTTACACTACAGGTAGTGCAATACAAACGGAATTTGATTTTACAAACTTAGTTGGTGGAGATCATATTGTATTTGTAAGAGATGCCGAAGGATGTGAATCTGAATGGAATATTACATTTCCAGAATCTGTGAGTATTTTACCAGAAATAACTATTGAATATATCTGTGAAGATAATCTGCAAGGAAATATAGTAACAGTTACTGTTGATCCTTCTATAGAAGATCTTACACAACTTGATTATTCATTAAATGGAGGCCCTTTTCAAGCCAGTAATATTTTTTACAATGTACCAGTAGGAACAGGTCATTACATAGAAGTACAACATACTAATAGTTGTGTTCAGGCTACTGATCCCTTTGATATAGATATGGCAGAGCCTATAAGCTTAACCTTAACAGAGGGAGAACTTAACCAGTTTACTGCAACTGCCTCTGGTGGTGAAGGAGACTACCAATTTACTTTGAATGGTGAAGATTATGGATCTGAAAACTCTTATATGATCACAGAATCTGGATTATACACGGTAACGGTTACAGACAGTGCAGGTTGTTATGCAACAGCACAAATTCAATTAGAGTTTGAAGACATTTGTATTCCTAATTGGTTTACTCCAAATGGCGATGGAGAATATGATACTTGGGCACCTGGTTGTACACAAAACTACCCTAACCTAACCTTCGATATTTTTGATCGATATGGACGTAAAGTCGCGACTTACAGAGTTGGCGAGGTTTGGGATGGAAAATATAATGGTAGAGATTTGCCTATGGGAGATTATTGGTTTGTTGTTAGAACAAATGACTCCACATACAATAAGGAATTTGTAGGACATTTTACACTATATAGATAACAGCCAAGAACATTTAAAGAGATAACATTATGAAAAAAATCACACTATATATTCTTTTTTTGGTCTTTGCTAAGAGTTATGGCCAAGAATTAAATTTACCTGTATTTACACAGTACTTAGCAGATAACGACTTTGTAATTTCACCTACATATGCAGGTATTGGAGATAATTTAAAAATAAGGGCCAATGGACTAACACAATGGGTTGGTATAAAAAATGCACCAGATAATCAATCTATTTATGCCGATTTTAGAATTGGAGACAGATCTGGTATTGGAATATCGGCATACAATGATAGAAATGGAAATACAATTCAAAAAGGTGTTAAGTTTTCTTTTGCTCATCATTTAACTTTAGATTATAAGTCTAAACAATATTTGTCTTTTGGGTTATCTTATAACATAAATAACTTTAGAGTTGCTATTGAAGATTTTAATACCACCTATGATATTCCAATATTAGACCCAGCAATCACCAATGACAGAGGTATTACAAACAATAACTTTGATGCTGGTATTTTATACAGATGGAAGGCATTTTATGTGAGTTTGAATGCTAATAACATCATGAAAAAAGATATTGACAATTATGAAGGTGTAGAGCCAATTCAGTTATTAAATTATCAGCTATACACTGGACTAGTTATAAAAAGTAAACAAAACAAAGATGTTGAGTTTGAACCTTCAGTTTTTTATCAAATGTTTGATAGTGACAAACGTTCTAGTACAGATGTCAATTTCAAATACAGAAAATTCAATCGTAAAGGAGATTACTATTTTGTAGGAGGGTCTTACCGTTTTTTAAATGATCAATTTTTTAAACCCTTAAATTTAGGCCCAATGGGCGGAATTACATTTAACAAATTCTTTTTTGCTTACTCATATCAATTAACATTAAACGATTTGTCTGGATTTAATACAGGGACTCATATGGTTACTATTGGGTTAGACTTTTTACAAGGCATAAGTAATTGTGCCTGTACAAGAGGAACTAGTCAAAGTTATTATAGATAAACTTTGATAAGTAAGGTAATTAACGTTATGCATTGCAAACCGATACTACAATGCTTTGAATAGGATAAAATAAATTAAAACAATTGCAAGAAGTGACAAGCTTTAAAAACCAATAAATAAAACAATTAACTGCAATCAAAATAATATAAAAGTTATTTTGATTGCAATACTTATAAACTTATTTCTACTCATATCCTTATCGTTAAAAAACGCTACTTCTAGTCTTCAAAAAATTCAATAAAGTCTTTAAAGAACAGATTGTATGTAAAACATCTTAAACTTTAACAAATCTAACAGTGACTTTATTAGATTTTATGACTCTAAATATTAGAAAACTTTCTATAATTTTCAATCATACTTTGTGCTATTTATATGGTTTTACAAGCATTAGTTGATTAATAATATCCAATTCAAAGGATATATATTCAATTAATCGATTATAAAATATCTTTGGTAAGAAAATGATTAATTTTAAGCGCTCTAAATGAATAAATTCAAATTAATATCGCTCGTTAAGCTATGTGCTTTTACCGTTTTTATAGGTAGAGCATATCAATTGTTTTTTTTTGGTGGTCCCTACCGAGCTATACTTTGGGATGAAAGTCTATTAACGCCTATTGTAGAAGGTATTTTTAATTATTCTTGGTATGATTATGCAACAAGTAAAACTGTAAATAATTGGATAGAAGGATTCACTAAATTTAATAGTTTAATCTTCTTAATTGCCGCTTTGGTCAGTTTACTTTGGCATCAAATAAAATGGTTAAAACTAAAGCGTTTCATTATAGGTCTAGGTTTCTTTTTATTATTCTTACTTGGAATTTGTATGGTTAAGGATAAAAATTATGATTTTCTACAACTTTTTGAAATGAGCATTCAATTATCTGCACCATTTTTATTGTGGCGTAATATTAAAATGGACTCAAATAACAAAAAATTAATCAATGGATTAAAAATTGCTATAGCATTTACTTTTATTCCTCATGGGTTTATGGCAATGGGTATACCATATCGTCCTGGACATTTTATAGACATGACGATTATTATCTTAGGTGTTAATGAAACACAGGCCACGCTATTTCTATTTATTGTTGGTTTTTTAGATGTGTTATGTGCCCTATTAGTATTTGTGCCAAAATTATCTAAATATGCATTATGGTATATGATAATTTGGGGCTTTGCAACAGCATTTGCCAGAATAGTATCTGGTTTTAATATAGATTTTATATCAAGTTCAATTCATGGTTCTGCCTATCTAACAATTTATAGATTGGCACATGGGATTATCCCCTTAATAGTTCTTTTACTTGAAATGAATAAAACAAACCATAAAAGACAAGTAGCATGAAATATAAAGCACATTTAACCTACTTACTACTTTTATTAAGTATTTCTTTAGGTTTTGCTAACAATGACAAGTATCGTATCATGATAATGGATGATCCATCCACTACAATTACCATTGGTTGGAATCAGATATCAGGCACTTCACCAGTTGTTTATTATGATACAATGGATCATGGTACAGACCATACATTATACGCCTATACCAAAACCGTTGATAGAACCGTTTCTTTCAAAGGAATGGATAATCGCTTTGCAAGACTTACAGGCTTAACACCGAATACCAACTATTATTTTGTAATTAATGATAGTGATGGCACAAGTCAACGTTTTTGGTTCAGAACTGCACCAGACGATCTTAGCCGTTTATCTTTTATTGCTGGTGGTGATTCTAGAAACAATAGAACACCTAGACAAGATGCCAATCTTTTAGTATCTAAATTAAAACCACATGCTGTATTTTTTGCAGGAGACATGACAGATACTAATAGCTCTATTGAATGGCAAGAATGGTTTGACGATTGGCAATCAACTATAGCAAGTGATGGAAGAATGTTTCCAATTATACCTGCTAGAGGAAATCACGAAACAGATTCTGAAACTATTTATAAATTATTTGACACACCTAATGCTGATTCTTATTATTCTGTAACATTTGGTAATGATTTAATAAAAGCTTACACCTTAAATTCCGAAATTTCAGTTTTAGGTGATCAAAAAACATGGTTAGAAAATGACCTATCTACAGCTTCTCCTAATTTGAAATGGAAAATGGCTCAGTATCATAAACCCATGCGTCCACATGCTGCATGGAAATCTGAAAACAACAATCAATATGATGCTTGGGCTCAACTTTTTTATGATGAAGGTGTACGCTTGGTTATTGATTGTGATTCTCATGTTGCTAAAACAACTTGGCCTGTTAAACCTTCAGCTAATTCTGGAAATGATGAAGGTTTTGTTATAGAACAAATCAATGGTACAGTATACACTGGCGAAGGCTGTTGGGGAGCGCCATTAAGACCAGCTGATGACGTTAAAACATGGACTAGAAGCTCTGGATCATTTAATCAGTTTAAACTCGTATTTGTAGATGCCCTTAAAATAGAATTAAGAACAATCGACGTAAGTAATGCTAGTTCGGTTGGATCAGTTTCTAACACAGATCCATTTACACTACCAGCTAACTTAAATGTTTTTTCACCTTCAACAGGTGCTGTTGTAACAATATCTAATGCACCAGATGTTAATTGCCCACCAAGAGGTGTTGTCTGTGATGATAATGATCCCACTACAATAAATGACGAAGAAGATGGTAATTGTAATTGTATTGGAGTTGATGAATTAACTACAACAAATGAAACCTATACTATTGTTGCCTCAGGAGATGATGCTGAAGAGTTTATTTCAACTGGAGCTGTAAGCTATACTAGTGGCGATTTAGAATTTGTGACCGATACTGATAACGCAACTAATTATGACCAAATTATTGGTCTTAGGTTTAATAATATTAGTATTCCTAAAGGAGCAACAATTCATCGAGCATACATTCAATTTCAAGCTGATGAGGTAAGTTCTGACGTGACAAATCTAACTTTCCATGGGGAATTAGCAGACGATAGTAATGGCTTTAACTCAAGCTCTTACAATATTTCATCAAGATCATTAACCTCTAATTCAGAAGCTTGGACTAACGTTGAAGCATGGAATAGTACTGGAGAAAAAGGCTACAAACAACGTTCACCTTATCTTCAATCTATTATTACGGAAATTATAACCCAACCAGGCTGGGAAGTAGGAAATGCAGTAACGTTTATTGTTTCTGGTTCAGGTAGACGTGTCGCAGAATCTAGAAATGGATCGGTAAACAATTCTCCTAAATTGGTTGTCTTTTATAATGCAAATTGTCCAATTACAAATGTAACTGTTGGTACTCAAACTATATGTAATGATATTGATGACACGTATTCTCAAGACTTGATTGTAGAATATGTTTCTCCACCTGCATCAGGCTCTTTAATGGTAAATGGGCAATCATTCCCTATTGGTACAAGTCCACAAACTGTAACACTTACGGGTTTAGCAGCAGATGGATTAGATGTAGATATAATAGCTAATTTTACAGAAGAAGCATGTAATTATACCGCAGAAAGAGCTTTTGAAGCACCAAGTCGTTGTAGCTTAGATGGTATTCCTGATAATAGTCCTGATGATAATTCAAACTTAGCATTACTTCCAGAAGCTATATTGTATGGCTCTTCAACTAATGGTAGAGGAGTACCTGGAGATATATTATATGATCCAGTTACTGATAATTATAAAACAGTTACTGCATACAACGAATATGGTGTTAGTTTTGGAGAAAATTTAGGAAAACCAACAGCAAGTGAAGGTTTTAAATGGCAAGTGAATTGGCCAAATGTAAAATACATGAATTATATAACACTGGGAGGTTCTTATTCTAACCAAGATCAAGCAGATTCTATGTGGATTATAAGTTATAGGAAAGATGGAGTTTGGACGACACTTGCTCAAGGTCAAGGTGGTTGGATTGACGATGGAATTTTTGAATGGGGCGGACCTACTTTTAATCCCATAGAAGCAGATGCATTAAGGGTACAAGTTTATAGTGACGGCACTAATGATCTAGTGAGCATTCATTTAAGAGGAAGAGGTGGTGTTGCAAATAGCAACAATGACAGTGCAACAACAACTAAAGCAACCTTAATTCAGTATTTATCTCCAGGCAATAGTTGTGGAGTAACCATACCTGCTAATACTATATTATATTGCGATGGATCATGGATCTATAGTGATGGCCCTGATGAATATTCGGGAACTAAACATACTATTATTGCAGATGGCACTTATATTATTGACGCAGACCAAAACGTTGAGGTTAATGACTTAGAAATACAAAGTGGTGCTACGGTAATTATTAAGGAAGGAGCTAGTTTAACCATAAAAGGAGATTTGGTTAACAATGGAAATTTAATTTTAGAATCTATTTCTACTAAATATTCAAGTTTAATAATAGAAGGATCCAGTACAGGTAACGTCTCTTACAAACGCCATATAAATGCCTTTAGTAATGGCTCAACAGGTAATGACTTAATATCATCTCCTTTTACAGGTCAGAATTTTGGAGATTTTGCTACAGCAAATCCTAACCTTTATGAAAACCCAGGAAATACAGCTCAGAAATTATTTGGACCATTTAATGAACCGGCTGGATCTTATGAAATTTATTCAACTACAGCTAATGCTGCTACAACCTTAGATAAAGGTGTAGGCTATAGAGCTGCAAGAGATGCTTCAGAAGATGGAGTAAGTGGTACTACGGTGACTTTTACTGGTGAAGTAGAAACAACTGGTTTTACAATACCAATTACAGAATCTGCAGGCTCTTATAACGGTTGGAATTTAATAGGAAACCCTTACCCTTCTTACATAGATTTTATAACATTCTTTGATCTCAACAAAACAAAGTTAGATTCTGGAGCCTATCAAGCGATATATGGTTTTGATGGTGATGCTTCCAATGGATGGACTATTTTAAACCATTTAAACTCTGGGCAATTAATTGCTCCAGGTCAAGGTTTCTTTGTAAAAAGTAAGTCAAGTAACGAAACCATATCATTTACACCTGCAATGCGAACAACAGGTGCTACAGATGATTTTATTTTAGGACGTAATACAACAGACTCATCAAATGGCGGCTATATTAAAATTCAAATAAATAACAACGCATTAGACACGTTTAATACAGCTATTCACTTTAATGAAAATGCAACATTAGGTTTAGACCCTGGTTATGATGCCGCTTTATTTCAAGATGTTGCTCCAGAGTTTTCAATCTATTCTAAATTAGTTGAAGATAATACGGGGGCATTTATGGCTATTCAAGCTTTAGGAACTAGCGACATTAATAATACTACTATTGCTTTAGGCATTAACGCCTTGCAAGGGCAAGAAATCACAGTGTCATTGTCTGAGTCTACACTTCCTAATGCAACTGAAGTTTATTTAGAAGACACACTAACCAATACATTTACGTTATTGTCTGATCACGATTATACTTTTACTGCTTTAAGTGATATCTCAGGTGTTGGTCGTTTTTATTTAAGATTAGAAGCAAATGCACTTAGCTTAGAGCAACAAAATTTAGACCGTTTAAGTATTTATAAAAAGCCAAATGAAAAAGCAATAGTTATTGAAGGACAATTGCAAACACAAACACGCTTTGCATTATACGATCTTAACGGAAGAGTATTAATGAATAATACCTTAGATAGCAGTACTACGATACAATCTATAGACGTAGATCATCTAACTACAGGAATTTATATTATAAAGCTTATTTCTAACGCTAATAAAAAACGTACTCAAAAATTAATAATTAATTAAGCGTACTTAATAAATAAAAGCTACTTTTATAGAGCGTACTTATTTTTTAAGTGCGCTTTATTTTTTTTATGACCCATAAAACTACGCATTGGACAGCAGTATAAATTTTCAAGAATTATTTAAAGGCTTTCAACACACACCATGCCTATGGAAGGCTTCTGAAGTCTATAACTTTGAACAATTTTGTCCAGAAGCTACAGAAATTCAATTTACACAAGAGTCCGAAGTTAAAAAGATACGTTTGGGTAAATGGGTAGAACATTTTGTAGTATTTCAGCTAAAGCATCAAGCTGATATAACTATTCTCGAAGAGAACTTACAAATCAAGAATAATAAAATTACTATTGGAGAATTAGACCTATTGTTTTTACAGGCTAAAAAACCTATTCATCTTGAAATAATTTATAAATTCTATTTATACGATTCTAAAAAAAACAATGTTAACTCACTTTCCAATTGGGTAGGCCCTAACCAAAGCGATGCTCTTGTTTATAAGCTAAATAAGTTAAAAGAAAAACAGTTACCACTACTCTATCATCCTAAAACAAAAGATGCGTTAAAACATTATCCTTTTCTTATCAATTCTATTACACAAAAGGTTTGTTTTAAAGCACAACTATTTTTGCCTTACGAATACCAAGATATTAATGTTGCTCCCTTAAATTCAGAATGTATTACTGGTTGGTATTTAAATATTGAAAACATTACCAAATTAAAAGACTTTCAATTTTACATTCCACAAAAACTAGAATGGCTATGTTTACCTAAACCAACTGTAAATTGGTTAGAGTTTGAAGATGCTAAACATGAGATTCAAATTCATATTAAAAATAAACGCTCTCCATTATGCTGGATAAAAAGTAAAAATGAGCTTCAAAAATGTTTTATTACATGGTGGTAAAATATTCACTTTACTTTCTGTATATTACTAGTTTATTAAACTATTCTACTTATAAAATTCTTTTCAATGGCTTCCTTTAAATTTTTAGCATGTCTAATTTTTACGTTTATTTCATTCACTGTAATTGCCCAAATAAAAACTTCTGATACTCCTAATTGGGTTTTAAAACAAAATTATACTACAACAATAGATATTGCCTCAGATGAGATAGATTACGGTTATGTGGTTCTATTATCAGATGAACAAATACATGTACCTAAACAAAAACATTACAATAGAGTTGTAAAGAAAATTACAGATAATTTAGGCATTCAAGACGTTGCTGAAATTGCAGAAATTTATGATCCAACTTATCAAACTATTACGTTCCATAATATTGATGTTATTAGAAATGGAGACGTAATAAATAAGCTAGATATCAATAACTTTCAGGTTATTAGACGAGAATCTAGTTCTGAGAGTTATATTTATGATGGCAGATTAACAGCAATGATTAATCTTTCTGACATTAGAAAAGATGATATTTTAGACTATAGTTATACCATATCAGGCTTTAACCCTATACATAACGGAAATTTTTCTGGCATTTTTTCATTAAACGATTATGTTTATATAAATACTTCAAGCTTAAGGCTATTATCTAATACAAATTTAGAGTACAAATTATTTAACTCTGATTTAAAACCTCGTTATACCACCTCAAATGGGCTTAAAGATTATCTCTGGTTTTCTGAAAAGGTAAATAGTGTTAATTTTGATAATGAAGCTCCAATTTGGCTAATAGAACATCAATATTTAATTGTTTCTAATTATCAGAACTGGAAAAATGTCATTGATTGGGGAATAGACATTTACAATGTCAACGATAAAATATCTACAGAATTAAAGGCTAAAATTGATGCTATACTATCCAATAAGGCAATGGAACACGAGCAGATTATTGCTACTTTAGAATTTGTACAAAACGAAATAAGATACTTAGGCTTGGAAGATGGTATTGGCAGTTATAAGCCTTTTTCACCTAATAAAGTTTTTAATCAACGTTTTGGTGATTGCAAAGATAAAACCTTATTAATGGTAACAATGCTAAGAGCAATGCATATAGAAGCTTATCCTATGTTAGTAAGTACAACATTTGGCAAAAATCTACCTAAAATTCTCCCTAGCCCAAAGGTTTTTGATCATGTGGTGGTCAAAGTTATTGATAAATCGGGACGTGAAATTTATTACGATCCAACAATTACAAATCAAAAAGGACGCTATGATAACATATACTTTCCAAATTATGAATATGGTCTAGTTATCAGTGAGGAGACTAATGATTTAGAAAAGATTCAGAGCTTTAGTAATAATCTTATTGAGGTTTACGATGAGTTTTATCTTGAAGCTGTTGGCAAAGGAGCAACATTAAAGGTAAAAACTATTTACAATGAGTATGAAGCTGATAAGATGCGTAATTATTACAAAAACAGTAGCACCTCTAGTATAAAAAAAGACTTTAAAGCTTATTACTCTAATTATTACGAAAACGTTGAGGTTATTGAAGCTCCAATAATCAAAGATGATAGCCTTAACAACGAACTAACTATTTATGAGCACTATAAACTAGAAGATATTTGGGAAGAGGTCTTAGCTGATGATGATAATATTGGTGTTACGTTTACTCCAACAACAATAAGTGATATTTTAGTATTACCAACAGAACAAAGCAAAACCAAGGAGTTGGCTTTATATTACCCAATAGCTAAACGTCATACTATAAATGTAAAACTACCCGAAGCTTGGAATATATCACCAATAGATTACAACATTTATTCTAAAGATTTTTATTATGAATTTGAAGGAAACTACAACCCTTCTTCTAGAGAATTAAATTTAATGTCTTACTACAAAAATCAAAATGATTATGTGTCGCCTGAAAATTACGCCCAATATTATAGAGATATTAAAACATTAGAAAGTAAGCTATCGTATTACATATATATTCCAAAAAGCTATGTTGCTTCCTATGCTAATGGTAAAAAGAATATTAACTCGTCAGAACTCGCCACAAGTTTTATAAAAAATTTATTTCTATTTCTAATCTTACCAATAATAGTTATACTTTTAATTGTCTTAATCATTATAGTTGTAAAACGCAACTCTAAAACCTAAACCATTATCACACATCATTATTTTAAAATATACAAACCTTACGGCTATTTAAGTCAATTTGTTAATCATCAAACTAAAAGGCGAAACAAAAAACTTTTAAATGAGTTGTATGATTTTACAGACAAGGTTATGGCTGTTGGACGTTTAGACGAAAAATCTGAAGGCTTATTGCTTTTAACTACAGACGGAAAGTTTAGCAATTATATAACCAGTTCTAAAATTGAAAAAGAATACCACGTAATGGTTGACGGTTTAGTTACACCAGAAGCTATCTTAGAACTTCAAAAAGGAATAGAGATTTCTGTTGAAGGTAAAGCGTATAAAACAAAACCATGCAATGCTCAAGTTTTAAATGATATTTCGCACATTGTTCCGCGTTTTGTTAGAGACGAACGTCATGGACCAACATCATGGCTCTCCATTACTTTAACCGAAGGTAAATTTAGACAAGTTCGTAAAATGACAGCAAAAGTTGGTTTTCCAACGTTGCGATTGGTAAGAGTAAGGATTGGCGATTATAAATTAGAGGCTATGCAACCTTCAAACTGTATTGAAATTCTTCCAGCAAACAATTATTTGCAGTAAATTTTATTACTTCAAACTCTTCAATATAAAATCTAAATTTGGATTCTTATTATCATTTGCCACATAAGCATCTGTATAATATTTTGGTGCCAAAGCCAAATCAAGCTGCTGCATCTTTTTAATGGTTGGTATGTAATCCTGACTCACTTTCCCTGTTAATAACACCCCTAAGTCGTTACCATTTTGAGCATATTTATAGACGTTTCGCAAACCAGATAAATACAGGTGATCTTTAGTAAATCCTCCTCCTCTATGCACACGTAAAGTAATGCCAAATGCTTTATCTCTATTTAATTTATGCTGATTATGCAATAGGTGAAACGTATCCGAAAAGGCGTAGCCTTTATTTAAACTATCAACAGCAATGACTCTAAATGCTAATTCTTTTAACCGTTCAATAGTAAGACAGCCACTCATAAATTCAGCATACACAGCCAAACCTTCTTGTGTTTCTACATTATTAGGAAAACCATTAGAAAACACTTTTAATGGATGCGATAAGCCATTAAAAGTTGTTACTAAATGCACTCCAATCTCATGATTTGCTAGTACTTTAAGCTGATTTTTACTGTACTTATGACTTTTACGCAATACCAAAGTCTGCGTATTATTCAGTACCATTGCAGCAGCAGAAAGATGATTAGAAATCTTAATGTTGTACTTAAAATCGTAACGTTTAGAAAATTCATCAAAATAATCTTTGGCTTCACTTGCACTATATTTAGCAAGCATTTGCTCATCAAATTCCGAATCATCAAAACGCAAAATAAATTTAGCATTCTCTATATCCTTTTCGGTAGGAGTTCCAAAGCTTTTTAAACTATTAAAATAAAATTTTCGGCCTTGCCCAATAGTTTCAATACATTCTATTAAGCCTGAATATTCGTAGATAATATCTTCGTACAATTGTCTAATATCATCATCTTCTATGCGTTCTAAACGTTGTGAAAAGAATAAACGATGCAGTTTATAACCGTTAAATTTTATTTTAGGGTACTTAAACTGAGGCTCATAATTAAATTTTGAAGAGTAGAATTTTTTCTTCTCAGATACCGTGTTAAGTGGATTAATATAGTTGAGGAGTTCAATATTTCTAACTAAACGATTAAGATTAGAATCAATATCAAATAAATCTTGAAAAGCTTCAGTAGTTTTTTTCTGAGACATTAGTGTTTAAACGTATTATAGAATTCGTTAGCATGTTTAGGTAAAAGTGTTTGTAACTGTTGCGCTACAGCAGCAACAACTTCAGGGTAATTAACCTGCTGATATTCGTCGCAATACACCTTTGCTATTTCGGTTGCCAAAACTAAAGTATTCTTAAAGTTATTAGTAATATATTTTAGAAAATAACCATTGCCTTGAAACGTATCATTAACCTTGGCGGTTTGCTTAATATTGTGTGGTAATTCTATAGAAGCCAAATAAGCTCTCCAGCGTTCAACTTCTTTACCAAAACGATGGTTATCTATATTAGAAGTCCCTAAATTCCATGTTGGCACTTCTCTATCCCAACGTTGCCAATTATAACTGTGCATATCGTAAACAACACATACTCCAAATTTTTCTTCTAATTTTGAAATTAAAGCCTTAACAACTTTATAAAAATTTGAATGTTTGTTTAAACTTTTGTCTTTTTCTGCTGCTGCTAAAGGTTGTTTCCAAAGTTGTTTTCCCCAAGCCGTTTCAAAAACAGCTTCTTCGGGTGTTCGATTTAAATCATACTCAAAACGAGAATCGCAACCTGCTAAAACAATAGGATGCGAAATAACCATCTTTTTAGTTTCAGGATCTTCTTCGTACCAACGTTCGTATTCGGTATGTAAACAGTTACTCCAAAGGTCTTTTCTAAACTGATGTCCGTCATGCACAGCTGCACAAGCATAAGGTACATAAGAATCAATTTTTAATGTAAATGCATAATCTTCAGAAACAGCACAAAAGGTTTCCTCTGCTTTTATCTTTGCGATAATTGAATCTACAGAAAGCCTTTTCATTACAATGTTTTAAACAGTCTATTAAGGCACTTTAGCATGTTTTGTTCTGTAATGTCAAAATCACCATCAGAGAAAAATAGCACTTTAATATCTTCCATTAAAATATCAATATCATCCTTGTCATAATTATGCTGCTCTAAGCTTGTCATAATTTTTTGTATGCCTTGATAGTCGTTGTCTCTATCAAATTCATCATGAATATCTTGAAAGGTTTGCAGATCTACTTTAGAGATAATTAAATTGCGTTCTTCTTCACTTTCTTTAAAATCTGAATTAGCAGCAAATAATAAAATATAAGCTACAAGTTCGTCTCTTGTCCAGTCGATTGTTTTCATTATTAATTGGTTAGTGTTCCATATTCTGTCCATGAACCATCATAGACAATGAGGTTATTAAAATTACATAGTGTCGCTGCAAGTGCTAAAATACAAGCCGTAATGCCAGAACCACAACTAAACACCACTTTTGTTTTATGAGTGACTAAATTATTAAAGATTGCTAAAAGCTCACTTTGAGGCTTCAACTTATAACCATTTAATAACATTGTGTAAGGTAGGTTTTTTGAATTGGGAATGGTACCACGTCGTAATCCAATTCTGGGTTCGTCTACTTGGCATTTAAAACGCTCTTGTGAGCGTGCGTCCAAAATTAGTGTATTAGAATTTTGTGAATATTGATTAATACCTTTAAAGTTAGTCATTAAGTCTAAATTTAAATGAGCTTTAAAATTCCCTTTGATATAAGTTTCATTGGTATACTTTTCAATAGGAAATCCATTTTTGTTCCATTCGGGTAATCCTCCGTCTAAAACAGCAACATTTTTAAAACCAAAAACTTTGAATAGCCACCAAGCTCTTGCACTAGAATAAATACCTTTATCATCATAAACGACAATGTAAGCATCTTTATTTACTCCTAAAGTTTGAGCTTCAGTTTCAAATTGTTGTAATGAAGGTAATGTACTTGGAAATGGTGCTGAAGTATCGCTAAACTTTTGTTTAATGTCAAAAAATCTAGCTTTAGGAATTCTTAAGGCTGTGGCATCAATACTCTTATTAATTGTAGCATCTAAAATAACGAGGTTACTGGCATTGCTATTTTCTTGAAGCCACTCTACTGAAACTAAATTTGAAATTTGACTTATTTTCATTTTATAAATTTCACGCTTCATCAACCGTTTTACGAAGTCTAGTTCGCCTATCAAACGCTTGTAATTGATCTAAGACTTTGCTTTCTAAAAAGTCAATGACCTTTTCTTCAACTCTAGTCTTGCTTTTATATACTTTATTTATATAAGTGATGCCGCCTGGCGACATTACATTAACCTCTACGAGTTTCCCGCCAATAACATCGATACCAACAAAATACAAACCGTCTTTTACTAATTTTGGACCTATTTGTTTGCATAATGCTTTTTCTGCTTTGGTTAAAGAATGCTTTGCAATACTTCCACCTGCCGAAACATTTGAACGATGATCTTCTGAACCAGGAATACGTTTCATGGCTCCAACTGGTTCTCCATTTAATAATAAAATTCTAACATCACCTTGGTCTGCTCCTTCTATATAATCTTGAAGAATCACATAATTAGAGGTGCCTTCTCCACTAGAAATATAAAAATCTAACAGCGAATTAATATTGTTCATAGCCGATTTTTCAATTAGAATCACACCAGAACCTCCAAAGCCATTCAATGGTTTTAGTATCATTTTATCTGCCTTAGACTCTTTAATCTGCTGAATTAAATACTTTTTGTTTTTAGAAACATGTGTATTGGGAATAATGTTACTGTGTGCATCTCCAAAAGCAGCTGTATAAAGTTTATTATTGGCTTCTCGCATACCTTCTAACGAATTCACAATAAACACATCATCTTTTACTGAGTCTAAAAAATTAAGCATTATAGGATCTAAAGGTGGATTTGCTCTAAAGAAAATAGCGTCAAAACCTGCTAAAGGCAGCATTTCCTCTCTTAATTTCGCTTTGTTATAAAACGATTTTAATGTAGATGGCACTTTTTCCATTCTACCGATAACATTACAAAATGCATTTGTTACACTATCTCTAATGGTTAAGTTTGCAGGTGTACACATGGCAACACCATGACCACGTTTAGCACATTCCTTGATTAAAGCTAAACTTGTGTCGTTTTCTGGGTCGATCTCATCCCATGGGTACATTATAAAACAAATGTTCATTTGCAATAGGTTTTATCTTCTCAATAAAGTTATAAAAATTAATTGAGTCTTCTTAAATTTAAGAATCTAAATCAAAAGTTTCTGTTGGATTTTTTTCACCTTGGTAATCTAACATATTTTCACCATCAGCAATAATAGAGCAAACTGTTGCATCTCCTGTGACGTTTACAACGGTTCTAAACATATCTAATATTCTATCTACTGGAAAAATAATAGCGATCCAAGCTGGATTTAATCCCACAGAACTCAATACAATAATTAACATTACTAAACCAGCACTTGGTACAGCTGCAGAGCCAACAGAAGCTAAAGTGGCAGTTAATACTACTGTAACTTGCTGACCTAGCGTTAAATCTATCATATGCATTTGCGCTAAAAAGATTACTGCAACCGCTTGATACATACTTGTGCCGTCCATATTAACTGTAGCTCCTATAGGAAGCACAAAACTGCTTATTTTATTATCTACTCCTAAATTCTCTTCTACACATTCCATAGTTACAGGAAGTGTAGCCGCACTACTTGATGTTGAAAATGCTAAAGTTTGTGCAGGACTCATAGATTTAAAAAAGCCTTTATATGGAATCTGTTTTACAAAAAACTTCAAAATCAATGGATAAATTACAAATATCATTAAAAGCAAGCCTAATAAAACGGTTAATGAGTACCAACTCAAACCTTTAAAAATTTCTACCACTTTACCAATATCGTCACCAGCCATTTTACTTACCACACCTGCAAGTAAAGCAAACACAAAAAATGGCGCACCTTGCATAACAATATCAACCATTTTTAGAAAAACCTCATTAATTCCATTTACTAAATTTAATACAGGTAATGATTTTTCTGAAGGAATAAACAACAAACAAACACCAAAGAAAATCGCAAAAAAGATAATCTGTAACATTAACCCATTATTAGATAGAGAATGGAAAAAATTACTCGGTACAATATCTATTAATGGTTGCAATGGTGTTGTTTCTTTACGACTTTTAACTGTTTCCATTTTATCTGCAACAGCTGCTTCTTTTAATTCACTTTTAGATAATTCTGAAATTTCCTGAGCACGTTCAAAAAATTCAGGATCTTGTAAGTAATTTATACCATCCTTAATCTCATGTCCTTCACTATCTGCCCAAATCTCATAACTAATACGATTATCTATTCGGCTTTGTTCATCAATAAGTTCGCCTGGTTTAATAACATTAACCAATACTAATCCTAATGAAATAGCCATGACTGTTGTTAATAAATAAATACCTAAAGTCTTACCTCCCATTCTACCTAAGCTTTTTGGGTCTCCAATATTAGCAACTCCACTAATTATAGAAAACAAGACTAACGGAACTGCTATTAGCTTTAGTAAATTAATAAAGATAGTTCCAAACGGATCTATCCAATCTATAGTAAATTGACTCCATCCCATTGTGCTTGAAACCAAAGCCCAAATGATACCGAGAACCATTCCTATTATAATTTTCCAATGTAATGCTAGTTTTTTCATAAGTTTATTAGTCTGTTATTCATTTTCCGGAAGGAAATACCATTTTTAAAATTACAATCTACTAACTCTATCTAGTAAGACATAATCTGCCAAAACCAAAGCAGCCATTGCTTCAACAATAGGCACTGCTCTTGGCACCACACAAGGATCGTGTCTGCCTTTGCCTTGCATTTCTACAATTTCGCCAGAACTATTTAAGGCATCTTGCTTTTGAATCACTGTTGCAACGGGTTTAAAAGCCACTCTAAAGTAAATATCCATACCGTTAGAAATGCCTCCTTGTATGCCTCCAGATAAATTACTTTTTGTAGTTCCATCTTCGTTAAACAAGTCGTTATGCTCACTACCTTTCATTTTTGCGCCACAGAAACCACTACCATATTCAAAACCTTTTACAGCATTTATAGATAACATCGCTTTTCCTAATTCGGCATGCAATTTATCAAACACAGGTTCTCCTAATCCAATTGGTACATTTTGTAAAACACATGTTATGGTACCACCAATGGTATCACCTTGTTTTTTAATAGCTTCAACTCTAGCTATCATTTTTTCTGCTGTAGCTTCATCAGGACAGCGAATGACATTAGATTCTATTTTACTAAAATCTAAATCTTGATATGGTTTATCTATAAAAATATCACCTACTGAAGATGTATAAGCATTAATGCTAATTGAGGCTAACATTTGTTTTGCAATAGCTCCAGCAACAACTCTAGACGCTGTTTCACGTGCAGAACTTCGTCCACCACCTCTATAATCTCTTACTCCGTATTTTTTATCATAGGTATAATCTGCATGACTAGGACGATACACATTTTTAATATGAGAATAATCTTTAGATTTCTGATTCGTATTATGAATTACAAAACCAATTGGAGTTCCTGTCGTTTTACCTTCAAAAATACCGGAATAAAATTCTACAGTATCAGGCTCTTTACGTTGAGTAACTATTTTAGATTGCCCTGGTTTTCTTCGGTTCAATTCATTTTGAATTGCTTCAAGATTAAGTTTTATTCCTGAGGGACAGCCATCTATAATGCCACCAATAGCTACACCATGCGACTCTCCAAAAGTAGTTAGTTTAAATAATTTTCCGAAGGAATTTCCTGCCATTTCAATTTATTTTACGCTAATGTAATTGTATTATTATGAAAATGAAAATACCATGTCGTATTTCATGTTATAGTCGCAAAAAAAGCTAAGGCTTCCTACTTCGTAATATTAAGGTAATATTTTAATAACAATTTGCTTATAGTTAGTTAATTATACGATAATCTGATTGTTAAAAATATTAAAGTTCTTTGTGGTATAGATTTAGAAATTTTGAAAATAAAACGAAAAGTTGAAATAGCAGTAATCTCAGATGTACATTTAGGCACTTTTGGCTGCCATGCCAAACAACTTTTAACTTATTTAAATAGCATAGAACCTAAGAAACTTATTCTTAATGGTGATATTATTGATATTTGGCAGTTTAAGAAACGTTACTTTCCAAAATCTCATCTTAGTGTTATTAAAAAGATTATGGATTTTGCCGCAAATGGCACTGAAGTGATTTACATTACAGGTAATCATGATGAAATGCTTCGCAAGTTTACAGATACGGAAATAGGTAATATTTCAATTGTAAATAAACTAGTACTAGATTTAGATGGAAAGAAAGCTTGGTTTTTTCATGGCGATGTGTTTGATATTTCCATTCAGAATGCCAAATGGTTAGCTAAGCTTGGTGGCTGGGGTTATGACTTACTAATCCTTATTAACAGGCTTACAAACTGGTGTTTAGATAAGCTAGGAAAAGAACGTTATTCTTTATCTAAAAAAATTAAAAACAGTGTAAAAGGTGCTGTAAAATATATTAGTGATTTTGAAAAAGTAGCTACAGACTTAGCTATTGAGAATGGTTATGACTATGTTATATGTGGGCATATTCACCAACCAAAAATGATATTAAAAGGTAATAAGTTTGGTAAAACCACTTATCTAAATTCTGGTGATTGGGTTGAAAACTTCACTGCTTTAGAATACCAATTTAAACGTTGGAAAATTTACAACTACAACAATGATAGACTGTCTCCTTTCTTTGCAGATGAAGATATAAAAGATATGGACGTCAAAGACTTAATAGCTGCAATTACAATTGTAGAACAACCTAAAAAGCACAAGACAAAATAATAACTTTAATTAGCATTATTGTAACTGGTAGTTAGAGCAAAGCTTCTTTTAAAATAGAAATAGGATGTTTAGCCACTCTACCTGTACCGTCTTTTATTTGATGCCTACAACTTGTTCCGTTTGCAGATATTTCTGTGTCTGCTGAAGCTTTTCTAACCGCAGGAAATAAAACCTGCTCTCCTATTTGCATACTTACTTCGTAATGCTCTTTTTCGTAACCAAAACTTCCTGCCATACCACAGCAACCACTTGGAATAATTGTTACTTTATAATTCTTAGGCAGATTTAAAATACTAAAGCTCGACTTCTGATTTGCCAATGCCTTTTGATGACAATGTCCATGAAATTTAATGGTTTTTATCTCTTGTGTAAACTGCGATGATTTTATACGTCCCAATGCCATTTCTTGTTGAATAAATTCTTCAATCAAAAAGGTGTGTTTCGCAATTAATTTAGCAGATTCTTTGTCGTCTGCTAATCTTAAATATTCATCTTTAAACGTAAAAATAGCGGAAGGTTCTATACCTAATAATGGAGTGTTTTCAGTGATTAAATGTTTGAATTTTGAAACATTTTCATTCGCTACTCTTTTGGCATCTTTTAGCAAACCTTTAGACAACATTGCACGACCAGATTCCGAATGTGAAATGATGGTCACTTTATAATTTAAGCGGCTCAATAGCTCCATAGCATCTATACCAATCTCTGTATCTAAATGATTGGTAAACTCATCATTAAACAAGATAACTTCTTTTATATAACCAATTTTAACTGTCTTATTTTTAGCTTCATAAAATTCCTTATCTAAACTTTTACTAGAAACCAAAGGCAAGCTTCGTTCTTTAGCAATACCTCCAATAGATTTTATAATTGCACTTGTAAAATCATTAGAAAACATAAAATTAGTAAGCCTTGGAACACGACTAGCTAAGCCATTTATTTTGTTATTGTAAGCAAATAATTTTGTTCTAAAAGGCACACCATTTACCTTCTGATATTGGTATTGAAATTCAGCTTTTAAACTCGCTACATCTACACTACTTGGACACTCACTTGCGCATGCTTTACAACTCAAACATAAATCAAAAACGTCTTTTAATTCTTTATGATCAAATCGGTTTGCTTTTTCAGAATTAGTTAAGAATTCTCGGAGCGCATTAGCACGTCCTCTGGTTGTATCTTTTTCGTTTCTAGTGGCTCTATAACTTGGGCACATAACACCTCCAAATTCAGGTAATTTTCTACAGTCACCAGAACCATTACATTTTTCGGCTTCACGTAAAATACCTTCAGAAGCAGAAAAATCAAGTAAGGTTTCAATCTGAGGTTCTTTTCTATCCACTTCATACCTAAAATTTTTATCCATAGGATAGGCATCTACAATCTTTCCTGGATTAAAAATATTATACGGATCGAAAGCTGATTTAATATGCTTTAAAATTTTATAATTAGCCTCACCAATCATCATAGGAATAAATTCTGCTCTCACAATACCATCACCATGTTCACCAGACATTGAGCCTTTATATTTCTTTACTAATTGCGCAACGTCTGTTGTTATTTTTCTAAATAGTACAACATCTTCAGCCTGTTTTAAATCTAAAATTGGTCTTAAATGTAACTCTCCTGCTCCTGCATGTGCATAGTATACCGCATTTTGGTTGTATGTTTTCATTAAAGCCGTAAACTCTGAAATGTAGCGGTCTAAATCTGGAAGCGCTACAGCCGTATCTTCAATACAAGCCACAGCTTTTTTATCACCAATAATATTTCCTAACAAGCCTAAACCGGCTTTTCGTAATTCTACAGCTTTATTGATATCATCACCTTTTAAAACAGGATTAGCATAACTTAAATTCATGCTTTTTACCGTTTCTAAGAATACGTTTATTTGTGATTGAAGCTCTTCATTTGAATTTGCTTTGAGCTCACACATTAAAATAGCAGCAGGATTTCCCTCTATAAATTGTCTGTTTTCTTGTTGTGTTTTATTGTGTTTTGTAAGATTTAAAATGGAATCATCCATCATCTCACAGGTATGCAAATTGTGTTGCATCACAGTTTCCACAGCATTTAGGCATTTAGCTATACTTTCAAAATGCAAAGCAATAATAGCGCTTTCCGTTGGCGGCAAGTCATCTAACTGCAAGGTGATTTCTGTTGTAAATGCTAAGGTGCCTTCACTTCCTGCTAAAAGTTGACACATATTAAAACCTGAATTTGAATCTGAAAACACTTCCGACTTTATCAATTCATCAATGGCATAACCTGTATTTCTTCTATGTATGCTTGGCTTTGGAAAATTATCTTGTATTTGATGCTGAACACTTTCAGAATTTAATTCTTTATAAATTGAATTATATACCTCTCCTTCAAGGGTTGATAACTGTAGTTTTTGTTGAAACTCTTCAGATGTTAACGCTGAAAATTCAACCTCGTTTCCATCACTCAACAACGTTTTCATTTTTAAAACCTTATCTCTAGTCACACCATATTGAATAGAGGTCGTTCCGGATGAATTATTCCCAACCATTCCACCAATCATACAGCGGTTAGAAGTTGATGTATTGGGTCCAAAAAACAAACCAAAAGGCTTAAGGTAATTATTAAGTTCATCTCTAACCACACCAGGTTGAACGGTTACAGTTTTAGCGTTTTCATTTATATCTAAAATTCGTGTAAAATATTTAGAGACATCTACTACAATACCTTCGCCAACACATTGTCCGGCTAGCGATGTTCCTGCTGTTCTTGGTATTAAAGAAGTGTTGTTAGACTTAGCAAAATCAATTAAAGATTTTATGTCTTGAGTATTTTTAGGTAAAGCTACAGCTAAAGGCAATTTTCTATACACAGAAGCATCAGTAGCGTAAAGTTTTCGCATTAAATCATTAAAATACAACTCTCCTTCTAATTTAGATTTTAGGGTTTTAAGTTGTATAAGGTTTTCTTTTTGCATAAGCGCTAACAATCGATTGGTATGAGTTATAATTTTGTCTTAAAAATAAGACTAATCATTCAATTTTGGCATAATTTTGGCGTTATGATGAAAAGCAATTTTAAGATTGCTAAAACTATGAATTTAAGATTATAAATTATTATGAAGAAATTAATTTTATTAAGTGTATTAACTATTGGGTTTATAAGTTTTTCTGACGCTCAGAACATTTCAAAAAATGCCATTGGACTAAGGTTTGGAGATAGTGATGGTTTTGGTACCGAAATAACCTACCAACGTGCTTTAGGTGGCAATAACAGACTGGAAGCCGATTTAGGTTGGAGAAACGGAAAAGACTATGATGGCTTTAAAATAGCTGGTTTATACCAATGGGTTTGGCAACTAGATGGCAATTTTAATTGGTATGCAGGTGGCGGTGGAGGATTTGGAAACTATAGCGTTGATACTCCTGGTAAGGATTACAATGATAGTTTCGTGTTTTTAGCGGGTGATGTTGGTATTGAATACAGCTTTGATATTCCGTTATTACTATCCTTAGATTTTAGACCAGAACTTGGATTTGGAGATTTTAATGACGATCTCGATTTTGATATCGGATTGGGCATTAGATATCAATTCTAAAACTTGATAAATAAATAAATAAATAACTTCAGAACCACCTTTAACGAGGTGGTTTTTTCATTATTTTTATTAGTATGAAGCAAATTGCAATTATAGGAATGGGACCACGAGGTCTCTATGCCTTAGAGAATCTTCTCTTAGCACTAAGTAGAATTCATAAGCAAGTTAATATTCAAATTTTTGATGCTAACAATGCTTCTGGAGCTGGAAACGTTTGGAACACAAGACAACCCGATTCTAATTGGATTAATATTACTGAACGCGCGCTAGTAGGCATTGAGAAACGTCCTAAAATCAGTTATGCTAATAGAGTTATTGAAGCTTTCCCTTCTTATCATGAATGGTGTAATTTTACACAACCATGCCATAAACCAGATGCATTTCCACCACGTAACAAACTAGGAAAATACCTTAATGAACGGTACAAAACTATAGAAAATGCCTTGTGCAATTTAAACTCCTTCAATTTTAATAAACTAGAAATTGAAAATATCAATTTAAAAGACAGTCAACTTGAAATTACAAGTAACAATAACTCTTGGATCTGTGACGATGTACTTTTAACTATTGGTCACCAATCTACAGAACTATCCAATCAATTAAAACAGTGGCAATCTTATGTGGCAACACATCAATCCCTCTCTCTTTTTAAAGAGTCCTACCCTATACATCATCTTAAAACAGTAAAAAATCAAGAAACAATTAATATTGGTATTAGAGGTTTTGGCTTGGCAATGATTGATGTAATGCGTTATCTTACCATTAATGATTTTGGAAATTTTAAAGTGATAAATAATGACACTTTTGAAACCATTTATTATAAGAGCAAGTCTCAAGATTTAAAACTAATTCCGTTTTCATTAGACGGCTTACCATTAGTTCCGAAGCCTCTAAACGAAAGTATTGATTCGTGGTACCAGCCTACGAAAGAAGAATTAGATAGTTTTAAATCTGAAATCGAAGCCGTTTCACACCAAACCACTGAAACAGATACCATTGATTTTTTAACGCATCCTATTGCTAAAATTATATCGCGTGTCTATTTAGACTTAAAATCGAACGGTATTTTGCATGATTTAAGTTCTTCTGAATTAGAGGCCATAATCTTAAATTGGTTAAATGATGACCATTATAACCATCCATTAATTCAAGATTCTAATAGTTCAACGTATCAACTGATTCAGAATTATATTGAAATGGCTTTAGGCACCATTCCTATTTCTCTCGATTATTGCATCGGACAAGTTTGGCGTCATTGTCAGCCGACTTTATACAAAGCTTTTTCGCATGCTAAAGTGACTAATGACATTATAGATAAAGTGATTGCCTTAGACGAACGCAGTAAACGATATTCTTACGGACCACCAATTGAAAGTATGCAGCAAGTTTTATCTTTGGTTGATGCAGATATATTGACATTAAACTTTGTCACTGATCCTGATATAGACTTAACAGCGAAAGGCTGGACTTTAAAAAATTCTAATAATAAATCCATCACCTGTTCTGTGATGATTAATAGTGTTTTGGATGCTCCAAAGTTACTTGAAGTCAACACGCCTTTAATTAAAGATTTACTTCAAAATGATTTGATACAACCTATCCATTCAAAATTAGGTATCGAAACAACTGCTGATGGTTATGTCATTACACCTGAAGCTAAAGACGATGTGCCTATTGCCGTTTTAGGTCGTTTGGCCAAAGGTAGCGTGATTGGTGTGGATGCTATTTTAGAATGTTTTGGACCACGTATTGAAGATTGGGCAAAAGCTTACGTGAAGCGTCTAAACGCTAATTAGGTTGCTTTTCACTTAAATACTTCCAATACCGTTTTGGCACGTGTCTAATATGAAGTTTCATATTTTTTCGAGAGGCAATATTGGTGGCTTTGAAGTAATCTTGCCATAGCTTTTGAAATTCAAATTCTTGAGTGGCAAAAAATGCATTGTCGGTTTTAGTAACGTTGAAATTCTCAGGAAAATCCATATTTATAAGTTCAACTGTTTCCAAATCGTAGAATAATCCATAACCACGTTTTATATCATAAATCACCCATTTTTGATCGGCATAACGTCTCTTAAAATGCTTTTCAATTAAAGGCAACACATTAAAATCGGGTTCTATACTTGCGAAATAGATGTCATCTTTAGTTAACCGAAAGCGTACAAAAGCCTCCATACGATGTTTTTCTCGTCCTACAGATTTTGCTATTTGTGCAATTTTTAAAATGGAAGGATGTGAATAATCTTTATCTACTTTCTTTTGTTGCGAAAACGCATATTGTATATAATCTAAAAGTAAGTCCTCTACTCCTACCTCTTCACTTAAAAAAGCATAATAGAGTTGGTAACTTCCGTTAGATGACAACTTCGATTTGATACCTTTCCACACACGATTTGCCTTAACTTCATCGGTAGGAATTGATTCATTTTCCGAAAACAAACCTTGCTGCACCGTAAATTCATTTTGAATGGTTACCGTTTTTAATTTATGTTCAAATACATAAAAAATAGTGGTAAGAAAACCATCAAAAGTGCCGTCGTATATAAGGTTTTTAGCTTGCATCTATCCGAATAAGCTTAATTGATTACTCAGCATTTTCTGATACTTACTCGTTGAATTTTGAAGGATTAAGCCTTTGATCTTTTCTGAAGTTAAATCCCGTTTTTCAAACTGATTGCTATCACAGACCATAAAGTATTGTGCTCTGTTTAATGCAACTCCTATTTTTTTTAGATGTTCCCAATTCAATTTTCTAAAGCGTCTGGCATTTATAATTTTAAACACCGATTTCATTCCTAAACCAGGAATTCGTGCTAACATGCGCTGGTCAGCTGTATTCACATCAACTGGAAATTCATGAAGATTCCGTAATGCCCAGCTCAATTTAGGATCCACATCTAAATCTAAATTTTGATGCTGTTCGTTTAAAATTTCACTGACATCAAAACCATAAAAACGCATGAGCCAATCGGTTTGGTACAATCTATTTTCACGAAGCATAGGTACAGCACTGCCTATTTGCGGCAAACGATTATCATAACTAATAGGTACATAACCTGAATAATACACACGTTTTAAATTATAGCTTTTGTAAAAGTGATTTGAGGTTTGCATAATCTGAAAATCATTCTCACCACTCGCCCCAATAATCATTTGTGTGCTCTGACCAGCAGGCGCAAATTTTGGTGTGCTTTTAATGATTTTCTTTTCGGCATTATATTGAATAATTTCATTTTTCACCTTCACCATCGGCTTTATAAAATCTTCACGCTTTTTATCTGGTGCTAATTTTTTAAGTCCGGCTTCGGTCGGAATTTCAATATTCACACTTAACCGATCTGCGTAGAGTCCGGCTTCACGCATCAATTCATCCGACGCTCCAGGAATAGATTTTAGATGAATATAGCCGTTAAAGTTTTCTTCCAATCGTAATTTCTTCGCTACAGCCACCAAGCGTTCCATGGTATAATCCGCACTTTTAAAAATGCCCGAACTCAAAAAAAGCCCTTCAATATAATTTCTGCGGTAAAAATTAATGGTTAAATCCACCACTTCTTGCACTTTAAAAGCCGCACGTTTTACATCATTACTTTTTCGGGTAACACAATAAGCACAATCAAAAATGCAATGGTTAGTTAATAGAATTTTTAATAAAGATACACAGCGACCATCTTCGGTATAGGAATGACAAATTCCCATGCCTGTAGCATCTCCTAATCCTTTATTGGTGTTAGCGCGTTTACTTCCGCTAGACGAACACGATACATCATACTTAGCAGCATCTGCCAGTATTTTTAATTTTTCTTGGGTACGTTGAAAAGACAAATATTTTCCTCCTAAATCTTAAGTTAAAATCTTAGCTGCAAAAATACTACACATAGTAGCTTATGATTGCTTCATTTTGTAGCAATCTAAAAATTAATGCTTATTTCAAGATGTTAGTTATTAGGAATTCAAATGGGTTAATATTTTGATGGTAACATGTAAACGACGTCGGATTTAAATCTTATTTTTCTAAAATATGAAAAGATTCATAATCATAATCCTTTTAACGCTAAACCACACTATGAGTGCACAGCACGAGATACCAGAAGATATAAAGATGACTGTAAATAAAGCTTTAGCGTATTATCCACAGCTGAAGGACACCAAAATAGAATTTCGGTTTAAGAAAAACATTAAGAAATCGACCATGCAAGCCAGACCTACATTTGGCAGTTTCTTTAAGAGTAGAAAAAATCGACATTATGTGATTCTGATTAGTGAAAAATTCAAGATTGCAGATAAAGAGTTTTTAACACGACATATTCCAGATACTATTTTTATTGGGTGGATTGGTCATGAATTGGGTCATATTATGGATTACCAAAATCGAAGCAAGCTCAATCTCATTTGGTTTGGACTAAAATATGTGTTTTCACAGAATCATATTGTTGAAGCCGAACGTGCCGCAGATTCATTTGCTGTTGCACATGGTATGGAAGATTACATTTTAAAAACCAAAGATTTTATTTTGAATAATGCAGATATCACCCAATCGTATAAAGATCGTATTAAGAAGTATTATTTATCGCCTGAAGAGATTATGGAATTGGTAGAACATAGAGATGCTGGCAAATAATTTAAAGGATTTATTTAATCTTGAATATAGAAACCCATAAAAAAACACCCCTCAAGTCCCCTCAAGGGGACAATTCTTTACGAGAATAATTTAAATTCATATTTATTAATAAGTAACGATTTACAGTTGATTAATAAATGCCCCCCAATCTGCAAATTTTTATTCACCCATCACACGCTCCATTTTTACTTGGTCTCCTTTTTTCTTATATGTTTCGTTGATTATACCTTTTAGATGTTTTTTTGCAATATTAGAACCTGCTTTATTTTCATAAAACTTATAAATTTCATCAAGCTGAATTTCAGCAAATTCAGACCAAATAATTTTAAAAGCCATTACTCATATTTTGCTAAAAGCTCAGGACTGGTTTTAAATCGATTGTTAATGAAATCAGATTCAGACTTATCAATTCTGTTATCCAATTCATCTTGAGTCATCGACTCAATGTTTCGCTCTTTATCTGACTGTTTTTCTTTTCTTAAAATTTTTTCAAGACGTGAAACAGCCTCTTCACTTTGAAGTTTTAAAAATTCCTGTACAAATTCTATTTTTCGAGCTTCTAAATTCATTTTAATCAGCTTTTTATAAAAGATACAAAATTACCAATTTAAAATTTTATTTTCTTACGTAAATGAATAATAGCGTGTGCTTATCTAAACACTTAAGATTCATTCACAAAAGCTTCCCAATCTGCAAATTTTTCGTCGCCCATAACACGTTCCATTTTTACTTGGCCTCCTTTCTTTTTGTTTCTTTCGTTCCAATCATAAAAACGATTTGGTGAAATCACTTTTACTTTTACACCTTTTAGCGCTTTACTTCTAGCCACTTTGTAATTCTTATTGGCGGATTTTAAACTTTCGTCTAAGGCCTCTGCAATGGTAAAATTATCAACACCTTTTACATCCGAACCTAAATACCAATAGTGATAAAATTCATCATCGTCTCCACGTTTGGCGCAGATGGTGTATTCAGGAATTGTAGTATCGAACTCCTCTTCTAATTCGCGCATAGCTGCATCCATTTTATTAACGGATAATTGCGAACCTACGGTATTTAAAAAGAATTTTGTGCGTCCTGTAATTTTAATTTCGGCACGTTCAATATTAGTGAATTCAATGGTATCACCAATAAGGTATCTCCACGCTCCACTAACGGTACTAATGATTAAGACATAATCTTGGTTTAGTTCTACTTGGTCTAAAGTTAACGCTGGAGCTTCATCTTTTAACGAACCATCTTCGTTGATATATTCGGGTTTGAATGGCACAAATTCAAAATAAATGCCATTATCGGTATTCAATTGCATGGCAACGGTTTCTGGTCGTACTTGGGTTGCGATGTACCCTTCGGACGCTAAATAAGTATCGATAACGGTGATTGGTTTTCCTAATAAGGCATTAAAACTTTTCTCATACGGACCAAAAGCAACTCCTCCAGAGGTATAGACTTGTAGGTTGGGCCAAATTTCATGAATATTATTCAAGTTATGGTAGTCTATCACTTTTTGAAGCATCAACTCTATCCACGATGGAATACCACTTAACGCGCCAATATCCCAATCTTTAGCACGTTCTGCAATGCGCTGCACACGTTCGTCCCAATCTTCAATTTGCGAAATTTCTTCACCAGGTTTGTAATAACCTCTAAACCAAGACGGAATATTACTCGCACTAATACCACTAATTTCACCTTCGAGGTGATCGTTGTTTTCTTCCAAATCAGTAGAACTACCGAGCATCATAATTTCCTTTTCGAAAAAATCCGCAGGTAAATCAAAATTCTTTAAGGCAAACACCTGTTTAATTCCTGCATTTCTTATGGCATCAATCATGGCATCTGTTACCGGAATGCGTTTACTTGTTTTGCCTGTGGTACCAGAACTCAATGCAAAATAAGATGGCTTCCCTGGCCATGTGATGTTACTTTCGCCTTCGTGATACTTGTGCCACCATTTTTTGTTTATTTTATTGTAATCAAAATACGGCACATGCTTCGCAAAACTTTGTTGTGTATTAGAAGTTTCAAGAATACTTTCAAAATCATAAAACTTTCCGAATTGGGTACTCTTAGCTGTTTCAAGTAATTCTTTAAGCATTTTTTCTTGAGCTTCTTTATGAATGACTTCAGACGTAAAGGTATCCTTCAATTCAATCACTCCTTTTATAATGTTCCCTAGTATGGCCATTTTTTAATTTCAATTTTTGATTCTATAATTATGCTGCAATTTCTCTACAAGCTTCAGCACATGCTCTACACGATTTAGCACATTCTATACAGTGTTCGTGTTTGTGTTCTTCACAGTGATCTGCACAGTACTCACAAATTTCGGCACATAATAAGGCGTATTGCTTAACGTATGCACTATCTGAAGTCATCATTTTAAGTAAAGCATCACAGGCATCAATACATTGGATGCAACATTTTGGGCAATCGTTCATGCTTTCTTTTCCTACCATTTCGGTTAGGCATATTCTACAATCCACTATACATTTCTGACAGGCTTCAATCGCATTTCTATAAGTCGCTTTCATATTAATTGTATTTAGAATTAATTTCCACTAATATCCAATATTGCTTCCAAAACGATTACTGCGATTCGGAAAAGAATTAACCCATTTAGTGAAAATGCTTTCAGAGTAATTTAAACTTGAAATGAGTTAAAACATCATTATAATTCGTGACATATTGAGGCTAATAAAATTCTAAAACATTAAGGATATGAATGATTGGTTTAAATTTTCTACAGACGGACTTTTGGCGATAATACTTACTGCTATTGGTATTTATATGGCCTTAGTCATTTTAACACGCATTAGTGGCAAACGCAGTTTTTCAAAAATGTCTAGTTTCGATTTTGCCATGACGGTTTCTATTGGTTCCATATTGGCAACGGTTATTGTTTCGAAATCTGTTTCGCTTCAATATGGTATTATTGGTTTAGTGCTTATTTATAGTTTACAAATGATTGTTGCTGCTGCAAGACATTGGAAACCCATTAGAAATTTAGTCGATAATAAACCGACCTTATTAATGCAAAACGGCAAACTTATTGCAGCCAATTTAAAGAAATGTAAAGTGACAGAATCTGATGTAAAGGCCAAATTGCGTGAAGCGAATGTGATTCAACTATCAGAAGTTAAAGCGGTGGTGTTTGAGTCTACAGGTGATATATCGGTATTACATGGCGCTGACAATAAAGCAATTGACGATTGGATTATGGATTTTTAGAATTTGCGCTATAATTCCGACCTTAAATCTTGAGACTGATTTCTTTAAAGGATTAGCAATTTCCTTAGCATCAAATTATGAAATTCTTCGTAAAATTTATGTAATTTTGCACATCTAAAAATTAAAACAATTCACAATGAAAGATACTGCTTTATCCTCTACTCACGAAGCACTTGGTGCTAAAATGGTTCCTTTTGCTGGCTATAACATGCCGGTTCAATACGAAGGTGTAAATATAGAACACGAAACGGTTAGGACATCGGTTGGTGTATTTGATGTCTCTCATATGGGTGAGTTTTTAATTGAAGGTCCACATGCTTTAGAATTGATTCAAAAAGTATCGAGTAACGATGCTTCTAAATTAGAAATAGGAAAAGCACAATACAGCTGTTTACCAAATGATGATGGTGGTGTTGTAGATGATTTAATCATATACAAATTAAAAGAAGAAACGTATTTATTAGTTGTTAATGCGAGTAATATTGAAAAGGATTGGAATTGGATTTCCTCTAAAAATGATGTTGGTGCTGAGATGCGCGATTTAAGCGAAGATTATTCGTTATTAGCGATTCAAGGTCCAAAGGCTGTTGAAGCGATGCAATCTTTAACGAGTCATGATTTATCTGCTATTAAATTCTACAATTTTGTTGTTGGCGATTTTGCTGGCATTGAAAATGTGATCATTTCAGCTACAGGTTATACTGGTAGTGGCGGATTTGAGATTTACTGTAAAAATTCAGAAGTCAAACAAATTTGGGATAAGGTATTTGAAGCAGGAGCAGATTTTGGCATTAAGCCAATTGGTTTAGCGGCAAGAGATACGTTGCGTTTAGAAATGGGTTACTGTTTATATGGTAATGATATTGACGATACCACGTCTCCAATTGAAGCTGGTTTAGGTTGGGTTTGTAAATTCAACAAAGACTTTACTAATAGCGAAGCTTTAAAAGCCGAAAAAGAACACACTCCAGAACGTAAATTAGTGGCTTTTAAACTCGATGAACGTGGTATTCCGCGTCATGGTTACGATATTGTAGATGGTAGCGGGAAAACAATTGGTGTTGTTACTTCTGGTACAATGAGTCCTAGTTTAGGGATTGGTATTGGTCTGGGTTATGTTCCTACTGTGTTTTCTAAAGTGGATAGTAAGATATTTATTCAAGTACGTAAAAAGGCCATTCCAGCAACCGTTGTAAAGGCTCCTTTTTACAAAGGCTAAATTTCTAAGCGTGTAGATTGATTAATGACGAAGAAACATTTAGATTCTCAAAAACATCGTATACTTATACTTGGCGCTAGTGGTTATATTGGCAATGCTATTTATAAAGAACTAGGACCTTATTTTAGGACTTACGGAACGTATCGTATTCCAAAGAAAGAATTTGAAAACAATAAACAATTCTTTCAGTATAATGTAGAAGAAGATGATGTTTATGACATTTTAGAGGCTTGTCAACCTACCATTATTATATCTGCACTTCGTGGTAATTTTAACGCACAAGTAATTGCGCATCAGCATATTGCTGATTATATAGTTGATACTGGCTGTAAATTCATCTTTTTGTCGTCTGCAAATGTATTTGATGCTTACAGCCAATATCCAAGTTACGAATTAGACAAAACATTGAGTCATAGTGTTTATGGTCACTTCAAAATAAAAATTGAAAACTTACTATTACGCTTGCCTAAAAAGCAAATTGCTATAATTAGACTTCCAATGGTATTTGGCAACGGTTCGCCAAGAATACAAGAATTAAAAGAAGCTATTATAGCAGATGAAACTGTTGAAGTTTTTCCGAATTTAATCATGAACGTGACACTTGACAAAAAACTTACCCAACAAATTCATTATATCATTAACAGAAATAAATTTGGTGTTTTTCATTTGGGCAGTACAGATTTGGTGCATCATGATGAGTTTATAAAATCTATTATCGATATTCTTTCTGACAAAAAAGTAGTTATTAAACAAGTATTTACAACTAATGAAGATCGTTATTTAGCCGTACTACCAAAGTTTAATAAGTTACCTAAACATCTTCAGATTACTAGTGAAATGGTTTTAGAAGAGCTTTCAAAATAAAGATGTAGTTGTCGTTTATAATGCTTAAAAAGAATCTCTTTTTTAAGTTTATTGTAATACATATTTTTTTTAATTTAAACACATCAAAACAATAACATGAAACTAGACAAGGATACTATAGAAAAAAAATTATTACAATTTCCAGATTGGGATTATTATGATAACGCCATTCATTCAGAATTTGAATTCGATAATTTTAAAGATTGCTTTAGCGCAATGAGCAGAATTGCTTTTGAGTGCGAAGCATTGAATCATCATCCTAATTGGAGTAACTCTTACAATATTTTAAAAATTTCCATTTCAACACATAGCGCTAAAGGAGTTACTTTGAAAGATTTTGAATTAGCTGAAGCGATTGAGGCTATTATAGAGGTTGAGGACTAGTTATTCTTGGTTGATGGTTGATGGTTGATGGTTGATGGTTGAAAAATAGAAATTTCAGAGTGATTAGGCTTCCTATGTCTTGTTTTAGAGGTTTTTCACCTTGAATCTTATATTTTTTTACATTTAGTTTCATTCCTATTCAAACAATTTCAATATTTTCTTAGATTTGCTATGGTAAAAATGTCACTACATATAATTTCAGTGTTATTTTTTACACATTACATAAAACATAATCGTTAACAGATTCCTGTTCTACAGGAATCTAAAAATATATTTAAGATGGGAAGAGCTTTCGAATTTAGAAAAGCAAGGAAAATGAAACGTTGGTCTGCTATGAGCAAAGCCTTTACGCGTATTGGTAAAGATATTGTAATGGCTGTTAAAGAAGGTGGTCCTGACCCTGATAGTAATTCGCGCCTTAGAGCTGTAATACAGAATGCCAAGGCTGTAAATATGCCTAAAGACAATGTAGAACGTGCCATAAAGCGTGCTTCAGATAAAAGTTTAGGAGATTTTAAAGAAGTTCTTTTTGAAGGTTACGCACAACATGGTATTGCAGTACTTATAGAAACAGCTACAGATAATAATACACGTACAGTGGCTAATGTCCGTTCTTATTTTAATAAAACAGATGGTAGTTTAGGGACTTCTGGATCTGTTGTTTTTATGTTTGATCATACCTGTAATTTTAAAATTAAAGGTGACGATTTAGACTTAGAAGAGCTAGAATTAGAATTGATTGATTCTGGAGTTGAAGAAATTTTTGAAGACACAGACGAAGATGAAAATGGTGTTGAACACACTAGTGTTATGGTTTATGCACCATTTGAAAGTTTTGGTAAAATTCAAGCTTACCTCGAAGAAAACAATATAGAAATCATTTCATCTGGATTTGAACGTATTCCACAAGTTACTAAAAAGTTAACACCAGAACAAGCAGAAGATGTTGAGAAACTTTTAGAAAAGCTAGAAGAAGATGATGATGTTCAGAATGTGTATCATACTATGGAAGAAAGTGTTGATTAACTTTTAAGCTCAAAAGCATTCGCCTGATTTTTTCTTTAGATATAGATATATCGCTACAATTTGTAGTTTCTTAATACATAACTTTAATAATTCATGATTTTAATGTAATTTACAAGAACGCAAAACCTATGTAAACACTTAATATCATGAAGATTACATTATCTAAGCTGCATCATAACAATGATAACCAGATTGCTATTGGTTTTGAATATAATAAGGAAACAAAAGCAATTGTAAAGGCTGTAGAAGGTGTAAAATGGTCACAGACGCATAAGACGTTTTACGTTTTGTATTCGAAAAACACAATTTATACATTATTTAATTATTTTAGAAGCCATGGCTATTATGTAGACTACAGTCAGTTTAGAAAACCAACAGAAAACACTTATAAACCTGTAAAAAAAATTAAGCCAAGCCATAGTATGGCAGAAATGTTTGCTAGCCTACCTTTGAATTTTAAGGAATTATTAAAGGGCTATACTGGTTTTTTAAAAGGCAAACGCTTGAGTCAGAGCACAGTTCGTACATACGGTTATTTTGTATTGCGATTTATGGATTACTACAAGCCAAAAGAAATAGAGTTTATACAGAAAAAGGACATTGATCATTTTTTTGAAATAGTTTTGGCTGGTGAAAATTTTAGTATTAGTAGTCACAGGCAATGTGTTAGTGCCTTAAAATATTTTATTTCTTTTTGTGATTTACCGGAATTAGACGCTGAGGATTTAAATCGTCCGAAAAAAAGCAAGAAGCTACCTGTCGTTTTATCTAAAGAAGAGATTATAGATCTTATTCAAGTCACCAAAAACCTAAAACACAGAGCGATTATTGGCCTGTTATATTCATGTGGACTAAGAATTGGGGAACTTTTAAATTTAAAAATCAACGCTTTAGATTTTGACAGGAATTTGTTGCGTGTAAATCAAGGTAAAGGCCGAAAAGACAGAAGTGTTGTAATGAGTGAAGTTTTAAAGCCATTAATTTTTAATTATTTAAACACTTACAAGCCTCAGGTTTTTGTTATTGAAGGACGTAATGGAGGGCCGTATTCTGCGACTAGCATACGTCAATTTTTAAAGAAAAGTTGTGGTTATGCGGGTATAAAAAAGCAAGTTACACCGCATGTATTGCGTCATAGTTATGCTACACATTTAATGGAAAATGGTGTAGATTTACGTCATATTCAAATGTTACTAGGCCATGCTAAACCAGAAACGACGATGATCTATACACATGTTGCTCATAGAGATTTAATGCAAATTAGTAGTCCGTTAGACACTGTAGTTAAGTCGATAACAAAATCGCAAAAAAACAATACAGAAGTTTTGTTATCCCGAAATTATAATATATAAACTACTATATTTGTTTTTATATAACACGTTGTGATTAATATTGCCGACTTTCGGTCACCCACCAAACATTGTAGCTTTCTTCGAGGTCTTTTAAGTTTCTAAAAATGATGTGATTTTAAAATCGACGTAGGAAGATTTTTAAAGCGCCAAACTGTTCGATTGAAATCGTTGAGAGCGCGCTCTCAGAACGTTTGAAAACGTTAAACAGTTTGTCTGAAGTTATTGAAAAAAAATGAGAAAGTCAAGTTTACTATATTATTTAACACTAACAAACACCTGACTGACAACTTCTTACATTGGTATTTTTCAATAACTCATCATTTTTAGAAATTTAAATGCTAATGATTCGAAAAAAGCNGATAATGGAGAGCTATAAACCGAATACAAAATAAAATACTAAACACAACAGCGCATATAAAAAATAGCTGAGACATTGATATCATTTATTTTTCGTTTCTTTATAGAAGATATTTAAATTCGAAAAGCAGTTGATCATCAAGACGCTACTTTTCATATACGCGCACCGTTGCCAGTAATTTGACCAAACCGAAAACATTGATATTTATTGATTAAATGAAAAACCACTTTTTAGTTTATTTTATTGCCATTTCCATTCTTTTCTCTTGTAATAATCAACAAGAAGAATTGAATGAAATGAACTCATTTTTAAAAACGAATTATGAATTCAGCAATAGAATTTTAGACTCGAACAGATCAGATTATTATACTTTAATTCAAGAAAAACCTTCACTAAAGATTGAGGAACTAAATCAGTTGGATTCACAACTTGATAAATTGATTTTCAAAATAGACAATGCGATTTTAAATAAAGAATTTGATTTGGAAAAGACAATCGCAGAATCAAACCACATCTTGCGTGAACTTAAAAAAATCGTAAAACATATAGAAAATTATTCATTTCAAGAATTTGAACAACCAAAAACAAATTCGAATGAGTTGGTTCTAAATTATTTAAAGAACAGACTTGTAATTGCAACGATTAATGCCTTTGAATATGCAAATGGTTTTACTTCTACAGAACCTAAATATGAAAGAGCAGTTGATAGTATTATTACAAGTAAAACTGAAAACGGAATTAAACTTACTTTGACTTCGAAGTTTGGACAATCAATAACTGAAAATAGACACATTGTAATAAACAGTATTAAGTTCAATGGACAGGAAAAAAAGGTTTATTTCAAATTAAAAGACAACTACTCTTTTGCTGATATTGAATTTGATTCATTACAAAGTGGAACATATAAAATAGATGGTCTTTTAAAATTCTATGGAAGATATGGAGAAGTAGAATCTTGGTTTGAAAGAGAATTTATAGTGGAATAAAAACTACTGGCAACACCGTGTATAATTAATTGCTTTTTAAGTGCTTACTTGCGAAAATTCCTGCGGAATTTTCACAGGTTCGTAAATGTTTATTAACTTAGTTGCTTAACCACGCAACTAACCATACACAAAACCGTTACCCAACATTTGAAAAAACATCGAGAATGAAAAAAACTTTACTTCTGACATTTATATTATTTGTAATATTTTCTTGTCAAAATGGACCAACTCAATCGGAATTTGATAAACTAAAAGCTGACTTAGAAAACTGTTCGAATGAAAACGCTGAATTAAAAAACACACCAGAAAACCGACTCTTGACAGCCCAAAAGTTAGAAAATGAAGGAAAGATTGAACAAGCTGAAAAAGAATATCGAGAATTAGCTAACAAGTTTCCTAAATCTGAACAGGGAATTTTAGCACAAAAATTTGTCGAGAAAAGAGAAAAAGAGATTGAAAAGATAAAAAAAGAAGAGGAAAGAAAAAAACAACTCGGATTTAAAGCATTGAAAGAACAAAATAAAATCGAACAAGGAGATGTTACCTTGACTTTTTCTAAAATTCAACTTGGGAAAAGATGGTATTTTGACAGATATGACGACAGATATTTTTATAGAGACGCTGAAAGGGGAAATAAACATTTGACAGCAACTTTGAAAATAAAATCAAAATCGAATGAACCTAAACTTCCACCTATCTATGTTTACAAATTAGAAAATGGAAATTTAAAATTTATTTCAACAGTAAGTTATGCATTTTACAGATGGAAAGATTATGGTTCTTATTTAGGAAATTATGCAGATTATGGAAATGATTTCGCTCATTCACCAACAATTAATTTTTCGCCTGGAGTTTCTTTAAGTGATGAAGACACAAAAAACTATCCGATTTTTTTAATGGTAAAAAAAGATAATTGTGTCATTAGAGAAAGTGCTAGATTTGATAATCCACCAGTAAGTTATACAACAGCAACTTGTGATGCCGACAGAATTATGGATGTTGACAAAGCATCTTCGGATTATTATACAATTAAGATTTTTAACAAACAGAAAATATAAAAACGTTGGGTAACACCGTGTATAATTCATTGCTAGTGCAGGCTTACTTACGAAAATCCTCGCGGATTTTCTATTCGGTTTGTATTTGCTAAATTAGTTGCTGAAATACGCAACGAAATCATACACAAACACGTTGTAAAACATTTAAGACAAACATTCTGCTGATTTAAAATGGCAAGAGAAAATTGGAATAGTGGAAAGATTTTTGACCGATTAGTAAACAACAAATCGCAGAAAACCTATTGGAATAATATTTCGGAATTGAGAAAAAGAGCAACTGAAGAAATTTATGACCAAGCTTATAAACTTGCCAAGTCTGAAAATGATAAAAACAAAATTATCGGAATAGACGTTTTGGCTCAATTAGGTTTTGACCCAAGAATTGGACAACAGAAAACTGTAGAATTGTACTTTGAGTTACTGGAAAATGAACAAAATGATGACGTTCTTTTTTCACTATTTTTTGGGATAAGTCATAACAATGAAAATCTTACGGAAAAGCAAATTTTAAAACTGACTGAATTTAAAAATTCTAAAAATAAAGATATTCGTTACAGTTTAGTTTCTGCCCTATCGACAGTTGAAAACCCAAAAGCTATCGAAACTTTAATTGAGCTTTCGGAAGATAAATATTCATCAATTCGCAACTGGGCGACATTTGGAATCGGAACTTTAAGCGAAAAAAATAATGACCGAATTTTAAAAGCATTGTGGAAAAGAACCAAAGACAAACATCAAGAAACGAAACTTGAGGCTATCGTTGGATTAGCAAACCGAAATGAAATTGGTGTTAAGGAACAAATAATAGAGGAACTGAAAGATGGCGAATATGGAACTTTGTTATTTGATGCTATCAAAACGCTTAAAGACAAAGATTTTATTCCATATTTAGAAAGTAATTTAAAATCTGCTAAAAAAGATAGCGGAATAAAAGAAGAATGGATTAGCGATTTAAAGCAATGTCTGAACAAACTGAAAGAATAAAAAACGTTTTACAACAAAGTACTGTGGTAAAAAACAAGTAAAAATGTATTAATTTTTCACTAAAGTACTTT
>NZ_BAABCB010000017.1:0-91239 GCF_039538385.1 Winogradskyella damuponensis | reverse complement strand
CTGATTTATCCTTAAATTTAATGAATTGTAAACTTAAGACGTGTATAATTAATTGCTTGGTCTGTGTGTACTCGGAAAATCCTACGGATTTTCCTCTCGTTCGTTTTCTTTTATTAACTTAGTTCCTGCCAACGCAACTAATCATACACAACACGTTGCCAGTAATGTAAAACACCTCGGCTCAATTCAACAGATGAACAATAAATTAAACATTTTTTGTAACATTAAATAGAAATCCTACACTAATTGTTTAATGATAAAAGACATAATATTTCAAATTAAATACACTTTTTCTCAAATAAAATTCAATAGAAAAAAAGAGATAAATCAAAGGTTAAAAGAATCTTTTGGAGAATTGAAAGATGATTCCTTTGACTTTGAAAGCATTGAAAAATACTTCAGAAAAAAAGACAATTCAAAAGCACATCAAGTATTATCAGACAAAACCTGTAACGACTTGGATTTTGATGACTTATTTATGTTTCTTGACCGAACTAATTCAAAAGTTGGTCAACAATACTTTTACAATAATCTTCGGACAATAAAAGTAAATGAAAACCAAACCAAACTGAACGAAGAAATAATAACTGAATTATCGAAAAATCCAGAATTAAGAATTTCGGTTCAAAAAAAGCTTGAAAAACTAAAACATAAAGATGCGTTTTATATATCCTCTTTATTTCAAGAAGAGCATCTTAATCCACCAAAATGGTTTATTGCAATAAAACTATTATCGTTTTCAAGTTTAGTATCACTTGTTCTCGGTTTTTTTAATCCTATATTTTTCATAGTTCTATTAGGGGTTTTCTGCGTGAATTTTGTGCTTCATTATTGGAATAAAAATAATTTAATACAATACGTAGGCTCAATTCCACAACTTTTAAGACTTAACAACGTTGCTTCTCATTTATTTGCCTTCCCATTATTTAAAAAAATAAATCCTGACCTGCCAAAGTCAATCAAATTAATAAATGAAGTTAAAAAAAGAATGTCTTTTTTCTCACTCGAAGCCAAACTTCAAGGAGAATTTGAAATCATAGCTTGGTTTATATTTGAGATTTTTAAAACAATGTTTTTGCTTGAGCCTTTATTACTATTTGGAGTTTTAAGAAGGTTAAATAATAAAAGAGAAGAAATAGAAAACGTTTTTAAGTTTGTTGGACACATTGATATGTTAATTTCAATAGCGTCTTTAAGAAACGGACTTGAAACATTCTGTTTGCCAATTATTAATGATGGAGATAAAATCATTGTTGAAGATATCAGTCATCCTTTAATTTTTAATTGCACAACTAATAGTATAAAAATATCTGAAAAATCCATACTTCTTACAGGTTCAAATATGTCTGGAAAAACTTCTTTTATTCGCGCAATTGGACTAAATGTAATAACTGGATTTACAATTAATACTTGTTTTGCAAAATCAATGACTTTTCCTTTGTTAAAAATGTTTTCGGCTATCCGAATAAGTGATGATTTAATGAACGATAAAAGTTATTATTTTGAAGAAGTATTAACTATAAAAGAAATGCTTAAAGAGAGCGTAAATGGAAATAAAAACCTCTTTCTTTTAGATGAAATATTTAAAGGCACGAATACAGTAGAGCGAATTTCTGCTGGAAAATCTGTATTATCTGCTTTAACAAAGAATAATAATAAAATATTGGTTTCAACTCACGACATAGAATTAACCGATATGCTTTCGGACGAATATGAACTGTACCATTTTAGTGAAACAGTAAATGACAAGAATGTAGGTTTTGATTACAAACTGAAAGTAGGAAAATTAAAAAATAGAAACGCAATTAGAATACTTGAAATTAATGATTACCCAAAAGGGGTTGTGAAAGAAGCAATCGAAATAGCAAAAGAATTAGATAAAACATATTTAGCAAGAAACACTACTGGCAACAAAGAACTGAGTTAAAAAACAAGCAACTTTAAGCTAATTTTGAAACATAGTTTTCATCATAAGGCAATCCGATTTTTGCAATAGCAAAGGCCTGTTTAAGCAACTTATTCGCTACGGCTATTCATATTTCAACAACTTGAAAACGAGATCTAGGTCTCACAGAACTGAACGAAGTTTAAGTTGTAAAAGAGAGAGAGGATTAGCAATGTTGCCTAAGTCTAATGCTTCACCGTGTATAGTAACCTTAATGCTCTCTTTTGTTCTTTCTGATTATTAATTAAATTTAATAAATTACAAACTTAAGACGTGTATATTGCATTGCTGTAGCTAGCTAAAACGATGATCTTTGCGTACTTTTTACTATATTGTGATTGCGAAAAAAAAACGTGTACTTGAACGCAACAAACCATTTACAAACACGTTAGCCACAAGCAAAAAACGATGCGAATAGCTTTAATCTTATTAATTGGAATACACGGAATTATCCATTTATTCGGATTTCTGAAAGCATTTGGCATATCTGAATTTACGGCTATTTCACAACCAATTCCTAAAACTTTTGGATTAGTTTGGCTATTGACATTTCTTCTTTTTGCACTTGCAATCATTTTACTAATATTTCAGTCCAATTATTGGTGGTTAATTGGATTTTTAGCTGTAATTGCTTCACAGATTTTAATTTTAACCTATTGGTCTGACGCAAAATTTGGTACAATAGCAAACCTAATAATTCTCGTATCAGTAATAATAGCTTATTCAAATATTAGCTTTAAAAATAAGATTACAGAAGAACGGAAAAAACTGTTTGAAAACTCACAGACTGTTAGTGAAGAAGTAATTACCAAAGAGACCATTTCGGAATTACCTTCTATTGTACAAAAGTGGATGATTAATAGTGGAACAATCAGTAAACATCCGATTTCTAATGTGCATTTGACTCAAGAATTACAACTTAAATTAAGTCCCGACCAAGAAAATTGGAACAATGGAAAAGCCGAACAGTATTTTACGATAAATCCGCCAGCATTTAATTGGAACATTGATACAAAAATGAATTCAATTTTTAGCGTAGTTGGTCGAGATAAATTTGAAAGTGGAAATGGAGAAATGACAATAAAGCTATTATCGCTCATTTCTGTAGCAGATGCCAAAAACAGCCGTAAAGTTGACCAAGCAACCTTACAAAGGTATTTGGCAGAAATAGTTTGGTTTCCTTCAGCGGCTTTAAGTCCATACATAAAGTGGGACACTTTGAACGAATATTCCGCCAAAGCAACTATGGATTATAACGGAACAAAAGGTACGGGAGAATTCCACTTTGACGAAGAAGGAAACTTCAAAAGATTTGTAGCAATGCGTTATCAAGATTCAAATTCAGAACAACCAACCGAATGGACAGTTATTGCGACAAAAACAGAAGAACGAAATGAAATAAAAATACCTATCGAATGCGAAGCAAGTTGGAAATTGGAGAGTGGTAAATGGACTTGGTTAAAATTAAAAATTAAGGAAATCAAATACAACGTGAAAGAAATGCCAGATGGTTAGCAATATATAAAAACAATAGCGGTTTAATCGCTTAAACAAAAGTAAATAAATATAAAAAAGGCCTGTGTTTAACCGAAAAGTTGGTGCATAAAAATTCGCTACTATTCTTAAACTAGACGTTGGCAAACATTTAAAATGAGAAACTACACATTAATCTTTATCCTTTTATTTATCTCTCTAACTGGAAATTGTCAAGATGAAAAACTGAAAGAAATAAGAGCAAGTTATAGTCTTGGTGAGAAAACAAAAAAACTAATTGAACAAAATAAATTTTCAGAACTAAAATCTGATTTTGGACAAACTGCTAAATTAAATACTCTAATTTCATTAATCCAAAGCAAAAAAGCAAAGAGCGGAGAATATAAGTTAAGTACTGATATCTATTTTAATCCTGACATAAATAAATATGTGTATACGATTTACAGCTCTAAATGGATTAAAACAGAATCTGATTGGGGACTGAATGACTACTTATATATTGTTGAATTAATTATCGAGCATAACAACTCGAATAATGAACCAAGAGTCACTCGGAGAAGCATATTAGACCAAAATTCAGATTTAAAAAAATGGTGGCAATCATTAATGGACAGTTATAATAAACCAAAGTTTCAACGGAAAAAGTGGGCAGATGAATACAAACTCGTTCCACCACCACCTCCACCACCACAAACAACAGAATGGTTTAAAAAATAAAAACGATTTTCCAACACCGTATAGAATTAATAGCTAGTACTAACCTACTTACGAAATTGCTAACGCCAGTTCGCTTTGCTCGTGTCCATTCGGTTTTTATTTGTTAACTTAGTTGCTTAACCACGTAGAAGTAAACCATACACTAAACCGTTGACAATAATACTTTTAAAAGAACTTCAATAATGAAAAAAATCAGATTAGTAATTTCGTTAATTCTTATTTCAAACTTATTATCAGCTCAGAATGAATCTGATATTACTCAATTTGATAAAGCGCTTAATCAATTTATTAATGTAAGAGATTTTTGTATTTCAAAAGATGGGAATGAAGCATTCTTTACGGTACAAAGTCCTAATCAAGACATTTCGCAACTTGCTTATATTAAAAAGAACAAAAATGCATGGTTAGAACCAGAATTATTACCGTTTTGTGATTCATATATGTATTTAGAGCCCTTTTTATCATATGATAATAAGCGACTATTCTTTGTATCTAATAGACCTTTAAATGATTCTATTAATAAGAAAAAGGATTTTGATATTTGGTATGTAGAAAGAACTAACAACGATGAGGCGTGGTCAAAACCTAAAAACCTTGGAAAACCAATTAATTCAGAATTAGACGAGTTTTATCCTTCTGTCAGTAAAAATGGAAATTTATATTTTACAATGGTATCGCCTGACGGTTTTGGAAAAGATGATATTTATTACTGTGAATGGAAAGGTGACAATTATTCAAATCCTATTTTATTAGATGAAAACATTAACAGTGCCGGCTATGAGTTTAATGCCTTTATTTCAGAAAAAGAAGATTTCATAATCTATTCAAAATATAAAGAAAAAGATGGTCAAGGAAGTGGGGATTTATATATTTCGAAGAAGGATACAAAAGGAAACTGGAAAAAGGCTGTAAATCTAGGAGTTCCGGTGAACACAAAGTATATGGAATATTGCCCATTTTATGATGAACAAAACCAAATTTTATATTTTACAAGCAAAAGAAATAATATACATCCAAGAAATTTCGATACTATTTCAGAATTTAGAAACTATATTAATGAAAGTAATAATGGCTTAAGTAAAATTTATAAGACCTCACTTAAAATAAAATAGTACTATTGCCAACAATGTATAAAAATAATAGCAGTTTAATTACTAAAACCAAAGTAAGTAAAAATAAAAAAAGTCTGTATTTAACTTAAAAATTAGCGTTTATAAAGCCACTACTATTCTTATACTAGACCGTTCTACACAAGTTAATGAAAACAAAGTTACATATATTCAAGACTGTTGCTAAACATTTAAGTTTTACAAAAGCTGCCGAGCAATTATATATTTCACAACCGGCCATATCCAAAGCAATTAAGAATTTAGAACAAGAATATAAAACAACATTTTTTGTTAGAAAAAGGAACTCTATTGAATTAACAATAGAAGGAAAATCATTCCTTATATATGTAAATAAAATATTAGCTATCTATTCTGAAATGGATGAGCAATTTCTACATAAAAATGAAACCTTTCCAGAGTTTATAAATTTTGGGGTAAGTACAACGTTATCCAATTATGTCATCCCAAAAGTAATTGCGAAGTTTAGAATGCAATTCCCTCAAACAAAATTTGATATAGTTAGTGATAATTCAGAAAATATTGAAAATTTAATTTTAAATGAGGAAATCGATTTTGGAATTACAGAAGGGAATTTTTCTAACCCAAAACTACACTTTAAAAAATTTATAAAAGACGAAATTGTTCTTGTAACCAATGTTAATAATTCTTCATTTAAAAAAGGAAGTATTGATATAAAAGAGCTACAAAAAATCCCCATAATTGAACGTGAAAAAGGCTCTGGAACTAGAGAAATAATAGACCGTTTTTTAGTTAAAAATAACATCTCAAAACTCAATTGTGTAGTAACATTAAACAGTACCGAAGCTATTAAAAATTATTTATACAACTCTAACGATTATGCACTTCTTTCAATCAATGCTATTAATGATGATTTAATTAATAATAACCTCAAGATAATAGACATAAAAGGCTTGAGTATTGAAAGATGGTTTTATTTTGTTAAAAGAACAGGTTACCTTTCAAATTCTTTGGAAAAATTTGAAAAATTCATTCGACTTAATCATAACTTTTAGTTATCTCTAATAGCAAATTAATTTGCTTACAGGCTATTCATTCAATCTACTTTTGTATCAAATAACACTAAATGATATGAAAGATATATTTTCAAAAACACTTTACGTCCTTATAATTACCCTTGCGCTTTTAGGTGTATTAAACAGCCCAACTGCTTTGTTACTTGGTTTTGTATATACCGTTATTTTCAATAATCCATTTAAAGAATACAGTCATAAAGCAATTCATTATTTTTTAAAAATTTCGGTTGTTGGATTAGGGTTTGGTATGTTTATTAAAGAAACTTTAGAAACAAGTAAAGAAGGATTGAGTTTAACCTTTTATTCAATACTTTTAACTGTCACTCTAGGTTTACTACTAACAAAACTTCTAAAGTTAGATTTAAAACTAGGTCACCTAATCACATCTGGAACAGCAATTTGTGGCGGCAGTGCTATTGCAGCAATTTCTCCAGTTATTAAAGCTAAAAGTAAAACAATAAGTATTGCTTTAGGTATTGTTTTTCTATTAAATTCTATTGCCTTATTCGTGTTTCCTGCAATTGGACATTTTTTAAGTTTAACACAAGAACAATTCGGTTTATGGTGTGCAATTGCAATACACGATACAAGTTCTGTAGTTGGAGCTGCACTAGGTTATGGAGACGAAGCATTGAGAATTGCAACAACAGTAAAACTATCTAGAACTTTGTGGATCATCCCTTTATCCATTTTTTCAATGTTTTTATTCAAAACAAAAGGAGAAAGAATAAAAATCCCTTACTTTATTGTATTATTTATTATTGCAATACTAATTAATAGCTACCATATGTTACCAGAAACAACTACTAGCTTAATTGTATTAATGGCTAAACGTTTATTAATAATAACATTGTTTTTAGTAGGCTCAACCATATCTATAAAAGATTTGAAATCTACAGGAATGAAACCCATTGTATTAGCGCTGACTTTATGGATTTTTATTTCCTTTTTTTCATTAATTTATATCTTAAACTAAAGCCAGTGTAAAAACACCACGTATATTTAACTAACTGACGCTCGCCTTCTTACAAAAATCCTTACAGAATTTATACCGTATCCAAAACCTTTAACCGCGTAAACAAGCCCATCAACCGACTATGAAAATGCGTAAACTTGTACCCCTTATAAAAAAGACCTAAAACAGATCTAAACGCTTTATTAACCACAGAACAATGCCCAAACTCAGTAGCGTTTTCACGCACATGCTGCATACTAGACTTCGTTTGTATTGCTTTTCTTGTAAATCCACCACCCGCTTTTCGGGCAATAGGCTTACCATTCAAATAATAAAAATTAATACCATTCAACGTCCCTATTAAAGGGATAATACCGCGCTGTTGTGCCACAATATCTAATTTTAAACTAAACACCTATAAAACAGCAATATACAAAATCCTACAATACAGGTTATAGCGTGGTTATGCCGTGCTTATAACAGGCTTAAAACAAGCTTATAGCATGGCAGAAAAAACAGACTTAGGGATTACTCTAATAAAACCATCAGAAGTCACAGCCAATACCCCTAGAAATGTTCTAATAACACATACCATTTACAGCTGCTAATTTTTGTATCTTTCCACTGCATTATTTAAAAATTAAAGCCCCAACAACACAATGAAAATCCTATACATACATGGTTTAAATGGAAGTTTAAGCCTCGAAAAAAGAGCGCTACTAGAACCTTATGGAGAGGTGTTTGCCCCAGCCATAGATTACCTATCAGACACACACGCTATTGCGAGTATAAGCACAGCTTTTAAAGCAATGGGAATTAATATCGTCATAGGAAGTAGTATGGGTGGCTTTACAGGCTATTACGTCTCAAACATAATGCAATGCCCTGCCCTATTATTTAATCCCGCCCTAGCCAAGAGATCTGTCCCACAGAACATCCCTGAAATAAAAAACAACTCAAGCCGTTTGAAGCAAATCGTTTTAGGCACACAAGATGATGTCGTAAACCCTAAACAAACCCTTAAGTTTCTATCTGAGACGCTCATAGATCATCCGGAATATAAAACACATATTCATAACCATTTAGCACATCGCATCCCCTTAGACGTCTTTAAAGAAGAAATACAACTGTTTTTTAAATCCTTATAATTTAAAACCTAAACACTAACATAACAAAAAGGTAAGCACAGCGTCTATTTCCCAATACAATATGTAATTTACCTTATATTTATTGGGGTTAGAGCATTTGGGCAACAAATAGGATACAAAAAACACCTAAAAAGGGTAAATTAAGGGCAATCATTAATAAATTCAATTACGAATATAGCATAAAAAAACCACTCATAAAGAGTGGTTTCATACATAAAAACATCAACCGTTAATTAGCTGTTCCAGAGCCTAAATAAACGCTGTTTGACACGGTATTACCTTCAGCAGTAATAAATGCCATAAAAAGCTCGACTGTATCACCTGCATAGGTACTTGGAATTGTAATGATTTGTGATCCTACAGTTCTATCAGCACCATCAAGAATATACATTGATTCTTTTTTACTTGGATTGTAAACTAAAATCATTGCTTTATCAGTTGCATTTGCATTACCTTCAGCAGAGTTATCATCCCAAGTAAATTCTACTTGTCCCGCAGTTGCTAAATCTGTTGCAGGGTTCAAAGCTCCAGATAGATTACCTCTACTTAATAAAGCTAAAGAATAATCTACAGTAAAGTTTGGCGCAGCTCCTGTAATCGCATTATTCAATACATAAGACATTGCTGCATTAAACTCTGTTTTTTGAACCGCATAAGATTTATACCCTTTCTTGATAAAACCTAAATTCGGTTGAAGATACTCCAAAGTAACAGTAAACTTATTTCTTTGGTTAACTTGTCCTTCAGTTCGTGGATTTGCCACATTTGAAGGCTTAATTCTCAAATAGTCAATACCTTTCCAAGAAGCACCAACTACGTTTCCTACTTTACCTGATACACCGCCCAGGATTCCTTGTGAAATAACACCCATTGTATATAAAATTTAAAATTAATACTTGTTCGAAGTTGGTACGGACTTGGTACGGTCTTTAACCAACACAAGTAATATATGGCAAATACTATGCTAATAGATTGATTTGGTTTTTGTTGCCCTTTGTTGCCCGATTTTGCTTTTTAGAAAATAGATTTTGTATGTATGACACTTTTAAATCTGCCATTTTTGAAATTACTTTTTGAAGTTCAGCTTCTTTTTTACAAATAGTTGAAACTATATTAATATGCTTTTGTAACTGAAATTCATCACTTAACAACGAGGTGTAACTGTTTTTTAAGGTGTTTCGGCAATCATCTATTGAGATAAACGGAATAACACTCCCTTTTAAATAATAAGCATAAAAACCGCCTATTTGTAACATCATAGATAAATGGTAAAGGGTTTGTTTTTCTTCTTCGGTTGATGTAGATACCACAAAACAATTAGGACAAGGATTTATTAAAGGCTTTCCGCTGTTTTGCCCTTTGTTTAGGATAAAAAAATGAGGGTTTGAGTAAGTTCTTCCGATTTGGTGTGTTTTTAGTTCAAAAGTTGACATAGCTATCCAATTTAAAATTGCTTCGCTACGCTTCGCACCATTAATTTTTTAAAAGAAAAAGAATAAAAAAAGAAAGCCTAATGCTCTTGTGGCGTGGATAAGGCTGTCAAGGTTTTTGGATAAAAGTTTTTTGAGGTTAAATGTTTAATCATTTTGAAAAATGCTTTTGAAAAAAGTTTTATTCAAAACCCGTAGGGCTTGACCTTTATAGCCTTGCGCGTTGGCTGTGGTAGCCACATATATTTGCTACCTTTTTTTATTTATTGACTGTTCTTCTAAAACATCTAAAATATCTTGTTTTTTGTATAAGATTCTGTTGCCCATACGAATTGGATTTAAAATGCCGTGTTTATTCCAAGAATGTATTGTTACTAAACTTATTCTTAAATAATCGGCTACTTCTTGTCTTGTTAGTAATTCATCATTTTTTGATTTTGATAGTTCTTTAAGGTAATCTTCAATTTTAAACAATAATTTATCTGCTACCTTATCCGCTAATTCATCAACTTTGACTTCTGTAATTTGGATTGTTTTTGTAATCATATTGAAATGTATTTAATTAATTGAACAACACTTTTTGGGGCATAAACTCTTAAAAAAATAGGTTATTTCCAATTTGAGCTTGGGATGAAGCGTTTGTATGTGTAGCGTTTTAAATAGTTGTTTGATAAAACAGCATTTAAACAAGCTACTTATACAGGACTTTTAGACAATAGCTTTTTGTTTTTTTGACCTCTCGACTGGCGCTCGAGACAGGGCGAGCGAGAAAAAGCAATATGCTATGTCGTATTACTGCATTTTATTAACCTATTTTTTTATAACCGCTGACTTGGGTGGTGGGGAAAAGTGGACTTTTATATTTGTTAACGAAATGAAACAAACAAAGACTTGAGGTAAGGAATACTTGGATATTTCGTCAAGCTCAATACAGGCTTAGCGATGGTTTTGTGCAGCTTGAATGAGATAACGAATATAATACTTAACTAATTCAACCTTTTAAATTTACGACTGTTTAATGCTTTTCCAAAATAACATTATATGTTCGAATTTGTGCGGATGGTGTGTGGATATTTTACATAATGACAGTTATAGGCACGAAAATATAATAAAACGCCGTAGGCAACCATTGAAAGGATTTTTGCTCCTATAACTACGCATTATGTAACTTAGCTTTGGGTTGGTTTTGTGGCGGAATAGTTGTTTTGAGCGTTGGCAATAGCTCTTTGCTTTTTTATTGTACTAATTTATTAAAATAGATACTTTTAAATAAAACAAGCAATGTGCTATTATAGCGTTGGCTACAACTATTGTGACATAAAACCAACTATGTGTGGCGCGCGGAACAACACAAAAAACAGAGGATTTTGAGGCACGAAAAAACTGGGTTTTGGGTTGTGGGGAATAAAAAAGAGCCTTTCTAAAAAGACTCTTAAATTATTGGCTTAATGGTCGTGATTTGAATGGTCTTCCGATTTCATTTCACCTGACTGATTCATCATCATTTCGTGGTCGTATTGACAACAACCTGGTAAGTTTTTATAGGCTTCTTCACTACCTGCAACTTTTTCGGTGTCGTAACCTGAAGCTGCTATTGCTTTATGAATTGCCATTGCATCTGTTTTGGTATCATCAAAAGAGACATCAATCTTCTTTTTATCGACATCCCAATTGGCACTTGCAACACCTTCAACACTATTGGCTGCTTTTTCAATGGTACTTTTACACATACCACAATTTCCTCTTACTCCAAAGGATAAATCTGTCATTGCGATTTCTTTTGACACTTCTGTTGCTGTAGTATCTTCAACTTTTTTAGTTTCGTTTTTACAACTTGTTAAACCTAATGCTGCTATTGCAACTACACTTAAAATTACTTTTTTACTCACGTCGATTACATTATCGTTTTTGTGTTCGTGATTTTTCTTTAAAAAATTCATTGTTTAAAATTTAATTGTTATTATTTGATTTATTATTATTCGATTACTTGTTTTACTTCTCCACAGGTTAGCATGGCTTCACCAAAATATGGATTGATTACTTTTTCTTCTTTACTCAACCAATATGCACCATTGTTGTTATCTGCCATTGGACAAAACTCTACATACACTTTTTCCTTAACTCCAAACAGTTGAACAGCATTTATTAAGTGTGATGATAGATGCTTGAAATGGTCTCTTTGTTCTTTTATATCTGACGTTTTAGAAATAGATGTTGCAGAAGATTGTATTTCTTTTACTAATGACATCCAATGTGTATGAGCATTATTGTCTGATAATAATTTCATATCCACTTTACTTAAATTGTTTAATAAACTTGTTGCATTAACTGAAGTATTTTTTGAATCTTCTTTAACTAAAGCATCTTTTAAATTGATATAGTCATTGTAAACAACTTTTAGTTGTTCTTGAAATTTCTTTGATACTGTCAATCTTTCGTTCATATTAGTATGGCCACTTTCTTTTTTTGATGCATTATTATCCATTCCTAAATGGCCTTCGTGACCAGTCATTACTTTGCCACCATCTTTATTCATCATTGATTTTTTACCTTGTAATTGAGCTGCTGCATCAACCGTAAATGTCCCGTTAGTCACGATTTCATTTCCAATAAATAAACCTTCTAAAACTTCATATTCATTACCAATTTGATTACCTAAAACAACTTCACGCATTTCAAAAATGGTTTGGTCTGGACTGGTTTTTAAATAGACCACAGAACGTTCTCCTGTCCAAAGTACAGCAGATGCTGGAATTGTTAATACCGTATCATTACTACTTGCAACTCGTTCAATATTTGCGGTTACAAACATTCCTGGTTTAAATACATCGTTTTTGTTATTAAGCACCACACGTAAGGTTACTGTTCTTGTTTTAGTATTTAAAATTGGTTCAATGAAATCTACTTTCCCTTTAAATTCCTTATTAGTATAAGCGTTTGTAGTCACTAAAACTTCTTGTCCTTTTTTAAATAAATCGATTTGATTTTCATATACATCAAAGTTTGCCCAAACCGTATTGAGATTTGCAATTTTAAGCAATGGTTGACCTTGTTTGATGTAGTCACCTTGTTCTACTAATTTTTCGGTAACTGTTCCTGAAACGGTTGCATAAACTGGAAAGTTTTCTTTTACTTTTTGGGTTTCTTCTATTTGATTTATTTGATTTTCAGACAGCTTCCATAACTTCAATTTATTACGAACTGCCTTATATAATTCAGGTTGCGATTCCTTTAAAGATGCTGTTGTAATCAATTCTTGTTGTGCTGCATACAATTCTGGCGAATAAATGGTTGCTAATAATTGACCTTTACGAACTTCTTCGCCTGTAAAACTCACATTCAAACGTTCTATTCTACCCGAAAAATAACTGACTTGTACTGCGTTTGCTTCTTCATTTTCAGCAATTTTACCAGATAATTTAAGGGTGTTGCCATCAACATTACCTTTGCCTACAACAGTTGTTTGAATATTGGCTAAAGCCATCGCATTTTCGGTTAACTTGAATTGGTCTGCTAACAGACCATCACTTCCACTTTCGGCAGGAATTAAGTCCATCCCACAAATAGGACAATCACCTGGTTCTGGTTGCATAATTTGTGGATGCATTGAACAGGTCCACATTTGATTGGTTTCTGCAAGCTCGTCGTGATTATGGTCTGTTTTTTCATTTGATGAACCACCAAAAAGCAACCATCCTAACAACAACCCAACTACCAATATTCCGAAGTAAATTATATATTTTTTCATAGTGCTATATTTTAATATTTCTTAATCTTAATGCGTTTACTATTACCGAAACAGAACTAAAACTCATTGCTAATGCTGCTATCATTGGCGACAATAAAATGCCAAAAAATGGGAATAATACGCCTGCTGCAATAGGTACTCCTAATGTGTTATAAATAAGTGCAAAAAATAGATTTTGCTTTATGTTCTTCATTACGGAATGACTTAAATTTTTAGCCTTTACTATGCCGTGTAAATCGCCTTTTACTAACGTTATCATAGCACTTTCAATAGCTACAGAGGTACCTGTTCCCATTGCAATACCCACATCACTTTTTGCCAATGCTGGTGCATCATTAATTCCATCACCTGCCATAGCAACTACTTTGCCTTTTTCTTGCAGTTTCTCTACTTCTTTGAGTTTATCTTCTGGTAGCATACTGGCTTTGAAATCTGCCAAATTAAGTTCTGAAGCTACTGCTTGTGCTGTATCGTGATTATCGCCTGTAAGCATTATAACATCAATGCCTTTATCTTGAAGTACTTTAATAGCCTTGGCACTTGTTTCTTTTATTTTATCCCCTATAACTACATACCCGACAACGGTTTCATCTATTGACAAATAAGAAACTGTTTTGCCTTGTTTTTGATACGTTTTAGCTTCATCTTTCATTTTAGAGGTAATGTCTGCTTTGGCATATTCCATCATTTTAGGATTACCTAATGCTACATTTTTTTCATCAATTTTAGCTTCAACACCTTTTCCTGTAACAGCACTAAAGTTTTTAGATTTTACTATTTCAGCGTTATGTTCATTTCCATATTTAACAGTCGCTTCTGCCAAAGGATGTTCGCTATTGGTATTTAATGACACGATGTACTGTAACACTTCTTCTTCGCTCAAAGCTTCATTAAAAGTACCAACGGTTTCAACTGTTGGTTTTCCTTCTGTAATAGTTCCTGTTTTATCAACTATAAGTGTATTTACCTTATCCATTTTTTCGAGAGCTTCGGCATTTTTAATTAATACACCATTTTGAGCACCTTTACCCACACCAACCATTACAGACATAGGTGTAGCTAAACCTAAAGCACAAGGACACGCAATGATTAAAACTGCAATTGCATTCACAAACGCATATACATAAACAGGTTCTGGTCCCCAAATTGCCCAAACCATAAATGTGATAATAGAAATAAGAACTACAACTGGCACAAAATAACCTGATACCTTATCTGCTAAATTCTGAATAGGTGCGCGACTTCTACTGGCATCATTAACCATATGAATGATTTGTGAGAGTAAGGTATCACTTCCTACTTTTTCCGCTTTCATCAAGAATGATTGATTCCCATTAATGGTTCCGCTACTTACTTTATCATCTTGAGATTTGTTTACAGGAATAGGTTCTCCCGTAATCATAGATTCATCAATAGTTGTTTCTCCTTCAGTTACTACACCATCCACAGGAATTTTATCACCTGGTTTTACTTTTAGAATATCATTTAATTCTATTTCATCTATACTGACTTCAATTTCTTCACCATCTACAATTTTAATGGCTTTATTAGGTGCTAATTTTAGTAATTCTTTTACTGCGGAATTGGTTTTACTGTGTGCTCGCGCTTCTAACAACTGTCCTAAAAGCACCAAGGTTAGAATAACCGTTGCTGCTTCAAAATAGACGTGTACTGCACCTGATTCAGTTTTAAACTGTGCTGGAAACACATCTGGAAATAACATCCCAAACACACTAAATAACCAAGCCACACCTGCACCGATTCCAATAAGTGTGAACATATTGAGATTCCACGTTTTTATACTTCTATAAGCACGTTCAAAGAACATCCAAGTCGCATAAAATACAACTGGAATAGATAATGCAAACTGAATCCAATTCCAATATTTCTGTTCCATTATATCGTACAATGGATTGTTATTGAGCATTTCGCTCATAGCCATTAAGAATATTGGTAATGTGAATGCAGTTGCTATCCAAAACTTCTTCAATAATTTTTTATAGGTCTTTTCTTCTGCTGAAACATCTGGTTGCATTGGTACTAAATCCATACCGCAAATAGGGCACGAACCTGCTTCATCTTTTACGATTTCTGGATGCATTGGACACGTCCATTGTTCTGTTGAAGCTGATGATAGATTTTGTTCTTCAACCAAATCCATTCCGCAAACAGGACAATCGCCTGATTTATCGTAGGTTTTATCACCTTCGCAATGCATTGGGCAATAAAATGTACCTGTGCCTTTGCCTTTTGATGTTTTTTCTGTTTTATCTTCTAAATGGTGATGATGTTCACCTTGTTTATGAATACTGTATCTCCCACCATCATTTTTTAAGGCTTCTTGAAATGTTTCTATAGGAATATGCAATTCCATTTCGATTGTAGCTTCTGCCTTTTCTAAATTGACTGTTGCTTTTGAAACACCTTCCACTTTAGAAAGTGTTTCTTCTACGTGAGTACGACAACCATTGCAGGTCATTCCGTGTATATGATATGTGTGTTTCATCTGTTGTTATTTATTTTTTCTTAATGGACAGATGTAATTCGCTTATAAAAATCTGGAATAGATTTATAATAATACATCTGCTCATTTCATTACTATTGTATTAAATAATTAATAATTGTGCTTTGCACATAGTAGCCCTTAATAGACTCTATTTGGTTCATTTGAAACTTTAATTGTAGTTCTTGAATATCTAAAACATCATTAAAATCAATCGTTCCTGTTTCGTAGCTTTTGATTAAAATTTCTTCAGCATCTTTGGCTTGTTTTAAGTTCTTGGTTTGCGTTGCATAACTTATTCTTGCAGAAATACGTTCATTAATCGCCTTGCTTAAAAGCGTTTCCAAAGTGTTTAAACGTTCCTGTTTTTGAGCTGTTATTTCTTGCTGTTCTAACTCATTTTGCTTGGTTTGAGATTTATATTTTTTATTAAAAATTGGGATTGACACCGAAACCATTGGCATCACAATATCTTTACCGTTATCCGAGAAATTCATATCTGGTCTTTCGGAAACATTGATATAATCCAAGCCAAAACCAATCATAGGACTGCTTTCTTTTTGGTTTAGTAATTCTGATTGTTCTATAGATTGATAAAGTTTATCATACTTCAATAATTCAGGATGTAATGCTAAATTTTTAGTAGTGATTTCAAAGTCTTCTGAAGGCATCATTAAACTATCTACCACAGTAACAGCAATATCATTTTCCCTATTCAAAAGATTATTAAGATTTGTTTGTTCTGCTAAAAACTGTTGACTTAAAACATCTTTTAGTTGTTGCATTTCGTTTTGACGCATTTGCAATCGCAACACATCTACAGCAGATGCTTTACCAACCTCAACAGAAGTTAGTGCTAATGTCTCATAGGTTTCCAATAGTTTAATGTTTTCTGTTAGCACCTTTTGTTTCGCTTTGTTGGCGTATAAATTATAATAGGATTGTGATACAGAAGCCATCAATTTTCGCTTTGCAATAACAATGTCTTCATATTTTGCATCAGCTAATGAACTGACATAATTTTCTCTTGATGTAATTGTGCCAAACCACGGTAACATTTGTTTAGCCGATACTTTAAATCGTTGCGCACCTGTTCGTGTTTCTGGTTCACTCACAAAGTAACCTACACCAAATTCGGTATTAGGAATGGTATTGACTTCATTTACTTTTTCAGAAGCTCTTTTGTATTGCAATTCAAATTTTTGAATTTCTGGATTGTTATTTAGTGCAACATCAATAAGCGTTTCTAACTCTTGACTTTGCGCAGAAAGCACGAAGCATAAAGCACAAAGCACAAAGACCGTTTTTATATTGATTTTTATGTATTTCATTTTGTTGCTCTTTTAAGTTGAACTTCGGATTTCCAGCTATATAAAACTGGTACAACAAATAAGGTTATTAAGGCTATAAGCATACCTCCAAAACTTGGTATGGCCATAGGAATCATAATATCGCTTCCTCGTCCTGTAGATGTGAGTACAGGCAAGAGTGCTAAAATGGTTGTTGCTGTAGTCATTAAACACGGTCTAATACGTTTTTCACCTGCTTCTACAATAGATGCTCTAATTTCCTTTTTGTTATCTGGTGTATTTCTATCAAAAGTTTGCGTTAAATATGTTGCCATAACCACACCATCATCTGTTGCAATACCAAATAGTGCAATAAAGCCTACCCAAACAGCCACACTTAAATTAATTGGGTGCATCTGGAATAAATCACGCAGATTTTCGCCAAAGAAACTGAAGTTTAAAAACCAATCTTGACCATAGAGCCATATCATTATAAATCCACCTGCAAACGCTACTGCTATACCTGTAAATACCATTAATGAGGTTGCCACAGAACGGAATTGGAAATACAGTATTAAAAAGATAATTGCCAATGCTAACGGTACAACAACAGATAGTGTTTTTTCTGCTCGTAATTGATTTTCATACGTTCCTGTGAATGCATAGTTGATTCCTTTTGGAACTATTAATTCGCCTGAATCTATCTTTTCTTGGATTAATGCTTGTGCATTTTCAACAACGCTTACTTCTGCAAAACCATCTAATTTATCAAACAAGACATAACCTACTAAAAAGGTGTCTTCACTTTTAATGACTTGTGGACCTTGTTCGTAGCGAATGGTTGCCAATTCGCTTAATGGAACAGGACTGCCTTTTTCAACTGGCACATAAATCTGTTGTAAGTCTGTTGGATTTGCTCTTAATTCTCTTGGGTATCGCACACGAACACCATAGCGCTCACGACCTTCAACCGTTTGTGTTAATACCATACCACCAACTGCGACTTTTAATACATCCTGAACATCTTGTATAGAAATTCCATAACGTGCAATTTTCTCTCTATCAATATCAATTAACAAATAGGGTTTACCGACGATACGGTCTGCAAAAACAGCTTCCTTTTTAACGCCTTCAGCTTCCTTGATGATGTTTTCTAATTGCACACCAAACGCTTCAATTTGCTTTAAGTCTTGACCTTTTACTTTTATTCCCATAGGTGCTCGCATTCCTGTTTGAAGCATTACCAATCGGGTTTCAATCGGTTGTAGCTTTGGTGCTGACGTAACACCTGGTAATTTGGTAACTCTTACAATTTCATCCCAAATATCATCAGGTGATTCAATTTCTGGTCGCCAATTACGATAATATTCGCCATCCTTATCTTCAATCAATTGAGACCTTTGGACATTTAATAAAGTTGATTTGATTATCACTTTGTTCTCGACTGCGCTCGAACTGACATCTATATTTTCGTTATGAATTAATCGACCATCTTTTAATTCAAACAAACCATCCTCATTTACTTTGTAACGTTGGCGCACTCTGCTTTCATTCAGCATATACTCTGGCTTATACTGAATGATGTTCTCATACATAGATAGAGGTGCTGGGTCTAACGCTGATTCTGTTCTACCTGCTTTACCTACAACTGTTTCAATTTCTGGAATACTGGCTACTGCCATATCTAATTGCTGTAAAACTCGTTTGTTTTCTTCTACGCCAGAATGAGGCATAGATGTTGGCATTAGTAGAAATGAGCCTTCATTTAATGATGGCATAAACTCTTTTCCTGTATTCTTCATTATGAAAAACCCTGCAATAACAATCGCAGTAGGAATAGACAAAAACAATAATTTATTATCTAAACACCACTTTAAAATACGCGTATAGTATTTGATGAATAGCGAAAAAACACCTAATAAACCAAAGCATATAATACTTACAAAAATGAGATTCCAAAAGATACTTTTATCAACGCCTAATGGTCGCCAATATTCGGCTAACAGGAATACTATCGCAGATGCTGAAATAATGATATTGATAAGATTAGTTTGTTTGTCTGTTATCTTACTTTGAAGATTGAGAAGTGCTGTAATTCCAAAAGCTATCAAAATCAATCCTAACCAATACCCAAAGACTATTGCTACGACTCCTAAAGCTATTAAAACACCATTTAAAACATATTTAAAAGTGTTTTTAATACTTTTCTTTCTGAATAAAAATGCAGCGAATGGTGGTATTAAAAACAAGGCTACAATTATGGAAGCTGTTAATGCAAAGGTTTTTGTGAATGCTAACGGTCTAAATAGTTTACCTTCAGCGCCAATCATTGTAAAGACTGGAATGAAACTGATTATGGTTGTCATTACTGCGGTAACGATTGCACCAGATACTTCTGCTGTGGCGTTATAAACTACCGTATTAATGGGTTTTGTTCCATCATCTTCATCCAAGTGCCTTATAATGTTTTCTGAAAGTATGACACCAACATCGACCATTGTACCAATAGCAATTGCAATACCAGATAATGCGACGATGTTTGCATCTACACCAAAGAACTTCATTGCTATAAAAACCATTAAAACCGCAACTGGTAGTAGTCCAGATATAAGTACCGATGCCCGAAGATTAAATACCATAATGATAATGACCAAAATGGTAATTAGTATCTCTAATGTTAAGGCTTCATTAAGTGTACCTAACGTTTCTTTAATCAATTCTGTTCTATCATAAAATGGCACTATGGTTACTTGTGATGTTCTACCATCTGCTAATACTTTTGAAGGTAATCCTGCACTTAATTCATTAATTTTTTCTTTTACATTATTAATAACTTCCATTGGGTTTGCTCCGTAACGAGCTACAACAACAGCACCTACAACTTCTGCACCTTCTTTATCTAATAACCCACGTCGTGTTGCTGGACCTAAAGAGACTTTTCCAATATCTTTGATTCGTATTGCTGTATAATTTTCGGAAGTAACGACTGCATTTTCTATGTCTTCAATAGATTTCACATAACCTAAACCACGTACTAAATATTCTGCATTATTAATTTCAATAGTTTGTGCACCAATGTCTTTATTACTTTCCTTAACTGCTTTTACAACGTGATGCAATCCTATATTATATTGACGCATTAATTCTGGGTTGACATCCACTTGATATTCTTGAACATAACCACCAATTGAAGCGACTTCCGAAACACCGCTTGCAGAGGATAGTGCATATTTTACATAGTAATCTTGAATACTGCGTAACTCTTGTAAATCCCAACCACCAGTAACTTTTCCGTTTTCATCACGTCCTTCAAGTGTGTACCAAAATATTTGTCCTAATCCTGTTGCATCTGGACCCAAAGCAGGATTAACACCTTCAGGTAATAAACCACTTGGTAATGAATTGAGTTTTTCTAGAATACGACTACGACTCCAATAGAATTCTACATCTTCTTCAAAAATGATATAGATACTTGAAAACCCAAACATAGACGAACTACGAATGGTTTTTACTCCTGGAATACCTAATAAGGATGTGGTTAATGGATAAGTGATTTGGTCTTCTATATCTTGTGGCGAACGACCATCCCACTTTGTAAATACAATTTGTTGATTTTCTCCGATATCTGGGATGGCATCAACAGCCACAGGATTACTTGGTAAAAATCCAGTATCCCAATTGAAAGGTGCGTTTACAGTTCCCCATCCAACAAAAAGAGCAAGTAGCAGAACTGCAACGAGTTTATTCTCTATAAGAAATTTGATTGCTTTATTAAGCATATGATTTGATTATTAAACAGTTAGACATTGGCGTTAAGAAAACACCGAATACAGCAAATTATCCTTATGACATTATAAAGTCATAGGATAAAACAGTCTATTGTTTAAAAATCAAATTAAATAAGTCTCGTCAATCTTGAAGATTTGCCTGACGACGAGTGGTGGTTCATATTCTTCAAAAGAAGATACATTGTTATCTAAACCTTCAAAAAGGTTAATATAGGTATAAACCAATGAGGCAATGAAAACTTGTTGTTCAAAAGAAATTTTGTCAACTTGTAATTGTAGTTCGTCTTGACCATCAACTACCAATTGTTCATCATTACAACAGTTTTTCTTGGTAATAGCACATCCTTCTGTAGATGGCTTTTGCATTTCCATACCACAACCCTTAGCCTTATTAAAAACAGCTGTTTCTACTAAAGCATCTCCACAAAAATGCATATTAAGCGTAAATGACATTGTAGAGCATAACACTACAAAAGCCATTGCTAAAGACATTATTTTATGGAATACTTGTTTCATACTGTTTGCGAAGTTACGAAATTTTAACAAATGTTCATTTTGTTTAACAGAAGTTTAATGGTTAACTCCATCGCATTCGTTGTAGTCTAACTGCATTTAATATTGCTAATAAAGCCACACCAACATCGGCAAAAACTGCTTCCCACATTGTTGCTAAACCACCTGCTCCTAAAATCAGAACAATTACTTTTACTCCAAATGCTAAAATGATGTTTTGCCATACAATTTTACGAGTGGAACGACTAATTTTAATCGCTTTTACCACTTTTGAAGGTTGGTCTGTTTGAATGATAACATCTGCTGTTTCAATAGCGACATCACTACCTAAACCACCCATTGCTATTCCTACATCACTTGCTGCTAAAACTGGTGCGTCATTAATACCATCACCTATAAAAGCAATTTTATTTTCAGGATTTTGTTTTAAAAGCTCAACTTCATTTAATTTATCTTCTGGTAACAAACCACCTTTAGCCTTTTCAATATTTAATTCTCTTGCTACTTGTTGGGTAATGGAATCCTTATCTCCAGAAAGCATCATTATATTATTAATACCTACTTTATGTAAATTGGTAATTGTTTCTTTTGCATCTTCTTTTAATTCATCTGCAATGACAACATAACCTGCAAATTCATTGTCTATAGATTCTAATACTATAGATTCTACAATAGTTTCTGTTTCCTCTAAAACTTTAATATTATTGGCTGACATTAGGGCTTTATTACCAACTAAAACAGTCTTACCATTTACTATACCTTTTAAACCTTTTCCTGCTATTTCTGTAACTTCGGAAGCCTCATAATCTGCGCCTTCATCTTTATATTCTAAAATAGCTTTTGCAATAGGATGTGTGGATTGTTCTTCCATCGCCATCAGGTACTTCATAAACTCTTTTTCATCCCAACCAATTGCTTTGATTTCTTTTATTTTGAAAACACCTTTAGTAACCGTTCCAGTTTTATCCATCACCAACGTGTTTATCTTGGTCATTGCATCTAAAAAGGAAGCGCCTTTAAATAAAATTCCGTTTTTTGAAGCTGCTCCCAATCCTCCGAAATAACCTAATGGAATTGATATTACCAAAGCACAAGGACAAGAAATCACCAAGAAAATTAAGGCTCTGTATAACCAATCTCTAAAAACATAATCATCTACAAAAAAGTATGGTAGAAACGTAACACCTATTGCTAAAAACACAACTATTGGTGTGTAAATACGAGCGAATTGTCTGATGAATAATTCTGTTTTAGATTTTCGAGCTGTTGCGTTCTGTACCATATCCAAAATTCGAGCAATGGAACTATCTTTAAATTCTTTGGTGGTTTCAATTTCAATAACGCCATCCATATTAATACTTCCAGCAAATACTTTTTCGCCTTTTGCAATCGTATCTGGTTTACTTTCACCTGTTAATGCTGCTGTGTTGAATGAACCTTTGTCGGAAAGTAGAATACCATCTAAAGGGATTTTTTCTCCTACACGTACTTGCACTTTTTCACCAATTTCAACCGTTTCTGGACTTACAGACACATAATTATTGTTGCGATATACCAGAGCTTCATTTGGTCTTACATCAAGTAAGGCTTTTATATTTCCTTTTGCTCTGTTAACTGCTGCATTTTGGAATAATTCCCCAACTGCATAAAACAACATTACTGCAACACCTTCAGGATATTCGCCAATAATAAAGGCTCCAATAGTGGCTATAGACATTAAAAAGAACTCTGTAAATACATCGCCTTTTTTAATACTTTCCCAGCCTTCTTTTACAACAGGAAGTCCAACTGGTAAATAAGCAATACCATACCATATAATGCGAGTCCAATTCTTAAAAAAAGAAACATCAAAATAATCTAAACCTATACCCATCATAAGCATCGTAAAACTTATAATTGCTGGCACATAAGTTTTAAATGCACTTCCATTAGCGTGATTATGACCATCATCGTGAGAATGTTGTTCTTCTGAATTTGGTTTTAAATCCCTTAAATTGACTTTCTTTTTCTTCATTTTGAATTGAATAAATTTTTAATATCATTAGGTATAGGCATAGATTTTAATGGTGGTACGTTTGCACTGCCTGTGTTACCAAGTGGCACGTGGTCAATAAATGATTTCCAACCACCAACAAGTAACCTAATAATTTGACCGAGTACTTCTTTAGCATCTTTTTGCATAAATCCAAACTTTAGCATTAACCAATGTGAATAGGTATGTTCTATTGGGTAAGATTGCCCTATGATATGACTGCGTTCTAAATGATACCAAGCATTACTATACTGCTTATTTTCTAAACAGAAACTATATCGTTTTAATTCTTCGTTATAAGCCTGTTTAAGAGGTTTAGGTATTTTAGCATTAAACTTCATATCCATTAATTTTGAATAAAAGTAGTACAATCGTTAGTGCAATGGAAGTGCATTTGTTATCCACTACACTTATCACATATACCTTTTACAACCAAGTTTACATTTTCTGAAACAAAGCCATCAGGCACTTTAATTTTTGGTATTTTATGGTCTGTTAAGCAAATGGTTTCATTACAATTGTTACAATGGAAATGTAAGTGTAAATCTTTATTTATATCACAACTACAACCTTGTTCACATAAAGCATATTTAGTAATACCTGTACCATCATCTATTTGATGCACAATATCTTTTTCCTCGAATGTTTTAATAGTTCTGTACAATGTAGTTCTATCTGCTTTTTCAAAAGCATTTTCTATATCACTTAATGTTACTGCTACTTGTTTATTTACAAGAAACTTATAAATCAATAAACGCATTGCCGTAACGCGAATATTTTTTAACTCTAATAATTGTTCTATGGTTTGCATAATCTAATGTTCGTGTTCTGCTTCTCCTTTTTTCATTTCGGCTATTAAATAATACGCATTGTTATAAGCGAATTTTGTGATTTTATCTTGTTCTTCAGTAAATTGAACAGCTACCCAATTGCCATCTTTTGCTCCTAAAAGCACTTCAATAGGTTTAAAACTCCAATCGTCATTTTCTTTTTCTGCCGAAAACACGAAAAATCTATCACCTTCTTTTACTATCGCACTTTCAGGAAGTGCTTTTGTTTTGGTGTTCTCTACTTGAATTTTACCTTGGATATACATTCCAGGAATTAAGTTACCTTTCTTGTTTTCAATTTCAGCGTGTACGTGTACTGCTTTAGGGTCATCTTCAAATGTTTTGCTTACGGAATAGATTTCTGCTGTTAATTCTTCATCTTGCATTGTTTGTATATTAAAGCTTACTTTTTGACCTTTCTTAACTTTATACACATCTTTTTCAAAGACCATTAAATCAGCGTGAACGTGATGTGTATTTACAATTTCAAAGAGTTCAGTTTGTGGTTCAACATACTGTCCTGTTTTTACTTCTACCTTTTGCACATAGCCTTCAATAGGACTGCGTAATGATATACTTTGAGCAATTGTTCCATTTCGTACTGATGACGTATTTATGTTTAATAGTTTCAACTGCGCTTCCAATCCATTTACCATAGCTTTAGAGGCATCATATTCGGCTTCGGCCTTTTGAAAATTTGCACCAGAGCCAACTCCCGCATCATATAATTTTTGTTGACGCTCAAAGTTCTTCTTTAAAAAATTACTATTGCTAAAAGCATTCAAATAATCGGTTTGCATTTGAATAATATTTGGATGTGAAAGATATGCCACAATTTGACCTTTATTCACTTTGTCTCCTTCAATCACTTTTATGGATAACACATTTGCACCAACTACAGAAGTTATTGCTGCTTCACTTTGTGGTGGTACTTCCAATGTGCCATTTGCTTCTACATAACCACTCATATTACGCAATGCAATGGTGTCTATCTTCATTTTTAAAGCTTCAAACTGTTGTTGTGAAAGCATCACTTCTTCGCCTTCGCTATGGTCATCGTTTTCTTCAATCTTTTGTTCCTCGTTATGGGAATGACCATCACCTTCCTTATGGCTTTCTTTATTTCCGCAAGCAACAACTAAAAATGAAACTGTTAGTAGTGCTAAAATTATATATTGTGTGTTTTTCATTGTCTTATTGATTAAAATATTGTAATTGAAATGTACTTTCTAAATAGTTTGCTAACGCTGTTTGAGCTTCCAGTTCTGATTGAATAGCTTCTTTTATAAGTTGTGTAAACGCTGTGTAATCAATCTCTCCTTCTTTATAAGCAAACAAAGCACCAGTTTTTTGTTCTTTAATAAGTGGTAATACTTCATCCTTATAGAACAGCCAAGATGTTTTCCATTTTTGGTGATTTTCTTTGGCTTGATTAAATTTAGATTGCACTTCCTTTTGCTTGAACTGCATATTTGATTCGGCAATTTGCCTATCAATTTTTGCAGTTCTAACTTGTGCTTTTGTTGTACCAGATAAAAACGGTATGGAAATACCAGCTTGATAGGTATAAAACCCTGAATTTCCGTTTACTTTTTGCAAACCACCTTGAAGGTTTAACTTTGGTAAATTTTCAGCTTTGGCAGCTTTAAAGTTTGCTTCTGCCTCTGCGAGTTGAAGTTGAGAAACAGTATATAAAGGGTGTGCTTCTATACTAAAGGATTCTACATTTATTTCGCTCGCTATATCAATTTCATCTGAAACCGTATAAAAATCATCTGAAATCAACCACAAGTTTAATTGTTGTAAAGCAATAACATATTCGCTTTTTGATTGCAAAAATTTATTCTGAATCTGTAAGGCTTGATTTTTGGCTGCTGCATATTCCAGTTTAGAAATGGCTTCTACTTCATAATTTAAAGCAACTGCTTTTTCAAAGTTGGTATAAATGGAATCTAACTCTTTGTATAAATTATAATTCCTTTTACTCTGTAAAGCATTTGCCCACGCTTTCTTTACTTCCAGTTCTAAATCTAATTCTGAAAGCTGAAACGCTTTTTGAGCTAACTGAATGCGTTGCTCCAGTAATTTTCTCTTTGGTGCTATACCAAATACATCAATATTTGATTGACCAACTCCAATAGTGGTGTAAATACCATTTCCGTTATTGATTTCTTCACCTCCCGTAAAAATTTGGGTAGTACCAAAATCGAAAGCAGTTCCTTTTAATTGTTGTTGCTTATCAATTTCGAGTTGTTGTTGTTTTAAACTTGGATAGTTTTCTTTAGCCAATTTTACAGCTTCTTGCATCGAAATAATTGGTAACGAATCATTTATTTTTTGCGCATTTCCTGTTATTGGCAACAAAAACATAAAAGCCACCATAGCAGTAACTGTAATTACCTTTTTGTTAGCCCTAAAATTGAATGATTTGTTTTCTACCCAATGATATAATATAGGTAAAACGAATAATGTTAATAGTGTAGAGGTTAACAAACCACCAATTACAACGGTTGCTAAAGGTCGCTGAACTTCTGCACCAGCCGATGCTGAAATTGCCATAGGTAGAAAGCCTAAAACATCTGTAAAAGCAGTTAACATTATAGGTCTGATTCTTCGCTTTGTACCTTCTATAATTCTATCTTTTAGATTGGTAACTCCTTCTTCTTTTAACTCATTCAAACCACTAATCATTACTAATCCGTTTAATACTGCAACACCAAACAACACAATAAAACCAACACCTGCCGAAATACTAAAAGGCATATCACGCAACCATAACGCTACAACACCTCCAATGGTTGCCATTGGGATTGCTATATAAATCATCAAGGTTTGTGGTAAGGATTTTAATGCAAAATAAATCAGTACAAAAATGAGTAACAAGGCAATAGGAACAACAGTTTGTAAACGGTTACTGGCACGTTCTAAATTTTCAAAAGCACCACCATAACGAATGAAATAACCAGAAGGCAGTTCTAATTGTGCATCTAATTTAGTTTTAATTTCTTCTACCAATGATTTTACATCACGACCTCTAACATTGACACCTACATAAGTTCTTCTGTTGGTATTGTCTCTACTGATTTGCATTGGACCAGCTTTGTAGCTAACATCCGCAATTTCACGTAATGGAATTTGCGCACCAGAAGGCAAGTTGATATACAAATTTTGCACATCTGTTATGTCTTTACGATTATGAGAACTTAACCTAACCACCAAATCAAATCGCTTTTCGCCTTCAAAAATAGTTCCTGCTATTCCTCCTGCAAAAGCTGATTGCACAATTTGATTTAATGTATTTATTTGAAGTCCGTATTGTGCCAATTTACTTCTGTTATACGTAATTGTCATTTGTGGTAAACCCGTTGTAGCTTCCGCTTTCATATCGCCAATACCTTCTGTACCAGCAATGATTTTAGATATTTCTTCTGCTTTTTGAGACAGTAGATTTATATCTTCTCCATAAAGTTTAATAGCAATATCTTCTCTAACACCTTCAAGTAATTCATTAAAACGCATTTCAATGGGTTGTGTAAATTCATAGTTAACACCAGGAATTATTTCAACAGCTTCTTTCATTTTTTCAATGAGTTCATCTTTTGTCTCTACAGTAGTCCATTCGCTTTTTGGTTTCAGTATTACAAAAACATCAGCAATATCCATTGGCATTGGATCTGTTGGAATTTCTGCAACACCAATTCGACTGACTATTTTTTCAACTTCTGGAAACTTTGCTTTTACAATTTGTTCAATTTTTGTAGTTGTTTCAATCGTTTCTGTAAGTGAGCTACCGGGTTTTAAGATGGCGTGAAATGCAATATCACCTTCATCTAATTGTGGAATAAATTCGCCACCCATTCTTGTAAACATAAAAACTGCAATACCAAATAATACAACAGAAACACCAATTATTAATTTTCCTTTCTTTAAGGCTTTTTCTAATAGCGGTTGGTATTTACGTTCTACCCAATGCACAAATTTATCGCCATACGATTGTTTGTCATTTTTTGGTGCTCTTAAAATCAAGGCAGACATCATTGGTACATACGTCAAACAAAGTACCATTGCACCAATCATTGCAAAAATGAAAGTCAATGCCATTGGTTTGAACATTTTTCCTTCAATGCCTTCTAATGCTAATATTGGTAGAAATACAATTAGGATAATCAGCTGGCCGAAAAAGGCAGCATTCATCATTTTTTTTGAAGCATCTGCTGCAACGCCATCGCGTTCTTTGGATGTCAATTTCCTTTTCTTTAATACTTGTGATGCAATAAGAAAAACTGTACTTTCTACAATAATTACAGCACCATCGACAATAATTCCGAAATCTATTGCTCCCAGACTCATTAAATTAGCCCAAACATCAAAAACATTCATTAGTATAAATGCGAATAATAGTGATAATGGAATTGTTGAAGCTACTATTAAACCACCTCTCCAGTTTCCTAATAAAAAGATAAGTACAAAAATGACTATTAATGCGCCTTCCATAAGGTTTCCAGCTACCGTTGATGTCGTTTCTGCTATTAATTTACTACGGTCTAATAAAGGTTCAATAATCACGCCTTCAGGCAATGATTCTTCAATTTGAGCCATTCGCACTTTTACATTCTCAATAACATCGTTTGAATTAGCGCCTTTAAGCATCATAACCAAACCACCAACTACTTCGCCTTCGCCATCTTGGGTTAAAGCGCCATAACGAATAGCAGCACCAAATTGTACCGTTGCAATGTCGCCTACGGTAATTGGAATATTGTTTGTGTTTTTAACCGTAATCTTTTTAATATCCTCTAAACTACGCACCAAGCCTTCGCCACGAATAAAATTGGCTTGATGGTTCTTTTCAATGTATGCACCACCTGTATTTTGATTGTTGGCTTCAAGAGCTTCAAAAACATCGGTAATTGTTAAACCAATAGCTTTTAGTTCGTTTGGGTCTACAGCAACTTCGTACTGTTTAATTTTTCCACCTATTGCGTTTACTTCAATAACACCTTCTACCATAGCCATTTGACGCTGTACAATCCAATCTTGCATTGTACGCAAATCAGTAACCGAATATTTGTCTTTATATTCTGGTTTTACTTTAAGTGTGTATTGATAGATTTCTCCTAAACCAGAAGAAATAGGACCCATAGTTGGTTCGCCAAAACCACTCGGAATTTGTTCTTTGACTTCGTTTAGTTTTTCAGCTACTAATTGACGCGGTAGATACGTTCCCATATCATCGTCAAAAACTATAGTAACCACAGACAAGCCAAAACGAGAAATGGAACGGATTTCCTTTACTTCAGGTAAGTTACTCATTGCGACTTCCACAGGATAGGTTACAAATTGCTCAATGTCCTCTGTACCTAAATTGGGTGCTTGTGTAATGACTTGTACTTGATTATTGGTAATATCTGGAACAGCATCGATTGGTACTTGGGTCATACTCCAAATACCTGCTCCAACAATGGTAAGCGTTAGCAAACCAATAATGAATTTGTTATTGATTGAAAAATCAATGATTTTATTAATCATAGAAAATGTATTAATTCAGTTAAACTATTCGATACAATTCTGATATAAGAAATAGAATTGTACGAAATAAAAAGAACCATTTAGGCTCAAAATTGGATATAGTTATCCTTTAAAAAAACTGAATTATGCCCTTGGTGGCTGGAAAAGTGATTCCAAATATCTGGAAGTGAAGTTTACTTTATGTAAATTATACTGTTTTTTCTCTTCAAATTTTAGTCGATTGGTTAAAGCCAAATTGTTGTTCGCAATAATTAATACCAAAGGGTGACAACATTGATTATGGGAATGGAAAGGTGTATTCTCCTTATCTGGGTTATGATGATGCCCTTCATTTTTTGTATCATTGTCAATGTAATCTTCAACTACATATTCAAGGAAAGAGTCGCCATAGACTTTATGTTCTTGATAATGGGTAATAACACTTGAAATTTCTTTAATTGGACCACAAAAGTCCATATCTATGCTTATCCCTTGAAAAAAGAATAAAATAGACATTGATATGGAAAAAAATATTTTCATATAATTTAGACAAATATATAAATTATTTAATGCAATGGTGTTGCAAATGATGTTGCAAAAGTATTATACTACCACTTACCCATTTTAGAAAGTACTTTTTTATACTTCAGCATTTGTATGTCATCCTTACAATAAGGGTGTTCTAATAACTCTTTTAGCTTACCAATAAATTCATTGGAAACAAATCCTTTTTTCTTTAAAATCTCAAATAGAATTAGAGCTTGTTCCGCTCTGTATTTAGCTTTTTTGACAAATTCCTCACCATTTTCTGGTTTTTCATAATGACTTTGAATATCGAAATGTTTATCAATATCTCCTTTATAACCAATTAATAGTTTTTCTGCATTCTGTTGGGTTACTCCATTTGTAGTGAATACATAGTCTCTATCTTGTGTAAGACGATTAATTCTTGTTTGGCCATCTGCATAGTCATTGGGATGAATTTCTAAATAATGTGAGCGGTCTAATGGTAAAGTTATTACTGCTCTTGGGTCATATAACCCTTGAAAACGATTTGTTTCAAAATGCCTGATGGATACAGGATTATCGCAAGTTATGAGAGGTGCATTCGCATCATTAATTTTAATAACATTAATAGTACAGTCATATTTATATTTTACAAAATTCCCCCATTGTTCTAAATGGTTTACTAAAAAAACCGTTCTTGAACGTTCGTTATGTTCTTTTTTTACAGCTTCAATATCATCAATGTGAAACTTTATTTTTTCACCATATAAGTTCATTTTTATCAATCCTTCTTCATCTGCTGTATGAGCTGCTCTATCAAAAATTTGATTATTCATACTCCGTTGAAGATTTAAAATTCTTGGTGTTCTAAAATATAGCGAGAGACAAACGTAGAGTATCTGTATTTTTTGTTCTTGGGTTACCGTTAAAGTTTTTTCATCAATAAGCAGAGAATAGACCTTTTGAAATTCACTATCTACATTTTCAGCGTAATGTTTTTCTAATGCATATTTAATCTCATCAGATTCTGCTGGAATAGTATATATGTTTTTCTCAAAACAAATATCTTTAGTACTAATCTGTTCTAAAAGAATATCATCATCAGTTTTATAAACATCAACAAAATAATTTCTTTTTCTACCTTCAATTCCAAAGTTCTTTAAATATGAACGTGGAATATAATGTTGTTTTATTGGGTTTGACATACTCTATTTTACTTCGTTTAAAGGCATTTCTTTACTGCCTATTTTATCTAATAGACTTTCAATGTTATTTACTATCTCTTTAAAGAATTTTGGATTATCAAGTACTATTTCAAATCTATTTTGTGAAGAGACATACTGTTTTAAAGTAAACTTACCTTTGCTAAAACTCTTAATGTTATTGAACTTTTTATCACTATTATTGACGGTATCGTTGTTTTTAATTATACCCTTATGATGAACAACTAAATTACGTACTTGTCTAAAATTATCGATAAAACTCCATTCAGGATTGAGTATCGAAAAATCAACTTTAGCTGACTGCTTTAAGAACTTCTTTACCTTATCAATATCATTATTACCCTTTAAGTCATCTACTCTGTAGTCTGTTTGTTTATACGATGCGAACCTATCACAACCACGTTTTAAAACATCTTCAAAAAAAGAATACAGTTGTATGATTTGAGCGTTTCTATAATTTTTGATGTAAACATCATTAAACATAAAAACATTGTCAATAAAGGAATCCTGTATGTGGTCTAAATATTCCTCTGAATATTCTGATTTATCAACCTCTTTGGATTTTTGAAAATTATCATACTCAACCTCTATATTTTTTAATTCTCTTTCAAAATGAGTTTCCATATGATTCATATAATCTTCAATTAAATGGAACTCAAAATGGATAAAACCAAAACCCATTATAGATGCAAGTGTTTCTTTTCTTCTTAATCTTGACATATCATTCTTTTATAAAAACCATAAAGCATCTTTGGCATCATCTGGAACACCATTATTAAATCGTGGCGCTATTTGTGCTACCATTTCTGGATATTTTATAGTGATTGGGACATTCTGTTGTCGTAGTGATTTCCAATACAATCTGCTAAACTGATATACTTGTGTTAATAATTCTAACACGACGTCTGCATCTTCAAAAGCATCTTCATCTGGACTGCTTATTTTAATTTTTATTGGAAATGGATAGCCATCTGTATCTGCATACCTTTGAGAATTAGGGTAACGTGCATTGTTAAACAGCAAAAATTGGTTTTCGCTTATACGTATGTATGTACCACTTACTGGCATTAACTTTTTATTCCAATTGAGGTCGTAAGCAATAATATCTTCTGCTTCTGTTTTATTGATATTTAGAATGTAGAGAGGAATTTTTAACCCTAATGTATGCATCCCTCTTATAATAGGTTTTAGTTCCTCGTAGCTCATTTCTTTATAGAAGTGAATGACTACTTTATCAGCTTCTGCAACAGATGTAAAATCTCTTATGGCTTTACATATACTACCTGCTAACAGGTCTGTTTCGCTTTGGTCAAAATACTCGAACTTTCTAAACAAGCCATTGTTTTGAAAACTAAAGGCACTTGCTATATAACGTCTGTTTTCGCCTTGATTGGTAAATGCACCAACACCTATTACTAATTCTTTTTTATCGGTTACTGCAAGTTTCCAAGGTGCGCCACCTAATTTGGCGTGAATTGCCAATGCCATATTTTGTAATGAGAATTGGAAGTTGTATTGATTCTCGATATTGACCACCATTTTTTCATAATCTACAACCTGTGTAACAATGCCTTCATTTAGAAAGAGTTCTTTGATTTGAATATATATTTCTCGGTCTTCAGGATTTGGTGTAAACTTATCGAAAGGACTTAAATAAAACGCTGCATAACGTACAGTATCGTGGTCGAATGAAAGGTTTTCTAACTTTTCTGTAATTTCTGGAATTGGGTCGCTTTCGTTGGTAAACTCTATAAAATGCTCTTTAGAAGTTGAAGCCTTAATGTTTACATAAGCCTCAATCCCTTTAAAATATTTTTTATCTGCCGTAACACCAGTTTTAAGGTTGTTGTAAAATGTTTTAATTGCTTCTTTATGCGAGGTATGGTACACAAAGAAAAACTTAATATTTTGGTTGTTTGGTCGTTTGTATGGGTTAAGGTTATTCATTGCCAATTTAGGCACTAAATGGGTTTTCTTGTTACCATATTGGTCTTTACCAAACTCTAATAATCCTACTTGTGGGTCAATGTGATTAATACGGTTGAGAGGCACATCAATAAATGCATCGTTTTTAAACGGGAAAATGGCTTTAAAATCTTCTGCAAACAAATAATTGGTTGCAAAATTATTAATAAGTGCTACATACTTTTGGTATTTATTAGCTGGTCTAATTGGTTCTTCAATAGGTATCTCTAATGCTCTGGCTAATGGTAAACTAAAAATTGGGAATGCTTTATCAAACTCAATAGCATTGAAATAATCTTCTTTTTCCTCTGTATCGAGGTTCATTTGATAATTGAAGATAGTTTGTCCATATACGCAACGTTTTATTAACTCTGAATCCTCAATATCCTTAACAGACGTTGTAAGGACTTTTGATGTGCCATCGTACGATACAATAAGTTCTGGTAAGTCGGTTAATTTTGCAAATTGTATTTTAAATGAAAACTTATAATATAAATTATAATGCTCTGTATTGCCTTTAAGAGAAGGCATCCAAACCTGTACATCACCTACAAAGTTTTTTACAACTACATAGTCTTTTGCTTTAAAATAGCTTCTTAATTGGTGTTTAAGGAATTGCTTATATATTCTTAATTCTCTACCATCTACTAAATTTAACTTAATGCTTGGTGCATCTGGTATTTCCGTTGTAAATGTTGTAAATATTTGGTCTTTGTTAGATAAGTCTGCATCTGGAAACACCTCTTTAATCTGCCTTGAAAATTTAGATTTATGTATAGGATGACTACCTTCAATATCTTCTAAAGTTAAATAAATGGTAGGCGCACTATTAGGCCATTTAAAGTTAAGTATGTTGGTTTTTAAGTGTTCTTGCATAAGTAATGAGGTGTTTTGGGTTTTACATATTTGGTGCTTTTTGATTAGTACTTTCTAATAAATCTTTATTTAATAATTTATTTACAGACTGCATATCTTGATATGTAGATTTGGCTCTACCTATAATCTTTTCAATAATTTTTTCGGAAGCATCCATTTGTTTCATTAGACCAATACCAACTATATAATCCAAGAGAAACGATATATACAATAATTCAAATTGTGTGAAAATATTGTTTTTTGTTTTAGTACGATGTATTAAATAATCTCGATGACGTACAATTTTTGATACATAAATTTTAATCTCATCTTTAGGTATATTAGTTATATCGGCTAATAATTGCTTTTGTTCTAATAAATCTTTGGCAAAAGATGAGTTCTTCATCTTGTTTCCAAATTTCAAACTATAAGCCTCAAAAGCTGAATAAGAATTTGTAAATCGTCTACTATGACTTGTTTTAACCGAGAGTAAATTTTCGATGATAATATCAGCACAATAACCTATACCTTCATTGTTATACCAATGCTTAATTATATTAGATAAATCATCTTTAATAGTATCATAGTCAAGCGCGATAAAACCAGATATGTTTTCCTTGTTGAAATCATCCTTATAATATAACGAAGCCCAGTTACCACAACTTAAACATTTGAAATTAAAAGCCTTAAATTGTACAGACTTACCGTATAAAAAATGAAATAATTTTTGAAATGAATTATATAAATCTATACTCTCAAGAATACTCAAACTTTTTTCTGATTTAAAATCAACATATCCAACATTGTCCATTCTAAAAAAATCGTGGTTAGAAGTATATGATGTTGATTTTGTAATTTTTATAGATAAGTCTTTAGCAATATTCGTATTATGAATTACGTCATCCTCTTTTTCAAGTTTGTCTTCTAAAGAATTATACCAATGCATTTTTCTAACCCAACTCACAATTGCTAAATTGTCAATTTGAAATTCATTAATTCTCAAACCTACAGGTTCAATTAAATGATATGCACAAGCAAAAGTATATTTAGGTTTATAAGTTTTAGTCTCTACTATTCCATTGCTACTGTTTTTAATCTTGCAGTTTACAAAAGTTAAATAGCCTAAACCTGTAAAAACTCCATAAATTAACTCTATTTGATAGGCAGGTAATCTTTCTGATAAATTGGTCGTTATGTGTACTTCATCATTAATTAACTCTAATACACAAAAGCATTTATCATCCTCTGCAGATTTGAACCATACCTCTCCATAATATTTATTCTCTTTAAACATAAATCACTTTAAATTCTTACCCTTTTTAACAATCTTACTAATTTTTTCTTCAGCTATTTTGAGGATTTCCGTACGCTCTTTTTCATTTTTTAGCATTAGTACAATTTGTTCCGACATCCATAGCTTAATTAATTCATTCTCGTCTTCTTTTAATGTTTTAGCAAAAGCGACTACTTGTTCGCGTCTTGCTATACGATTTCCACGTTCTATTTTGCTTAAATAGGCAACATCCATATTTAGGTTTGCAGCCATTTCTCTTAATAGTAAATTGTGCTTTTCACGCAATGAACGTATATACTCTCCAAACTCCATAATAGAATTATTTAGACTTGTCAAATTTTGTCTAATTTAAGAAAAGGAAAGAAAGAAGTAAGAAAAAGATATTAACAGTTATTAACAAGGGAATGAGGAAGTTAAGGATTTAAGGAAGTCCTATCAATTTTATCCTTAAATCCTCAAAATCCTGAATTATGTTTTTGCAGGATTTGTATAATTGTTGTGTGCTTCTCGATGTATTAAACCTGCATCAACAAATTTGGTAATATAGCCTTCTGCTGTTTTGTGGGGTATTTTGTTTTTGTCGGCTATATTTAGATAATCTTGTCTTGAAAATTGATGAGGTAACGCATCTAAAAAACGTTCTTTTCGATTGGCTCGTTTTACTTGCTTTTGTTCCATAGGTAAATCGTTAAAAACCTTACTACTATGCTTTACTAACACGCTAATCATTTCCAATGTGTTTTCAAAATCTACATCTTCACAATACCTCACTTGGTTGACATCACCATCTTCCATAATTCGAAATACAGAAAATAACATTATAATTCTAAATGCAATTAAGCCTAAACGCCTTACTGTTGCGATATAATCATCTGGTTGTAAGTTGAGATATTTGGTTTGTAACTTTTCAAAAAACACATTGAATTTTTGTTGTTGCTCTGTTGTTAGCCTTACTTCAATAGCTGGATTGTTTTTTAAGGTTTTGTATAGCTCAAAAAAATCTTTTCCTAATTGGTCATAGTATTCATCTAAACCATTTGCTGTGCCTGTTTGAAAAACGTTTTTCCAAGTTGGTTTGATATTCATATAATAAAACATAAAACGACTAAACAACCCATTTTCAGCATTTGGAACCAATGCTTGAATTTGCTTTGGTGTACCTGACAATACTGTTGACAAACAAGGTCTTTCAATATCTACATATTCTCTATCTGTTCTTCGATAATAACTAATGGTTTCGTGGTGGAATGCTTTACGAAAACCATCGGAATAATTACCGTAATCACTTTTAAAGGCTTGTGCTAAAGTATCACCTTCAGTTTCAAAAATTAACCCTCTACCTTCATTGTCAGATATTAATTGATAAACACCCGTAACGCTATTGTTGGCAGGAATAAACAACATCCTTTCAGGTGGTTTATTTGGTTTTTCCATTGTTTCACTTTTACCCTTATTCATATTATAAGTTGCCATTTCAACTTGATGTTGTTGTTTTAGGATTTTGGATTGTTCACGTTGTTGTTTGTGAACAGGATTTACCAAATTTTTAATTTGGTTTAATCTTCCTTTTCCTGCTGAAGCTGGTGCTGTAACAAATAAATACAAGTTACTAAATACCTTGCGTTGGTCGTACACACCAAACAATTTTGGAAAACAAGCACTAAACGCTGTTAATGCACCCAACAATAAAATATCACGTTCTTCATTACTGCTTGATGGCTGTGTTACTTGTTGTAAAAATGTCGGAATATTGCTGTAAACTGTTGTTGGTATTGTTGGCAGTGGCTGTTTTACTTCTTCTGACTGTTGCAACACTTCAACAACTTGTTGTTGCTGTTGTGGTTTAATACCAACTTGATGTAAATGGTGGTATAATGTTGCTATGCTTATACCGTGTCCTTTTGCCTGTAAGCATTTATTATACTGTTCGTCGCATTCTTTATGGTCGTAGCCAGAATAATTTTTACTTATTCTATGGTAGTAATCACGTCCAGCTTCTCCGTATTCTTCTGAAATAGCAAAACCAATATCACGCCATTTATCATAAGTATCTGTAATATCGATACCTGATTGTCCTAATGCGTTGATATATGTTTCAATATCATTTACAACAACCATCGTAGAGTTGTTGTTGATTGGTTTTTTAGTTACTTCTTTTGGCTCTGGAACAGTTAACCAATCTTTTGGGTTAAATATTTTTGTCATAACTTTTGATGTCTTTTATGTAGGAATGCCAATGGATCGTGGGATAAAAAACACGCTCTGGAAATGTCTTTACCTGATTGGTCAACCTCTATGTTATATGTATGTTTTATATAATTGGCCACCGCAATAAAATATTCATTGTGTGACACTTTGGATAAATCGATTCTAATTATCCATTTTAAGCCTTCTCCTGAAGGTGATGTAAACAGCAATTCGGTTTCGAAATATTCATCGTTTAATAATTGTTGTTTTAGTTCTTCAAGATTTTCTAAATGGTCAAAATCGATTGTCAGTAATGATGAATGCTCAATTAAACTATCATCATTTCGTTTAGAAAACACACCTGAAAATGTTACATAATCAAAATGATTTGCTTTAAATTTTCGTGCTTCTTTTGGGTCTTTAATCGCTCTGAATTGTTCTGTGATACTTTTATACTTATCGCTTGTAATACGCTCAAATATTTGATGTAATCTTACTTTTTGATTTGGAAATACATTTCTAATTGGTGCTTTATAAAAACTGCTGTAAGCATACCAAGTATCATCGGGATCATCTAACCAAGACAATTCATTTTCTTTTTTAACTTCAAGATTTAGATGTAATTCAGTGTTGATTTTAAGTAATAATTCTTCATCATCTACGAGTTTAAAATGATAGGATGCAAAATCAAAAACATCACCTTTAAAATCGGTTAGTTCTGTATCATAATGTATTGCTTTATTTTCAACAACATTAATTTGTAATGTTGATTTACCACCGTTAAAAGGGTTACGGGTTACCCCGCAGTCCCTTCCTTTTAAGGAAAGGACTGTTGTTTCAGAATAATACTGTCTTAATACATACGCATAGATATTTAAACCGTAATGCGTTTTCTTCAAGATATTTTCTCTACTTATTACCATCGCATTTGAAATTTGGGTTATAATAATTGCTCTGTAATAGTTCCTCTATATCAGATACCTTGTAATAAAATTTACCTTGTATCTTGCTATATGGAAGCGTACCATTTGAACGGAATGTTTGTAGTGTGCGTTGGCTAATATGTAGCGTTTGCAATACGTCCTGATTGTCAATCCACGTATCTTTTAAGCACTCTGCTCTCGTTGCTCTTATTAATTCGATACGTGCTTTTATGTCCTTAATCTCTTGTGAGAGTGCCAAGAGTAAATCGATTATTTCAGTCATAACTTTACCTTTCCTTTTTTGATTAGGTAATCGGCAGCTTGCTGTTCGATTTCATCTTGGGAATCCATACGGTTACGTAGTAACCATTGGTCTAACTCCTGACGTTGGAAATAGATTTTTTTTCCATTCGGTTTATAATGTGGAATGGCTCCCGTACTTGTAAGTTTATACAAGTGCGATTGTGATAGTTCTAAATACTTGCAAGTTTCATTGAAGTTCAATACTTGCTTTTGCATTGTTTGTTGCTCTAATAAGAGTTTTTCAATGCGGTCTAACTTTTCGATGATATTTGTGTCCATCGTTTATTTTGTTTTAAATAAATGAGGACATCTGGCCAAATGTCATTCTTGGTTTTCAAGAACAGGACAAAGGTTTAAAATTGGCTTTCCTATTTTAGTAAGAGTGTAAAGCAAGGGTAAGACAACAGTAAGGTTTCTTACTATTCTTACTGTTTTTTATTGCAGTTGTTGGATGATTTTATCTATTTCTTCCTTTTCTTTTGGGTTGTGAACTTTGTTTTTGTGAAGATTATTTGCTCTTAAAGGTGTATCTGTTTTAGTTCTAAATTTACCAGAGCGTTCAATTGAAGTAGGATTGAAACTATTAAAAAATGGTTTTAGCTTTTTTACCACGTAACTAAACTGTGTGGTTTCGCATTGAAGATAAATTTGAAAATCTACTACTGTAAAATCTTTAGATAATAATAGTTCTTGAAATTGCTCAACAGTTGAACGATTATCTAACAAATCAATTTTTAGGTTTAATTGCTTTAGTACAGTTAATAAGGTTGAGGTGTCTTTGCTTTTATAACCGAAAGAGGTTTTTGGTTTTGCTGTAACTCTCGGTTCTTTTTTAGTAACTGTTTTTTTTGTGTTCGCTTTTTCTATCTGATTAATATCAAACGTTGTGTCATTAAAATATTTTTCAGCTATTTCTAAAATTGTGAATTTTGAATCTTCTGAAAACTGACCATATTGTTCTTGCAGTTCAGCATATAATCGGATTACAGATACTTTTAAGTAGTTGATGATATAATTGTCGTCAATATTAAAATCTGCTGTTATCGCTCTATTATTTATATAATTTGCGATGTCATTTAAGTACTTATCAAACTTGTTAAGCAGAATAGTAAAACTGTATTTATTTTCTGGAACTGTAGCATTTTCAGGAAATTCCTTTACAAATGATACTACTGTCTTTTCTGTTTCATTAAATATCAGCTTTTGGTAGTATTCTTTTTTAGCATTTAAAGGCTTTTTAAAGTTTACTTTAAAAACCGCATTATTAGCTTTTGGATTCAATTTGAAATCAGACAATAAGTGCTTAAAATCCTTTTCCTTTCTATTATCTCTATGTAGGCCATTGGTTATATAAACTAAACTTGAAAACATACTTCCTTTCATTATAAATCCAGTTGAATACGGTTAGCAGCTTCTTTCTTTTTATCATCAATTACTTTGGCATAAATCTGTGTAGTTCTCAATTCCTTATGACCCAACAACTTTGAAACTGTATAAATATCTGTTCCTAAAGTTAATTGTAAAGTTGCATAGGTATGACGCGCACAATGGAACGTGATATTTTTTGTTATTCCTGCTTTAAGCATCCATTGTTGCAACTTTAAATTTGACCAAGCACTATAATGTAAACCTTGAAAAACTTTTTCTTCAGGTTTACCTTTATCTCCTAACAGTTCTGCCGCTTGGTCTGAAATAGGTAAAGTTTCAACTCCTTTTGTTTTCTTTTGTCTGAAACGAATATAATAGCCCATTTCTTTAGAATGTTGAATTTCTGACCAAATCAGTTTTTCAATATCTGACCAACGTAAACCGGTAAGCGCAGAAAATATAAAAGCACTTTTTAAAAGTGGTAACTCACATTCTGTGTTAACTGCTATTTGTAATTCATCCAAAGTTAAAAACTCTCGTTGAGGTTCACCTTGTTTAAAATACTCAACACCATTTGCTGGGTTTATTCTTAAAATACCATCTTTAACAGCTTGTTTTAATGCTGCATTAAATTTTCCATAATAGGAATATTTAGAGTTTTGAGATAATTTTTTACCTGCTCTTGCCATAGCATCCTTATCTAAATACTCTTTAAACCGTTCTACAAAATCCTTATCAATATCTTGAAAACTTACGTCTGTTGGACAAAAAGTTTTTAGATGTTTTAACATACTGTTCCAATTACCATAGTTACCAGAGCTTGTATTCTTTTTCTCTGCTAATGCTGTTACATAAGTAATAAAACTCCCTTTTAATTTCTCAATATCTTGGAATCCATAAATACCGTTTTGAATTTCAATCTGTCGTTGAGCGCAAATAGTTTCCGCTAATTGTTTGGTTTTCTTGTTAACCTCTCTTTCGGTTTTAGTTTTAGGGTTAGGTGTAAGGTATAAACGCAAATATTCGGTTTTACGTTTGCCTTTATGATAGTAATCTAAATACAAACTTATTTTGTCATTCTTCTTGCGTTGTCTTAATGTTACTTTCATAGGATGCTAATTAAAAAGGTTTTCTATTTGCCATCTGGCTACAATACGTTTTCTTCCGAAAGGAACAGCTTTTAAACGTCCTTGTTGAATCATTCTTTGAATGGTCCATCTACTAACACCAATTAATTGAGAAGCCTCTGTAACGCTTAAAAAATCTTTATTGTTTACAGCATTTGTATTTTGAACCTCAATCACTTCATTCTTTTGCTTCATATCTGCATTAAGAGTTGATTGAATTTTTTCTTTACGCTTTCTGGCCTTATAGGCTTTTTTAGCGCAAGAATTACCACAGTATTTAGTTACTGTTGTACGTGCTGTAAAAGCATTTCCGCAATGCTTACAAGTTTTCGGGATGTATAAATTACTGCTCATAAATGGTGCTTTATGTAGCGTAATGGTGCAACGTGGTGCGTTATGGTGCATCATTTCGCCTTTATTTTTGCCAACAGATTTGGGCAACAAATCCGTATGTTGGGCAACATATATGAAACAAATATAGTTAAAAAAGGGCAATTAGGCAACAAAAAAGAATATGTAAACCATTGAAAAACAAGTAAAAACCAATAAAAAGAAGCTTAATTACTTCCCGATACAGAAGTTTGCGAAGATATTACCCAACAAATCATCATTAGTAATCTCACCTGTAATCTCACCAAAGTGATACAAGGCCTGACGAATATCAATAGCTAACAAGTCACCAGACAAGCCGGTCTCTAAACCGTCTTTCACCTTCTGAACCTCTTCAAAAGCCTTCAATAAAGCATCGTAATGACGTGAATTCGTTACAATAGTTTCATTATTACGCAACGCTCCAGTATTAATTAAATCGAGTAGTTTATTGGTAAGTTGCTCCACTCCAAAACCAGTCTTTGCCGAAATAGGAATAACCTGAGTAGCATTAGATTCTAAAGCCGTTCTAATAGTGGCCAATTCAGAATCCGTAATCTGGTCAATCTTATTCAAAATAACCAATAACTGCTTTTGTGGAAACTTATTTTTTACCTTTTCAATCTCAATCGTAATGGTTTTAATAGCTTCTTTATCCACAGCCAACTGCGGACTACTCACCAAAAACATCACCACTTGAGCCTGCTCTATCTTTTCAAAGGTTTTCTTTATTCCAATGCTTTCAACAACATCTTCAGTCTCACGAATACCTGCCGTATCTATAAACCGAAAACCAATACCTCCAATAGAAATTTCATCTTCAATTGTATCTCTTGTGGTACCTGCGATTTCAGAAACAATCGCACGGTCTTCATTTAATAAAGCATTCAATAAGGTCGACTTTCCTACATTAGGCTCACCAACAATGGCAACAGGAATACCATTCTTAATCACATTACCTACTGCAAACGAATCTATTAAACGTTTCAATACAAAATTAATACGTTTTATTAAGGCCTTAAACTGAGTTCTGTCTGCAAACTCTACATCTTCTTCAGCAAAGTCCAATTCCAATTCTATTAACGAAGCAAAATTCAAAAGCTCTTCACGAAGCTTAGCAATTTCAGAAGAAAAACCACCACGCATTTGCTGCATCGCAATCTGATGCGACGCCTCATTATCACTAGAAATCAAATCGGCAACAGCTTCCGCCTGACTCAAATCGAGTTTACCATTTAAAAAAGCACGCAAGGTAAATTCACCAGCCGTAGCCATCCTACAACCTTCGCGTAAAAACAACTGAATAATTTCTTGTTGAATATAAGATGACCCATGACACGATATCTCTACCACATTCTCACCCGTATAAGAATTAGGGTTCTTAAAAACAGACACCAAAACCTCATCAATAGTACGCTGTGCGTCTATAATATGGCCTAAATGAATGGTATGTGTCGCCTGTTGGTTTAAATCCTTATTAGAAACAGATTTAAAACATTTTGAAGCAATGTTTATGGCCTCCTGTCCAGATAATCGTATAACTGCAATGGCACCACTACCTGAGGGTGTTGCTAAAGCTACAATGGTATCGTTATGCATATTCTAAGTCTTTGTTGCAAAAGTATTGTAAATTATGGGATTCTTTAGACCAACGCTCCTTAAAAGCGTTCACTTATTAGAGACTTTACTTATTTTACGAGTTTTACAACTTTGTTTTTATATTTGTAACACGTTAATTATTCAAAATACTATCATCTAATTTATTATTATGAAAAATCTATTCCTATGCATATTTGCGAGCCTACTAGTAATGGGTTGTAAAGAAGAACCTAAAAGAACTAATTATATTATTAATGGAACTGCAAAAGGGGTTTATAATGGTGTTAGAGTACATCTAAATAGTATAGATGAAAAAGGAAAAGACAGACTCGTTAAAACCCAAATGATTGTAAATGAACAATTCACTTTTGAAGGCGAAATGCAAACACCTTCATTATATAACATTACCGTAAATAGTATTCCTGGAAAGCTTCCTTTTATGTTAGAAAACAGTGAAATAGACATTAATATTAATAAAGGTAGAATACTAAGCTCAGAAATAACAGGTTCTAAATCTCAAAAGAAATTTGAAACCTATAAAACGGGATTAAACAATATTGAAAAGGAAATATTACCTGTAAGAACTGCAATGCGAAACGCAAGATTGCAAAAAAACACAGCAAAACAAGATTCCATTTTAAAACGATTGGAAGTCTTAAACAATAAAAAAACACAATACACCTTAGATTTTATTGATAGTAATAAAGACAATTTTTTTAGTTTATTTATTATTGGCGAAGAACTCAAAAAGCCTAACCTAGATATCGAAAAATATATGGAGGCCTTTAATAATTTATCGTCAACAGTACAAACATCTAGAGACGGAGTCGCTGCCAAGTTAAGATTAGAAAAACTTTACAGAGCTTATACAAAAACTACCTCTTTAGAAATTGGAAAAGTTGCTCCTAATTTTGAAGCACCTAATGCAGATGGCGAAATGGTAGCTTTAAACGATCTTAAAGGCAAAGTAACTATTATAGATTTTTGGGCAGCTTGGTGTGGTCCTTGCCGAAGAGAAAATCCTAATGTTGTTAAAATTTACAATGAATACCATAGTAAAGGATTAGAAATTATTGGAGTCTCTTTAGACGGGTCTCGTGGACAAAAAGATCCTAAAAAAGCATGGTTAGATGCTGTTAAAAAAGATAAATTAACTTGGCCTCAGGTATCTTACTTACAATACTTTAATGATCCTGTTGCACAACTGTATAATATCAATTCTATTCCTGCAACATACGTTTTAGATAAAGACGGAAAAATAGCAGCTAAAAACCTTAGAGGTTATGCCCTAAGACTTAAGGTAGAAGAACTATTACAAAAATAAAATACGGTCTTCTGTTATTTTAATTTACCTGTTTTATAGAGTACAAACAGAATTATAATTGGTATGGCTAATAAACCAACATACCCTAAGTTTGTTTTAAATAAGCTTGGCATTAAGAGTAAAGTCACCACATAACCACCTACAGCACCACCAAAATGGGCATCGTGACCAATGTTACCAATTTTATTTTTCATGCCATAAATGGAATATAATAAATAACCTATACCAAACACATAACCAGGAATAGGGATTGGAATAAAAAACATATACAAACTCATATCTGGTTGTAATAAAATAGCAGAATATAAAATCCCTGTTACAGCACCACTTGCACCAATAGCACTGTACCAATATTCATTTTGATGAAAATACAACGATAGGAGATTTCCAAAAATTAAACTGCCGAAGTAGATAATAATAAAATGAAAATTGCCTAATCCTGCAACCACAGCATCTGCAAAAAAATAAAGCGTAAACATATTAAATAATAAATGCGTGGTATCTGCATGTAAAAATCCAGAGCTCAACATCCTAACATGTTCCCCGCGCTTTATGCTGCCAACATTAAACTTGTATTTTTCAAAAAAGCCACGATCATCAAACCCTTTAAAGGATATAATAACGTTGGCTGCAATAATTATAATGGTAACTAAACTTATACCTAAATTGTCCATAAACTCTAATACTATAAATCAAATATAATATATATTTGTGCTTTAATACTAACATACATTAATGCAACTTATTGCTTATATCTTAGTTTACCCTATTCTTTGGCTAATTTCAATTTTACCATTTAGATTACTTTATGGATTCTCTGACGTTATTTACTTTTTTATGTATAACGTTTTTGGCTATAGAAAAACGGTTGTAAAAGACAATTTAAGATTAGTTTTCCCAGAAAAATCAGAAAAAGAAATTTCATCTATAGCTAGTAAATTCTATCACCATTTTTGTGATATGATGGTGGAAGCTATAAAATCATTGACTATTACTGAAGCTCAAATGAATAAACGCTTCAAATTTACCAATGTAGAATTAATCAATGATTTAGAGAAAAAACAACGAAGCATTATTTTAATGTGTGCACATTATGGGAGTTGGGAATGGATTTTTATTTTACAAAAGCATGTAAAACACAAAGGTTATGCCGTCTATAAACGTTTAGCCAATAAGTATTTTGATAAATTAGTTAAACGAATTAGAGCAAAGTATAATTCGCATTTAATTACGACCAAAGAAACTTACAATGTCCTCCTTGAAAGCAAGAAAAAAGGCGAATTAACCATCAATGGTTTTGTATCTGACCAAACTCCTAAAGTGAATAAAGCTTTTCATTGGAATGAATTTATGGGGATTAAAGTTCCGATGTACACTGGTGCAGAAATGTTAGCCAAAAAATTAGATATGGCTGTAGTGTTCTTTAGTGTAAAACGTATTAAACGTGGCTATTACGAAACAACTTTTAAAACCATAACAGAAACTCCTAAAGCATACAAGGATTACGAAATTACAGACCTATTCTTTAAGTTGGTTGAAGAACAAATTTTAGAAGCTCCAGAGTTTTATCTTTGGACGCATAGACGTTGGAAACATAGAGACAAAGTGCCACCTAAATTTCTTTAGGCTATTTTCCTTCTAAAAACAAAGATCAAGCTTACGGCCAATTTTAGATTATGAACACACTTAGTTCATATATCAAAACCACAAATTATTACATCTCAAACCAAGCATCTACATTAGTTGCTGTACAAGGCTTACCAACTAAAGTTTTATGTACAAACTCATTGTTACATTTAGAATATTCATAATCTTTAGCCCATTCTTCATGATGTTTTGCTAAATCTATGATACTCTCACATACATAATTAATTTCGGCATTCGTTGTTGTTGGGTGAATAGACATCCTTATCCAACCGGGCTTACGTACTAGCTCTCCTATAGAAATTTCATTTGTTAACTCATGTGACATTTGCTGATCTACATGCAATAAAAAATGACCATAAGTCCCCGCACAACTACAACCACCACGTGTTTGTATTCCAAATTTATCGTTTAATAATTTCACCGCTAAATTAAAATGCAAATCATCAATATAAAATGAAATAACACCTAGTCTATCTTTATGCTGACCTGCAAGAATGTTGATATTGGAGACACCTTCAAGCTGCTTAAAAATAATATCAACCAACTCGTGCTCGCGTTTCAACATTTTATCCACTCCCATTTGTTCCTTTAACTTTATAGAAAGTGCTGTTTTTATAACCTGAAGAAAACCGGGTGTTCCACCATCTTCTCTATCTTCTATATTATCTATGTATTTGTGTTCGCCCCAAGGATTGGTCCAACTTACAGTGCCACCTCCTGGACAGTCTGGCACCATATTTTTATACAGTTTCTTATTAAAAACCAAAACACCTGAAGTTCCTGGGCCACCTAAAAATTTGTGAGGCGAAAAGAAAATAGCATCCAATTGTGCCTCCTTATCTTTAGGGTGCATATCCATATCTACATAAGGCGCAGAACAAGCAAAATCTACAAAACAAACGCCACCATGTTTATGCATTAACCTAGCAACATCATGATGCGGAATCTGAATACCTGTAACATTAGAACCGCCTACTACAGAAGCAATTTTTATGGTACAATCTTTATATTTATGTAATAAGGTTTCTAAATTCTTTAAGCAAAATAAACCTTCGTCATCTGGCGGAACAACTTCAACCTTAGCCATCGTTTCTAACCAGGTCGTTTGGTTAGAATGATGTTCCATATGTGAAACAAAAACAACAGGGCGCATTTCCTCTGGAATAGAAGTAAATTCCTTTAAATTCTCAGGAACTTTTAAACCTAAAATACGCTGAAACTTATTAATAACACCTGTCATACCGTTTCCTGAGCAGATTAAAATATCATCATCATTAGCATTGACGTGATCCTTAATAATATGCTTAGCTTTATGATACGCTTTGGTCATTGCTGTACCAGAAACTGTAGTCTCCGTATGTGTATTGGCTACAAAAGGCCCAAACTCATTACTAATTTTCTCTTCTATAGGTCTGTATAAACGTCCCGAAGCTGTCCAATCGGTATAAATGATTCTTTGTTCTCCATAAGGGGATTCAAAGCGTTGATCCTGACCAATGATATGTTGTCTAAATTGACTAAAATAGGCTTCCAATTCAGTTACCTCTGTAGAATTCGTTTCTAAAATCATCCTTCTGTCATTTTACAAATTAAGACAATGACTATCAACGCATGTCTTAATATACTTTTATTTACTTGAGACTCTTAGTTATTTACAGCTTCTTAATATTAAAATTAAATATTAGCAATCGCTTTTATTTCTTCAATAAAACGATCTGCTAAAGTATCTGCTGCTGCTTGTGATGGTGCTTCGGTATAAATTCTAATAATTGGCTCTGTGTTACTCTTACGTAAATGTACCCAACTATCCGCGAAATCAATTTTTACACCATCAATAGTCGTTAATTTTTCATGGCTATAATTAGATTCCATAGCGTTTAAAATGCCATCAACATCCAATCCTGGAGTTAATTGAATCTTCTTCTTACTCATAAAATAGTTTGGGTAAGAAGCTCTAAGCTCACTTACTTTCATTTGCTTTTCAGCTAATAAGCTTAAAAATAAAGCGACACCAACCAAAGCGTCACGTCCGTAATGAGAATCTGGATAAATAATGCCGCCATTTCCTTCACCACCAATAACTACATTGTTTTTCTTCATCAAAGTAACAACGTTTACTTCTCCTACTGCACTCGCTTCATAAGTTCCTCCATGTTTTTCGGTAACATCACGTAAAGCACGTGTAGAACTCATATTACTCACTGTGTTTCCTGGCGTTTTACTCAATACGTAATCGGCACAAGCTACTAAAGTGTATTCTTCACCAAACATCTCTCCTGTTTCATCCATAAAGGCTAAACGATCAACGTCTGGATCTACCACGATTCCGAAATCTGCATGCTCTTTTACAACCGCTTTTGCTAAATCACCTAAGTGCTCTTTTAAAGGTTCTGGATTATGTGGAAAATGACCTGTTGGATCACAATATAATTTTACAGGCTCAACACCCAAACGTTCCAATAATAAAGGAATAGCAATACCTCCTGTAGAATTCACACCATCTACAACCACTTTAAAATTGGCCTCTTTTATAGCTTTTACATTCACTAAGTCAAGATCTAAGACCTCATCAATATGAATATCAATATACGCATCGTTAATTGTTATTTTCCCTAAATCATCAACCTCAGCAAAATTCATAGCGTTAGAATCTGCAATCTCTAAGATTTTCTGTCCTTCTGCTCCATTTAAAAACTCACCTTTAGCATTTAAAAGCTTTAAGGCGTTCCATTGCTTAGGGTTATGACTTGCGGTTAATATAATACCACCATCTGCATGTTCTAATGGCACAGCGATTTCTACTGTTGGTGTTGTAGACAACCCTAAATCAATAACATGAATTCCAAGACCAACTAAAGTATTCATTACCAAATTCTGAATCATTTCACCAGAAATACGAGCATCTCTACCCACAACAACTACATAGTTGTCTTTATTACGCTGTTGCTTCAACCAAGTTCCGTAAGCAGCTGCAAATTTAACCGCATCTATAGGTGTTAAGTTTTCGTCTACTGGTCCTCCTATAGTCCCTCTAATTCCTGATATTGATTTTATTAAAGTCATGTATACATCTATTTTTAGCAAATATAAATAGATATACCGTTTTTAACTATTTTGTTATTATGAATTTGTAAATTCGATGCATGAATTTTCTCGCCCATATTTATCTTTCAGGAGACAACGAACTCATTACTATTGGAAACTTTGTTAGCGATGGTGTAAGAGGTAATAAATACAAATTATACCCTACAGAAATTCAAGCAGGCATTAAATTACATCGCCATATTGATACTTTTACTGACGCGCATCCTCTTTTTAGACAATGCACCAAACGCTTACATAAAGGTTATGGTCATTACAGCGGTGTCATTGTAGACATCTTTTTTGATCATTTTTTAGCCAAAAACTGGAAGACTTATTCAAACATTCCGCTTGCGGATTATATTGATAATTTTTATAAAAGTCTTGAAGCGCATATTGAACTCTTACCTCCGCGATTTAAAAAGCTCACTCCAATTATGATTGAAGATAATTGGTTACTCAGTTATGCCACAATTGAAGGCATACAAATTGTTTTAAATGGCATGAATCACAGAACAAAAGGGCTTTCTAAAATGAACAAAGCTACCAAAGAACTTAAAGCACATTACGATGCTTTTGAAACCGATTTTACCTTGTTTTTTGAAGACCTTAAAACATATAGTAACACCAAGCGTATAGAGATTGAAAAGCAATTTAACATAAAACAGATTTAAGCATTACTATCTAACCTTATTAATTCTTGAAGTTTAACACGACTTATTATGGCAAAACAATCCAAATTAAAAAAAGCACTAAAAATCATAGGTGGAGTTATCGTATTCTTCACTTTACCTTCACTATTACTTTTTGGGTTTATATATTTCAAATACAATGAAGACTTACCAAAAGGGCAACCAGGTGCTAAAGCAGACCAACTAGCCACTAAAATGCTTGATGCCTTAGATGAAGCAGCCTATTTAAATACCGACTATTTAGAGTGGACCTTTAGAGGTAAACAACACTACAAATGGTATAAGTCTGATCATACCTGCGAAGTATACTGGGACAGTTTTACAGTACTTTTAGACTTTGAAAATCCTAATAATTCTAAAGTTTTTGTTTTAGAACAAGAATACAATGGCATAGAGAAACAAGACTATATTACTAAAGCTGAAAACTATTTTAATAACGATTCGTTTTGGTTGGTTGCTCCCTACAAAGTATTTGATAAAGGCACGGAACGCAGATTGGTAAAAACAGAAGACCAAAAAGACGCCCTTTTAGTAACCTATACTTCTGGAGGCTCTACGCCAGGCGATTCATATTTATGGCATTTAGATGCTAATGGTAAACCAACAAGCTTTCAAATGTGGGTGGATATATTGCCTATTGATGGCTTAGAGGCCACATGGGAAAATTGGGTCACTACAGAAACAGGAGCGGAATTACCCACATTCCATAAATTGTTATTTCTTGGGATAGAAATAAGTGATGTGAAAGGGCTTAGCTTGTAAGTTAGTTGCTAAGTTACAGATTACAACGCAGTAAAGAGACTGTTTTGTGATCCTAAAAACAAAGCAATACCTCAGCTTCTCATTACATCACATCTCATCTTCTAGTTGATTATTTTAATAATCTACTCAATTCAAAAATACCTAGTACTAGGTATTTTTGAATTGAGTATCATTCATTAATTTTTCAATCATTATTAATCAACTATTTTACCATGAAAAATTTTATCCGCTTTTTTTTATTACTCAGTTTAATTACAGTAGTGTTTTCTTGTTCTGATGATGAGACAACAGATACTGTTAACCCAAATAATTCCATTATAGAATATGTAAATGCACCTAATTCTGAAGGTCAATTATTATCAGAAATCTATATCGATAGTGATAATGCCACGACCTATGTTTATGGAAATGCAGATGCATCTGGCAACCCTTTGCAGGTTAAAAGCTTCGCCTACAGAATTGCAAATTCAAACAAAACAGAGTTTATTATTTTAGATACCAATCAAAGAGTTTCACTGCTTTACTCTGAAACTAATGGGATTAAAGATAACATCATACACCGTTTTGAATATCCTGAAGACGGCTTAGTAAACTATATTGTTTATGATCGCGATTGGACGTCGATGGAAGATACAGTAGTTAATTTTTCAACTGTCGAAGTTGATGGAGAAGATTTTACAGGTTATAATCTTTTAAGAGGTACAAATACTATAGAATGGACTGCTCTTAGTGGTTGGCTAGGTGTTAGTGCCGGAGTTGCTGGCGCTGCAATATTAGTAGTTACGGCTCCTACAGCTTTTGCAGGAGTTCTGGCTGCTGTTATATTTGCTGGAGCCGCTTCCGCATCAGAACCACCTGTTGATGTTACCAATCCTGATGCGCCAAATACTCCTGATACAACACTAATTGAAAATCAATGTAATGATGCTAACCTAGAAGTTATTATTGGTATAGATCCAGGTAATCTTTTGGTTGCTATTGTTAATGGAGAGACTGAAGATTATGATTTTTATTGGTCTACAGGAGAAACCGATACAGGTATAATAAGTGATTCTATTATTGCCCCAGAAGAAGGCAATTACTACCTAATGGTTGTAGATAACAATGGCTGTGTTGCTTTTGCATCTGCAACAATAGGCGAAGTTGAACCAGTAAATGCAGAGCTATTAATTGGCACTTGGTATTTAGTCGGTGAAACAGAAAATGGAGAAAATACTTTTAGTATTGACGATTGTAATATTATTGTACAATTTAATGCATCACAATTAATTTCTACAGAATATTATGGAGAATTCTGTGAAAATGCTGATGAATCTACTAGTAATTACGAAATAAACGACAATACAATTATTGAAACTGCCGAAGGTGAATCTTCAATAATTACAGTATTAGAATTAACACCTAACAAGATGGTCTTAGAAGAAGTCGATGGCGACTACGTATATGTTGAGACATATATTAATATTTTTAGTTCTTGGACAATCACTGAAAACTCTGACTGTGTTTCTACTAATGGCAACACATCTACAGATAATGGAACTGGACCTCTTACATTAAATGACGATTATACAGTAACTCAAGAAGATGATGCTAATGGTAATTATATTACTAATAATTTCACTTTTGAGAATAACGTTTTAACTATAACTGCTGTATATCAAGATTTTTTCTCTCCACCTTGTGGTGGTGTTGATTTTAAAATAGCTAATTATTCTTCTCAATTGACTTATAATTTGGAAACAGATACATTTACAGGAACAAGTGAAAGTAGCCAAGAAGAAGTAACGGGACCTGGTTGTGTTGAATTAGGAAATAATTGTAGCGGCACTGTTACATTGACACGTTAAATAAAATAAACCATAAAACTTCAAAAAAACCCCTTTCAGTTTGAAAGGGGTTTTTAATTAATCTTAAGCAGTAACATACTGTTTTTATAAAATAGAAATCGGAAGAGCGCTAATAAGAACTAAACTTCAAAAAGCACTCACCCAATACTGCAATCCAAAAAACTACTTACTCCTCTGCCCTACAAACTGCTGACTCTTCAACTTAAACAACACATTAAAACTTGTTAAACTTCCATAACTTCTTGTGATGTATTGTTGTAAATCTATCTTTTCTTGTTCTTCAAGATTACTTGAGTTAATTTTCTGTTCCATAACACGCAAGCGATCACGAACCATAGTAATCTTATGAAAGAATGTATCTATAGGTATTTCACTCGACTTTAAGTTTGTATCTCCAGGTTGCATAATTAGCTTCCCTCCTTTCCACTTATCTGCAATAGCAACTACTTCAGACACATCAGACCATTTTTTTAATATGGATTTTAAACTGCGTTCAACCTCATAAAAACTAACCGTATCTACATCGTCTTCTGCAGCTTCTATGACGTCAAATTCAGAGTCTAAATCTATAGTTTCTAATCCGTTATCAATAAAAGTTACCCAATAGTGTTTTGAAGTGACATTGGTAACAACTCCTTTTCCAAATTCTGCGTGGTTTATTCTCGATCCTATTCCTAATAATTTCATCGTGTTTTTTATATGCTTTAGGGTTATTTAAAAAACTAAAATAATAAAAAAATTATCTGAATTTAGAATGTATTTACAAATGTTAAGAATTATTAAAAGTTATAAATTCGATGAAAAAATCTTATTATTTTTACTACAAACACAATTTAAAACCAATTCACTATGAAAAAAGTAATTTTTACACTTTTATGCTTCGCTTTCGTTTTAACAGCTTCTGCTAATAACACACCAAAAGAAGGAGATATATTAACCGTAAAAACGCCAACAGCGCAAGGCTTTAATCACGTTGATTTTCCTAAAGCGAATATTTTGATAAAACGAGGTGTTGTAACAAATTATAAGTCAGTAAATAATGAAACCGTTGTTATTGATAAAATAGAAACTGAAGCTAACGGTTCTACAACCGTAACACTTAAGAAAAAAGACGGTTCAAAATTCTTTGGATTTTTAAATACCGTTAAAGCCAATTACACAAAAGCTATAAATTCTGGCGAACTTGTTTTAACTAAATAACAAGACACCCTTAATTAATGGATATAAAAAAACTTAGTCTGTAATTTAGACTAAGTTTTTTTATGTTTTTATTTTACAATTGACCACAGGTTAATAAGGGCTATTTTACAACACAACCTACTTCTTCTTTCGCTTAGATTTGTCCTCACTAAGTTTTACATAAATTAACTTTGAACGCCCTCTAGAATCTTCACGACGTTCAATTTCAAATGCAGGAATTGAATTTATTAAAGGCGTTAGTTTCTGAAACCCATAATTACGAGAATCAAAGTTAGGCTGTTTCTTTTGCAGCAAACTTCCTACATCTCCTAAGAACGCCCAGCCATCATCATCGGCAACATCATCTATGGTAGACGCAATAAAATTAATCTCTTTTTGAGTGATAGTATCGTAGTCATTTTTTGGGGCTGTTGGTGCTGTACTAGATTCTGAAGGTCGTTCTTCACGTTGATTTTTAAGAATCTCGATATAGATAAACTTATCACAAGCCACAATAAATGGGTTTGGTGTTTTCTTTTCACCTATACCATAAACAGCCATACCAGCTTCGCGCAAACGCGTTGCTAAGCGTGTAAAATCACTATCGCTAGAAACCAAACAAAAGCCATCTACCTTTTCAGAGTACAATATATCCATGGCGTCAATAATCATAGCTGAATCTGTAGCGTTTTTACCTGTAGTGTAACCATATTGTTGTATTGGTGTAATGGCATTTTCTAACAACAAGTTTTTCCATTTGTTTAAGTTTGGTTTGGTCCAATCACCATAAATACGTTTTATAGTGGGATTGCCATATTTAGCCACCTCTTCCATCATTTCTTTTATATAAGCAGACGGAATGTTATCTCCATCTATTAATACTGCTAGTTTTATATCCATTGGTATTTCATGTATTTTCTATTGGTATAAAGATAACCGCTTTACAGCAAAAAACCACTCGTATTGAAGTGGTTTTTTATGATTGTCTATTAATAACTTTAGGTGTGCTTAGCCTTTTATCCAATTTTGCTACTTTCTTTTACCTGAATGCGCGTACTGCTCCTTTTTTCCTTTTAATCTTCTGATTTTACTATTAATAAAATATCACGTTCAATTAGAGTTAAAATTAGAAGCTTCAACAATGACTCTCACCTCTCTTACATATCAAAAAGGGGTGATTTACATAAGCTAACAAAATGGCCTTAGAGCCACATTAAATTAGATGCATTTTGAGGCCTACCAAAACCCGAACTAATTATATAAATAAGAAGTCGTCATCGTCCTTTGAAAAATAACGTGTTAACACACGTCTCGCATCAATATCGTTACGATTTATATCGTTTTTGAGCCGTTTAGGCTTAGACTTTAATAGTCTATTTCTTAGGTCTTGTAGTGCTTTCATAAAACAGGTCATTTGGTATAATCAAAGATACGAAACTAAAAGCATTTTTGGATCACAATTAGAGACATAAAACATCTAAACATCAAAGATTTAGCAGTAATTTAACAATGTGATATAATTGAGTTAAACTTAATGAAGTTTTTGTTAAATTCTAAAGGCAATAACGCCCTAAAACGCACCACTAATCTAATTCATACCCCACTCTTAATACTGATTAAAAAGACACATAACATTCAATAATACCAACATCATTAAGTTTAAGATTTAGATGTTCTATTACGACTGCTTATTTTATGCATTTATATTTAGTCCACTTGAAGTGGTATTGACTATTTTTTTCATTAAATTTAAGGCAACGAAATAACGAACCTAAGATGAGTTTTATAAAAAAAATAGGACCTTTAAACCTCTTTATGCTAGCATTATGTGCTTTAATTATAGTGGTTGCCGAATATTTATTCTTAAGAGGAGATGAGCTTCATGCTATATTTGTAGGGCTTTGGGCACCAACAATACTTGGATTAGTAATCTTTATAAAACAGATTTTGAATGGAGGCCAATGAAATAATTTTTTCGTTTTCGATATTTGTATCCATTTGTGTAATCGTTTGGGCTGTTTTAGTAATTCGCGCCTACAACAAAATAGATAGAAACGACTAATACGCTAATGATAAATTTAAGGAACGTCCTTACAATATCAAACCTAAAACAAAGCCTTTCTGATGCCCTCAACTTGGTAAGCCCTATGAGTGGTATTTTGTAAGTGTATTATAAGCCTCGTTGTTATCAATACTTATAATGTTATGCTGAGGCAATAAAAGCCATAAATAAAACTAAAACTTTTTAAACATTTGAACTGCTAAAACAAAAAAATGTTACAATTTCTTAATGAGAAAACCTCTTATAATTCCTCATTGCAACGAGTTAAAACTTAAAAAAATACTACTTTTGACAGCTTATAATTTTTAGCAATCTAAGCACTAATGGAAAAGGTAAATAAAAACAAGTTTGGAAAACTATTAAAGTGGGTTTCTGCCCTATTTTTACTACTTATCATTAGTCTGTTTGCTATACCTTCCATTTTTAATGATCTCATTTCTGAAGAAATCAAAAAAGGTATCAATCAAAATTTAGAAACCGAACTTCAATTTAAGGATTCCAACATTTCATTCTTTACGCATTTTCCTTCATTAACCTTTTCGTTTCAAAATGTAAATTTATCAAGTTCTAAACCCTTTGAAAAAGACACTTTAATTAACGCAAAAGAATTAGGATTTGGTATCAATGTATTTAAACTCTTATTTTCAGACAGAATCGTAATTAATGAAACCTATCTTACCGATTGTAATATAAAACTAGTTAAGGATAAATTTGGACGCAACAACTACGATATCTTAAGAGCAACAGACACTACAGCAGTGGCAAATGATAGTAGTTCTACTGGTTTAAACCTAAACCTTAAACGTCTTAAAATTGAAAATGCAACAGTTGAATATACAGATAACGACTTGGGTATTCGTGTTTTTTCTCATGGACTTAACTACAACGGAAAAGGAGGCATTATTGATGGTGAACTAAAATTAGGTTCAAAACTAGACATCACGAGTGTTGATGTGGTTTTTGAAAACTCAGAATACTTAAAAGGGAAAAAATTAAAAGCAAAATCGTTTACCATTTACGATACTAAAAACCTATCTATTGCTTTAGATAAAAACACTATTTCGTTAAATGATCTTGAAGTAAATTTTAACGGTAACTTAAAGGTTTTTGACAATGGTTTTGCCTATAATTTACTTTTTAAAACACAAAACGGCACGCTTAAAAACGTGATTAGCGCATTACCTCCAAAATATGTAGAATGGTCTAAAGACTTAAGCCTTAAAGGAGATATAACAGCAAAGCTACACCTTGCTGGTTATACAGGATCTGTACCTAAAGCTTCTAAAATAAACCGTACAGACCTAACAGTTAACATTTATGACGGTTATATAAAACATAAGGACGCAGACCAAGCCCTAGAAAACCTGTATGCAAATTTTAAAGGAGATTTTAAAGACAACTGGATGAACCTTAGGCTAGATAGTCTTAACTTTTCACTCAATAAGGAAATTACTACGGGGCAAATGTTTGTAAAAGGCAGAACAGATTCCATGTATGTAAAGTCTAATATACAATCTAATATTAACCTCAACATTCTTAATCAAACTTTAAGTTTACCAGATTTAGAATTTAATGGCATATTAGCTGCAGATGTTACTGTAGATGGAATTTATGAACCACAAACATCTAAATTACCCAAAACCAAAGGTGTTTTTAAATTAACTGATGGTTACTTGCTAACATCTGGACATCCAGAGCCTATAAAAAATATTGAACTTAATGCCAAAATCCTAAATGAAGGGCAGTCATATGCAGAGTCTTCACTAACAGTAAATGCCCTAAACTTTAGCTTTTTAGATAACCCATTTACAAGTCAAGGTTATTTTAAGAATTTTGACCAACCAAAATACGATATAAAAGCGAAAGGACGTATAGACTTTACAACACTAAATCAAGTTGTAGAATTACCGTTTTTAATCGTAAATGGTCAATTAAATGCCGATTTAAATTTAAAAGGACAACTTAATAACTCACAAAATGAGAATAGTAACAGCGGTACATTAAATTTAAAAGATGTTGAGATAAAAACTTCAATACTTCAATATCCTGTTTTGATTAAAGAAGGGCAATTTCTATTTCTAAACGATAAAATGGCATTTTCTAAATTAGCTATTCAACACCAATCTTCTGAAGTAGATATGGATGGCTATTTTCAGAATTATATAGATTATACACTATTATCTAAAGGAGTATTAACAGGAGATCTAAATTTAAAATCACCAAAAATTGATATTACCGAATTTTTCCCAAAGGAAGAGCAACTAATCCAGCAGTCTGACAGTACTGCTAATATAAATACAACAGAATCCGTTGTAACAGGTGTAATGCAAATCCCTAAAAACTTAGATTTAGCTATTCAAATTAAAATAGACAGCCTAAAATACAACAGCTTAAATATCACTGAATTCTCCGGCCATTTAGGGTTAAAAAACCAAGGGCTTTTCTTAAAAAATAGTACTTTAGAAATGGTTGATGGTACTGCACAACTCAAAGGATTCTATCAAGCTTTAACCACAAAAGAAGCTCTCTTTTCTATGGATTTAAAAGCTAATCAACTCAATATAGAAAAAGGATATAATAGCATGTCCTTATTTAAAGAATTAGCACCTGCTGCTGCACAAGCCTCAGGAATAGTATCGATAGACTACAGTTTAACAGGCACCATAGACGATGAAATGCTACCCGTTTTACCCGCACTTAAAGGCAAAGGCACATTAAAAGTACATAGTGTTAAATTTGATGGTTATAAGCTAATGGGTAAAGTATCCGAAAAATCTGGTTTTGGTGCTTTAAATGACCCAAAAGTGTCTGAAATCACTATTATATCTACTGTAGACAATAATGTACTAGACATAGAACCGTTTAAGTTTAAAGTAAGTCCTTTTAGATTAAGAGCAGAAGGCCAAACCTCTTTTGATGGCGACCTAAGCCTTAAAATGCGAATAGGTTTACCTCCATTAGGAATTATTGGCATTCCTGTGGTTATTGAAGGGAATAGCGAAGATTTTAATGTAAAACTTGGTAAAAAATCAAAAGATCTTAATACTGAAGCAACTACTGAAACGAATTATTCTCAAGAAGAATTAAACAGCTTGTCCACGCAAAAAGACTCTATTCGCAGTGGAAATTCAGCAGATGCCATTAATAAAATGCAACAGGAAATTAAACGTGTAAAGTCAGATTCGCTCCAAAAATAATCTCCAATTAAACCAATTTAAAATCTAATAGCAACTCACCTTCTATAGACGCTTGCACATGATCGCCTTTATGATTTAAACCTTTCCCCATTGCTGGTGTTCCTGTAAAAATAAGATCACCTTCCTCTAAAGTCATAAATAAGGATACATAAGCAATAATTTCAGCAAAACTATAAATCATTAGACTGGTATGCCCTACTTGTTTTTGTTCTCCATTAATCTTCAAATCGAAATTAATAGTATTCAAATCGGAAAATTCGGAAACAGACTTAAAACTTGAAATTGGAGAGGCTCCATCAAACCCTTTAGCCAAAGCCCAAGGTCCTTTATTTTCTCTGCTAGCTGCTAATACATCTGTTGCTGTATAATCTATACCAACTGCTATTTCTGAAATGTAAGAAGTGGCATCTTCTAGTGTAATATCTTTACCTTGTTTTCCTATTTTAGCAACTAATTCTACTTCATAAGCCAGTTCATTTGTAATTTTAGGAAACGGAATATCTTTATTTCCTGTAACCAAAGTAGAATCTGGCTTTGTAAATATAGTTTGCGCACCAGTTTTATTAGCACTTATTTCTGAAGTTTGGTTGACGTAATTCTTACCAATGCCTATGATTTTCATGATTGTTTTTGGGTTTTAGTTTTGTAATGGTAAATGTACAAAATGCGGATTAATTAAACAGCAACACGATTAAACTCCCAATAACAACACTAACCAAACTAACTTCAGAATAGCCACATTTTCTCCACCTACTATTTTTACTCTCCAAGCAGATTCTAAATGCTCAATTACTTTACCATAACTAAAACCACACGACTTAATTTACAGCTTAAACCTTTACAATTAATTAACAACTATAATTTGTACCTTTGCAACTTCGCAAAAACAACAGGAGGATTTAAATAATTTATGAGCCAATTCAACGATTCAATTGAAGTCAAAGGTGCACGCGTTCACAACCTTAAGAACATTGATGTCACTATCCCTAGAGATAAACTAGTGGTCATAACCGGTTTGTCTGGTAGTGGAAAATCATCTTTGGCTTTCGATACCATATATGCAGAAGGACAACGTCGTTATATTGAAACGTTTTCTGCTTATGCACGTCAATTTCTAGGCAGTTTAGAACGTCCTGATGTAGACAAAATTGATGGCCTATCTCCTGTGATTGCTATTGAACAAAAAACCACGAGTAAATCACCTCGTTCTACCGTTGGCACCATAACAGAGATCTATGATTTTTTGCGTTTACTCTATGCTAGAGCTGCTGATGCTTACAGCTATGAAACGGGTGAACAAATGGTAAGCTATAACGATGAGCAAATTAGAGACCTTATTTTAGAATCGTATAAAGGCAAACGTATTAATATATTATCGCCTGTTGTGCGTTCTCGCAAAGGTCATTATCGCGAATTGTTTGAGCAAATTGCCAAACAAGGTTTTGTTAAAGTAAGAACAGATGGAGCCATTGTAGATATTGAAAAGGGTATGAAACTAGACCGTTACAAAACCCACGATATCGAAATTGTTATTGATAGGCTAAAGATTGACGATAACGAAAACAACGAGAAACGCTTAATGGAATCCATAAATACAGCCATGTATCATGGAGAAGATGTATTAATGGTTATTGACCAAGACACCAACGAACCGCGCTTTTTTAGTAGGAATTTAATGTGTCCTTCTTCTGGTATTTCATATCCAAACCCTGAACCAAATAATTTTTCATTTAACTCACCAAAAGGAGCTTGCCAAAACTGTAATGGTATTGGCGAATTATATGTGGTAAACGATCATAAACTAGTTCCTAACGAATCCTTATCCATTAAAAATGGAGCTTTAGCACCACATGGACCTCAAAAGAAAAGCTGGATTTTTAAACAATTTGAAACTATAGCACAACGCTTTGAATTTTCATTAAGCGACCCTTGGAAAGACATCCCTGAAGACGCTAAAAAAATTATACTTCATGGTGGTAAAGATAAATTTACAGTAGAAAGTAAACTCTTAGGAGTCACACGCGATTATAAAATAGATTTTGAAGGTGTTGCCAATTTTATTGAAAGTCAATACCACTCAGATTCCACATCCTTAACACGATGGGCAAAAGAATACATGGACAAAGTAGAATGTTCGGTTTGTGAAGGTTCGCGTTTACGCAAAGAATCGCTTTATTTTAAAGTTGATGGCAAAAGCATTGCCGAATTAGTAAAAATGGATGTCGTTGAACTTGGCGAATGGTTAGATGGTTTAACAGAACGCTTATCAAGCAAACAACAACAAATCTCAACTGAAATCATAAAAGAAATTAGAAGCAGAGTTCAGTTTTTATTAGATGTCGGACTTACCTATTTATCACTCAACCGAAGTTCAAAATCGCTTTCTGGTGGAGAAGCACAACGTATTAGACTAGCCACTCAAATTGGCTCGCAATTGGTTGGTGTATTATACATTTTAGATGAACCAAGTATTGGCTTACACCAACGCGATAACGAAAAACTAATTAACTCTTTAGTGTCTCTTAGAGATGTTGGAAATTCGGTAATCGTTGTTGAACACGATAAGGATATGATAGAACGTGCAGACCATGTTATAGATATTGGTCCTTTTGCAGGTAAACATGGTGGAGAAATTATAAGTGAAGGCACGCCAAAAGAATTGCTAAAACAAAACACATTAACCGCTGCTTATCTCAATGGTGAAAAGGAAATTGAAATTCCAAAAACCAGACGAAAAGGCAATGGTAAAAAATTGGTATTAAAAGGCTGCACAGGAAATAATTTAAAAAATGTAGACATAGAACTACCATTAGGTAAAATGATTGGTATTACTGGAGTGTCAGGAAGTGGAAAATCTACCTTAATTAACGAAACCCTATACCCTATTCTAAATGCACATTACTTTAATGGAGTAAAAAAACCAATGCCTTATAAGAGTATAAAAGGGTTGGAACATTTAGATAAAGTCATTGACATTAACCAATCACCAATTGGACGTACTCCAAGAAGTAATCCTGCAACCTACACTAAGACTTTTGATGAGATTAGAAGTTTATTTGCTAAAATACCCGAAGCGATGATTCGCGGATACAAACCAGGCCGTTTTAGCTTTAATGTTAAAGGCGGACGTTGTGAAACATGCCAAGGTGGTGGTTTACGTGTTATTGAAATGAATTTCCTACCAGACGTCTATGTCGAGTGTGAAACATGCCAAGGTAAACGATTTAATAGAGAAACATTAGAAATTCGTTACAAAGGAAAATCAATTAGTGATGTGTTAAATATGACGATTGAAGAAGCCGTTGATTTTTTTGAAAACATTCCTAAAATCCATAGAAAACTTAAAACCATTAAAGATGTTGGTTTGGGTTACATTACTTTAGGTCAACAAAGCACTACACTTTCTGGAGGTGAAGCTCAACGTATTAAGTTAGCTACAGAACTAAGTAAACGAGACACAGGAAACACCTTTTATATTTTAGACGAACCAACCACTGGCCTACATTTTGAAGACATTAGAGTCTTAATGAAAGTCCTTAATAAACTGGCAGATAAAGGCAATACCGTTTTAATTATTGAGCACAACTTAGATGTGATAAAAACAGTAGATTACATCATAGATATTGGCTACGAAGGAGGAAAAGCTGGCGGACAAGTGGTAGCCAAAGGTACACCTGAGCAAATTATAAAAGATAAAAAGAGCTACACTGCAAAGTTTTTGAAGAAAGAACTAATGTAAATTCTTACAATTCTTCATAATTCTGACGTATTTCATATTTTTTTTAACGCATTAGATTAAAACTGTAAGCGTTAGCATTTTAATTGTATAAATTTATTTAACTAACAATTAAAATCTATAATTATGAAAAGTATTCTTTGGCTTGTAGCAGTAATTTGTATCGTTGTGTGGTTATTAGGACTTCTCGATATTATTCCAGGAATGAGCAGCAGCAGCCTTATCCATATACTATTGGTTATTGCTATAATAGTTATATTGTATAATATTATTTCAGGACGAAAACCACTGTAATTACTTAAATATCTTAACTTTTAAGCGTATGAGTTTTTCATTTATACGCTTATTTTTTTGTTAATAGCCAAATAATTCGTTCATTTTAACTTAAATTTGGTCTTCCAAAAAATCAGACAAAGCCATATAATTATATGGCTTTTATAATGCTATAATAAATTATTTAAACAATATGCGAACAGAAAACAAAAATAAAGGTTGGAATGAAATAAAAACAAACGACTCATGGGCAATTTTTAAAATCATGGGAGAGTTTGTTAATGGTTATGAAAAACTAAGCAAAATAGGACCATGTGTTTCAATTTTTGGGTCTGCAAGAACAAAACCAGATCATAAGTATTATAAACTCACAGAAGAAGTTGCGAAAAAGATTGTAGAACAAGGCTATGGTGTTATTACAGGTGGTGGTCCAGGTATTATGGAAGCTGGTAACAAAGGTGCTCATATTGCTGGCGGAACTTCTGTAGGTTTAAACATAGAATTACCTTTTGAGCAACACGACAATCCTTATATAGACAATGATAAAAGCTTAGACTTTGATTACTTCTTTGTACGCAAGGTAATGTTTGTAAAATATTCTCAAGGCTTTGTAGTTATGCCTGGCGGATTTGGAACTTTAGACGAACTCTTTGAAGCGATAACCTTAATACAAACTCATAAAATTGAATCATTCCCTATTATTTTAGTTGGAAAAGATTTTTGGGGCGGCTTAATGGATTGGGTAAAAACAACTTTATTAGATGCTAGAAATATTAGTGCTAAAGATTTAGACCTTATTCACCTTGTTGACTCTGGAGATGAAGTTATAGAAATATTAAACAACTTTTATAAAGAGTACGACCTTAGCCCTAATTTCTAAGAAAATCTTATTTTTTTTTGAAGAATCCCTTCTTTGCTATGAAAAAAAAAATCGTAGGTTTTTTTATAATTACTTTATTCACTTTAACTGTTTCTGCTCAAGAAACAGTTAAAGTGATGTTTTATAATTTATTAAATTATCCCTTAGAAAATACGATTCCTAATCGTATATATGATTTGTCTTATATTTTATCTGACTATCAACCCGATTTATTTTTAGTCTGTGAGCTCAACAATATCACCGGAGCCATGGTTCTTTTAAATACAACAAAGATCGCTATTAACTCTAATTATGAAATGGCAACCTTCACTTCTAACACTTCTGATGATACTGAAGGTAATCAAAATGATTTACAGAATCTTTTATATTACGACAGTTCAAAATTTACTATTGAAGACGAAATTATTGTTCCCACTTATTTAAGAGATTTTAATGTCTATCGGATTCAATTAAAAACAATAAATCAAACTACAGATCCTGTAGAAATATATATTATTATTGGTCATTTAAAAGCGTCTAGCGGAACCTATAATGCACAAAAGCGTTTCGAAATGATTGAAGATCTTGAAGGTTATTTAGAGACTTTACCAGCTAACACTAATGTTTTATTAGGCGGAGATTTAAATTTATATACGTCTAGCGAAGCCGCGTTTCAAACCTTATTAAATGAAAGTAATACCATTACATTTGTAGATCCTGTAAATCGCGTAGGTAGTTGGCACAATAACACCGATTATATTGATGTATTTACACAATCTACACGTACACAAACCGGCTTAGGTGGAGCTACAGGTGGTTTTGATGATCGTTTTGATTTTATTCTAACTTCAGACAATATGATAAGTACAGCAAATATAACGTATGTTCCAGGTTCTTATCAGGCGTATGGTAATAACGGATTAATTTCTTGCTGGAATAAATCTATAAACTCATCAGATTGTGAAACCACTGGTTCTGAATTTTCATATGAATTAAGGAATGCGTTACACAGTTTTAGCGATCACCTACCTGTTACCTTATCATTAGAAACAGATGCTACTTTTTTAAGTGTAGAGGATTTTAGATTTTCGTCTGGTTTTAACCTAGACTCAACAATTATAAATCACAGCCTCACAATTAATATCAATAATATTGAGTTATATAACCAACGTTTAGTAATATATAATAATCTAGGTCAGAAAGTAAAACTATTCCAAATGAGTTCGGAAGCTAAACAACACTTCGATATTTCTGATTTACAAACCGGATTGTTTTATGCAAACATAGATAACAGTAATTCAAACCCTATAAAATTTATTATTTCTAATTGAACAAAAACTTAATCATAACGACTTTATTAATAGTATTTGGCTACAGTATTGCAGCTCAAAATGCTATGGATATTAATGCTAGTGTAGATGTAGAAACAAAAACAATAACGATATCTCAGACTATTGTTTATAAAAACGAATCTAACACTGTTTTAAAAGAAATATATCTTAATGATTGGAACCATAGTTACTCTAGTAAATCTACACCATTAGCCCAACGTTTTGAAGAAGAGTTTAGCACAAAATTTCATTTAGCAAAAAATGAGCAACGTGGTTTTACCTTAATAACAGCTATTAGAGACAACAAGAACAATTCCTTAGAACATAACCGCTTAAAAAATCATGTAGATGTCATTAAGGTGGTGCTTAAAACCCCTTTACAACCTAATGATTCTTATACTATACACCTTAACTATCAGCTTTTAATACCAGATGCTACTTTTACAGGCTATGGTGTTTCTAAAACTAAAGATTTCGATTTAAAATATTGGTATATCACACCTGCCGTTTATAATGGCGAATGGCAGTATTACAGCAATAAAAACTTAGACGATTTATTCATCCCTAAATCCGATATAACACTAAGTATTACACATCCTAGGAATTACAAGGTCACTTCAGAATTAGATTTTAATGCCACCCAAACAAATAACAAAACCCAAACCACTATACTTAGTGGTAAAGATCGTATTGACACCTATTTATCATTACATAAGTTTCCTCCATATACCTTTGTACAAACAGATGACTTTATTTTAATTTCTAACATTAAGGAAAAAGGACTACAAGATCACGCCAAAGCATTACTAACCGACAAGATTACACGGTACCTCACTAAACATCTTGGAGAATATCCTCATAAGCAATTATTAGTATCTTCTATCGATTATCAAAAAAACCCGCTCTATGGTCTTAATCAATTACCCGCTTTTTTTAGACCTTTTCCTAAAGATTTTCAGTACGAATTAAAACTAGTTAAAACAGCTTTAAAAAAATACATTGACAATACACTATTACTTAATCCAAGAAAAGAACATTGGTTAAGTGAAGGGCTTCAAATCTACTATTTAATTAAATATGTTGAAGACAACTATCCTGATGTAAAACTATTAGGAACTTTAGCCGATTTTTGGGGTATTAAGTCTTTTCATGCTTCGGACTTAGATTTTAACTTTCAGTACTTTCTGTATTCTATGGAAATTGCACGAAAAAACCTAGATCAGCCCTTAACAACCTCAAAAGACTCTTTAACAAAATTTAATGCCAATATTGCAGGAAAATACAAAGCCGGAATTGGCCTTAATTATTTAGATCAGTTTACTGACGATATTGATTTATCTCAAAGTATTACATCGTTTTTAAAAAACAACCAACTACAACCAGTTACAATTAGCGATTTTGAAACTTTCATTACAGCTGAAACATCAAAAGATATTGATTGGTTTTTTACAGACTACGTTAATACCAGAAAAAAAATCGATTTTAAAATTAAGTCTATAAAAACTACTGAAGACTCTATAAAATTAACCTTAAAGAATAAGAGAGATAACTCAATGCCTATATCGCTGTTTAAGTTAAAAAACGATTCTGTTATAGGTAAGTTATGGGTAGAAAACATTAAAGACACTAAAACCATCACATTGCCTAAAGACAGCACTGAGAAATTTGTATTAGATCACGACAATGTTATTCCAGAATACAATCAGCGCGATAATTATAAAACTCTAAAAGGTAATTTTTTAAATAATAAACCATTACAGTTTCGCTTATTTAAAGATATTGAAGACCCTAATTACAATCAGGTGTTTTTTATGCCCTTAGTTGAGTTCAATAACATTTATGATGGTTTAACACTTGGCACAAAGATTTATAATAAAACTATTTTAAGAAAACGATTAAATTATCGCTTCTCACCTCAATACGCTACAAAATCTAGAGCACTTACAGGGTCTACCTCTATATTTTACACTCATAATATAGAGAACAAAAATCTTTTTGACATCACTTATGGTATTACTGCAGGCTACCAATCTTTAGGTCAAGATGCTTTTTTTACAAGAATTCGTCCAATTATCACTTTTCAATTTAGGGATGATTCTAATTTTAGGTCCAATAAGATAGACCAAATTATGGCCAGATATGTAAGTATTGACCGAGAATTTGGTGAGAATGCTATTACTGTTTTAGATGAACCCGATTATGGAGTCTTTAATTTGAGGTATACACAATCTAATCCAGGCATTATTAATTACTCTAAGTTTAATACCGATCTTCAAATAGCAGACAAATTCAGTAAACTCTCAATTAATTACGAATTTAGACAACTCACAAAAAGCAATAGAAATATCAACTTTAGATTTTTTGCAGGTTTCTTTTTAGAAAACAATTCTGATCCTAGCTCTAACTACTTTAGTTTCGCATTAGATAGACCAACAGACTACCTATTTGATTTAAATTATTTAGGACGCTCTGAAGCTTCTGGTCTGTTTAGCCAACAAATTATAATTGCAGAAGGTGGTTTTAAATCGCAATTAGAGACACCATTTGCCAACCAATGGATGACAACGGCTAATTTTAGTACCTCTATTTGGAGATATATTCAAGCCTATGGTGATGCAGGCCTCGTAAAAAACAAATACAACTCTCCAAAATTTGTTTACGATTCTGGTATTAGATTAAATCTTGTAGAAGACTATTTTGAAATCTATTTTCCAGTTTACTCTAACTTGGGTTGGGAAATCGCAGAACAAAATTACGACGAACGTATCCGCTTTATGTTCACTATAGATCCTCAAGTACTTTTAGGTCTGTTTAGACGAAAATGGTATTAACAAATTCTTATTGAAAAGTTAAAATTGTTGAATATTTTAGAATATTCTTATCAATATTTATATTTTACTAACAATATCGCAATATTATAACGTCAAATGCTGTTGCATAAAATTTTTAATTTTTGTACTTTCGCTATATAAATTTTTACCTTCATGAAGACCAATCCTAACACCAAAACAGAAATAACTTTTGACGATTTTAAAGCAGAAGTATTAAACGATTACAAACTTGCTGTAACAAGTAGAGAATGTAGTTTACTTGGTCGTAGAGAAGTTTTAACTGGTAAGGCTAAATTTGGCATCTTTGGTGATGGAAAAGAAATTCCACAAATTGCCTGGGCTAAAGCCTTCGAAAATGGAGATTTTAGATCTGGTTATTACAGAGACCAAACCTTTATGATGGCTATTGGCGAATTAACTATTGAGCAATTCTTTGCTGGATTGTATGCCAATACAGATTTAAAAGAAGAACCAATGTCTGCAGGTAGACAAATGGGAGGGCATTTTGCCACTCATAGTTTAGATGAAAATGGCAATTGGAAAAATCTAACGGAACAAAAAAACTCAAGTTCAGATATTTCTCCTACAGCAGGACAAATGCCTAGACTTTTAGGCTTAGCACAAGCCTCAAAAATATACAGACAAGTTGAAGGTATTGATGCGACTAATTTTTCTAAATCAGGAAATGAAATTGCTTGGGGAACCATTGGAAACGCTAGTACAAGTGAAGGCTTGTTCTTTGAAACTATAAATGCCGCAGGTGTTTTACAAGTACCAATGGTGATTAGCATTTGGGATGATAATTATGGCATTTCAGTACATGCAAGACACCAAACTACAAAAGAAAATATTTCTGAAATACTAAAAGGTTTTCAACGTAATGAAAACGAAAAAGGATACGAGATTTTTAGAGTAAATGGTTGGAATTATCCTGAGTTAATGGACACTTACCAACGTGCTGCAAAAGTTTCAAGAAAAGAGCATATTCCAGTAATGATCCATGTTCAAGAGTTAACACAACCACAAGGGCACTCTACATCTGGTTCTCATGAACGTTACAAAAACCAAGAACGTTTAGCTTGGGAAGCAGAATACGACTGTAATGTGCAAATGCGTCAATGGATTATTGCTAATAACATTGCTACAGACGAAGAGTTAACCTCCTTAGAACGAGAGATTAAAAAAGCCGTTAGAGAAGGTAAAAAGGCCGCTTGGTCTGCATTTATAAATCCTATTTATGCAGAAAGCAAAGAAGTACTTGGTTTATTAGACCAATTGGCTTCTACAAGTTCAAATGGTGTATTTATAAAGAAACTAAAGAACGATTTAGAAGCTATAGACGAACCGTTAAGAAGAGATTTATTATCCGCAGCCCGTAAAGCATTACGTTATGTTGTAGCAGAATCATCTCCTGCAAAAACAAATCTTCAAAACTGGATCAACAATTATATCAATTCTGTACAACAAAAATACAGTTCGCATTTACACAGCGAATCCAAACTTAATGCTTTAAACCAATCTGAAATACTTCCAACCTACGATGCTAATGCAGAAGAAGTAGATGGTCGTGTGGTTTTAAGAGAAAATTTTGATGCGATTTTTAGCAACTACCCAGAAGCTTTAATATTTGGAGAAGACGCAGGATATATTGGAGATGTTAATCAAGGCCTAGAAGGACTTCAAGAAAAACACGGAGAACTAAGAGTCTCTGATACAGGCATTAGAGAAGCGACAATATTAGGACAAGGAATAGGTATGGCAATGCGTGGCTTACGCCCTATTGCAGAAATTCAGTACTTAGATTACATTATGTATGCGCTTCAAATTATGAGCGATGATTTAGCTACTTTACATTACAGAACCAAAGGCCGCCAAAAAGCTCCTTTAATTGTAAGAACTCGTGGTCATAGACTAGAAGGTATTTGGCATTCTGGCTCACAAATGGGAGGTGTTATAAACCTTATTAGAGGTATCCATGTTTTGGTACCAAGAAACATGACTAAAGCCGCTGGTTTTTATAATACATTACTAGATAGTGATGAGCCTGCTTTAGTCGTTGAATGTTTAAATGGCTACAGATTAAAAGAAAAATTACCTAACAATATTGGCAAGTTTAAAACACCAATAGGAGTTGTTGAAACAATTAGAGAAGGTGAAGATATTACCTTAGTATCTTACGGTTCTACGTTACGTTTAGTAGAACAAGCCGCAAAAGAACTACAAGAAGTTGGTATTGATGCCGAAATTATTGACGTTCAATCTTTATTACCATTCGATTTAAACCATGATATTGTAAAGAGTATTGCCAAAACGAATAGAGTAATGGTAATTGACGAAGATGTAAAAGGTGGTGCTTCGGCATATATTTTAGATCAAATATTAAATGAGCAAAATGCTTTCGAATATTTAGATAGCAAACCTAAGACACTAGCCGCAAAACCACACCGACCAGCTTATGGTACTGATGGTGATTATTTTTCAAAACCATCTGTAGAAGATATCTTTGAGGCTATTTATGATGTAATGCACGAGTTAAGTCCTGCAGATTATCCTAAATTGAGATAATTTATACACACATTAAATTTTTAGTTATTTAAAATTCAAAAACCTAAACTTACATCAAAGCTTAGGTTTTACAAACCATATAAGAGAGGGCAATTGCCCTCTTTTTTTTGTTCTATTTGTTTGACATGAGTTGCACATTGTTTGTCGAATTTTGTTGTAAACAATTGATTATTTAAAGACTTTAGAGAAAACTTTTTAAATTTATAACTTATGAAAACAAAAGGAGTACTGTTAATTTTAAGTGTTTTACTTTTTAGTTCTTGCATTGTAAAATCGCTTCAACCGTTTTACATTACAAGCAGTTTACACTATAACCAACACTTATTAGGTAAATGGACAGATCACAAAAAAGGACAATGGACCGTAGAATCGTTCCAAGCAAAATTTGAAGAAGACCAAAAAGAAGGCATAAAACTCTCTGAAGACGACAAATTAGCATACGACACCTATAAAGATGGCTATCTCGTTACTTACATCAAAAATGAAAAAGAAGCCGTTTTTATAGCCATGCCTTTTAAAATTGAAAACCAATATTTCTTAGACTTTATACCTATAAACATTGAAGATGAAGAAATAAACAGTTTAGCTGCAGAGCACTTACTAAAAACACACTCTGTAGCAAAACTAGATTTTACTACGGACAAAAACGTTATGTTTTCATGGCTTAGTGAGGAACGTATAAAAGATATCTTCAAGGAAAACAAAATACGGTTAAAGCACGAAAGTATTGGACCAGAACAAACACTATTGCTTACAGCTACTTCTGAAGAACTGTATCGTTTTTTAAAAAAGTATCTAAACGCTGATATTGAAAATAAGTGGACAGAATCGGATCAAATAGCACTAACAAGAGCAAATGCAAAACCTTAACTTTAATACCATATTAAAATCTAATTACCACAGGCCACTACGTTTTAATAGTGTACTGTGGTTGTTTGCATTTGTAATCTTACTGTTTATTTTTTCAAAAGGCCAACTACCAATACGTGTAGATTTTGCCTATACTTTAACTTTCTTAACAGCATTAGCAATACCTGTTTTAATTAATTTTTACGTTTTAATACCCAATTACCTCAAGCAAGAAAAATACCTTATTTACAGTGTTACATTTATTATAAATCTAGTTGTCTTTGCCACTCTCAGTTCATGGCTTTTACAGCCTATTTTAGATATCCTATTTCCGAGTTATTTTTTCATATCCTATCTATCTCACAAGAATATATATTTAGTATTCATAATCTTTTTAGTAGCCACAAGCTTACTTAAACTTACTGAAGATTGGTTTTACTTTAACAAAAACCAAAATCAACTGCTTAAAATTAAAAATCAACATATTGAAACACAACTTTCAACTTTAAGAGCCCAATTAAATCCACATTTTCTATTTAATTCATTAAATGTTATTTATGCTTTAGCTTTAGAAAAAAAAGATGGTATAACAGAGGCCATTGTTCAGCTTTCAGATATTTTACGTTATGTTATCTACGATTCAGATACCAAGCGTGTTAGTTTAAAAGACGAAATCACTTTATTGAAAAACTACATTTCATTTCAAAATCATCGTATAGAATTACCAGTTTCTACACAGTTAAATATTGATATTGAAGATGAAAATTTCAAAATATACCCAATGTTACTTTTGCCTTTACTAGAAAACAGCTATAAACACGGAATTATAGCAGGAGAAATTAACTCACCTATAAAAATAGCACTATCTCAAAAAGGTCACCAATTTAGATTTACGATAGAAAACACTAATTTAGACACAAGCAATCAATTAGAAGACAAACATTCTGGTGTTGGTTTAGAAAATTTAAAAAATAACTTAAATTTAGTCTACCCAAACAAGCATCAGTTTCAAACTAAATTACAAAACGAAGTTTTTAAAGTTCTATTAACTATTAGTAATGAAAAATAAAACACGTATAAGCTGTATAATAGTAGATGACGAACCTTCTTCGCAACGTGTTCTAAAATATTTTATAGATGACACTACCGTATTAGACCTAAAAGCCACCTGCAGTAATACCGCTGAAGCTTTTAAGTTTTTACAACTTAATAGCACTATAGACTTGCTCTTTTTGGATATTAATATGCCCAAGCAAACGGGTTTAGACTTTTATAAATCTTTAAAGAATCCGCCTGAAGTTATCTTTACCACGGCCTACTCTCAATATGCTGTAGATGGTTTTGAAGTTAATGCTATTGATTACTTATTAAAACCAATAGCTTACGAAAGGTTTTTAATGGCCATAAATAAGGTTATTAAAAATAAAATGACTACCAACAATGATTTCCTGATCTTAAAAGAAAACAAAGTATTACACAAGGTTTTTTTTACCGATATCCAATATATTGAAGCTTTTGGAGATTACGTTAAAGTACATACTACAGAAAAAACAATTGTTACACATAGTACATTCTCAAAATTTATGAGCTCCTTACCTGATAATTTTCTGCGTATTCATAAATCCTTTTGCATTAACTTGAATAAAATGAATCGTCTTTCTGGCAATCAAATTACAATAGACACACATACAATTCCTATTGGCCAGACCTACAAGGATTCTGTTTTAAAAGTTCTAAATTTACATCATGAAAATTGAATCTATAGTTACCATAAAAAAGGAATTAAAACACCTTACTCAAGAAGAGCTTTTAGAGCTTTGTTTACGCTTAGGTAAATTTAAAAAAGAGAATAAAGCCCTACTCACCTATTTATTGTTTGAATCTCACGATGAAGATGGTTATATCGCTAGTGTAAAAGCAAGTTTAGACGAACTTTTTAAAGGCATTAATACCGATAGTTACTTCTATATGAAGAAAACGATTAGAAAAATCCTAAGAGAAATTCGCGTGTATAGTCGCTATTCTCTAAAGAAAACTACTGAGGTAGAACTTCTACTCTATTTCTGCGAACAAATGAACGAACTACAACCATCTATCCATAGAAATACCACATTAAGTAATATTTATGAGCGCCAAGTGCTTTCTATTAAGAAAAAGATTAAAGTATTACACGAAGATTTGCAGTATGATTATAATTTGCAATTAGAAGCCTTAGAACACTAGTTATCTTGTTTCTTAGCCTTCTTACTACCTTCATACATTTCATACTTCACTAACCTTGCTTCAAGTTTAGCATTAAAAACTTTTATTTTTCGAGATGGTCGTAATCCAACCGACTTTAAAGCTTCTAAATTAGAAGTAATTAGCCACGCATTGGTATTTGGATAACCATGTTTTAATGTTGAACCAATATTGCCGTAGAATTCTTCAACATTCAAATTCTCTAAACGTTCACCATACGGAGGATTAAACACCATATGTAATTTCTCATGTCCAGATTTTTGGGTTTTAAAGAAATCTTCATGCTGAATATGCACAAATTCATCTAAATGTGCATTCTTTATATTCTCTTTCGCTTTTGCAACTGCCGAAGGAGATTTGTCGTATCCCATTATTTTATGATGAAAATCGCGTGTTTTCTTTAAAAGAGATTCTTCAATTTTTTCAAACAATTCTACATCCCAATCTTCCCAACGCTCAAAAGCAAATTCCTTTCGCATTAAGTTTGGAGGAATATTACATGCAATCATCGCAGCTTCTGCCAACATAGTTCCACTACCACACATGGGATCCATAAAATCGGTTTGTCCATCCCAACCACTCATCATAATTAAGCCAGCTGCTAAAACTTCATTTATTGGAGCAATATTCGTTGCCGTTTTATAACCTCGTCGGTGTAATGATTCTCCAGAAGTATCTAAAGAAATTGTACAACGCTGACGGTCTATATGTACATTAATTTTTAAATCTGGAAAACGTAAATCAACATTTGGACGTGTGCCATCAATATCTCTAAAACGATCTACAATAGCATCTTTAGTTTTTAACGCGGTGTACTGCGAGTGTGTAAACACACTGTTATGAACGGTTGCATCAACAGCCAAAGAACCTGTAGATTTTAAATACGTTTCCCATTTCATATTCTTTACATTTTTGTAAAGATCTTCCTCTCTTGTGACTCTAAAAGAATGAATAGGTTTTAGTATTTTTATAGCTGTTCTCAACCCAAGATTAGCTTTATACATAAAGCCTTTATCACCTTCAAAACTCACATTTCTCACCCCTTTTTCCACTTTCATGGCTCCAAGTTGTGTGAGTTCTTTTGCTAAAATATCTTCGAAGCCAAATAGGGTTTTGGCTAGCATCTTGTAATTTTCTTCCATGTGTTACGTCATATAGCTTAAACTCTTATTAACTTTTTCTTTTTACTTGCAAAAATTACCATTTTACATTCTAATTTTGCGTTTTTTATAAACGTAGTGACGCTGTGTTAAGAAAAAACAACTTCAATACAGTCTAAAAGCCAAACTTTTTGGTTTAAAACTAAAAGTCAATATGAGTTCATTGCAAAAATACAGTATTTTTGTAGGACATTTAACGTTATGAGTAAATCAACTAAACAATGGTACGCATCTTGGTTTGATACACCTTACTACCATATTTTATATAAAGACAGAGATTATGCAGAAGCTCAAGGGTTTATGGATAATCTCACTAACTATCTTAATATCCCTGAACACGGTAAAATTTTAGATTTAGCCTGCGGAAAAGGTAGACATTCAGTGTATCTGAACTCTTTAGGCTATAAGGTTACAGGAGTAGATTTATCTGAGCAAAGCATTAATTACGCTAATCAATTTGAAAATGAAACGCTAAAGTTTAATGTACACGATATGAGTAAACCATATCCAGATACGTTTGATGCCGTTTTTAACCTCTTTACTAGTTTTGGTTATTTTGAAGATGAAAATTGCAACCTAGAAACCATAAAGTCTATTAAAGCAGAATTGAATGCGTTTGGATTTGGTGTCATAGATTTTATGAACTCCAACTACATCATTGAAAACCTAGTAAAAGAAAATGTAAAAACAGTTGAAGGAATTGATTTTCTGCAAAAACGATCGGTTAAAGATGGTTATATCATTAAAGATATTAGTTTCAATGCTGATGGAGAAGCGTTTCAATTTCAAGAACGCGTAAAAGCATTTACATTAGAAGATTTTGAAACTCTTTTTGAAAAAGCTGGAGTTCATTTATTAGATGTTTTTGGGGATTATAAATTACGAAAATACCATTCTAAAACCTCAGAACGCTTAATCATGATTTTTAAGTAAACTACATGAATAGTTATTTTTTACCATTACTTGCCGTCGTTATAGGTGTTGTTATTGCTTTATTAACTAAAAAACAAAAGTCAATTTACACCAAATTACTGTTATCATTTAGTGGAGCTTTTTTATTAGCATTAACCCTTTTTGATTTGTTACCAGAAGTCTATCATCATATTGATGCTAAGCTTACAGGTTTGTATATAATGTGTGGTATTTTGCTACAAATTATTTTAGAATTCTTTTCTAAAGGTGCAGAGCATGGCCATTTACATGTTCATAAAGACGACACCGATTTTCCTTGGTTACTCTTTATTAGTTTATGTATTCATAGCTTTTTAGAAGGGTTTCCTATTCACCAACACAACGATATGGTGTATGGTGTACTAATTCACAAAATTCCGATTGCTATTTTAGTCACAACCTTTTTATTACAATCTAACTATAGCAAATTACAGATAGTGAGTTTCTTGATTCTTTTTGCAACAATGACACCTTTGGGGACTTTTATTTCTAACCACTCAACCTTTATGGCAACCTATGTAGATGTCATTAACGCCATTGTAATTGGTATCTTTTTACATATTTCTACAACTATTTTATTTGAATCTAGTGAAGGTCATAAATTTAATTTATCTAAATTAGTGGCTATTTGTTTAGGTATTTTAATAGCTTATTTTATTTAATGTTTTCAAAAGAAGAATCAAGACTACTACGACAAGAATTTTGGACCAGTTTCGGAAAATCATTTCCAAGAAAATGGCTTTTATACGACACCAAAATTAAAGGCGTTTCATTTAAATTTCATTTCGATACTAAATCGGCCTTGATCGCATTAGATTTAGAGGACGATTTAGAAAACCGAATTAACTGCTGGCAAGCGCTAGAATCTTTAAAAAATATTTTAAAAAGCGATTTCCTACCTGATGTTATTTTTGAAGAAGAGTACATACTCGAAAATGGAAAAGAAATTTCTAGAATTTATTTACCTTTAGAACAAAAGGTATCCATCCATAACAAAAATACATGGAGAGCTGTTATGGAGTTTTTTAATAAAAATATGGATTTGTTTGAAGCCTTCTTTGAGGAATATAGAGACATTATTAAAAGCTAAAACCTCTTACCCTCTTAACTAAAATGAAATAGCCACAAATAAATGGAAATAAACCAAATTATTGATACTATATATCCACTAACCTCTCCATCCAAAAATTTAATTAAAGCGTCAATAACTGAAACGACGTTTCCAAAAGGGCATATTTTATTTAAAGCCAATAAAATTGAAACCAGTATTTATTTTATCAAAAAAGGAATAGCAAGAGCGTATGCCTATTCAGAAGATCATCAAATTACATTTTGGTTTGGTACAGAAGGAGATCCTATTGTTTCTATGCAAAGTTATGTGAATCACCAAAAAGGGTATGAAGATGTAGAACTATTAGAAGATTGCGAACTCTACGAGTTAAAAATAGCACAACTTCAAAAACTCTTTTTAGAAGACATTCAAATTGCAAATTGGGGGCGTAAATTTTCAGAATTAGAACTCATTAAATCCGAAGAACGACTTATCTCTCTGCAATTTAATACCGCAACTGAAAGGTATTTAGCTCTTCTCAAAAATCATCCTAGCATTATACAACGCGTGCAACTCTCTCATATTGCTTCTTATTTGGGTATTACTCAAGTGAGTTTAAGTAGAATTAGGGCAAACATAAAATAAATGTCGTTTTTATCATTTGTTAAATAGTTTCTCTAAAATGTTTAAGAATTTTGTCCTCTAACATTATTCGCTATTAAAGGTTATAAAATTGTTTTTCACCTTTTAATAAATCGGAATAATTTAAAACCAAATTTTAAAATAATAGTTTAGATATGTCAAATACAATAAAATTTAAAACAGCTCTTGTTCTATTCTTCTTTATGGTTCTTTTTATGGGCTGCAACAATAATAACAACACAGAGAAATCAACAGTAAAAACAGAAACTAAAGCATTAAAAAAGATATTGTTTGTGGTTACTAGTCATAATGAAAAAGGTAATACAGGTGAAAAAACAGGTTACTATCTCGGAGAAGTTTCACACCCTTGGGACGTATTACATACTGCTGGTTACGAAATAGATTTTGTAAGTCCAAAAGGAGGAAAAGCACCTGTTGATGCCTTTGATATGACAGATACAATCAATAAGAAATTTTGGGATAACGACATCTACCGCAACAAAATTGAACACACAAAACAACCTCATGAAATTAATCCCGATGATTATATAGCTATTCATTATGCTGGAGGTCATGGTGCTATGTGGGATTTTGCAGACAACACAGAAATAGCAGAGATTGCAGCTAAAATATATGAAAACAACGGCGTTGTTAGTGCTGTTTGTCATGGCCCTGCAGGTCTTGTAAACATTAAATTAAGTAATGGATCCTATCTCGTAGATGGCAAAAAAGTAAACGCCTTTACCAATGAAGAAGAGATTAAAGTAAAATTAGAAGATGTGGTTCCTTTTTTACTTGAAGATACATTAAAAGAACGTGGTGCTATTTTTGAAAAATCTGTACCTTTTACAAAACACGTTGTTACAGATCAAAGATTAGTAACAGGTCAAAACCCACAATCAGCTCATAGTGTTGGAAAAGCAACCTTAAATGAATTACAAAGACTAACTAAAAGTGCTAAATAAATGACTGGAGAAAAAAATTTAGAGACACTTTTAAAATCAATGCAACCAAAACATAATGTCGGCGAATTTGTATTTTGTAAAACAGATCATTTGGAACAAATCAATTTGAACCAAATTATAATGACTTTTAAAGAAGAGGAAAGCATTACCCTTATCACTAAAAAAGAAGTCGCAGACCAACTCAATTTAGACTATGCTTTTGTGGCATCTTGGATTACACTTACCGTACATTCTTCTTTAGAAGCCGTTGGTTTAACAGCTGCATTCTCTAAAGCTTTATCTGAAAATGGTATTAGTTGCAATGTGGTTGCAGCCTATTATCATGACCATATTTTTGTCGATAAAAAAGACACCGATAAAGCCCTGGCAATTTTAAATGCATTTTCAAAATAAAAACTTCACTGTTGACCAAAAATTGAACAACAAATGAACTGGATACTATTAATAATTGCAGGCCTATTTGAAGTCGCCTTTGCCGCATGCCTAGGAAAAGCTAAAGAGACTACCGGAATTGAATCCACCTATTGGTATATCGGATTTTTTATTTGTTTAGGCATAAGTATGGGACTTCTTTTAAAAGTGACGCAACATTTACCTATTGGAACAGCATATGCCGTTTGGACAGGCATTGGCGCTGTAGGAACTGTTCTGATTGGTATTTTGGTTTTTAAAGAACCAGCAACATTTTGGCGCCTATTTTTTATCACAACCTTAATTATCTCTATTGTTGGGCTAAAAGTAGTTTCGCATTAAGCCAAGAATTATTAATACCTTATTTATCTGGCCTACTAAACTCCTTCTAAATTCTACTCCATCTATTAGCTATACTACTTTTATTTCTTAAATTAGGCGATTCTAAAGCCCAACTGTACATATGTAAGTACGATTTGTGTTATATGAATAAACAAAATTTATGAAAAAACTTACTTTACTTTTTTTTGCTATAATTTTAATAAGTTGTAGTAGTGATGATGACAAAACTTCAGAAGACAACGAAAATACCGGATTTTATAAAATTGAATACACATCTCAACTTTCAGATGCAGATTTAAATTTGGACATCACATTTTTATGGAATGATGAAAATGGACAACCTCAAAGTGAGACAACACAACTAATTAACCCGGTAGCTTACACTGAATTGGCAGACGAAAAAACAGTTGAAATCTCAAACTTAATTGGTATAACATTTAAAGTAAATAGCGGAAGTAATTATTTATCTGACACTTATGTAAAAGTGACTAACATAGACAATAATTCTTCTTACGAAGTCACTAATTCTGAATCAATAGCCTCAACAGGAGGTGCTATTGACAACAATACATTAACCGTTACTTTTAATACCGAAAACAACACTTTTGAATCCGTTTATTCAACTTCAAATTAAAACTACATTTGGTATATTTAGCCAAGATCATTATCCCTATAAAAATCAAACCAACTTCAAATAAAAAATGAAAATAATATTCAAAATTCTAGTGCTAACAATCGTTTTTAGCTTCACTTTTCAGTCTTGCTCATCAAATGATGACGAAAATAATTCACTTGACCAAAGATTTGCAAAAAAATGGTACACAGGCGCACAATACTTTGATATTGAACAAGGGGTTTCTTGTGAGAATAATTACTATAATTTAAAAGGTAATGGAGATATTGAATATAAATATTGGGCTGGTGGAAATACTTGCCAACACTATACTGAAAATGGAAATTGGTCTATAGAAAACAATATTTTATACCGAAATTTCCCTTCAGATGAAGGCACAAATAATGGCTTAATTTTATCAGATGAAATTATAAGCATTTCAGAAACAGAATTAGTTGTAAAGGATTTAGAGGATGATGATATAACAACTTATTACAATTACGAATAAACAAAAGCCTAAAGGGTAAAATCAATGAGACTAAATCGAGGTATCTTATTTAAGGCATAAACAATTAGACATTCAAAAGATCTTATTCAGAACACTGGAATTTATATTTCTTTAAGAAATATTTATCATAATGATGTTAAAATTTAAACTGTCACTTTTTGGTAAAGTAAATCTTATGGTATAGTTTTGGGCCCTGAAATGAAAAAGACTTTCTATAGATACTTATCTTTAGTATTTGTTTTATTACTAAGCACATTCGCTAATCTACAAGCTAGTGAAGCTGTTACTAATTCAACAAAGACACTTACTACCCACCATTGCAGTGTAACTCTAAACTATACAAAGCAATTAGGTGATGCCACTTTTATTCCGCATCATAAAGGTACAGACGACAGAAGAAATGTCGAAATCATTGAAAGCAATAAAGTAGAAGACGAAGAAGCTTCAACTAAAAAACAGTATTACAAAGACTATTTAGAAACAGCCTTTATTAATGCGCTATTGTTTGAACAGTCTTCTAAACTGCTTCAAAAAAACATATATCGTCCACAAAACGTTATCCATGAATCTAGTCTTAGGCTTCATGTACAATTCCAAGTTTTTATAATATGATTCCTTCAAAACAGACCCGCAATTGCTATAGGTCTGTTTCTTATTAAAGGATGTAGAGTTTCCACCAAAACGCTAAAAATGTCATTCCCATTTTTCTAGGGGTCTGACCCATAAATTATATCATTTTATAAAATCATTTTACACGTGAACACCATTAAGAAAATAACCATTTTCACAGGCCTATTTATGCTTATTTCTCTAGCTAGCTGTGAAAAACACAAAGAAGAAAAACACGAAGAATCAACATTTCTCGTAACCAACCCCATAAAAAAAGACACAACGCTTATTAAAGATTATGTGAGTCAAATCCACTCGATTAGACATATCGAATTAAGAGCTTTAGAAAAGGGCTATTTAAAACATATCTCTATAGATGAAGGGCAACACGTAAAGAAAGGACAACAGTTATTTCAGATTATGCCTAACATTTATCAAGCGGAACTCAACAAGGCTAAAGCCGAATCTAAAGTCGCGCAAATAGAACTCGCCAACACGCAATTACTAGCCGATGGTAATGTAGTATCGCCTAATGAATTGGCCATGGCGAAAGCTAATTTAGAGAAAGCCAATGCCGAAGTCTCTTTAGCACAAACGCACTTAGGTTTTACAAGTATCAAAGCCCCTTTTAATGGAATCATCAACCATTTGGAAGCTAGAGAAGGTAGCCTTTTAGATGAAGGAGAACTACTTACAACACTATCAGACAACAGCCAAATGTGGGTGTATTTTAATGTGCCAGAAGCAGAATACCTTGATTATATTACCAGTGAAGCTAAAAAGAACAACACAAATGTTGAGCTTTTAATGGCAAACAATAAGCGTTTTAATCAAAAAGGCATTGTTGAAACTATTGAAGGAGAATTTGATAGCGAGACCGGAAACATTGCGTTTAGAGCAACATTTCCTAATCCTGATGGGATTTTAAGACACGGTGAAACGGGTAGTATTTTAATGACAATTCCTTACAAGGATGCTGTTATTGTACCACAAAAAGCCACTTTTGAAATCTTAGACAAAACCTATGTTTTTGTTGTTGATAAAAACCATGTTGTACACCAAAGAGAAATCACTATTGGTGCAGAATTACCGCACTTATTTATTGTAGATAAAGGTGTATCTGAAACCGAAACTATACTACTTGAAGGTATTAAAATGGTAAGAGATCAGGAAGAGATTCATACAAAGACTGTAGATCCTGTTACCGTTTTATCTAATCTAGAGCTTTACGCAGAGTAATTCTAACTAATCTACACACATCATGTTTAAAAAATTTATTAAAAGACCCGTCTTGGCTATTGTCATTTCGGTGATCATTATATTTATAGGTGGCTTAGCGATAAAGCAACTACCTATATCTCAGTTCCCGCAAATTGCACCAACCACAGTCAATATTTTTATTGCGTATCCAGGCTCAAGTGCCGATGTATTGGTAAATTCTACATTAATCCCATTAGAAACCGCAATTAACGGTGTTCAAGATATGCGTTATATCGCTTCTGATGCCACAAGTGCTGGTGAAGGCACCTTACGTGTTATTTTTGAACCTGGTACAGATCCCAATGAAGCCGTTGTTAGAGTAAAAACAAGAGTCGATCAGGTAATGCCGTTACTTCCAGAGTTGGTACAACGTGAAGGAGTTATTATTACACCTGTACAACCTAGTATGTTAATGTACGTTAACCTATCGAGTGAAAATAAAGCTAACGACGAAAAGTTTCTCTACAATTATGCCTACACCAAAATAATCCCTGAGATACAACGTATTAAAGGTATTGCAAGTGCTCAAATTTTAGGAAGTCGAAAATTTGCTATGCGTGTTTGGTTAAAACCAGATCGTATGCGTGCTTATAATATTTCTGCGGAAGAAGTCTTAGAAGCTATGGAAGACCAAAGTATTTTGGCACGTCCTGGACGTTTGGGGCGAAGTTCGGGTAAAACCTCACAATCCTTAGAATATGTACTCACCTACCAAAATCGTTACAACGAACCCGAACAATACGAAGAAATAATTGTTAAAGCCAATAAAGAAGGCCAAATTGTTACCCTTGCTGATATTGCTGACGTAAAACTTGGAAGTGAATTTTTTGATATTTATTCAAATTTAGATGGAAAACCATCTGCTTCTATTGTCTTAAAACAAACTTTTGGTAGTAACGGTAGTGATGTTATTGATGCTGTAAAAGAAAAGCTAAAAGAGCTTGAAGTGGATTTACCGCCGGGAGTTGATTTCCAAATCAGCTATGACGTTTCTAATTTCTTAGATGCTTCTATAGATCAAGTTATCCATACACTACGTGATGCCTTTATCTTAGTTGCCATAGTGGTATTCTTGTTTTTAGGAGATTGGCGTTCAACCTTAATTCCTATTATTGCGGTTCCAGTATCCTTAATCGGTGCCTTTTTTGTAATGCAACTATTTGGGTTATCCATTAACCTTATTACACTATTTGCCTTAGTACTAGCCATTGGTATTGTTGTCGACAATGCCATTGTCGTCGTAGAGGCCGTCCATGTAAAAATGCACGAAGAACATCTCACTCCCTACAAAGCCTCTTATGAAGTTTTAGGCGAAATTGGAGGTGCTATTGTTGCCATAACTTTGGTGATGGTTTCGGTATTTATTCCTATTTCGTTTATGACTGGTCCTGTAGGAGTATTCTACCGCCAGTTTTCAATTACCATGGCGGGTTCAATCGTTATTTCAGCCATTGTTGCCTTGACTTTAACTCCTGTGCTTTGTGCGATGTTATTAAAGAATAATCATGATAAGAAACGCAAATCACCTTTAGATAAATTTATTGATTGGTTTAATGGTGGTTTTGAAAAACTGACAGGACGTTATGTTAAGATTCTAAATAAAATCGTAGCAAGACGTTTTATCACTTTTGGAATATTAGCCGCATTCTGTGCTGGAATTTTCTTTACAAATGAAGTCTTACCAGCCGGATTTATTCCTAATGAAGACCAAGGCATGATCTATGCCATTATTCAAACACCACCAGGTGCAACATTAGAGCGGACCAATGAAGTGGCTAAAAAACTTCAGAAAATATGTGAAGAAACCGAAGGTGTAGAATCCGTATCCTCTTTAGCTGGTTATGAAATAATGACTGAAGGACGAGGATCTAATGCAGGCACTTGCTTAATTAACCTAAAACCTTGGTCAGAACGTGAGCACTCCGTTCATGAAATTATGGAAGAACTAGAGGCCGAAACTAAAGATCTAGGAGCCATTATAGAATATTTTGAACCTCCTGCAGTGCCAGGTTTTGGGTCTTCAGGTGGATTTGCGATGCGTTTATTAGATAAAACAAACTCTACAGATTATCATCATTTTGAAAGTGTGAATAATGACTTCATGGAGGCCTTATCTAAACGCGAAGAGCTAACAGGTTTGTTTACGTTCTTTTCCGCAAATTATCCGCAATATGAGTTAAAAATCAACAACAAAATTGCCATGCAAAAAGGAGTGACTATTGGCACAGCCATGGAAAACCTCAACATTTTGATTGGTAGTACTTATGAGCAAGGCTTCATTCGTTTTGGTCGTTTCTTTAAAGTGTACACCCAAGCCGCACCAGAATACAGACGCTTACCTACAGATCTCGAAAAATTATTTGTAAAAAATGAAGAAGGCGAAATGGTTCCCTATTCTGCTTTTATGAGTATTGAAAAGAAACTTGGTCCTAACGAAATTACACGTTATAACCTTTACAATTCAGCATCCATTAGAGGCTTGCCTGCGGCAGGATTCACTAGTGATGACGCCATTAAAGCGATTAAAGAAGTTGCTGCCACGCAATTACCAAGGGGTTATGATATTGCTTGGGAAGGCTTAAGTTTTGACGAGGCTCAAAGAGGTAATGAATCTATTTACATTTTTATAGTTGTACTCATATTTGTCTACTTTGTATTAGCTGCACAATATGAAAGTTTCCTATTGCCATTTGCAGTAATTCTATCCCTACCTGTTGGTGTATTTGGTTCATTTATCCTTCTTAAAGCCATGGGATTAGCTAATGATGTTTATGCGCAAATTGGAGTCATTATGCTGGTTGGGTTACTCGGTAAAAATGCCGTATTAATTGTAGAATTTGCCGTCCAAAAACGCAGGCAAGGTGCTACTATTTTAGAAGCTGCTATAGAAGGATCTAGAGAGCGATTTAGACCAATATTAATGACATCCTTTGCCTTTATTGCCGGGTTAATTCCGTTAGTTATTGCTTCTGGAGCTGGAGCTATTGGGAATAGAACCATTGGTGGTTCTGCCTTAGGCGGAATGCTTATTGGTACGCTTGGTGGTGTTTTAATTATTCCTGGTCTCTATTACGTTTTTGCAAAAATGGCCGATGGCAAAAGTCTAATTAAAGACGAAGCTAGCGAACCTATTTCAGAAGAAATGATGCGCGTTAGCGAAGCTAAAAACCAAAGTGCAACCAATGCTGAAAAAATCAGCAAACTCACAAAACTATTGAAAAAACTTCGTAAAAATAAAAACGATGAATAAGATAAAATCGATTAGAAAATCACAGCTTATTGGCGTGCTCACCTTACTATTACTATGTGCTTGTGTACCTACGCAAAAGGCCGTAAGAGACGCAAACGTAGCAGTACCAAAGCACTACCAAGATAAAACTACAGATTCGGCAAATAGTGCCACCATACAGTGGAAAACATTCTTTTCAGATCCAAAGCTAGTCGCATTGATTGATACTGCGCTAGCCAATAACCAGGAGCTTAATATTATGCTACAGCGCATTGCTATGGCTAATAATGAAGTAAAAGTTAGAAAAGGTGAATATTTACCTTTTGTAAATGTTTACGCAGGTGCAGAAGTTGAAAAAGTTGGTGAATACACTAGAAACGGAGCTGTAGAACAGCATCTAGATGTTCGTAAAAACGAAGAATTCCCAGAACCTTTAACCGATTTTTCAGTAGGCTTAGATGTATCATGGGAACTCGATGTTTGGAAAAAACTACGCAATGGAAAAAAAGCGGCTGTTTTAGAATACCTGAGTACTATTGAAGGGAAGAATTTTATGGTTACCTCTATTGTTTCAGAAATTGCCAATTCCTATTACGAACTTTTAGCTCTAGACAATCAGTTAAACATTATTGAGCAGAATTTAGAGCTTCAAAAAAATGCTTTAGAAATGGTCAAACTTCAAAAGCAAGCTGCAAGAGCTACGCAATTAGCAGTAAGACGTTTTGAAGCCGAAGTCTTTAAAAACCAAAGTAACAAATTTGAAATTCGTCAACAAATTGTAGAAACTGAAAATAAGATTAATTTTCTTTTAGGCCGTTATCCACAAAAAATTGACAGAGATTCTGACGGTTTTATTAATCGTCCGATAGATGCAATTGAAGCCGGTATCCCAGCGCAACTTTTAGCCAATAGACCTGATATTAAACAAGCAGAATATGAATTAGAAGCTTCAAAATTAAATGTTAAAATCGCCAAAGCGAACTTCTACCCTTCTATTGGTATTAAAGCTGGAATTGGCTTACAGGCCTTTAAAACAAAGTATTTAACTAATACACCCGAATCGCTTTTATATTCTTTAGTTGGAGATGTGGTTAGTCCATTAATTAATAGAAATGCGATTAAAGCGGAATACAGTAATGCCAATAGTAGACAACTGCAAGCCGTTTTTGAATATGAAAAAGCCATTTTAAACGGTTATATTGAAGTCGCTAATACGCTTTCTAACATCAATAATTTAAAAGAAAATTATGAGTTAAAGGAACAGCAAGTTCAGGCAATGACAGAAGCTATTGATCTTTCTATTCAACTCTTCAAATCTGCTAGAGCAGAATATACAGAAGTGTTATTGACACAAAGAGAGGCCTTAGATTCTAAAATTGAAATTATAGAAACGAAAAGAGACCAATTCTTGGCTAATGTAAAAATTTATCAAGCCTTGGGTGGTGGATGGAATTAGTTGAAGCCGGTCCCAAATCTGAAAGCCATTTTACAATACTGTAGAATGGCTTTCTTTTTAAAATTATAATGAGTTTTGGCATTAATACAAAATAGGGTAACAAATGTGTTAAACCCTATAATAAAGTATTCCTATTCATAACAAAAAAAACATAAGTCTAGTTAAAGCCTTTGTTTGAGGTATATAAGAATAAAAATAAGGTTTATAGATGCTTATCATCTGGAACAAAATATACCTTACCCCGAAAACAATGAAGGATAAAGTGTATATTTATTGTTATATAACTAGTTGGCAACAAGCTAAAAAACGAAATGAAATTTAGATTATTTTTATTAATAACAGCGCTTTATTCTACAACTTTGTATTCTCAATGTTTTGACTGTGGTCAGAATATTGGTGGTTGGGTTCATGACCATCCTGAAGATATTGAAAAAGTATCCGATGGGATAATTTTCACAACTCTTCAAGGAAATTTTGGTGTAGGTGTTATTTATAAATATGATTTTAATTGTAATCTGATTTGGTCGTATAATTTGTCTGGCTCTATTGAGGCCTATAAAACGGCTGTAGATGAACAAGAAAATATATATGTTATTGTTGCAAATGATCAAGGTCCAGTCAATGTTGGTAGCATAGTGATAAATTCTGGTACGAGTGTTATAAAAATAGATTCACAAGGCCAACTAATTTGGAGTAGACCTCTTGGTGGAGAGCAAATTGGTATTAACGTACATTATTGGAATAATACAATTTTTATTGTTGGAAGATTTTTAACCACAATTAGTATTAATAACGAAATTACCTTAACAGGTAATGACGAAGATTATTATATAGCTGAATTTGATTTAGACGGAAACTTGATTGAGGCAGAGAATTTTGGAGCAAGCGGAGAAGATACTCTTATTGATTCTGAAATTGATATTAATGGTAATATATATTTAACAGGAACTTCTGATGACATCACACATATTACAAAATTCGACTCAAATTTAAACCAAGAATGGATTAAAGAAATATCAAGTTATTCCGCTAATAATTATAGATATAATGCATCAAACTTATATTATAATAATACAAACAATAAATTATATTTATGGGGAAGTTATTATAATTCTGTAAATGTTTTAGGGAATATTTTTACTGTGAGTAATTGCGAACGAGGTAGTTTATTGACTGAATTTTCTACAAGTGATGGAAGTCTTGAAAATATTACACCCATAGATAACTGTTCAATTTTACCTATTCCAACTATTGGTGGTAATTGGAGAACCGATAATATAAATAACGGTTATATGTACCATAAAAATGATGAGCTTTTTGTTTTAACGAGTTTTAGATCGTCATTGACATTCAGTGACACAACAATAGAATCAACCATAACCAATAATTTTTACAATGAAGATTTAGTGCTATTTAAAGTTAATCTTAACAGTTTTGATAAGGAATTTGTTTTACGTACAACTGGAGAAAACTATTATCCAAACGCAGATTATACAGATGGACCTGGTCCCATTTTAATTGTTGATAATGATATCTACTTAAGTGCTTTCTTCGAAAGCTATCCAATGCAAATAAATAGCACTGAGATAAGTAATAATAGTGGTAATAATAATACAGATGTTCTTTTTTACAAATACAAAACAGATCAAACAGATTTAGATGGTTTGATTTCCTATGAGAATTCCTGTTTTACCGAAAGTACTTCGTTCGAAATTAGTGGTGATTTTGATTCTGTTTTATGGAACTTTAATGACCCTGCTTCTGGCGCCAACAATACTTCTATTTTACATGACCCAAGTCACACTTTTATCAATATTGGAAATTATAATGTCACTGCATTAGTTACTTGTGGAACCGAAACAGAAACAATCAATGTTGAAGTAGTTATAACGGAAAGCCCACTAGTTAATCAAATTGCTGATATATACGCATGTGAAGATATTTATGGAAGTCAAATTTCTAGTTCTTTTGATACATCATCGATAGAAAGTAACTTAATTGGAAGTCAAACAGACTTGTCTATTAAATATTTTAATGGTAATGGAATAGAATTATCTAGTCCATTACCTAACCCAATATCCAATTCTGTTCTAGAACTAGAAACTGTTACAGTTAGAGTTGCATACAATAATAATTTGAATTGCTATACAGAAGTCTCTTTCGACTTAATTGTTGAACCTCTTCCCGAAATTAATCAAATTAATAATATCTATGCATGTGACGATGATAATGACGGAATCACCGAGTTTGATATCAGCAATATAGAAAGCACAATTTTAGGCGGACAAACTGGAATGGAAATTGTTTTTTTTCGTGAAAATGGGTCACAATTGCCTAATCCAACGCCTAATTCAATTCTAAACACGGTTCCCAATCAAGAAACTGTAACAGCTAGAATAACTAATCCCACTACACATTGCTTTAAGGAAATTTCTTTCGATTTAATTGTAAATCCCTTGCCAATAGCAAATTCATTAAACATTTTATTTGGATGTGACGATAACAATGATGGAATTTCAGAATATTTTGAGACTTCGACTATTGAGAGTCAAGTCTTAAATGGACAAACAGGAATGTCAGTTAATTATTTTGACCAAAACGCTATTCAACTATCAAACCCATTACCTAATCCATTTACGAATTCCAATCCCTTTAATGAAGTTATAACTATAAGGGTTACTGACCTTAATTCAACTTGTTATGCTGAAACGACACTTCAATTGCAAACTGTAACGCAACCAAATATAAATCAACCAGATAATTTATATGCATGCGACCAAGGAAGTGGATATGCTGAATTTGACACATCAACTATAGAAGAACAAATTATTGGTACTCAAGTTGGTTTAACAATAGAATATTATGATTCTAATAATAATTCGCTTCCAAGTCCTTTAACTGCATTATTTCAAAACACAGAGCCTTTTTCTCAAACCATAAACGTTAGAGTTGAAGATGCCACAAATCCAATTTGTTATTCAGAAACATCTTTTAACTTAATCGTAAATGAATTGCCTGAAATCAATTTAGAAGAAGAATACTTCATTTGTAATTTAGAACCCTCAATTTCGTTAACTGTAAACTCTGGTTTTAATTCTTATAGTTGGTTCTTTGAAGATGGAACTTCAATTTCAAATGCATACAGCGTAGAAATAACAGAAGAAGGCAGCTATACTTTAACTGTTACCCAAATTGAAAATGATCTTACTTGTCAAAATTCATTTACATTTAGTCTTGTTCGTTCGGAGTTACCAGAAATACAGCAAGTAAATTATGGAGAATTAGGAAATAATTTTATTGAAATAATTACTTCAGGTAATGGTGATTTCGAGTATTCAATTGATGGTATAAATTATCAAGACAATAATTATTTCCCAGATATTCAAGGAGGAACTTACAATGTCTATGTTAGAGATAAAGAAGGATGCGGAGAAGATTCAAAAGAAGTTACAATAATTGATTATCCAAAGTTCTTCACCCCAAACAACGACGGATATAACGATTTTTGGCAAGTAAAAGGAATAAATAAATTTCCAAATTCAGAAATTTTAATTTTTGACAGATATGGAAAATTAATAACTCAATTATCATCGAATGATGTCGGTTGGGATGGAAATTATAATGGGAAAGGAATGTTGTCTAACGACTATTGGTTCAAAGCTAATCTTGGAAATGGAACAAATTTTTCAGGCCATTTTTCATTGAAAAGATAAAGCCGGTTGCCAACAAAGTACTGTGGTAAAAAACAAGTAAAAATGTATTAATTTTTCACTAAAGTACTT
>NZ_BAABCB010000016.1:0-90113 GCF_039538385.1 Winogradskyella damuponensis | reverse complement strand
CGGCATTATCAGCGCCCAAGTCTAAACTACCTGTTTTGGTTATGCTTAACTCTGGACTTTGATCTAAGTCTGTTCGTGTTGGATCTTCTGTAGGATTCGTACCTGTATCTGGTCCATCTACGGTCTCATTATCCAAGATTGGATCACCATTTGGATCTACATCTGTATCTGAAACATCGGTTACATCATCTGTTCCATAAGGACTATCTCCTATGGCAGTTGCACTGTTCTCTACAAAGCCTGCATCTATATCCGCTTGAGTAATTGTTTGCTCTACTGTTACGGTAGCACTTGCGTTTGGTGCTAAACTTGGAATATTTGTCAGTCCACCTTGATACGATAATGTTCCCAAGTCTGCATTCGCATCGGTAATCTCAATATCGGTTATTGTTACATCTCCTGTGTTAACTACAATAATATCATAGACAATAACATCGTTCAATACCGCTCCTGAAGTCGTTATTGTTTTTGTAACTGTTAACTCTGGGTTTTGAGAAATTTCAAAAGGCGTAACATCATTTGTTGGATCGGAATCATTACTATCTCCATTTATAGTATCGATATCATCAGTCTCTACTGTTTCTGGATCCGTTACAACCGTTCCATCACTAGCAGTACCAGTATCAGAAACATCTGTGATATCATCACTTGGGTCTAAAGTATCTCCACCTGGTGCTTCCGCACTTACAATTGCAGAATTCTCTATTCCCCCATTATCAATATCTGACTGAGTAATTACGTATGTTGCACTACATGTCGTATTAGCTCCTGGAGCAAGAGTCGTTGAAACACAAGTTACTGTTCCTACTAATGGGTCTGTAACAATAATATTTGTTAATGTTTCGTCTCCAGTATTAGTAACAGTAAATTCGTAAGTTATTTCATCGTCTAATATTCCTGCTGCTCCTAAAGCATCTACACTAGATACACTTTTAATTAAACTAATAGAACAATTTGCTTCTACTAAAACAATTGGCTCTAATGCAACTTCAACACAATCAGGGTTTCCTGCATATCTAACAGCGACAGTATATGATCCTGCTGCAAGTCCACTAAAGTTAGGTGTTGGAAGAAAAGGACCTGCCAAACCATTAACACTATACTCAATAGCTCCTCCTCCATTATCTGTTGCTCCTACATTAATAGAACCAGTATTTGTTGCACAAGTTGGCTGTACAACAGTAGTTGCAAGATTAATTGTTGGGGGAGGAGTTAAAAATGCATTATCATAAATTATGAACGCCTTTCCATCACCACCATCACCAAAGTTTGGACCTGGGTCAGCAGCACCTGTTTGAGTAACTCTAATTCCTTGTACATCTGTACCAGAAGGCACCAATGCTGTTAATGGATAAATGGCTACATATATCTCCTGAGTATAATCAGTTGGGACACCTGTATTAATGTATACTGATGGATTTGCTAACACAATATTACCTATTAAATTTAACGAACCATCTAAGGCCTGAATACTCATTTCGTTATTACCATTACGTTCTGTAATTACCAAATAACGATTAGAAGCAGCTGCTATAGGTGTATTATAAATAAACTCATTAAAATCAGTAGGATCGATAGTATTATCCATAGACACATAGTGTCTTAAATCATTTTCAAAATTTGCGGCTAATAACGCAGCATTATAAATCGCTGGATCGTCAGCTATAGTTGCAGTTGTACCTAATTGATCCGTAACAAATTGACTCGTAGCTTGTGGATTAGCATACTGATAATTCACATTATTAGGTATATAAATCTCAGTAAACGGATTTGGCTGACCTGCTACCGTTATAGAATTTAATACTGCAGGGAATCCTGCATTAGGAGCACTAGAGATATTAAAACTAACTTCGCTAGATAAAAGCGCCGCACTAGGATTCCCTACAGGTATAATATCATAACAACTTTCATCACTACATTCAAAAGGCGCAGTAACAACATCGTTAACTGTTAAAGTTCTGTTAGTATCAGCTGAAAAAGTAGCAGTAAACGACAAATTGGTGCCATTTGCTGGTAATTCTACTCCCGTAAATGTATAGGAAGGAGCTGTTAAACTAGTTACAGGAACTGTTCTAGTCGCATCTCCTGTTAATTCTAAGTTGCCTGTTGCTGGAGGATTATAAAAGAAGACTGTTATGTCTGCAGTAAAAGTATCATCGGTTGTAATTAACGGAGTACCGTTATCACTACATGCCGATTCATTACTTGAAACTATATCACAAATATCAGGAACATCTAAAACGATTGGAGATAAAGCAACCTCTACACAACTAGGTGAGGAAATATATCTAACTGCAACTGTATATGAACCAGGAGCCAAGTTGCTAAAGTTAGGACTTGATTGGAAAGGACCTGCTAAACCATTCACACTATATTCCATGGCACCTCCACCATTATCCAAAGCATCAATAGAGATAGAACCTTGAACAGATACACAATCTGGCTGAACAGCTGATGTTGTATACTCTATAGTAGGTGGTAAAACTAAGAATGAAGGGTCATAAACGATAAACGCTTTTCCATCTCCTCCATCTCCAGCTGTTGCTCCACTTTGAGTAATTCTAATACCTTGAACATCTGTTCCAGATGGCACTAACGCGGTTAATGGGTAAATAGCTAAAAATACATGTTGCGTAAAATCGGTAGCAACACCAGTATCAATATAATTTGTTGCATTTGCCAATACAATATTCCCTGTAGGATTTAAAGAATTATCTAAGGCCTGAATACTTAATTCATTATTACCATTTCGTTCAGTAACAATAATATATCTATTAGAAGCAGAAGCAATTGGAGAGTTATAAATGTATTCATTATAATCTGTTGGATCTATGGTATTATCCATTGATACATAATGCCTTAAATCATTTTCAGCATTTGCAGCAAGTAAAGCTGCATTATAAATTTCTTCTCCATCTGCTATTGTAGCTGTTGTACTCAATTGATCTCTAACATACTGACTATTTCCTGCTGGATTTGCGTATTGATAATTAACATTATTTGGCTTATATATTGCAGTAAATGCATTTGGTTCGCCAGCAATTGTTATAGAGTTTAATACTGCAGGAAAACCTGCACTTAATCCACTATCTATATCAAAAGTTACATCTGCTGCAGCTATCGCAGCTGTTGGGTTACCAGGTGGTATTGTATCAGGACAAGGATTACATGCTGAAGTATTTATAGGATCGGTAACAGCAAAATTAGTTCCTAAAGAATAATCTACTCCTGTTTCTGTAACTAAACCATTAATTGCGTTAACCGAAGCTGGATCTGGATCACCAAATTGTCCATTATCTGAACCGGAAGCATCAGCATCTCCATATGCTTCATTAGCATCTGAACAGCCATCACCATCACTATCTGTATTTTGGAAATCAAAACTACCATCTCCTAAAGTATCAATTGGTATGTTAACTTCAGCTACATCATCAATTCCATTTCCATTATCATCATTGTATACGGCATCACTACTATCTATTACACCATCATTATTTGTATCTAACTCGCCATTACCAGCTTCATCAACATCATATATACCATCATTATCCGAATCTAAATCTAAAGCATCAGGCACTCCATCATTGTCTGTATCTAAACATCCTGATAAAGATTCTACTCTGACATAATCAAGATCTGCACCAGCACCATAGTTAGAACCAAAATGTTGCGCAGAAAAAGCAATAGTTGTTTGCGAAGTCGTTGCTACAAATGTTTGTTCATAAAGCCTCCAGTTTTTTGGACCTATAAGACCATTTACTAAACCGTCTGCTGTAGCGGTGAGAGTTTCATCAATTAATGATCCATTAACATCATAAACATCAACTTCTAACGTCACCGTACTTCCTGCACTGTGACCAATATCCTCACCCCAATAGAAAGAAAACTTATATGTAACTCCAGGTACTGTTTTTATAACTTGAGATAAAACATTAGAAATGTTTCCTGGTGTTACATTATTACTTCCTACAATATCAATAAACTGATTTCCGTGATAAGCTGCAACAAAATTTGCACTTCCTCCATAAGGAGAATTACCTACCCATCCATCAAGATTTTGAGTATAATCCCATCCTAATAAACTATTTGTATTATAATTAGTTCCTATAAAAGTACCAACTGCACTTGTAAATCCATTTGGAAAAATTGTATCGTCTGTAAAGTTTTGCTGTTCAAAAGAGCCGTTTACAACTAAATTACCACAACCTTCATCTGTATCTAATATTCCATCATTATCATCATCCAAATCACATTCATCACTTATACCATCATTATCGGAATCAAGATTGCCAGATGCTAATGGATCACAAGGATCTACATATGCTGTAACAGTTAAGGTTGCATCTCTAGTTTCATTGATACAATTATTATCATCATGACTTAAGAGCACTCGGTAAATATTCCCACTTTGTGAGACTGTTGCATTACTAATAGTAAGATAAGAGGTATTGGTACCTGAATAAACCGTGTTATCAGTTAGGTTCACAAAACCACTACCTTCATCTACTTGCCATTGATAATTGATACCTGAAGTAGTATTTGTAGCAGACACCGCATTATAATCTGGCACTGTATTTGGAGCTGTACCAGAATAAACCGTAGTACTTGTTCCATTAGCTACAACTGAGAATGTGGTTGTAACTCCTTCAACTATAGTTTGGTTTGCAGGTGCCAAATCTACGACAACTTGCGTTGCTGTTATAATATTATTATTTGTTCCTGTATAGGCTGTTGTATATCCTGTAACTTGCCCATTGACATCATAACCCACACCAACAACTTCCCCTGAAACTGTTGCTATATGACCGGCTTCTATAGCATCGAAACAACCATCATTATCTGAATCTAAATCTAAATAATCTGGTATTGTATCGTTATCTGTGTCTGTAGGATTTGTTGAAGGATCATTATCTAAATCTAAATTTTCATCTTCAACAGCATCTAAAATCCCATCATTATCACTATCTAGATCTAACGAATCATATACACCATCACAATCTGAATCGGTTTCAGAAACTGTAAATGAATTATTACTATAATCAGGATCTGATTGAGCCATATTAGTAATACTTGTATTATAGACAATAGGTAACGTTGGAGATGCAGCTCCATTAACCGTTAAGATTACACTTTCACCTGCTTGTAAACCAAAAATCACCCATTCATTTAAAACTGAATCGTAAGAAGCTGTACCAGACCCAGATGAAAAAACCGCAGAACTACTAGTGTAACTTAAACCCGACGGTAACGGAGATTCTACTACAAAACTATAACTGTTGTTGGCACTGTTATTTGTAACCGTAGCAACCAAATCAACATCAGTTGTTGTACACAAGCTCGTTGAAGATGCTACACTAGCATCAATACTCAAATCTACTGCAGTACTAAACCCTAGACTATTAGTGTTATAAGCTGTAAAAGCGATGTCTGTATTACCTGATGTTGTGTGCACAAATTTTACTATTTGCGAAGAATTACCAGCTGTAATTCCAAAATCACTCAACAAAAATGATAAAACCCTAAAATCTCTATATGTATTTACACCAAATGTACTAACAACACTTCCTGTACTAGGATCTACATTATAAATAGTCCAATCTACACCTGCAACAACCGGAGTAGAAGAAAAATCAACAACAACAACATTCCCTACTGTATTTCCTAGGTTATCTACAAACTTAAATGTATCACTACCTCCAGGCGCACCTGTCTGATTCACAATGATATCAGGTATGTTATCTGTAATATTTGCTACGGAAAGAACGGTTAAATCATCATATCCAATATCTTGCGGATCAATATTGAAAAAATTTGTACTCATCTCTAAACCACTAGCTCCATCTCTAACAAAATTAGTAGGTACTATTGGTGAAAAATTATTAATATAATCTGAAGGAGTATTGGTTTGGTTCACTCCACCCCAATTGTAAGCTACCCCCAACAATTCTGGGTTACTGTAATTGATTACACCTGGTATCGGAAAAGCACGAAAGTTAGCTGGAGTAAAAACAATCCCATTAGATGTTAAAACAGAATCGTCTACACCTGTAGAGTACGTAACACCATCAGCTATAAATCCTAATAAATTATTTGAATCTGTTGCCGTAACTGTTGCTCCAGTAGAAGAAACAAAAAAGCCGCCTTGATCACCATAAATGGTTGTTACATCTTCTTGAGCATTCATTATTAAAAATGACGAAAAGAAACCAACAAGGAAAAAGGTTTTTAACCTAAACAAAGATAACTTCGCTAAAACCATGCACATATATAAACTGGTATTAATATTCTTAGTAAAAGAGAATCGAGTAGAGATTTTCATATGATTATATAGTTGATGTATAATTCAGTTTGAGTAAATAAAACATATTACAAATATCGATAAAATGACAAATATATCCGACAAAGTGTAAATAAATAATTTTTTTTGTAAGACAAATCTATATTTAATAGAAAAAACCTACAAATATTAAATAATAAGACACATTAAATTGCCTTTAAGTCACACTTAAAATCTTAAAATAGCTAAACATTATTGTATTAGTGAAGAGATTTACTATTAATCAACTTCAAAAAATTAATCCCCTAATTTAGTAAGAGTAAAATTACAAAAAAATTGATATCTTTTAATTTTTAATGAAACTTTTATTCAACAATATATTGAATATAAATAGATAACACTAAAATGTTAGAGTAACAAGTGATTTTGCCTTTATACTTAGGTCAACGCTACAATATTCTAAAGCTACTTAAACATGCTGTTTCATAAAAAAGTAATCCTATTTATATCAATAACAAAGAGAATTATACTACAAAAATTCATAATAAAACAAATTTAAAAAAGGTCTTAATAAACATTAATTTGCCAGACAAATACGTCTAACTATAATTGATGCTAAACAATATTAAAATATCTTAAAAGCTATTAATTAGTTATTTTAAATGGAGTTATTAATGGTATATTTGCATTCCTTTTTAATAATTTTTATGAGCTTTTTAAAAGAAATTAACAGACGACGTACTTTTGGTATTATATCACACCCAGATGCAGGTAAGACCACATTAACAGAGAAACTATTATTATTTGGTGGAGCCATACAAGAAGCTGGTGCTGTAAAAAGTAATAAAATAAAAAAAGGGGCTACTAGTGATTTTATGGAAATAGAGCGTCAGCGTGGTATTTCTGTAGCGACCTCTGTTTTGGCTTTTGAATACAATGGCATTAAAATTAATATTTTAGATACTCCTGGTCACAAGGATTTTGCTGAAGACACTTTTAGAACTTTAACTGCTGTAGATAGTGTAATTGTGGTTATTGATGTTGCCAAAGGTGTTGAGGAACAAACTGAAAAATTAGTTCAGGTTTGTAGAATGCGTAATATCCCAATGATTGTTTTTATTAATAAAATGGATAGAGAGGGTAAAGACGCTTTTGATCTATTAGATGAGATTGAACAAAAATTAGGACTAAAAGTTGTGCCTTTAAGCTTTCCTATTGGTATGGGCTATGACTTTAAAGGTATCTATAATATATGGGAAAAGAATATTAATCTATTTTCTGGAGATAGTAGAAAGGACATAGAAGAAACTATCGAAATCTCGGATTTAGCATCGCCAGAATTAGATAAACTTGTAGGTGAAAACACGGCAAACACATTAAGAGAAGAAATAGAATTGGTAAGTGGTATCTACCCTCAATTCAATAAAGAAGATTATTTAAACGGAGAACAACAACCTGTATTCTTTGGTTCTGCATTAAATAATTTTGGTGTTAGAGAATTACTAGATTGTTTTGTAGAAATTGCTCCTAAGCCAAGACCAAAACAAAGTGAAGAGCGCATAGTAAAACCTGACGAAAAAGCATTTAGTGGTTTTGTTTTTAAAATTCATGCCAACATGGATCCCAACCACAGAAATAGATTAGCGTTTATAAAGATTGTATCTGGAGAGTTTAAACGAAACACTCCTTATTTACACGTACGACATAATAAAAAACTAAAATTTTCTAGTCCAAACGCATTCTTTGCTGAAAAGAAAGAGATTGTAGACATTTCTTACCCAGGTGATATCGTTGGTTTACAAGATACCGGAAGCTTTAAAATTGGCGACACTCTAACTGAAGGAGAAGTGCTAAATTATAAAGGAGTTCCGAGCTTTTCACCAGAACACTTTAGATACATTAATAATGCTGACCCAATGAAAGCAAAGCAGTTATACAAAGGTATCGATCAGTTAATGGACGAAGGTGTTGCACAATTATTTACTTTAGATTTAAACGGTAGAAAAGTAATAGGTACTGTTGGTGCACTTCAGTATGAAGTCATTCAATATAGATTAGAACATGAATATGGTGCTAAATGTACTTATGAAAATCTAAACGTACATAAAGCTTGTTGGGTTAAAACAGATAATGAAAAAAGTGAAGAATTTAAAGAGTTTATTAGAGTAAAACAACGCTTCTTAGCCAGAGATAAGCAAAATCAATTGGTGTTTTTGGCAGATTCTATGTTTTCACTACAAATGACTCAACAAAAATATCCAAGTATTACTTTTCATTTCACTTCGGAATTTGAATAGAACTTGGTATACCCCTTATCTAAAAATACAGATTATTCTTTCAAATAAAATCAATTTAACGACTAAAAATACTTTTTATCGAATAATTGATTGTAATCAAAAATCATTCAATACTTTAATAATACGATTAACCCCAAACTAATCTACTTATTATGGAAATTAACGCAAACGTTTTCAGTAACGCTGAAATTACCGTTACTTACAAGCCTCGCTGTTGTGCCAATGCTGGCATTTGTGCAAGACAACTTTCAGATGTATTTAGAAATTCTGTGATTCCTTGGATTGATTTAGAAGGAGCACAAACTGATGCTATTATTAATCAGATTAAAAAGTGTCCTTCAGGGGCATTAAAATATTATTTGAATCGGAAAGATGTTGCCTAAACGAAACATTTAGCCAATAAAAAAACCTTTGAACTAAGAATTCAAAGGTTTTTTTGTGTCAAAATCAAAAATATCACGTTTAATAAGTTTTAAAGACACTTTGACTACTATCTTTACTATTTATATTAAAAAAACATAAAACAACCTTAAACTCTATTTAAAATAATCCAATTTTGATTAATAAAATCTATAAAAAATAATTTATCGATTCCTAAAATCTATAATTTGTTTTTAAGCTTTTAAGCCTGACCTGTTGGTCCAAAATTTAAAGGAATTGGAGGTTGTTCGTAATCTTTAATTTCTCCATGTGCTTTTTCAAATCTAACGACATTATCACCTAATGCTTTTAATAAACGTTTAGCATGTTGTGGAGTTAAGATAATACGAGATTTCACTTTACTTTTTGGAGTTCCTGGCATAATACTTACAAAATCAACTACAAATTCTGAAACAGAATGATTAATAATTGCTAAGTTAGAATATGTACCTTCTGCTATTTTTTCGTCTAATTCAATATTAATTTGTCCTTTTTTTGGAATATTTTTTTCGTCTGCCATAATTATTTTTTTTAATTTAAAATATAAAAGCCTTCTCGTTAATAACTTGAAGGCTTTTACTCTATTATAATATACTTCTCAATTTAATGAGATCTCGAATCCAGTTCGGGATAAATGACTTACAGCTTTCACTTTGCTTTCGGCTTGTGAAAACTGCGTCTTATTTAATTAAAGTTCATTTCTTCTTTAGCCTTCATCATTTCATTAAATTCTGCTTTAGAACCAACAATAATGTTTTCGTATTCTCTAACACCTGTACCTGCTGGTATTCTGTGTCCTACAATTACATTTTCTTTAAGTCCTTCTAGTGAATCAACCTTACCATTTACAGCTGCCTCGTTAAGAACTTTAGTTGTTTCTTGGAACGATGCCGCAGATATAAACGACTTAGTTTGTAATGATGCTCTAGTAATACCTTGTAATATTGGAGTTGCTGTCGCAGGACTAGCGTCTCTTGCAGTTACAAGATTTTTATCTTCTCTACGTAAACTAGAGTTTTCATCTCTTAAATCTCTAACAGTTACTATTTGACCAGATTTTAAATTCTGAGAATCACCAGCATCTTCTACCACTTTCATTCCGAAAATTTTGTCATTTTCTTCAATGAAATCTGATTTATGAACTAATTGGTTTTCTAAGAAAATTGTATCACCAGAATCTATGATTCTAACTTTACGCATCATTTGTCTTACAACAACTTCGAAATGCTTATCATTAATTTTTACACCTTGTAAACGATATACTTCTTGTACTTCGTTAACTAAGTATTGTTGAACCGCAGATGGGCCTTTAATGTTAAGAATATCATTTGGTGTTATAGATCCATCAGATAAAGGCATACCAGCTTTTACATAATCATTTTCTTGAACAAGAATCTGATTAGATAGTTTCACTAAATATTTTTTAACCTCACCTAATTTAGATTCGATAATAATCTCACGGTTACCACGCTTAATCTTACCAAAAGAAACTACACCATCAATTGCACTTACTACAGCTGGATTAGAAGGGTTACGTGCTTCAAATAATTCTGTTACACGAGGAAGACCACCAGTAATATCACCTGCTTTTGCAGATTTACGAGGTATCTTAACTAAGATCTTTCCGATATCAATCTTGTCACCATCATCAATCATTATGTGTGCACCAACTGGTAAGTTGTAAGAACGGATTGTTTCACCTTTCTTATCTTCAATTAATAATGTTGGTATTAACTTCTTGTTTCTAGATTCTGAAATTACTTTCTCTTGGAAACCAGTTTGCTCATCAATTTCAACTTGATATGTTACACCTTGTTCAATGTTTTCATACTTGACCTGACCTGCGAATTCTGAAATAATTACACCGTTATATGGATCCCATTGACAAACAACATCATCTTTCTTCAATTTGTCTCCTGGCTTAACATATATAAATGAACCGTAAGGAATATTATTAGTACTTAAAACAATACCAGTTTTAGCATCCATTAATTTTAATTCTGATGTTCTAGAAATAACAACATCAACTTCATTTCCGTCGTTATCTTTAGATTTTACAGTTTTAAGATCTTCTATTTCTGCAATTCCATCAAACTTAACTGTTAATTTATTCTCTTCAGAAATGTTACTTGCAATACCACCTACGTGGAATGTACGTAATGTTAACTGTGTACCAGGCTCACCAATAGACTGAGCTGCAACTACACCAACTGCTTCACCACGTTGTACCATTTTACCTGTAGCCAAGTTACGACCGTAACATTTCACACAGATACCTTTTTTAGCTTCACATGATAATGGAGAACGTACTTCTATAGAATCAAGAGGTGAGTCTCCAATTTTCTTAGCAATGATATCATCAATATGACCACCAGCTTCTACTAGTAACTCTTCAGTTAATGGATTGTAAACATCATTAAGTGATGTTCTACCAACGATTCTACCTTCTAAGCTTTCAACGATTTCTTCGTTTTTCTTAAGTGCAGAAACTTCGATACCTCTTAATGTACCACAATCTTCTTCATATACAATTACATCTTGAGATACATCTACCAAACGACGTGTTAAGTAACCAGCATCGGCAGTTTTAAGAGCCGTATCTGCAAGTCCTTTACGTGCACCGTGAGTAGAGATAAAGTATTCTAAAATTGAAAGTCCCTCTTTAAAGTTAGAAAGAATTGGGTTTTCAATAATTTCACCACCAGCTGCTGTAGATTTTTTAGGCTTAGCCATTAATCCACGCATACCTGTTAACTGGCGAATTTGTTCTTTAGAACCCCTTGCTCCAGAATCAAGCATCATAAACACCGAGTTAAATCCTTGTTGGTCTTCACGAATACGTTTCATAGACAATTCTGTCAATTCTGCATTTGTAGATGTCCAAATATCAATAACCTGATTATAACGTTCGTTGTTGGTAATAAGTCCCATATTATAGTTACCCATAATACCATCAACTTGTTTGTTTGCAGAATCAATCATTCCTTGTTTCTCTGCAGGAATAATAATATCACCTAAACTAAATGATAATCCACCTTGGAATGCAAATTTGTATCCTAGTGTTTTAATTTCATCAAGGAAATCTGCAGTTTCAGGTACACTAGTCTTTTTAAGAATACCATGAATGATTTCTCTTAAAGACTTTTTAGTTAATACCTCATTAATATATCCTGCTGCTGCTGGTACTTTTTCGTTGAAAAGTACACGACCAACAGTTGTTTCTATAATCTGCTTAGTTAATTCACCTTCTTCATTAAAGTCGTAAGTTCTTACTTTAATACCAGCGTTTAGATCAACTTTCTTCTCATTATAAGCAATAGTTACTTCTTCTGGAGAATAGAATGTTAAACCTTCACCTTTTACAGTATAGTTTTCATCTGATTTACGCAACTTAGTCATATAATATAAACCAAGTACCATATCCTGAGAAGGTACAGTAACTGGAGATCCATTAGCTGGATTTAATATATTATGTGAAGCCAACATTAAAAGTTGACATTCTAAAATAGCTTCTGGTCCTAATGGTAAATGCACAGCCATCTGGTCACCATCGAAATCGGCGTTAAAAGCCGTACATACTAATGGGTGTAACTGAATTGCTTTACCTTCAATAAGTTTAGGTTGGAAAGCTTGTATACCAAGTCTGTGTAAGGTAGGAGCACGGTTTAAAAGTACTGGATGTCCTTTTAAAACATTCTCTAAAATATCCCAAACTACAGGTTCTTTTCTATCTATAATTTTCTTTGCAGATTTTACAGTTTTTACAATTCCTCTTTCAATCAGTTTTCTGATAATAAAAGGCTTATAAAGTTCTGCTGCCATTCCTTTAGGCAATCCACATTCAAATAATTTTAATTCTGGTCCAACAACAATTACAGAACGTGCAGAATAATCAACACGCTTACCAAGTAAGTTTTGACGGAAACGTCCTTGCTTACCTTTAAGTGAATCTGATAATGATTTTAATGGTCTGTTAGAATCTGTTTTTACTGCAGATGATTTACGTGTGTTATCAAATAATGAATCTACTGATTCTTGTAACATACGTTTTTCATTACGTAAAATCACTTCTGGTGCTTTTATCTCAACTAATCTTTTAAGACGGTTGTTACGGATAATTACACGACGGTATAAATCATTTAAATCTGACGTTGCAAAACGACCACCATCTAAAGGCACTAAAGGTCTTAATTCTGGTGGAATTACAGGAACAGCCTTCATAATCATCCACTCAGGTCTGTTTTCTCTGTTTAAGTTTGAATCTCTAAACGCTTCAACAACTTGTAAACGTTTTAAAGCTTCTGTTTTACGTTGTTTAGATGTTTCATTATTAGCTTTATGTCTTAAATCGTAAGACAATTGATCTAAATCTATTCTAGCTAATAAATCAATAAGACACTCAGCACCCATCTTAGCGATGAATTTGTTAGGATCTGTATCATCTAAATATTGGTTTTCTTGAGGAATAGATTCTAAAATATTTAGATATTCTTCTTCTGTTAAGAAATCCATTTTTTGAATTGGCTCACCTTCAGCATTCATAGCAATACCTGGTTGAATAACCACGTAACGCTCATAATAGATTATCATATCTAATTTCTTAGATGGTAATCCAAGAAGGTAACCTATTTTATTTGGTAACGAACGGAAATACCAGATATGCGCTACAGGAACCACTAAATTAATGTGACCTACGCGATCTCTACGTACTTTCTTTTCTGTTACTTCTACACCACAACGGTCACAAACGATGCCCTTGTAACGTATTCTTTTATATTTACCACAAGCACATTCAAAATCCTTTACAGGACCAAAAATACGCTCACAGAACAAACCATCACGTTCCGGTTTGTGTGTTCGATAATTAATAGTTTCTGGCTTTAATACCTCTCCTCGAGATGCTGCTAAAACAGACTCAGGTGATGCTAAACCTATAGAAATTTTATTAAATTTCTGTACTGTATTCTTATCTTGTCTTCTTGCCATGTTATTATAGTCTTCAGTTTGCAGTTTGCAGTCTTCAGTCTTATTAGTTGTACAGTTAAATACTGTTACTGATGACTGCCCACTGCCGACTTAATTTATTCTTCTAATCTAATATCCAATCCTAAACCTTTCAATTCGTGCATAAGTACGTTGAACGATTCTGGAAGTCCTGGTTCTGGCATTGGCTCTCCCTTAACGATAGCTTCGTAAGTTTTAGCTCTACCAATAACATCATCTGATTTTACAGTTAAGATCTCACGTAGTGTGCTTGATGCTCCATAAGCCTCAAGTGCCCATACTTCCATCTCACCAAAACGTTGACCACCAAATTGTGCTTTACCACCTAATGGTTGTTGTGTAATTAATGAGTATGGTCCAATAGAACGTGCGTGCATTTTATCATCAATCATGTGACCAAGCTTAATCATATAAATCACACCAACTGTTGCTGGTTGATCAAAACGATCTCCTGTTCCACCATCATATAGATATGTATGACCAAATCTTGGAATTCCTGCTTCGTCAGTATACTCGTTGATTTGTTCTAAAGTTGCACCATCAAAAATTGGTGTTGCATACTTTTTACCTAAATCTTTACCAGCCCAACCTAAAACAGTTTCATAGATTTGACCAATATTCATACGAGAAGGTACACCAAGTGGATTTAATACAATATCAACTGGAGTTCCATCTTCTAAGAAAGGCATATCTTCTTGACGAACGATACGAGCAACAATACCTTTGTTACCGTGACGACCCGCCATTTTATCACCAACTTTTAGTTTACGTTTCTTAGCGATATAAACCTTAGCCAACTTGATAATTCCTGCTGGTAATTCATCACCTACAGAAACGGTAAACTTCTCACGTCTTAATGCTCCTTGAAGATCATTTTCCTTAATTTTATAATTATGGATTAAATCTGCAACAAGTTCATTTGTATGGTCATCAGTAGTCCATTTTCCTGAAGTTAAATGTGTATAATCGTCAACAGCATTTAACATCTTTAAGGTATATTTTTTACCTTTAGGAATAATTTCTTCTCCTAAATCGTTATAAATACCTTGAGCTGTTTTACCATTTACAATGTTGAATAGTTTTTCAACTAAAACATTTTTAAGTTCATCGAATCTATTATCATAAGCATCTTCTAATTTTTCGATATCCTCTTTATCTTGTGCTCTCTTACGCTTATCTTTTACAGCTCTTGCAAATAATTTTTTATTAATTACAACACCGTTCAATGATGGAGATGCTTTTAAAGACGCATCTTTTACATCACCAGCTTTGTCACCAAAAATAGCACGTAAAAGTTTTTCTTCTGGTGTAGGATCAGACTCTCCTTTTGGAGTAATCTTACCAATTAAAATATCACCTGGTTTGATTTCTGCACCGATGCGAATCATACCATTTTCATCTAAATCTTTAGTTGCCTCTTCAGAAACGTTAGGAATATCATTAGTTAACTCTTCGTTACCTAATTTAGTATCTCTAACTTCTAATGAGTACTCATCAATATGAATAGATGTAAAGACATCTTCTCTAACTACTTTTTCAGAAATTACAATCGCATCCTCAAAGTTATACCCTTTCCAAGGCATAAAGGCTACTTTCATATTTCTACCAAGTGCTAATTCTCCATTTTCAGTGGCATAACCTTCACAAAGTACTTGTCCTTTAGCAACTTTATCACCTTTCTCTACGATTGGTTTTAAGTTGATAGACGTTCCTTGGTTTGTTTTTCTAAATTTAACTAAAGGATATGTTTTGGTATCACTATCAAAGCTAACCATTGCTTCCTCTTCAGTACGTTCGTACTTAATTGTAATTTTTTCAGCATCTACATACTCAACAGTACCAGCTCCTTCTGCATTAATCAATACTCTAGAATCTGATGCTACCTGACGCTCTAAACCAGTTCCTACAATTGGTGCTTCAGGACGTAATAATGGTACAGCCTGACGCATCATGTTAGATCCCATTAATGCACGGTTGGCATCATCATGTTCTAAGAATGGAATTAATGATGCAGAGATAGATGTAATTTGATTAGGTGCAACATCTGTATAATGAAGCTCCTTAGGATCGATTACTGGGAAGTCACCTTCCATTCTAGCAATTACCTTATCATCTAAAATCTTACCATCGTCATCAACTTTTACAGTTGCTTGAGCGATAAGTTTTGCTTCTTCTTCTTCAGCACTTAAATACGTAGGCTGATTTTTAATATCAACAACACCATCTGTTACTTTTCTGTATGGTGTTTCTAAAAATCCTAATGGATTTACTTTAGAGAATACAGATAAAGATGATATTAAACCAATGTTTGGTCCTTCAGGTGTTTCAATAGGACATAAACGTCCGTAGTGTGTATAGTGAACATCACGTACTTCAAAACCTGCTCTTTCTCTTGATAAACCACCTGGTCCTAATGCTGAAAGACGACGCTTATGCGTAATCTCTGCTAGAGGATTTGTTTGGTCCATAAATTGAGACAGCTGATTTGTTCCAAAGAATGAATTAATAACAGACGATAAAGTCTTCGCATTAATTAAATCTATTGGAGTAAATACTTCGTTATCACGAACGTTCATACGTTCACGGATAGTACGTGCCATACGTGCTAAACCAACACCAAACTGAGAAGATAACTGCTCACCTACTGTACGTACACGACGGTTAGATAAGTGATCAATATCATCAATCTCTGCTTTAGAATTGATAAGCTCAATTAAGTACTTTATGATTGTTATGATATCTTCTTTAGTAAGCACTTGCTTATCCATTCCGATATCTAACTGTAATTTCTTGTTCATTCTATAACGACCTACTTCACCTAAAGAGTAACGTTGATCAGAGAAGAATAACTTGTCAATAATACCACGCGCAGTTTCTTCATCTGGCGGCTCAGCATTACGTAATTGACGGTAGATATGTTCAACAGCTTCTTTTTCAGAGTTTGTTGGATCTTTCTGTAATGTATTATGAATGATTGCGTAATCTCCTTGTTGCGCACTTTCTTTGTGTAAAAGAATAGTTTTAACTTCAGCTTCAAGAATTTCTTCAATATTATCTTTGTCTATGATTGTGTCACGATCTAATACTATTTCGTTACGCTCAATAGATACAACTTCACCTGTATCTTCATCAACGAAATCTTCATGCCATGTATTCAATACACGTGCAGCTAATTTACGACCGATAACTTTCTTTAATCCAGATTTTGAAACCTTAACTTCTTCTGCAAGGTCAAAAATCTCTAAAATATCTTTATCACGCTCAAAACCGATAGCACGGAAAAGCGTTGTAACTGGTAATTTTTTCTTTCTATCAATGTAAGCATACATTACTTGATTGATATCAGTTGCAAATTCTATCCAAGAACCTTTAAAAGGAATTACTCTTGCAGAATATAATTTAGTTCCATTAGCATGAAACGACTGGCTAAAAAATACACCAGGTGATCTGTGCAATTGAGAAACTACTACACGTTCTGCACCATTGATACAAAATGTACCACTTGGTGTCATATAAGGAATAGTACCTAAATATACATCCTGAACGATTGTTTCGAAATCCTCATGTTCTGGATCTGTACAATACAACTTCAATCTTGCTTTTAAAGGCACACTGTAAGTTAATCCTCTTTCGATACATTCTTCGATAGAATATCTTGGTGGATCTATAAAGTAATCTAAAAATTCTAGTACGAATTGATTACGCGTATCTGTTATTGGGAAGTTCTCCATGAAGGTGTTGTACAAACCTTCAGTACCTCTTTCTTCTGACTTTGTTTCTAATTGGAAAAAATCCTGGAAGGATTTAATTTGGATATCCAAAAAGTCTGGGTAATCTGTCCTATTTACAATAGAAGAGAAATTAATTCTTTCAGCCTTTTTTGCTAACATTGATGAACGAGATTTTTATTAAATAAAAACTAAAAAATGCATATAACGTTTATATACACAAAATGGTTTAGGTCATAGAGTACGACTCTAGACCTAAACCTTGTATTGTAGATAAGATAAGCTTACTTAAGCTCAACTTCAGCTCCAGCTTCTTCTAAAGAAGATTTTAAGCCTTCAGCTTCGTCTTTAGAAACACCTTCTTTGATTGCACTTGGTGCATCATCAACTAATCCTTTTGCTTCTTTTAAACCTAAACCAGTTAATTCTTTAACTAACTTTACTACAGCTAATTTAGAACCACCAGCAGCTTTTAAGATAACATCAAACTCAGTTTGCTCTTCAGCAGCGTCTCCACCACCTGCAGCAGGACCAGCCATAGCTACAGCAGCAGCAGCAGGCTCAATACCGTACTCATCTTTTAATATAGTTGCTAATTCGTTAACTTCTTTTACTGTTAAGTTAACTAATTGTTCTGCGAAATCTTTTAATTCTGCCATTTTTCTAATTTTTAATAATGTGTGTTATAATTTAATTTTCTATTGTGTATTTCAATACTATTATCCTTCTCTTTCGGATAATGTTTTAACGATACCTGCGATGGTTCCACCACTAGATTTAAGCGCAGATATAACGTTCTTAGCAGGTGACTGTAATAATCCTACAATCTCGCCAATTAGCTCTTCTCTTGACTTAATATCAACTAAAGTATCTAATAAATCATCGCCAATGTAAATAGACTCCTCAATAAAAGCACCTTTTAATAAAGGCTTCTCTGATTTTTTACGGAATTCTTTAATTACTTTAGCTGGAGCATTTCCTGTTTCAGAATACATTACTGATGTATTTCCTTTTAAAGTTGTAGGTAAATCACCGAATTCTTTATCCGATGCTTCCATTGCTTTCTCTAAAAGCGTATTCTTTACAACAGCTAACTTAATGTTAGACTTGAAACATGCTCTTCTTAAATTTGAAGTTGTTGCTGCATCTAATCCAGAAATATCAGTTAAATAGATATTTGTATTATCTGCCAATTGAGCAGTCAACTCTTCAATTACTTGGGATTTTTCTTCTCTTGTCATAATATTCTAAGTTTAACTACTATCCTATTTTTGTATCAACTGCTATACTTGGGCTCATAGTACTAGACATATAAATGCTCTTTACATAAGTTCCTTTTGAAGCGGTTGGTTTTAATTTCATAATTGTAGATAACAATTCTTGAGCATTCCCAATAATTTTATCAGTACTAAACGATGCTTTACCTATTGGTGCATGTACAATACCTGTTTTATCTACTTTAAAATCTATCTTACCAGCTTTTACTTCTGCAACTGCTTTAGCGACATCCATAGTTACTGTTCCTGTTTTAGGGTTTGGCATAAGACCTCTTGGTCCTAATACTCTACCTAATGGTCCTAACTTACCCATAATGCTTGGCATAGTAACGATAACGTCAACATCTGTCCAACCATCTTTAATTTTCTGTAAGTATTCATCTAACCCAACATAATCAGCACCTGCTTCTTTAGCTTCTGCTTCTTTATCTGGAGTTACAAGCGCAAGAACCTTCATATCTTTACCTGTACCATGTGGTAATGAAACTACACCACGTACCATTTGATTGGCTTTACGTGGATCTACACCTAATCTGATTGCTAAATCGATAGAAGCATCAAACTTTGTATATGTAATTTCTTTTAGTAAAGCTGAAGCTTCTTCTAAAGAGTAAATTTTGTTATTATCAACCTTTGCTCTTGCTTCTTTTTGCTTCTTTGTTAATCTTGCCATTTCTAAAAATTTAGTTTGGAGCTTCTCCTCCTTTAACAGTGATACCCATAGATCTTGCTGTACCGGCAACCATTTTCATAGCTGATCCGATTTCAAAAGCATTTAAATCTACCATTTTGTCTTCTGCAATTGCTTTAACTTGATCCCAAGTTACTTTTGCTACTTTACGTCGGTTTGGTTCTCCTGATCCTTTCTTTACTTTGGCCGCTTCTAATAATTGTACTGCTGCTGGTGGAGTCTTGATTACAAATTCAAATGATTTGTCTTTGTAAACAGAGATTACCACAGGTAAAACTTTACCTGGCTTATCTTGAGTTCTCGCATTAAACTGCTTACAGAACTCCATGATATTAACTCCAGCGGCACCTAAAGCGGGTCCTACCGGTGGCGATGGATTCGCAGCACCTCCCCGAACTTGTAGCTTAACTACTTTGTCTATTTCTTTTGCCATTTCTTAATGTTTATTACACCGCTCTATATTGGAAGCATAGATTAGTGCTCTTTATGTAACAATTATTAAACTTTTTCAACTTGCATATAGCTTAACTCTAACGGTGTTTTTCTTCCAAAAATTTTCACCATTACTTCAAGCTTACGTTTTTCTTCATTAATTTTTTCAATAGTTCCATCAAAACCATTGAATGGACCGTCAATAACCTTGACAGTTTCTCCTTTTGTAAATGGAATTGCAACATTAGCATCTGCTTCAACAGACAATTCATCTACTTTACCTAACATTCTGTTTACTTCAGATTGTCTTAATGGCACAGGATCACCACCTTTTGTTTCACCTAGGAAACCTATAACATTTGTAATGGATTTAATTATATGAGGAATCTCACCACTTAAATTAGCTTGAACCATTATATAGCCAGGAAAATAAACTTTTTCTTTGTTTATTTTTTTTCCATTACGGATTTGAATAACTTTTTCTGTTGGTACTAAAACCTGATCAACAAAATCCTCTAAACCTAATCTTGAAATTTCATTCTCGATATAGGCTTTGATTTTATTTTCTTGACCACTTACTGCTCTAACAACATACCATTTTTTTTCAGACATCTTCTTCTTGTATATTTGTTGTTAGTGAATCAAATCAAAGTAAGCTTTTACTGCCTTACTAAAAACAGTATCAACTCCCCAAATAGCTAGTGAAAAAATAATTGAAAACACAGCTACAATAACCGTTAATCTTTGAGCTTCTGGCCATGGAGTCCACGACACATTATTCTTTAACTCCTCAAACGATTCTTTTATATATGTTATTAATCCTGCCATTTGATAATTTACTTTATTAAAGGATTATAAATAATCCATTTTACATTTTGCACGGGTTGAGAGACTCGAACTCACGACACCTGGTTTTGGAGACCAGTGCTCTACCAACTGAGCTAAACCCGTAAACAATAATCAAGGCATCCCGAAATATCGAGACACCTTAATTAATTATTTAACTATATTATTTAGTCTAATATCTCAGTAACCTGACCAGCACCAACTGTTCTACCACCTTCACGGATAGCGAAACGTAAACCTACGTTCATTGCAATTGTGTTAATCAACTCAACAGTAATTGTTAAGTTATCACCTGGCATTACCATTTCAACTCCATCAGGAAGCGCAATGTTTCCAGTTACGTCAGTTGTACGTACGTAGAACTGTGGACGGTAGTTATTATGGAATGGAGTGTGACGTCCACCTTCTTCTTTCTTAAGGATATAAACCTCAGCTTTAAATTTAGAGTGTGGTGTTACAGAACCTGGCTTAACGATTACCATACCTCTAGAAATTTGAGACTTCTCAATACCTCTTAATAAGATACCAGCGTTATCACCAGCTTCACCTCTATCTAAGATTTGACGGAACATTTCAATACCAGTAATAGTAGATGTTAATTTCTCAGCACCCATACCGATAATCTCAACTGGATCACCTGTGTTAGCTACACCTGTTTCAATACGACCAGTTGCAACAGTACCACGACCAGTAATAGAGAATACATCCTCGATAGGCATCAAGAAAGGCTTATCCATATCTCTTTCTGGCTCTTCGATCCAAGCATCAACTTGATTCATTAATTCCATTACAGTATCAACCCACTTTTGCTCACCGTTAAGTGCACCTAAAGCAGAACCTGCTACTACAGGACCATTATCACCATCATATTCGTAGAATGATAATAAATCTCTGATTTCCATTTCAACTAATTCTAATAACTCTTCATCATCAACCATATCCACTTTATTCATGAATACAACGATACGAGGAATTCCTACCTGGCGACCAAGTAAGATGTGCTCACGTGTTTGTGGCATAGGACCATCTGTTGCAGCAACAACTAAAATAGCACCATCCATCTGTGCAGCACCAGTAACCATGTTCTTTACGTAATCCGCGTGACCTGGACAGTCAACGTGAGCGTAGTGACGATTAGCAGTTGCATATTCTACGTGAGAAGTATTAATTGTTATACCTCTTTCTTTTTCTTCTGGTGCATTATCAATTTGATCAAATGATCTTGCTTCAGATAAACCTGCATCAGCTAATACTTTAGTAATAGCAGCAGTTAAAGTTGTTTTACCGTGATCTACGTGCCCAATAGTACCAATGTTTAAGTGTGGTTTTGAACGATCGAAAGTTGCCTTTGCCATGTTTAATTTATTTTATTCTTGTTTAATATTAGTGTTCAATTGTTATTTATATTCTGGACCCAGAAAAAAGAGCCAATGACGAGATTTGAACTCGTGACCTCTTCCTTACCAAGGAAACGCTCTACCCCTGAGCTACACCGGCGTAAAGTGCTTAAATTCTCACCTCAGAGTATGAGACACTGCCTTCGCAGGAATTTTAGAGCGAGAGACCGGGTTCGAACCGGCGACATTCAGCTTGGAAGGCTGACGCTCTACCAACTGAGCTACTCTCGCATTTTTAATTAGTTTTACCCAATTAATGGTTTTCAATATTTCAAATTTTCATATTTAATTTTGAACTATCTCACTTCGCTAGATAATTCCGGATTGATGACCCAATCCATATAATTTTTAATTACAGCCTGCAAAAATAAACATTTTTACAACTTTTCAAAAATTATTTGTGGGGAGAGCAGGATTCGAACCTGCGAAGGTAAAACCAACAGATTTACAGTCTGTCCTCGTTGGCCGCTTGAGTATCTCCCCAAAATTAAATTCAATATTTCAATTAATTAAAAGCTTTCTTTTTCTAACAAAAACCAAACTTTTAAAGAGCCGATGGAGGGACTCGAACCCACGACCTGCTGATTACAAATCAGCTGCTCTAGCCAGCTGAGCTACATCGGCTTTTTCTTACTTTTTTACTATCAAAATCTGACCGAAAAAAAGTCCGCTATTTCTAACGGACTGCAAATGTAAGATAATATTTATTTAATCAAAACATTTTTTAAAAAAATTTTATCTAACTGTGTGCTCTTAATTTTTCCTTTCGTTTTTTAATTTGTCTTCCTAATGACGCAATCGCAGCATCGGCGCCCTCTTCAAACGATTTGCATTGTTTTTTTACCACAAAACTATCTCCTGGCACACTTAATTTTACTTCAAATATTTTATTTTCTTTATCACTTGTATTCTCAACTTTTAAATAAACATCGGATTGAATTATTTTATCATAGAACATATCTAATTTATCCATACGTTTCTGAATAAAATCTATTAGCTTACTATCTGCTGTAAAGTTTACGGATTGGGTGTTTACTTTCATGTTTTTTAATTTAAGTTAAACTTGCGTGTTAAAATATTTTCGTTTAACACTGATTTATAAATATTTAAGCCTAAGCTTAACGTTGGTTTCTTGGATGTGCCTTTGCATATACTTTTTTTAATTCTGCCATACTACTATGTGTATAAACTTGAGTTGCTGCTAAACTTGTATGTCCTAAAAGTTCTTTTACTGCATTTAAATCGGCACCTTGATTTAATAAGTGTGTAGCAAATGAATGTCTTAATACATGTGGACTACATTTTGCTTTTGAAGATGCTTCACTAAAATACTTATTAATTATTCTGTAAACAAGCTTTTCATAAATTTTAAGACCTTTTTTTGTTAGAAAAAGCATCTCTTTATCTTCAACTATAGGCAAATCAGCCCTGTATCTTAAGTAGCGGTCTATAGACTTAACCAATCTATTTATTAATGGTATATAACGCTCTTTGTTACGCTTACCCAAAACTTTTATTTGATTATTTCCTTTATCGATATCTTTTAACTTAACATTTACGAGCTCAATACGTCTAATCCCTGTAGCATAAAACAATTCTATAATTAAATGGTCTCGGGCACTTTCAAAATCATTTACTTCAATAGCGTTTTCGAGAACTAATTTTAGTTCTTGTTCTGAAAAGGGAAGTTGCACCTTCTTCCCCACTTTTAAAGCTTTATGCTGTTTTAAAGGGTTTATATTAATATCTTCTGTTTTTAGTAGAAATTTATAATATGTATTAAGTGAGGATACTTTTCTATTTATTGTTCTGTTAGAAATATCTCGATCTACTAAACTTACGATCCATTGCCTTATTTCAGAATAACCGGCCAAAGTTAGATCTGTTGAATTATGGTGTTGCTTTAAAAAGTCTTGAAAATTTTCAATATCTCTTGAATAAGCCAACACTGTATGCTTAGAATATTTTTTCTCTAATAGTAAGTACTCAGAAAAAGATTTAAGGCTCATTCATTTTTTTTGATTAGCATTAAATATAACTAATAGTTATAATTAAATAGAGAATATTGAAACAAAAAAAATCCTACACTAATGTAGGATTCAATTTATATATTTTGATTCAACTATTAAGTCGCTGGTTTATAATCCTTATTATCAATTACCATCTTCGCAATAATTTCTTTAAGTATCTCTGAAGTTCCTCCTCCAATTGGCCCTAAACGACTATCTCTAGACATACGTGCCAATGGATATTCTTCCATGTAACCATAACCTCCTAAAAATTGAAGGCATTGGTAAATAACATCGTCTGCCATTTTTGTAGACTGTAATTTAGACATTGTAGCTTCTTTAACTACATAATCTCCCATATCTAATCGTTTAGCGACGTAATAATTAAATTGCTTACAAATTTCCATTTGTGTTTCGCAATCTGCATACGTATGCCTTAAAGCCTGAAATTTATCTATAGTTCTACCGAAAGCTGTTCTTTCTGACATATATTGCTTTGCGTATTCTAAAGCGTATTCTGCTCTTGCATGTGAGTTAACTCCCATGATTAATCTTTCTAAAGAAAAATGTTGCATTATATATGGAAATCCTTGTCCTTCTTCTCCCATTAAATTTGAAGCCGGAATTACGACATTATCAAAAGCAATCTCACCTGTATCAGAAGCTCTCCAACCTAACTTATCTAACTTGGTTGCCGAAATACCTGGTGTATCTCTATCCATTACAAAAATACTAATGCCTTTATTGCCTAATTCTGGATTAGTTTTAGCAGCAACTACTAAATAGTCACTATACACACCATTAGTTATAAAGGTTTTAGATCCATTAATTACATAAGTATCTCCTTTTTTAACCGCAGTTGTGCGCATACCTGCAACATCACTTCCGCCAAAAGGCTCAGTAATACAAAGACATCCTATAGCATCACCTAATGCACTTGGTTTTAAATATTTTTCTTTTTGCTCGTGATTTCCTTCTTTATTAAGATGCGTCATCGCTAAATAAGCATGTGCCCACATTGCTGCAGCAAAACCACCAGAGTTAATACGTTGCATTTCTTCAAGAAAAATTACGGTATAAAATAAATCTAAATCTAACCCTCCATAATTTTCGGGTGTTGCAAGACCAAAATACCCCATATCTCCAAATTTCTTCCAGATGAAACGTTCTATACGACCTGTTTCTTCCCATTTATCAATATGTGGCACAACTTCCTTTTTTAAGAATTCTCTAAGGCTTTCCCTAAATAAATTGTGCTCTTCAGTAAAATATAAATTAGACATGTATTGTTGTTTATTAGAGATACAAATATAGCTTAATTATCTCGATTTTTTTAATAGGAAAATCTTCAACCTTTAACAAATCATCTAAAGATTTAAAACCCTCCCTCAGTGTTCGTTCTTCAATAATATTGTTAGCGACTTCATAACCTATATATTGGATGGTAACCAACTCATCTCTAGTGGCAGTATTTAAATTAAACTTCTTAATCGCCCTTGGTGTTTTTACGGTAAAATCGTTTTGGATACGCTCAATAACTTCTGGCGACAGGCCATAAACCTCACTTAACTGGATATCTGAAACAAATCCTCCTTTAAATTTATTTCGGCATGTGATAATACGCTCTGCTAGCTTATCGCCTACTCCATAGATTTTTTTTAATTGGCTTGCTGTTGCTATATTCAAATCTATTTTCTGAGCATAGGTTTTAGGCTTATTAGAATTTGAATAGGTATTATTATAATACGAAGGCTTGGGTTTAGGATTAGTTACCCAGCTTGGAAACTTAAAATAAGGCGAAATAACGGCTAAAAAGGAATCTGACACCTTTGTTACATTCTGAAAATCTTTAGCAGAATTTATCCATTGATTGCTTTCTCTAAATTTATGAAGTCTATCGATTTCTTCATTGCTCATTCCTAAAGTATAGCCTTTATAATCTGTAATATAATTGGGATTGAAAGGATATATTTTTGGTTTACTATTCTCTATTTCAACCAAACGGAGCGCATCTAATTCTTTTTTAAAAGCGTCTAATTGTTGCTGGTTTTTGGCAACATCCTTATTTGAATTTGCAAAACTATTTGGCGCAAACCAATATATACATTGACCAATGATTATAATTATCAACAACAAAAAAATCCCATTCCGTTGTTGATTAGAAAACTGGAAATGGGATTTCATATGAGATTAGTGTTTATTTATAATATTTCATTTAGATCATCTGCTCCTTCTTCAATAGCTTCTTCTTTAACATTAATTGCTTTATAGTATTTCTTTAATTCCATTTTAATAATTGGAGATAGAATTACAACACCAATAATGTTTGGTACTACCATTGCAAAAATCATAGCATCTGAGAAGTTAATAACAGCACCTAAACTAATAGAAGCTCCTACTACAACAAAGAATAAAAACAACACTTTATAAGCTAAATCTGATACTTTACCTTTTCCGAATAAAAATACCCAACCTTGCATACCGTAGTACGACCAAGAAATCATAGTTGAAAATGCAAATAAAATTACTGCAATTGTCAATATAATTGAGAAATGTGGAATTACAGAATCAAAAGCTGTTGCTGTAATTTCTACACCTTCTTTTATCTCAACACCATATTCCATAAAACCACCATCAAAATTAGTAATTACAATTACTAACGCAGTCATTGTACAAATTACAACGGTATCTACAAAAGGTTCTAAAAGGGCAACAATTCCTTCAGATGCTGGATATTTTGTACGAACAGCTGAATGTGCAATTGCAGCAGACCCAACACCTGCTTCGTTAGAGAAAGCTCCTCTTCTAATACCTTGAATCATCACACCAACAAGTCCACCTGCTATTCCCAATCCTGAGAATGCACCTTCATATATCAATGCAAAAGCATCGTCGATTAAGCTAAAATTCGCTCCTAATATAATTAAGGAAGCCAAGACATATATACCAGCCATAAATGGTACTACTTTTTCAGTAACCTTAGCGATACGCTTAATTCCTCCAATAATAACAACAGCTACAAGTATAGCCATAACAATTCCAAAATACATACCTGCATTAGACGCTGGATCTAGATCAAATACTTTAACAAATTGTGCAGCAGCTTGATTGGCTTAGAACATATTTCCACCTCCAAAAGATCCACCTATTACAAATATGGCAAATAGTACAGCTAGCACTTTTCCAAAACCACCCATACCTTTAGATTTTAATCCTTTGGTTAAGTAATACATTGGACCACCATAAACGGTACCATCTTCACCAACATCTCTATATTTTACACCAAGTGTACATTCTGCAAATTTTGAAGCCATACCTAACAGACCCGCAACAATCATCCAAAATGTTGCTCCAGGACCACCAATAGACAAGGCTACAGCTACACCAGCAATATTCCCTAAACCTACAGTAGCAGATAATGCCGCTGTTAAAGCCTGAAAGTGCGACACTTCACCGTCTGCACCATCATCTCTCATGGTTTCAATTATATTTTCACCTTCATTGGCTGTATTATCTCCATATAAGGTATCTGCACCATGTTTTTCAATATCTTCATACTGCCCTCTAACAACTCTAATAGCCATTCTAAAACCTGTGATATTGATAAATTTAAAATAAATAGTAAAAAACAATGCTCCACCAATTAGCACGATAAGTACCCAAGGAATTTTATAAGTTTCTGAAAATGAAATTTCGTAAAAAATAGCATCAACAAACCAGCCTGTGTAATCCTTAAAAATAGCATCAATTTTTTCGGAAGTTGATTCTTGTGCGAAAGTCAAAAACGGTAATAAAATTGTAAAAATTGATAGAAGATATTTCTTCATGAGTTATAGTTATTAGTTAGTTTAATGGTTAGTTATTGCATTTTAAAGATGACAAGATGCAAAAAAAAAATGAGCTTGTAAAGTATAGACTCATAAAATGAATGTATTGATCATTCAATATTGTACTGAGAATTCAATTTTATAATCTGTTCTGGTCGTCCTAAAACAATGATTTTTGAGCCGGCAATTAATTTAGTTTCTGCTTCAGGATTAACAATATAGTCGCCTTTATCATCTTTAAATCCAATGACAGTACAACCTGTTTTACGACGTAAATCTAAATCTCTAATTGTTTTTACTTCATTAATATTATAAAGTTGTTCTACTTTAATTTCTTCAATATTAATATTACGCTCGCCAACAACACCTAAATTATCAATAAACTCAATTAAATCAGGAATCACAACTAAAGACGCCATATGGTCACCACCAATTCTATCTGGCAAAATGACATTATTGGCACCAGCTAACTTTAATTTATTATAAGATGTTTCCTCTGAAGCTCTACTAATTATGGTGAGTTTTGAATTAATTTGTCGTGCAGAAAGTACCACAAACAAATTATCGGCATCACTTGGTAGGGCACTAATTAGAGTACTTGCTTTTTCGATACCAGCTTCAAAAAGCACTTCATCTTCATTAGCATTTCCAAATACGAAAGGAATATTATTTTCTTGAAACTTTTCAATAATCTCTTTGTCTCTTTCAATAATTACAAAAGGTTTATCATAAGCTAATAGTTTTTTAGCAGCTTGTTTTCCATTTCGTCCATAACCACAAATAATAATATGGTTAGACATCGCATCAATTTTCTTTTGCATTTTACGTTGTTTTATGTCTTCAAAATTATTTCTACTGAGAATATAATCCGTGATGATTGAAATTGCATAACCAACAATGACTACACTAGTTAAAATTAAAAAAATAGTAAAGATCTTAGATTGTGGATCAAGAGGGATGACTTCTGCAAAACCAACAGTGGTTACAGTTATTACAGTCATATAAATGGCATCAAGCCATTGATAACCGGAGATAAATCTATACCCTAAAACTCCAATACACAATAAAAATACCAGCATCATTACAGCTGTGTAAATTTTAGATCTATAAAGTCTTAAAAGCGGATTATCCATTTAATATTATGTAATTATAAATCGAAGACTGAAGAACGTTTGGTATAAACGATATCTTTAATTCGCATCCAAAAGGCTAAGAATAAATATAATGCAAAACCAAAACCAACGGTTACGAAAGTGAGATACATAAAAGACGTTCTCACAATTTTAGCTCTAATTCCCAAACGGTCTGCAATACGTTGGCAAACGTAATAACCTCGCTTTTGAAAGTATAATAATAGATTATAGAACCATTTCATACTGCAAGTTAGTTAATATTTCACGATTAGACGATTACCTATTGCACATTGTAAGCACTTATTTTTATCACAATAATTTTGCTTCAACTGTAACAAGGCTTGTGAAGTCAATGCTGTTTTCTCTATAGGTTTTAAATCCAAGAACTTAGAGACAATACTATTTTTTTCAGCATTCATTTGTTTCATAAAATCAAACACATGATCCTCTATTGGTTTTCCTTGCACTTTAGCATAACTAAATTGCAAAGGAATTATAGTATTAATGATTAATAAATCTATAAATGATTTAGATAATGCTTTTTTTGAAGTCTTAGACTTTTTAGAAAAGGTATAATGCGATTTCCAAAATTCAGATGTTTCAATATTAAACAGGTTATAAACGTCTTCTTTGGTTTTTGCTGTTATAATTTCTGAAAATAAGCTCGTATTTACGTAATAAAGCATTGCTAATTGCGATAGTCTAACAGTTGGGAAATTTGATGGCCTTAACCTAAAAAACTGTAATGGCAACACTCCTTGATGTGTTAGTTTGAATTTTTGTTTTAAAAACTGATACCGTTTTTGAAGATTTAAATAATACGCCTCTTGCACATCGTCATTAAGTAGTTTTGCTTGTCCAAAAAATAAAGCTTCTAAATCTAAAATATCCTTTTGAAGTTTTCTTACTATTGAAAACTTAAACGAATGAGCTAAACTTAAAAACGATTCGCCATTTACTTTAAGTCCAAAATTTTTAGTTAGCATTTTAAACAAAACGGCTTCCCAATTGTTATGAGAAGAGTTTAATAAATATTGAATCTCTTCAGATTTTCGCTCTAAACGTTCTATATATAAGCGTTCTAACCAATTATAGAGTAAAAAATCATCCAGCTCAGAGAAACTTGTTTCGCAATTAATCCATGATTTAGATTGCATGAGTTTTTGATAATTATTGACTAAACTTTTATCAACGTAATGCTTTAATTCTAAGGTTGGAATTTCTGAATTATCTTTTCTAAAGATTTGGGTATCGTGTTCCCAAACGACATGAAGAATAACATTATCATAAGCCCTATCAACTTCATGATTGTGCACATACCAATCTGAAGATTTTATATGAATCTCGACATTACCAGCCCAAAGCTGGTTAGCAATACTTATTTGTGCGTTGAAGAAATCTGGACCAGCATTATGATTGTGTTGTCCTAAATTAGCAATAGCAATAGACTCACCTTTTGTTGTTTTTAACAAAGATGTATCAAAGGATTTGTGTTTCCATATATAATGAAGGAAGTCTTCTTGCATATACTAAAAATAGAAAAATAATTCTAAATTTCAATACTTAAAAAAGACCTAAAGTCTAAGAAACAAACATGTTACAATGGCCTTAAAAGCATTTTAACCGTATTTTGTATCGCTATAAATTCGGTTCTAATTATAGCATCAATAACAAAACCGCCCATTAAACATGTGTTAACACCCAAAGCTCTACTTCTTCAGTCTCTCTATACTGTAAGCTACGCTTTGTTTTTTCTGATCCTTTTTTAACGTTTTTCTTATAACACTTTTCTAATTGAAACCGTCCACCCTTAGCAATTTCTTGTTCAATAGGATTGGATTTGGCTACACCTGTAATTTGTGCAAAATTAGAGAAGATAAGTACCAACTTTCCATCTGGCAATAACATTTGCTTTGCGGCTTGAAAAAAGTCTGAAAACAAAGTATCATTATAATAAATAGCTGCATCTAAATTATTTAAACCTCGTGTTTCGGCTAACCAAGGCGGATTAAAAACAATGAGTTCTGTTTTATTTTTCCATTTGCCAAAAAGCGATCCAAAGTCGAGTTCTATTTTTCGAGACAGTTTGGTATCTCCCATCATTTCTGTTAAACCAATTATAGCATTAGGATTTGTATCTGTTGCAAAAACCTTTTGAAATCCATGCTTTACCATTTGTAATGCTAAAATACCACTACCAACGCCAACATCTATTGCAGATTTTTTAGGACCGTTGTAACGTTTTAACCAATTATCAAACAATTCTAAATGCTCGAAACGTGTTGGAAAATACGTTCCATAATACGGATGAATTTTATTTCGCAATCCTGGTATTGTTATCCCGTTTGTGTACCACTGCCAAGCACTGTTTAAACCTTGTACTTGTGGAAGGGTTAATAAAAAATCGCTCGTTTCTGGATATAATTTTTTAAACCAGCCAACAACAGGAGCCTTCTTTGCTACTAGTTTATGATTTTCAATTTCTACAATTATAAGGTTGGAAAGCTTATGATAAACTGCACGATATGCACGTTGCTCCTTAAATGATGTATTAGGTAATGTTCTGTTTAGATGTTCTTGTAAACCACTTAGCAATACAGATCCGTTATTATAAAACTCAGTAATTAAAACAGGATTACCTGCTTCTAGTACATTAATAATACTTTTTATGTCTTCTCCTCTATTATATATAGTGACATCTTTTAGCGGTAAAAATGGTTGTGGTTTATTTATTTTGAGATCTATCATTATAGTTGGTTTCCCTTTTGGGTGAAGGTAGGTAAATGCTTCTGCCAACTATGATGAATTAAGAAGGAAATAACATTAAATTAATTACTATTAAACTGAAAATAAAGCAAATAGTGACGATTAACCCTTTAAAAAGGGGGATAAACAAAAAAAATCCTGATAATGAAATCAGGATTTTTTTTATATAATGAGATTCCTGCCTTCGCAGGAATTTGTTAATCGATGTAACCCATCTCACGCATCCAATCGTCATTAAACATTTTACCAACATAACGACTTCCATGATCATGAAATAAAACCACAACAACATCGTCTGGTTTAAAATGCTCTTTTAATTGCAATACTCCTTTTATAGCAGAACCTGCAGAATTCCCTAAAAACATCCCTTCTTCCTTAGCCAAACGTTGTGTGTAAACACAAGCATCTTTATCGGTTACCTTAGTAAAGCCATCAATAATATCAAAATCCACATTTTTTGGTAAGATATCTTCTCCTATACCTTCGGTAACGTAAGGATAGATTTCATTTTCATCAAAAATTCCGGTTTCATGATATTTTTTAAATACCGAACCATAAGTATCTACTCCCCAAACTTTAATATTTGGGTTTTGTTCTTTTAGGTATTTTCCGACACCAGAAATAGTTCCACCAGTACCAACACCAACCACAAAATGAGTGATCTTGCCATCTGTTTGTTTCCAGATTTCTGGCCCTGTACTTTCGTAATGCGCTTTGGCATTACTTGGATTGTCATATTGGTTTACATACCATGAATTTGGTGTTTCCTCTCCTAATCGTTTTGATACAGAATAATAACTTCTTGGATCATCTGGTTCTACTGCAGTTGGACAAACAATAACTTCCGCACCAACAGCACGCATAATATCTACCTTTTCTTTAGATTGTTTATCTGCCATTACAAAAATACATTTGTAACCTTTTACTATAGCAGCTAAGGCCAATCCCATGCCTGTGTTTCCAGATGTCCCTTCAATGATTGTTCCTCCAGGCTTCAATCGTCCATCTGCTTCTGCATCTTCAATCATCTGCAAAGCCATACGGTCTTTAACTGAATTTCCTGGGTTAAAAGTTTCGTATTTAGCAAGTACTAAACAAGGTAAATCTTCCACTAGTTTATTCATTTTAACTAATGGTGTATTTCCTATTGTACCTAATATATTTTCTGCGTAGTCCATAGTAATTTTTCAGATTGCAAAAATAAGTGAAAAGTTAAAAGTATAAAGTTAAAAGTTCGTTATTATAGTGATTAGTCTTTAATAAAAAAGTTATAGCTGTACCCCTCTAATGCTTATAACTGAATATTAATCGAATCGTATAGCTTTAACTGGCGAAATCTTAGAAATAATGACTGAAGGAATTAATAGCATTAATAAACAGACTATAAATGTGCCAATATTAAGCAGTATAATATAATCCCAACTAATATAAACAGGTGCAGTACTTACATAATATGTGTCTGGATTTAGAGGAAATAATTTTAAATACTTCTGAGCAAATAACACTCCTAAACCAATAATATTTCCCCAAAGTAAACCTAAACCAATTAAGTAAGACGCGTTATAAAGAAACACCTTTCTAATTGTCCAATTTGAACTTCCTAAAGCTTTTAAAATCCCTATCATGGCTGTACGTTCTAAGATTAGAACTAATAAGGCTGTAATCATATTTATACCAGCAACAACAATCATAATAACTATGATGCCGTAGGTATTGTTATCAAAAATCTTAATCCATTCAAAAACGGTATAATATTTTCGTGTGATAGATGTTGCATTCAATACTGAAGGAACCGATTTAAATACCTCAACTGCTTTTTCTTCAACTTGAGAAAAATCATCAATAAAAACTTCAAAACTTCCTATTTCATCAGCTTCCCATTTATTAATACGCTGTATGTGTCTTAAATCTGCAATACAAAATTTGGCATCTAATTCTTGAAATCCAGAATTATATATGCCCACAATTTCATAATTAATAATACGTGGTCTATCATTTAATGGGTTTCCAAATAAGGTTTGAAATTTATCTCCAACTTTAAATTCTAAACGATTTGCTAGGTATTTAGAGATTAAAATTTCCTCATTTTGCTTTTGTGTAAAATCAGGTAATCGTCCTTCAACTAAAAATTCTTTAAAATAGTCCCAATTATAGTCGGCTCCTACTCCTTTTACAACAACACCTTCAAAATTGGTTTCAGTTCTAATTACAGCAAATTTTGTAGCGACTCCTTGTATATGTTTTACGCCTTCTACATCATCAAAATTAGGATAAAACTCTTGGTTAATTGAAATTGGTACTTGAGATTCGTCCGAAGCATTTGTATCATAATTAGTAATTTCTATATGGCCGTTAAAAGCCACAACTTTATCTCTAATTTTTTGCTGTAAACCCAAACCTGTTGCAATGGCAATAAGCATTACAATAATACCAATAGCAATTGCTGCGATACCAATTTTAATTATTGGTGCCGAAACACTACTTTTATACGTTTTATTACCAATTATACGTTTAGCTATAAATAACTCAAAATTCAAACCTACTCTATGCTTTTAAAGGATGTCAAAAATACAGTTTTATTCTCGATAATTATTGGGATATGCTTCCTTACATTTTCTTGTGGAAATAGAATTAAGTCTGAAGCAGGCGACTCTAAAGGTAAAATGTCAGTAAACACAGATACTTCAACTGCCTTTACTCAAGCTCAGCATGACACATTCAATACAACAATGCAGGAAGAAAACATTATTGTAGCAGCAAATAGAACTGAGTTATACCTACCTTTATTAAAAGAAAAACGTGTAGCTGTAGTTGCAAATCAGACAAGTGTTATTTTTAAAAATATTGAAACTCCCCATGATCTTTCTTATACTCATATTGTAGATTCTTTACTACATTTAAATATTAATATCAAAAACGTCTTTGCCCCAGAGCATGGTTTTAGAGGCACAGCAGACGCTGGTGAATTAGTAAAAGATGGTATGGACACCAAAACAGGGCTACCTGTTTATTCGTTACATGGCAAACATAAAAAACCAACGGCGTCGCATCTTAAAGATGTAGATATTTTGGTTTTTGACATACAAGATGTTGGAGTACGTTTTTACACTTATATTTCTACATTACACTATATAATGGAAGCTTGTGCCGAGCAAAATATTCCATTATTAATTTTAGATCGGCCTAATCCAAATGGCAATTATATAGATGGTCCTGTTTTAGAAAAAAAGCACAGTAGCTTTTTAGGAATGCACCCTATTCCTTTAATTCATGGTATGACCATTGGGGAATACGCAAAAATGATTAATGGTGAAGCTTGGCTTACTAACGGTAAAACTTGTGACATTACAATTATTGAAATGAAAAATTACAAGCATGATAGCACATATAGCTTACCTATAAGACCTTCACCAAATTTACCTAACGACCAATCAATAGTATTATATCCTAGTTTAGGTTTGTTTGAAGGTACAAATATTAATGCAGGAAGAGGTACAGAATTTCAGTTTCAACGTTTTGGCGCACCATTTTTAGACAAAAATCATTTTAAATTTAGCTATACACCTGTTGCAAATTTTGGCTCTAAGTACCCAAAGCACCAGAATGAAACTTGTTATGGTGTTGATTTATCTGAAGTAAAAGTAGAGCGCAGTTTTACTTTAAAGTATGTTATAGATGCTTTTAACCATGCTTTAGATAAGTCAAAAGTTTTTAATACCTCTAACTTCACTACGCATGCAGGAACCGAGAAATTACAACAACAAATTGAATCTGGCTTAACAGAAGATGAAATTAAAGCCACTTGGAAAGACGACATAGATGCTTACAAAAAAATGCGACGTAATTATTTGATATATAATTAAACGAACTATTAATTAGTTGCAAATACAATCTTTTTGGGCTTTAAGTTAACAATACCTTCTGGCTCTTTTTTAGGAATATCCTTTAGTATTTTAACAACAAATACAATTCGCTTTGGAGATTGTATTGCTACAAAAACATGCTTCCCTTTAGATAATTTATTTAGTGGTAATCTATACTCCGTTGTATCAATTTCAAAATCGAGTTCACGTGTGTAATTTTGATTTATAGTATAAAGTGAATTTATGATTTTATCACTTCTTAAAATCAGAGTGTCTTTAGTTGTATTTAATTGATGAATGAAATCTTTAGCTTGAATATTTCTATTTTTTTCAAGCTTAGCATAAGATTCTTGCGCTTGCAGTGTAAAACCTAATAAAAATAAAAGAATGAGGACGAGGCAAATGCGGATAAAATTTTTCAAAATAGAACTTACTTTAAGTTATAAAAAAGCATGTGTTAACTCAATAGTAATTAATTAATCCGCTTTAAACATAGGTGGTTTTAGGATTAAATGCCATATAACTTACATTATCTGCTATAAATACTCGACGAACTGCATTGTAAAGACATTTGCTGCTTTAAAAGTTTAATTAAACGATCTGGATAATCTGTAATAATGCCATCTACATTAAAGGATAACATTTGTTCCATAGCTTGTTCTTCGTTAATTGTCCAAGGAATAACATAAAAACCTTTATTTTGATACCTTCTAACAGATTCTGCCGTTACTAATTTAAAGTACGGACTTATAATCTCTGGTTTATAAGACAACGCTTCTAATTTGTCTTCAATTGTTTCATTCTCATCAATAAGTAAAGCCACTTCCATATTTGGTAATTGCTTTTTAACCTCTTCAAGAATTGCTAGATCAAACGATTGAAGATTAACACGATTAAGCATGTGGTTGTCTTTAATTTCATCTAAAACCAATTTCACATAAGGTTTTGGTTCTGGTGTAAAAATCCCATAATACAGAGGTTCCGATTTAATTTCGATATTAAATTTAATATTTGATTGTTTTGCTTTTACTAAATCAAATACTTCAGACAATAAAGGCTTATATGTTTTTATCTTTGTTTGATTTGGAAAGCTTGGGTGAAATTTTGATCCACAGTCAAACTGTATAATTTCATTATAATTCATCTTAAACAAATTAAATTTTGTTTTTAATGCATCTGGAATGTCCACTCCTTCAGTATCATAACAAATGTTCGGATTCATATAGGCTTCATGAGAAACAACCACCTTTTTATCTTGAGAGATAACAATGTCTAACTCTAAAGTGGTTACACCTAAATCGATAGCCTTTTCAAAAGCAAGCAAGGAATTTTCTGGAAATAAACCTCTACATCCTCTATGACCTTGTATGTCTAATTGTTTTTGTATTGGATTGCAACTCACGCTACATAAAATTAAAAATGCAACTATACTAGTTTTCGAGATCTGCTGAAAGCGTAGGTTTTTCATAAACTTCAAATGGTTGTTTAAGTAAATCTTTGATATTACTATTTTTAACTTCATCTGGAAAAACATCTACTCCATAAACTAACTTTTCACGCTCCATATATAAGAAGGTTCCAAACATACGATCCCAAATACTAAAGATATTTCCGTAATTAGAATCTGTATATGGTAATCTATAATGATGGTGAATTTTATGCATATCTGGCGAGACAATTACATAACTCAATGCTTTATCTAAGCCTTTTGGCATTTTAATATTGGCATGTGTAAACTGTGTAAAAATTAAAGACATCGCTTGATAAATCATCACCAAAGCAATAGGTGTACCAACCACAAATACACCTACAAGCGTAAATACAAATCGAATTAAACTTTCAATAGGATGATGTCTATTAGCCGTTGTTGTGTCTACTTTGTGATCTGTATGATGTACTAAATGTACCATCCAAAGCGGTTTTACCTTGTGCTCAACAAAATGTGCTAAATAGGCCCCAAAAAAATCGAGTAACAATACTCCAAGAAAAGCATACAATCCCAATGGCATGTCTGGCAACCAATTAATGATACCAAAATCGTTGACTTTTACCCAGTCTGCAGCACCTAAAAGTAAAAAGGCTAAAGCAAAATTAATAACAACTGTTGTTAACGTGAAAAAAAGATTTGGAATGGCATGTTGCCATTTATTATATTTAAACTTAAATAATGGCAAACCACTTTCTAGCAGCCAAAAAAAAGTGAGACCTCCAACTAAAATAAGACTTCTATGTAAAGATGGAATGGTTTCAAAATAACTAATGACGGTTTCCAATACCTTTAAGAATTAAGATTAATAATCATCTGTGCTTTCTTCAAATTTACAGAAGATATTTGAGATTCCCATAATGCGGCATTAGTTTCGTCATTTAAAACCTTATAAGCTGTGTAATACAAAAAAGCTACAAATGCTTTGTTATTAGTTTCAATATCTTCTGCATCTATCCTTTTTAATTTTCTTAGCACTTTTTTAGGAGACTTTGTAATTAGAAGTTGTTGCATCTTTAAAAGCTCTACTCGCTGTGATAATGTGAGCTGCTCTTCAACAGGATTTGTACTTATAAATTCAGAAGCTTCATCTAAATAAATATTACCAAGTTTAAGCAGCTCTTCTCTAATATCTGCTTTCATATACATTGAAAAATCAACATATTTTGAAGCTAAATAATAAGCGGAATAAAAATCCTTTTTATTTTTATAGCCTTTTAATTCAGGCGCTATAAATTCGGTATTTAAGGCGTAATTTTCAATTAACTGCGAAATGTTCTCATAATTATTAGGATCGCCAGAAAGGTTTAAGATATTACCATTGACATCCATAATTTTAATAGAGTCTTCATTGAACTTATCTATATATGCTTGGGTGCGCTTTCCATTAATTTGCATGTATAAATCTGCATACTTATTTTCATTAACAATTACAGGTACAAAATATTCCCAAATTAAAGGGCTTACAGTTTCGTCTTCAAACAAGTTTTCAATAAAAATAGTCTTACCATCATCTGTATTAACTAAAACCGGATAAGGATATTTTGTTGTTTCTTCCCATACCATCAGTACCATTTTATTTTGTACTGTAGCTAAACTTTTAGCGATATCCAAATTAGTCATCCACGGCTGAGCGTTAGATAGATTCACAGTAAAAAAAAACAATAACGCTACTATAATTAACTTTTTCATATTATAATTTTAAACAATTGAATATCAAAAACTATTCCGAAGCACAATACGATTACAACTGAATTCGTTTTTTCATTTCTTCAACAATATTATAAGCTGCAGGACAAATGGCGACATTCTTCATTGTTAGATTAGAGATTTGCTGAAACTTTTTTCGATCTGTATGTGGAAATTCTCGACACGCTTTAGGTCGTACCTCATAAATAGAGCAATAATTATCTGCACCTAAAAATGTACACGGAACCGACTGCAACACATAATCGTTTTCTTCATCTAATCGCAAATAAGTATCAATAAATTGTTGCGCTTTCATTTTAAAAGATTTCGAAATTCTTTGAATATCTTTATCTGTAAATAGAGGGCCTGTGGTTTTACAGCAATTGGCACACGTTAAACAGTCCGTTCGTTCAAACTCTATTTCGTGCAACTCTTGCATCAAATAGTCCAATTGCTTTGGTGGTTTCTTTTTTAGCTTTGTAAAAAAGGTTTTATTTTCCTTATGCTTATCTTTGGCGAGCTTTGGAAGATTATTAATTTGGTCTTGCATAAAACAAATTTAACTAAAGTTATCTTTACATTTTCTATAAAAATAAAAATCACTCGAACCCACAAAAAATATGACTAAAGATCTCTTCGGAAAAGCATTATTAGATTACCAGAACGGAAATTATTCTGAAGACATTATCACTTCTACTCATATTTCGGATGCAGACCCTTTACCACTTCCCTATTTATTTAGAGATTATTCTGAAATGCCAACATTGGAACAAAAAGCACTTCAACTTAGTAAAGGTAACATTTTAGATGTTGGTTGTGGTTCTGGCAGTCATTCGTTGTGGTTACAAGAAAAAGGCTTACATGTAAAAGCCATTGACAGTTCTGAAGGTGCCATTAAAGTGGCAAAAAAGCGCGGTGTTTTAAATGCTGAATTAAAACCACTTTTAGAAGAAACTCAAACTTTTGACACCATCTTGTTATTAATGAATGGTACAGGAATTTTCCAAGAGCTAACTCAAGTTTCTAGGTATTTGAAACATTTAAAGTCGCTTTTAAATCCCAATGGACAAATTCTAATTGATTCTTCTGACATTTCATACATGTACAAAGATGAAGATGGAGGTCTATGGTTAGATCTTAACCAAGGCTATCTTGGAGAATTGGATTATTTTCTGTCTTACAAAGGCGAAAAAGAAACACCAATGAAATGGCTATATCTCGATTTTGAAACCTTAAAAACAGCCTGTATAACGGTTGGTCTAAAATGTGAGAAGGTAAAGGATGGCGAGCATTTTGATTATTTAGCTCGTATATTTTAAGTTACTTATCACACAGAGATACTGACAAAATTTATTAAAAAACAATTAGAGTCATACTTTTTTTTTTAGCGTTAAAGCTTTTACGTGGTAGACCATTAATTTACTGCACTTCTCCGCCAACCACAGTTTTTAAGACTTTAATATTAGGAATTTCATTAGCATCTACCGTCATAATATCGTTGTCTAGAATAATAAAATCAGCAAATTTGCCAACTTCAATACTTCCTTTTTCATGATCTTCAAAATTAGAATAAGCAGCCCAAATAGTCATTCCTTTTAATGCCTCTTCTCTACTTAAAGCATTTTCCATTTGAAAACCACCTTCAGGGTATTGTTTTAAATCTTGTCTGGCAACGGCAGCATAAAATGTTAAAAACGGACTGACACGCTCTACAGGGAAATCGGTTCCTAATGCAACTTTTCCATACGCGTTTAATAATTGTTTGTATGCATAAGCTCCTTTTATACGTTCTGATCCTATTCTATCTTCTGCCCAATACATATCGCTTGTTGCATGTGTTGGTTGAATAGACGGCATAATATTTTTATAAAAATCGAAATCTTCTGGAGACACAATTTGTGCATGTTCTACTCTCCAACGTCTATCGTTCTTTCCTTTAAGAACTTTATTGTACGTTTCTAAAACAGCTCTATTAGCAGAATCACCAATGGCATGAGTATTCATTTGAAACTCTGAGTTTGCTATACGTTCTGCAGCTGTTTTTAAGGTTTCTAAATCTGTTACCATTAAACCTGAATGCTTAGGTTTATCTGAATATGGTGCTTTTAACATTGCGCCTCTAGATCCTAAAGCTCCATCGGCATAAAACTTAAACGAACGTACATTAAGTCGGTTTGTTTTTGTAATACCTTTATTTAAGAAGTAATCTAAATTTTCTTCAGAATGAGAAACCATAGCATAAATACGCATTTTTAACTCTCCTGAATTTTGAAGGCTTTCTATTAATTCTATTTCATCTTTATTTAATCCTGCATCATCAACCGTTGTTAGACCTAAATCAAAGCATACTTTTTGAGCGTCCAACAATGCTTTTGTTTTTTCCATTTTGGTTGGACTTGGCCAATGGCTCATTACTAAACCTATAGCATTATCGATTAAGATTCCTGTAAGCTCTCCGTTTTCAATAACAACTTCTCCTCCTTCAATCTTGCTATTCTTCGTCACATTCCCTAAATCTAAAGCGGCTTGATTGGCTAATATGGCATGTCCATCAATACGCGATAGAGCAATTGGTGTATTAGGATATAATTTATCTAAAAGTTTTTTGTTTGGAAATTGTTGATCTTCCCAGTCATTCTGGTCCCAACCTCTACCTAAAATGAATTTCTTATTATTTTCATTTTGAAAATCCAACACACGTTTCATTAGCTCTTCAAAACTCGTTGTACCAACTAAATCTACCGTTTGTTTATTAAAACCCAAGCCTAAAAAGTGACAATGAGCATCAATAAAACCAGGAACAATAGTTTTTCCATTTGCATTAATAGTGTCAACAGCTTTGTATTTATCATCAATTTCTGAAGTTGAACCAACAGCAATAATTTTTCCGTCTTTTACAGCAAACGATTCTGCTTTATTGAAGTTTTCATCTACGGTATAAATATTCGCATTTGTAACGATTAAGTCTGCTTCTTGTTTGTCTTTTTGACAAGCAAAGATTGTAAGCAACGTTAGAATAGGTAATAATTTCTTCATATTAATTGGTTTATAAGCATTGTAAAAATAAGAAAAGCGTTCCAAAATTGGAACGCTTTATTATATAACGTCATAAAACTCGTACTTATGTAAGAATTTTAAAAGTCGAATTGATATGTTGCGCCAGCCAAAAACTGAATGCCTTGGACTGGAAAGTTTAACCAGCGTTCGTAATTTTGATTTGCAATATTGTTTGCTTTAGCAAAAACAGATAATTGTTCGTTTATTTTGTAACCAACATGGGCATTTAAATCAAAATAACTATCTAAAGTTACTGTCTTTATTGTGGTAGCTATAGGATCTGAAATTTCATCGGTAAAAATATCTTGATCTTTACGTTCGCCTACAAAATAAGCACTTGCTCCTGCAAACCACTGTTCTGAAATCTGATAGTCCATAAATACTGACGCTTCTATATCTGGTAAGTTCCATGCGTGTGCTTGGTCGTCTGTATTGTAAGCAAAATATTCTCCTTTAACTCCTAAAGTAAAATTTCTATTAAAATCTACATTTAATTCACCTGCAATAGAAAACGTTGTCACGTCATCGTAAACCATACCAAACGAGTTTCCGTATTGGTAATCTTCTGGCAGAAATGTTAATGCTTCGTTAGCTTTAAACAGGGCCTTTTCTTGTTCTGACGTATAGTTTCCGCTCACATTATAACTAATATTATTAGTTAACTTCCCTTTGACACCTACAAAAGCTCTAAACTGTTGATCTGTTGGTGCAATAAAAAGTGTTGGCGACACAAAAGGGTTTACATTAGCAAAATCGTAATATGAGTTCTGAACTAATCCACCTGTTAAACCTCCATAAGCGATTAAAAGCTCATCTACTAAACGGTAAGACGCTTCTATATTTGGGTGGATAAAGAATTCACTATCGCTTAACTCGGTGTCATTATAATACGTTAACCTTAGACCTAAGTTTATTGTTAAGTCATCTCTATTTAATTGGTAAGACGGTAAAACACCAAACATAAAATTACCATAATTAATTTCACCAGATCTGGTATAATCAGTATCAAAACTTCCTCCTAAATAATCTACAAACACCTCAGTATCTATATAAGCATCTCGTATAGGTACATCAAAACTGGTTTCTGCCATAAAACGATTTTCTCCTGAATCTTGATCATCACCAAAGCGTCTAAAGCGAACACTTGCATCTTTAACAATGGCATCATCAAAATTAATTTTACCGCCAACATTAAAGCTATGAAAACTATGCTTTGGATTTATAGTATCTGCTGTCGTTTGTCCATAATATTGTTGTGGCAAACCATACCAGTTATACGTTTGTAAATCGATACCTCCATCTACTTTCCAAGTAAAGTCCCTTAAATTTTTAGAATAATGTGCATTCAATTTAGTCTTTGAAAAATTATCATCTAATAACAATTTATCAATACCTCCTTGTGAGGAATGATGACTAAAATAACCACCAACATTTTCGTCTTTACTCAGCTCATGATTCAAATACACTTCTCCCAAAATGGTTGTGTATGTTCCTACGCCTAGTGATGCGTAATTATCGTATAATTTTACTGCTTTTGCTTTATCAACTGTTGCTGCCTTTCCTTTTGCAGGTGTAAACGTTGAAGCCACAGGAATAGAAAAAATGTTGTATTTTATTTCTTTTTTCTTAACTGTATTTGAATCTCCTAATTTTGGATTATCTTTAATTTTAAAGGCATCTGATATTGTAGGAGTATATGGTTTTATAACGTTAACCGTTTGGTCTCCAATAGTATCTTTTGTGCGTTCTTGAGCAACAACAAATGTCCAACTGCTTGCTATGGTTATTATAAAAATTAAAAACTTGATTTTCATTTTATGTGTTTTGATTTGATGTATCTAATTATATCTCTTTTAATTACCTGTCAGAGCAGGGTCAAATTGACTACCAATAGTGCAATCACTAAAATTTTGCTCATCTAAAGCTGAAAAATCTCCGAACAAACAAAATGTCCCTGATTTACGAAAAACGTCCTCATTCTCTATTACAATTTTATATTTATAAGTCCCATCTGAATAATTCTCACTACCAAATTGACCTTGTTCTCCATCTGGGAATAAGTTTCCAAATCCTACATAATTAGAACTCTCAAATACAATATTATCATCAATGTCATAAATAGTTACTGTATGGTTATCATAATTCTCAATATTTACAATACCAAATGCGTCGTTTATAGCATCATTATTAGGCGTGAATAAATTATAAACAATTATTTCACCATTTGATTCATCCAAGTTATTTACGTTAGCACCATAAACAGGTTCTTCTGAGCAACAACCAGCAAATACATCTACTTCTTCTTGAGTTTCGTCATCATCGCCACATGAAGTGAAGACAATCGTCAACAATAAAAATGGAATATATTTTATGAGGCTTTTTAATTTTATCATTGCTTTGATTTAAGTTTTCGAATTTCAGTTAAGCGATTCTTGCCTTCGCAGGAATTTAGTTGTCATCAGTTTCAACGGATGAATTCGTCTTCGCTTCCTCTGCTTTTATTTTATTCAATTCTGCTTGTGCTTCAGTAACTACATCTGTAAAATCCGGAAAATTACTAATTACACTTTCTAAAATATAAGTGGCCTGAAATGCATCTCCTAAAGCGTAAAAGTTCTTTGCCATAACCACCAAGCCTTTGGCGCTATACAATTTATAACTACCGTAATCCTTTGCCAATCGTTGAATAACAGTGTTTGAGGCTTCGTACTGACCTTCTTTATTTTTAAAATACCCATTATAGAATAAGGCTTCTGCAGCGACGCTTCCGGTTGCTAATTTTTCAACTTCGGCATAAGCTGTTTTTGCTTTAGCTTCGTTTCCTGTTTTAATGGCTGAACGTGCAATAATTAATTTGGCATCACTCTTAACTTTGTTGTCTAGTTTTAAATTGCTTAAAACTTTTTCAGCATAGCTTTCTGCTTTAACGTAATCTTCAGTTTGATAATAGGCATTCATTAAGTTAGATTGCGCGTAAACCACATTCTGTGGATAGTCTGCTTCTAGCTCTAAATCTTTTAACACAAGAATAGCTTGTTCCCAATTAGATTTGCTCAAATAAATCTCACAAAGCTTAACCGTTGCTTGTTCTGTGTATTCCGATTTTGAGGCGTCTACAACAGCTTTATAATGTGGTTGTGCATTATCAAACAACTCTTTTTTATAATACAATTGCGCTAAATAGAAATGTGCTTTTTGATTGTGAAGTCCCTTTGGAAACTCGTTCAAATATTTATTAAACTGACGAATGGCTTTATCGGTTTCGTTATCTAGATATGGTTTCTCTGCTGCTAAATAAGTAGCATTATCTAAATCCACATCAGTAACCTGAACATAATCTAAAGTTCTTACCCAATTTGCGTACTCATCTACACGACCTAAATCGATATAAATTAATCGTACTGTAGAAACCGCTTGAACCGCTTCTCCTGAGCCAGGAAAATCTGTTGCAACTTTTTTAAATTTCGTTAATGCACGATTATTATCATTTCCGTTATAATACACCAAACCTTGACGTAATAAGGCTTTTGATGTAAACGCACTTGTTTTGTATTCTGAATTTAAACGGTCATACATTTGCATCGCTTTATCTGACTCGTTGGATTTTACATAAGAATTTGCCAACTCATACATGGCATCGTCACGTAAAGCTGATTTTGGATAATCGTCAATAAACGATTTTAACTCTGAAATTTTAGCTGAACCTTTACCTAAATAGCCTTGGCTCATTGCTTTTTGAAAGGCTGCATAATCCGTTTCAATCTCATTTATTTGAATCGCTTTATTGTATGCATCAATAGCATCTTTGTAGTTACTAGAAACAAAATAGCCATCTGCTAACCTTAAATAGGCATCGTTTTGACGTAAGTTGTCATTTTTTGGTTGAGCTATAAATTTCTCAAAATAGTTAGATGCATTATTATAATCTTTAAGCTTAAAATACGTGTATGCTAAGTTGTAATTAAGATTTTCGTTTTCTGGTAAATTTGAAGACTCGCTAAACCCATTAAATTGTTTGAAGTCAATTAAAGCATCGTTATAATTGGTTAGATTATATTCTGTTTCTGCTTTCCAAAATGTTGCTTTTGCCACAAAAACCGGATCTCTTGGTTCTTTTAAAGAACTCTTAAATAAGTTTAAAGCGTCGTTATATTTGTTTTCGTTATACAATTCTACGGCTCTAAAAAAAGCTACTTTTTGGTAAGCGGCTTTATGCTCAAAACTATTTTTACCCTTTAACAATTCTAGAGCTTCCTTGTAGTTTTTAGAGGTGATATATGAATCAATTAATAACGTTTCAACTTCATTTTTAAAACCTGAATTAGGATATTGCTTTAAATACCCTGTTAATACTTGTGGTACGGATTGGTATGGGTTTCCTATTTCGTAACTAATTTTTGCGTAATTTAACCAAGCATCTTCCTGAATCTTTAAATCAAAATCCATTTGTGACGCATTTCTAAAAGCGTTTAAAGCTTCTTGTTTTTTATCTAAATTAATATAACTTTCTCCTAAATGGTAATACGCATTTTGTGCTACAGAATTATCTCCTCCAATAATTTTATTGAATTCTGAAATGGCACTGTTGTAATCATTTTGTTTGTAATACGCATAACCTAATTGGTAATAATCTGTATTGTTCCACTTTCTGTTTTTGCCTTTGTACGCTTTTAAGTATGGTATGGCTTCAGCATATTTTTCAAGATTAAAATAACTCTCTCCAATGATTTTTGATAATTCAGATTTTTCTGCTGCATTACTCTTTGGTAGTTGTTCTTGGGCAAGTTCTATTGCCTTTTCAAACTTTCCTAGTTTAAAATTTAAATCGGCTTGATAATACGATAACTTTTCTTTGTACTTTTCGTTATCACTAACTTGGTCAAAATACTCATTTGCCGTATCGTAATCATCTCCTTGATACGCCAAGAAACCAATGTAATATTTAGCTTGTGAACCGTATTCTTCAGAATTTACAACTCTATTTAAATATTTGGTTGCTTGCTTTTCATCTTTAGTAGAATACAAAGAATAGCCGTAATTAAAATTGAAACGTTCTTTTTCTGATCGCGCAATACTTCTTTCATCTACTTTCTCATACCATTTACGAGAATAAGCATATTTCCCATTATCAAAATAATAGTCGGCAACATCTAAAAAAGCCGTATTTCTTTTGGTACTTGTTGGATACTCTTCAACAAACGCTGTAATTAAATCGTCTGCATTTTTCTGATTTAAACGCACAGCACAATTAGCGATATAATACGCACAATCGGATTGTATGGTAACGTCGTTTGTTTCGTCTTTAATATCGTCAAACAAAGACTGAGCAGCCTTATATTGCTTATTATTATATAAAGCCAAAGCCTTTTGATAGTCTTGTAAATCGCTGGTATAAATGGCAGATTTTTGTGCCATTACTACTGAAGAAAAAACTAGAAAAACGATGATTAACTGTTTTTTGAATAACATCATTTAGTTATGTGTTTAATTGATGATTTAATTTCGGTTCAAATATAATTCAATACCAAATCTATAACGATAGAATTTGTTTATAATTATAAACGGAGTTATTAAAAAATAGATTTTAGTTCTTAAAACAACCATCCGAATAAACGTTTAAATAAACTTTCTTTTTTTGGTTGCTCAAATTCAATTCTAAAGACTCCAAAATTATTAGCAGATTTTGTAGCGATATTGTTATGTAATGGTTTTTCAAAACTTACTAATGCCAATGGGAATTCTATTTTTAAATCTTTTGAGATTTCACCAGATGTAATAACAACAGTTCTGTTTTCTATATCATAAATTTTGAAAGTTGAGCCTTCTTCAATTTCAAATTCATTAAAATTGACTTGAACAGCCGTTCCATTTTTATTTAAAATAGCAACATTAAATTCTGTCTCATCATTATTAAGTTTATACACTTTTATAACAGGAGTTGTTTTAAAATCTTTGAGTTGTTTTAATTCACTTTTAGATTCAATTTTAAATTCATTTTGCCAAGCTTTAATATTATAATCTTGCTGCTTCAAAATTCTAAACCCTTTGAGTGATCTTGTATAGTATGAATTATTATCCATTTGTAACCCACTATTATTTAAAGCTAATAATACTGAAGAATTAAAATGAATATAACCAGTGTAAATAATGTTGTTTTTAAAAACTAGAGACTTTGTATGCAATATATTTAAGGCATTATTTTTTCCGATAATAATATTATTTTGAACCGAAACATCTTCAACGGGTGCATTAGCATTAAAACCTAAAGCTAAAGATGTACCATAACCATAATTTTTGCTATCGTTAAAGTCTACATTATGATAAAGGACATTATTTAATACGTTAATGTGCTTGGCTACGTTAATCCCTTCTGCATCTTTGGATGCTATAATAACATTATCTACATGCTTTCCTGCAGGAGAACCATTATTAAAAATGATGTTGTTAGTGACATTAACATACTTCACAAACTCTAATTTAGAGCCTGAAGTTGCTGACCAAACCTCAATACCTTTATAGTAATTATTAAAAATAATATTATTATTTATCTGTCTGATGTTATCACTTTGATTTTGAATATAGATACCAACTCCATGACCTCTTTTACCTTGATAACCGTTGTTGTAAATCATACAATTTTCAATTACTGTACCTCCTGTCGCTTTCCACGACCCAATTCCTGAACCTGGTATATTATGTATCATTAAGTTTTGAAACATACAGTCTTCACCTTTTTGATGATTAATCCCAACTGCAGCTTTAAAATCTGTATCAGAGTCTAAACGCGAAAAATCTCCTAAATATGTGACTTCAAAATTTTTGTAAATCACATGACTACCATTAACCTGTAAAACATAATTTACTTTGCCTTCTGTATTTCCATTGAGAATGACCTTATCATTCTTAAAAGCGGAAACTGTAATCTTTTTATTAGTTTTTGTAGATTCTAATGCACTTCTATAACGACCTGTATATATACCTTCGTGAATCCATATAACATCGCCGCCATTAACATTTTTTGAAGATTGAGACAAAGCTGTTTGTAAATCCCACGGACGCTCAATACTACCATTACCATTTGGTGTCCCGACAGTTGTACTGCCATTTACAGGAAAAACATGAAACTCTTTTTGAGCGAATGAAATTGCTGAAATAAATATTAATAATAAGCTTATAGAATACTTCATAAAAGTAAAAATTCAATTATTGTGCCAATGTTATTTTTAGTTTAAAAAACTAAAATCAATTACAAATATCGAACATTCAAGTGCTGTAAAAGAAAAAAATAAGCTAATTACATAATAGTAAACTTTCGTTTTTAAGTTATATTTTTACAGTAAAATTTCCAAAATACAATTAAGACAACATATCTATTTTGAACAGAATAAACGAAAAACTAAAAGAAGACAAAAAACTATTGTCAATCTATTTTACAGCAGGTTATCCTAACACTAATGACACGGTTACTATTATTGAAAATCTCGAAAAAAGTGGTGTAGATATGTTGGAAATAGGATTACCATTTAGTGATCCATTAGCAGATGGCCCAACCATACAAGCCAGTTCTACGGAAGCTTTAAAAAATGGAATGACTAGCGCATTGTTATTTGAACAACTTAAAGACATTAGAAAAACGGTTTCTATTCCATTAATTATAATGGGTTACTTTAATCCGATGTTGCAGTATGGTGTTGAAGCCTTTTGCAAAAAATGCCAAGAGGTTGGAATTGACGGACTCATAATTCCTGATTTACCTGTCGATGTCTATCATTCAGAATACAAATCAACTTTTGAAAAGTATGGTCTAATAAACGTGTTTTTAATTACACCACAAACATCAGATGAACGCATTCGTTATATCGATTCTGTATCTAACGGTTTTATTTATATGGTAAGTTCTGCAAGTGTAACAGGAAGTAATTCTGGCTTTGGTGAGGAGCAAACCAATTATTTTAAACGTATTGCAGACATGAAATTAAAAAACCCTCAAATTGTAGGTTTTGGCATTTCAAATAATGAAACCTTTAAACAAGCTACAGCATATGGAAAAGGTGCTATTATTGGTAGTGCTTTTATCAAACATTTAACTGAAAACGGAATAGACGCTATTGATGATTTTGTAAGCTCAATCTTATAATATGAAATTGCTCAACGACTGGAAAATAATACTCTTACTTTGTTTAACCTTAGGCTTAGCTCCATTTTTCCCAGAACCACATCTTTTAGGTAAAATACGATGGATTGCAGGAGGAGCAAACGGAATGGCTTTAAAAGATTGGTTTGATGTGGTCTTCCATGGCTTTCCTTTTGTATTATTAATACGATTAATTCTTATTAAACTAACACGAAAAAATGCCGCTTAACATCGTACTCATAGAACCTGAAATACCAAATAACACTGGTAATATTGGTCGTTTAGCCTTAGCTTCAGGCTCAAAACTACATTTAGTAAAACCGTTTGGATTTGAAATTGATGACAAACGTTTAAAACGTGCAGGACTCGATTATTGGCAACATTTAGAAGTTATATATTATGATAACACCGAAGACTTCTTCTTAAAAAATAAAGATGCTAAAATGGTGTTTTTATCCAGTCATGGCACAAAATCGCATTGGGATATTAACTTTACAGATGATCTATTTTTAGTTTTTGGAAAAGAATCTGTTGGATTACCAAAACCATTAGTCAAAAAATATGACACTCAATTATTTAAAATTCCGCTATACAGTAAATCCATTAGAAGTCTAAATTTAGCAAATGCCGTAAGCATTATTGTTTATGAAGGATTACGACAAATCAAATAATTTTATGGAGATTAAACTTTTTCGCTTATATTGGTCTAAATTTTAAACAATACCTAAATCGTAATACAATGATTACTAAAACATTAAAAATAGGATTTTTTATTATTACCATTGCTTCATTTTCATTGGTAAGTGCTCAAGAAAAGCTTAATGCGAAGAAAGATAGATCAGTAAAAATGTTTAATTATCTTGACACCAACACGGATGACAAGATTAACCTTGAAGAGTTCAAAGTACGCTACGAAAAAGAATCTACAGAAAAAATAACAGTTGAAAAACTTTTTGCTAGTGCAGACACTGACGCAAATGAAACATTAGATAGAGCCGAATTTAAACTCTTTTACGAACAAACTCAAAAACCTAAAAGAATAGAAAACCAGGTACATAGACCTAAAAAAAAGGTTGAGAAAAAAGGATAACCCTATTAAAAAGAAAAAAAAAGATTTTAAAGCTTACAAAAAAATCCTCTAGAATATCTAGAGGATTTTTTTGTCTAATTGATAAATAAATGATTTTGGTTTTGTAACTTTTCCTCAAATAAAAACAAAACTTGAAACACTCAAAAGCACACAATTTTTTATCAGAATATGGTCAGATTGCAATAGGTATAGGATTAGCCAGCGTTGGATTGAAAGCATTTTTACTTCCTAACGGATTTATGGACGGAGGAGTTACTGGCATTGCCCTATTGGCTAACAGACTTATTGGTGTAGATATTTCATTGTTGCTAGTTATATTTAGTTTACCATTTTTAATTCTAGGCTATTATACCGTTTCTAAACGTATTGTTATAAAGTCTATTCTTAGTATTCTCGCCTTTGCCTCATTAATTCATTTTGGAAATTATGGAACAATTACAGAAGACAAACTACTAATTTCCATCTTTGGAGGCTTATGTTTAGGCGCAGGAATTGGTATTGCGATTAGAAATGGATCCGTTTTAGATGGATCAGAAATTTTAGGAATCTATCTCAATGACCGTTTTGGATTTAGTATCGGTCAAGTTATACTGCTTTTTAATGTTGTATTATTTAGTATTACGGCCTATGTCGTCTCTGTTGAAGTTGCGCTCTACTCTATCTTAACCTATATTATTACAGCAAAAGTCACAGACATGACTATTGAAGGTTTTGAAGATTTTATTGGTGTCACTATTGTGTCTAATGAATATGCCGCAATTAAGCATGCCATTATGATTGAATTGGGAGTAGGCCTAACCACCTATAAAGGCTCTAAAGGATTTGGAAGCAATGGACCTCAGCAGGATTTTGATATTATTCACACCATTATTAATCGTATAGACATCAAAAAAATGCATCGTATTATTGAAGAAATAGACGAAAATGCTTTTATCGTTGAGTTTGATGTAAACAATGTTAAAGGTGGTGTATTACGACATTATCTCGATAAGAAAAAAGGTAAAACATTACCTAAAATCTAAGTTTTGATGCTACCATTTTTACTTTAATATATAGAAGAATTATTTTTTATTCTTTTTTAAATAGTCTAAATACATATTTTCTACCTTGGTTCTTGCCCAAGGTGTACGTCTTAAAAACTTTAAACTCGATTTTACTGAAGGATTATCCGTAAAACAGCGAATATTAATTTGATAGCCCATATATTCCCAGCCATAATGTGCTTGCAGTTCTACTATGATCTGTTCTAATTTGACTCCGTGAAGTGGATTATTAGGTTGCGTTGACAAACTATAAACTTTTAACTAATTCTTTAATCTTAACCGCTTTTTCAAAATGATCTAATTGGTGCGTTTGAATCCACCAAGTTGCAGCTTCCATTAATAACTCTGGATTATCATTTTTATTTTTAAAAAATGCATAGAATGAAATACCCACATTGCTCCCTTTTTGCGCAATCTTTTTATCGCAAATCGCTATGATTTTATCTTTTAATGCTGAAGTCATTACTTAACGTCTGCTATCATTATTACGGTTACGACTTCTACTTTTATTTCGGTCTGAATTTGAATTCTTAGGTTTTCCTGAATTTCTAGTGTTAGAATTTTTACGACGTCCCTGATTTCTATTCTGACCTGGTTTAATTGGTTCTGTTGAAGCATTAGGATCTGGCTCAAAACCTTCGAGGATTTCAACTTCAATCTTCATAGCAATCAACTTCTCAATATCACGTAGATACGTTGTTTCATCTGCACTTACTAAAGAAATCGCTTCTCCACTGGCTCCTGCTCTACCTGTTCTACCTATTCTATGAACGTAGTCTTCAGAAATATTAGGCAATTCAAAATTAATAACATGTGGCAACAATGGTATATCTAAACCTCTTGCTGCAATATCTGTAGCTACTAAAACTCTAACCGATCCATTTTTGAATCCTGCTAATGCTTTGGTTCTTGCTCCTTGACTTTTATTTCCATGAATCGCTGCGGCTGTAATGCCATCGCTAATCATCTTTTTACAAAGCTTATTGGCTCCGTGTTTGGTTCTTGTAAACACTAAAACTTGTTTCCAATCTCCTTCAGAAATTAATTTTATAATCAGCCCTGTTTTTTTGCCTTTGGCAACACGATAAACTTTTTGCTGTATAACCTCTACCGCTGTATTTTCTGGAGTGGCTTCAACTTGAACAGGATTATTTAAAATAGAATACGCTAGTTTCTTAATATCTTTAGAAAAGGTTGCCGAAAACATAAGGTTTTGACGTTTTGCTGGAATCAACTTCATAACACGCTCTATATCGCGTAAAAAGCCCATATCTAACATACGATCAGCTTCATCTAAAACAAATATTTCCACTTTGCTTAAAGATAACAGACCTTGGTTTTCTAAATCGATTAAACGGCCTGGTGTTGCCACCAAAACATCGACTCCTTGACTCAATTTATTAACTTGTGGTTTCTGATTGACTCCACCAAAAATAACCGTACTTCTAATATTTAAAAACTCACTGTACTCTTTAACATTGGCATAAACTTGCGCTGCTAGCTCACGTGTTGGAGTTAATATTAAAGCTCTAATTGGTCTGTGCCTTTGCTGAGAACCATTAGATAATAGGTGAAGCAACGGCAATGTAAAACCTGCTGTTTTTCCTGTTCCGGTTTGTGCTGATGCTAAAACGTCCTTTCCTTCTAATACAGGAGGAATGGCTTTTGCTTGAATTGGTGAAGGTGTTTCGTATCCTTTTTTCTGGATAGCTTGAAGTAAAGGCTCAGATAGCCCCAATGATTTAAATGACATAAATAGTGTTTATGAAGCAAACTCTATTTATTTAGGTCACTCCTTTAATTTGGTGCAAAGTTACGGCTATTTTAAGCCCGACTCTAAAAAAATGCTTATTATATTCTAAACACTATGAATTATTGCGTTCCTGTAACTTAATTAACGGACTCGTGTCACGGTTTTTAAAACCATGTATCGAACTATTTATTATTAATAGAGCTGCACTTATAAAAGCAACATACATTAGTGTTTCGTTGTTTAATTTATTAGCATTTCCTATGCCAATTAAGGCCCAAGCTCCGACAAGGGCAAACTCTCTCATATTCCGTTTCCAAGTAATTATGACATTTATAAACACGGCAATGGCAATGAGTATAATAGTCCAAGTTACATCAGACCATCCAAAACCATCCCAATCAATTTTCACTAAATACGTTGAAACATTAGCAATACTAGCCACGGTTACCCAACCCGAATAGATCACAAAAGGCCACCAAACAAAAGCAATAATGGGTAAGGGCTCATCGTCTAATTCCATTCTGTTGTTGACTACAATCTTTAATAATGAAAACAGTAATAAGAAAATAAAAACACAAGACACTCCTGTATATTCATAGATCCAAGCAAATACCCAAAGCGAATTAAATAAACATGAGAGTATAAACCACCAACCTGTTTTTAGGACAACATCGTCATTTTTAACGTCTTTAAACAAACTGCGCCCTTGATAAATAACAAAACCTATCAGTAGTAAATAAATAACTCCCCAAATGGCAAACGTATAACCTGCAGGTGTAAACAAAGACCTATAACTATTGGAAACTTCACCAATAGTGGTATTATTTAAGGTCCCTGTATTAGAGAGGTAATTGATGAATATCGTTATAAGTAAAGCTATTATATTTCCTATTTGAAGCGTCTTTTTCATGGTTTAATTTTTCTCTAATTTAAGACTTATGACGCATAAGATTAACTTATTCTCGCCATTCTTTAACCTAAATGAAAATATATAAAGCTTGTTAAGCGCTCTTTTTCAAGTTTAAGATCTACTAAACTATGAGGTGCTCTATCAATCCGTCATGGTTTTAGAAAATTATTTAACTTCAAGAATTCATGTATATTAGCTGTTAGAGAAACACACATTAACAAAATTCAACTATGAAAGCACTACTCTTTTTTTTACTTGTATTACCACTACACCTTTTTGCACAAGAACAAACGAGTTCAGAGAAGTTTTGGGAGCAACTCAAAGCACATTGTGGTAATGCTTACGAAGGCGAAATTATTGAAGGTGGAAAAGCAGGTGATGGCTTTACAGGTGAAAAATTAGTCATGCATGTGCGTTCTTGCGATACTAATGATATTAGAATTCCATTCTTTGTAGGTGAGAACAAATCGCGTACTTGGGTATTACATATGAATGACGAAAAAATAATACGATTAAAGCACGACCATAGACATGAAGACGGATCGGAAGAAGATTTAACCCAATATGGCGGCACAAGTGCTAATCAAGGTTTAGCCAATTTACAAATGTTTCCTGCCGATGCTCATACGGCAAAAATATTACCTGCGGCCTCTACCAACATTTGGTGGTTTACCATAGACGAAACAAGTCTAACCTATAACTTACGTCGTTTAGGTACTGATCGTTTATTTACGGTGCGTTTTGATTTAACTAAAACTATTGAAACACCAGATGCTCCATGGGGAACTGAAGATTGAATAAAACGACCTTAGTGATTATTATAAATCGTTGGTTTGGATTTTAAAGTAAAACCTTATAATGCAGACAACATACGTTCAACCTCAGCAATAGTTGCGCCGTAAAGTTTTCTGTTGGGTTTTGTTAAGCGTTTTGATTCTGTTGCGATTTCTTCTAATAGCTCCTTCCCTTCTAACGTTCTATTGTTTTCTAAATAAAATTTAGCCAGCGCTAAACGTTCTGCATAATTTGAGTATGGCCTGTCTATTTGTATTAATTGGGCTTCGGCTTCATCCGTTCTTCCTAGTGCATTTAAAGCTAAACCATAACAAAATTGTTGTTTTGAACCTTTAAATTCTGATTTTTCTTTTATCAGTTCCGCCTGCTCAATTACACCTGCATAATCCTTAAGTTGAAAATAACACAATATTAAATTCTGCCTTGCATACAAATCATCTTGAACTGTATCTTCTAGCGTTTTCTTATAATTGATAATCGCATTAGGAATATCTTTATTTATAAAATAAGCATCAGCTAATTCAATTCTGTTAGTGTAAGTATCAACAAATTCAAGCTTCTTTTCTAAATCTTTTATTTTTTTAGTCGGATTAAGAACCGTTGTGATTTCCTCTTGAATTTTTTCTGCATCACTTTTGTTAAACATCTGAGTCACGATATAAATTAAAGATCCAATGGCAGGAACAAAAAAGATGAGAAAATACCAGTAAAAAGGTTTATTGTTTTTATAGACGTGATATAAACAATACACCTGAACAACTATAAGTAAGTAATACATATATTCAATTTAAGGCACTACGGATTTATTTATCTTGTAAACACCAATTCATTCTCTGAAGATAATGCTTCGCTAAAACCATAGTTTTCATAATTAAAACCTTTAATATCGTCAATGGTTTTTGCATCCGTATCAATAATATATCTCGTCATTAATCCTCTAGCTAATTTGGCAAAGATGGCTATGATTTTATATTTATCGTTTTTAAACTCTTTGAAGGCTACATTTACAACAGGTACTTTTAAAGCTTTGGTATCTATCGCTTTAAAATACTCGTTACTTGCCAAGTTAAGAAAGAGTTCATCATCCTCTAGTTCTTCGTTTAAAGCTTTCGTCACTTTCTTCTGCCAAAATTCATAAAGGTTTTTGTTTTTACCAACTGGCATTTTTGTTCCCATTTCCAATCGGTAAGGCTGTATTAAATCGAAGGGTTTTAAAACACCATATAATCCTGATAAAATCCGAACGGTGTCTTCAACCTTATCTAATTTACTAGAGTCTATAGAATAAGCATCTAATCCTCGATATACATCACCACTAAAGGCATAAATGGCTTGTCTTGCGTTATCTTTAGTAAAGGGTAATTCCCATTCTTGATTACGCTCGTAATTCAGTTGCCCCAAATTATCTGAAATATGCATCAGTTGAGATAAGCTCTTAGCCGATTTCTTTTTTAATACCTTATTTAAGCGCTCTGCGTCATCTAAGAAAAGACCTTGAGTTGATTTTGTTGTTGGCAATTTGGTTTCGTAATCTAAAGATTTTGCTGGTGATAGTACTAGTTTCATAATAATGCCCACAAAAGTGGCTCTCATTAAAAGTTAAACAATTTTTCTTTCTCATTGTAAAAATACAATGTAAATGCTCGTGTTTCAAATATTAGTGAGAACTAATCTTGATAGTGATATAACGAAAGTCTATTTAAAGTTTTGGTTAAGATATTAATCCATGTGCTTAGCGTAATGCCTCCATTTTTCTACACATTGCGCAATATCTTCAGGAATTTCAGATTCAAACCTCATAAACTCACCTGTCGTTGGATGAACAAAACCTAACGTTTTGGCATGCAAGGCTTGTCGTGGTAAGATCTTAAAACAATTATCTACAAACTGCTTGTATTTTGTAAATGTTGTACCTTTTAAGATGCGTTCTCCACCATAACGTTCGTCATTAAAAAGCGTATGGCCAATATGCTTCATGTGTACACGGATTTGGTGTGTACGACCTGTTTCAAGCTTACAACTCACTAAAGTAACATAACCTAAACGCTCTATCACTTTATAATGTGTTACAGCTGGTTTACCTTGTTCTTCTTCATCATCTAAAAATACCGTGTTTTGTAATCTATTTTTTGGGTGGCGACCAATGTTACCTTCAATAGTGCCTTCATCTTCTTCCATGTTTCCCCAAACAAGTGCAACATACTCGCGCTCACTTGTTTTTTTAGCAAACTGATTTGAAAGGTGTGCCATAGCATGTTCGGTCTTTGCCACCACTAATAAACCACTGGTATCTTTATCTATTCTATGAACCAAACCTGGTCTCTCACTTGAGTTATTTGGTAGGTTTTCGAAATGAAAAATAAGTCCATTTATTAAAGTCCCTGAATAATTACCATGTCCTGGATGCACTACCATACCTGCTGGTTTATTAACAACTAGCAAGTCATCATCTTCGTACACCACATCAATAGGAAGATCTTCAGCAATTAAAAGATTCTCATGAGGTGGATGCTCAAATTTAACGGTAATATAATCATTGGGTTTTACCTTGTAATTAGATTTAACAGGAACATCATTTACAAAGATGCTGCCATCTTTTGCAGCCGCTTGAATTTTATTACGCGTGGCGTTTTCAATAAAATTCATTAAGTATTTATCGATTCGCAGTGGTTGTTGACCAGCAACAACTCTAAACGCGTGATGTTCGTATAATTCGTTTTGTTCTTCGTCTGAAATATCAGGAATATTAGCCATATCTTAATTGCGCTTACCGTTACCTAAAACCAAATCTATTGTAGATGTTAGTGGTAAAAGTGTTCCTGATTTTAGAGTTTCGCCATTATGCCTCATACCTAAAACTACATCCTTTCCGATATTGTCTATATATGTAATCTCACCTACCTTAAATTCTAAGGCTTCTAATTGAGGTTTAGCTTGTCTAAAAGTACGTTTTAAGATGTTTGGCACTTGTACTTTTCTATAACCAGAAGGGTTTAGTATTAAATAAATTTTTCGGTTTTCCTTAACCTTTGATCCTGCTATTGGGTTTTGTTCAATTACAGAATACTTAGGATATTTAGGATTATAATTCGCAGAATCTTGTATTTCCATTGCTAAATCATGATCCTTAAGTTCAATCCCTACCGTTTCTAAAGATTTACCTTTTAAATCTGGTACAATTACAAATTCTCCGTGATTGGTAGATATGTTTAGCCATTTTAGCACAATAAAACATAATACGACTACAGCAACAATGGCTAATGCCAATTGTTTAAAAAACACTTTACTGGTAAGAAACTTCACAAAACTCATAAGCAAATAATTGTTGGCAAAATTAAGAAATTCTAATGGTATAATAACGTTGTACTAATAAAATACGTATCATTTCTGAATATAGATTATTAAAAATAAATGATACTTTTACGCTATGGCTTTTTAAACTTAAAAGATACCCGCTTTTGTGGGCGTTAAAGATGAAGAAAAATATTGCAATTATAATGGGCGGTTATTCTAGTGAATATAAGATCTCCCTTAAAAGTGGCAACGTGGTTTACAACACGTTAGACAAAGAAAAATACAATGCTTATCGCATTCATATTTTTAAAGACAAATGGGTTTTTGTTAATGATATGGAAGAAGAATTCTTAATAGACAAAAACAATTTTTCGGTATTAGTAAATGAAACTACAATAACTTTTGATTGCGTTTTTAATGCCATTCATGGGTCTCCTGGCGAAGATGGATTTATGCAAGCCTACTTTGAATTGCTAAATCTACCCCAAACCAGTTGTAGTATGTACCAAGCTGCGCTGACTTTTAACAAACGTGATTTACTAGCCACCTTAAAACCGTATGGTATTAAAACCGCTGAGAGTTACCCTCTTAATCTTGGAGATGTAGTAGATGAAGATGCCATTATTGCCAAAGTAGGCTTACCGTGTTTTGTAAAAGCAAATAAAGCTGGAAGCAGTTTTGGAATATCTAAAGTCTATAAAAAAGAAGATTTACAAGCTGCAATAGACAATTCTTTTAAAGAAGACAATGAAATTATAATCGAACAGTTTTTAGATGGTGTCGAAGTTTCTGTTGGTGTCATCTCTTATAAAGGCGAAACGCTTGTATTACCAATTACTGAAATCGTTTCTGAAAATGACTTCTTTGATTACGAAGCTAAATACGAAGGAAAATCACAAGAAATCACTCCCGCTCGTATTTCTGAAGATTACGCAGCCAAAGTAAGGACCGAAGCCAAAAAGATATATGATATCCTTGGTATGAAAGGGTTTTCACGAAGTGAATTTATCGCTAAAAATAACGAGCCTTATTTACTAGAAGTAAACACAGTTCCAGGTTTAACTAAGGAAAGTATTTTACCTCAACAAGCCGCCGAAGCTGGAATAAGTTTACAAGATTTGTTTAGCAATGCTATTGAAGAAGCCTTGAAAAATTAATAGTTATATTTGAAATTAATACGTTTTCCTATTCTGTGGAAAAAACAAAAATTAGTCAATGAAAAGAGCACTATTTCCTGGGTCATTTGATCCCATAACAAACGGTCACTACGATATTATAATGCGTGGTATTAAACTTTTTGACGAAGTGGTTGTGGCTATTGGCATCAATGCTGAAAAAAAATATATGTTCTCTTTAGAAGAACGAAAAGCATTTATTGAAGATACATTTAAAAACGAACCCAAAGTAAAAGTTGTAACATACAAAGGCTTAACTATTGATTTCTGTAAAGATATTAATGCTCAATTCATCTTAAGAGGTTTAAGGAATCCTGCTGATTTTGAATTTGAAAAAGCCATAGCACATACCAATAGAAAATTATCAAAAATTGAAACCGTATTTTTATTAACAGCTGCTCGAACATCTTTTATTTCATCTTCTATTGTAAGAGATGTTATTAGAAATAATGGTGACTATACCGTTTTAGTACCAGATAGTGTTAGAGTTGATGATAAGTAAATTGAATTTTATCATAACCAATGTCACAAATCTATTATAAATGGAAGACGATTACTCTATATTTAGAAAATTCCCAAGTTTAGAACAAGCTACAGAACTAAAAACGTTACTAAACAACAATGGTATTGAAACCGTTCTTGGTGACAATGTGCCGCCTGTTGATGTTACCTTCTCTGGAAATACTTTACAAAACGAAATTGAAGTTAGAATTAAACAAACGGACTTTAAAAAAGCGGAACTCCTTCTCGAAAAAGATGCAGAAGATTTAATTGAAAACATTGATAAAGATTATTACTTATTTGATTTTACAGACAAAGAGCTTTATGAGATTTTATTAAAATCTGACGAATGGAATGCCTTTGATTATACACTTGCCCAAAAAATATTAATCCAAAGAGGCAAATCTATAGATAAAGATTTACTCAATTCTTTAAAAGAAGAACGATTAAAACAATTAGCAAAACCTGAAGGAAATCAAAAACCTTGGATTATTGCGGGTTACTTTTTTATGCTTTTAGGTGGTTTTTTAGGATTAATAATAGGTTATTTTTTGTGGACATCTAAAAAGACCTTACCAAACGGTCAAAAAGTTTATTCCTATGCTGAGAGTGATAGAAAACACGGAAAATATATCTTCTTTATAAGCTTAATAATTGCACCTGCTTCAATACTTTTTAGAGTAGTGAGTCAAATTTTGAATTAACTAAAAAAAACTTATCGCATAAAAAAAACTCAAACCTTTAAGATTTGAGTTTTTTTATTTTTAAAATCTATCTATTCTATTAATAGTACGACAATTCCACAAAAATAGTTTCTTCAAAATCTGTACCTGGTACATATGTAATAGTACTACTTGTTGGGTAATCTGCATTATTATAAGAATAAGAGCTGGTATATGCATCAGAAATATCAGATGATACTCCATCAGTATTAACATACGTTAGCACATTATTTTTATAAGTACTGTGTCCCATTAATTCAAAAACTTCACTTTGATGAATGTTTTTAAAAGGGTTATTCTTAGTATCATAAGTATAAACATAGTCTTGGTTTCCATTAACATCCTCCTCTGCAATACGGTTACCTAGGGCATCGTAGGTATATATATACGTATTCACTCCAGCTTCAAGCATAGTAACAGTACCATCGGCGTTATAAGTATAGGTATTAACCTCATCTGGACCAAAATCATACATATAAGTCTCAGTAACTAAACGATTATTACTATCGTATTCTAATTCTATTTCCGTATCTAATTCACCATCTATATATTCTTTAATAGAAGTTAAAAGATTATTGGTATAGTTAAAAACTTCACTGTCTCCTCCAGAATAAGAGATACCAACTAATTTATTATCAGCATAGGTATAATTAGTTACAAAAACGCCATCTTCATAAGTTTCGGTAGTTGATTTCAACAAAACAGTATCTGGATCTCCAGTATCATCAGTAGAATCATCGCTTGAACACGAGTTAAATGTTAGGCCAAAGGCGCAAAAAATAAAAATTAGTTTTTTCATGTTTGTTTTTTAGATTACGAATGTAGTACTATTTTTCCTATCATTATTAATACTAAACAAACTCAACCTTCTCATAAAGTTTTAAACCTACTAAATAAGATTATTCCGTCTCGCTTTTTGAACCGCTTCTAGTTTATTGTGCACTTGTAATTTTCTGTAGATATGCTCAATATGTTTTCTAATTGTTCCTGTAGAAAGCATAAGGTTATTTGCAATAGCATTATAACTCAACCCTTTACTTAGCTGTTCTAAAACATCTATTTCACGCTCCGTAAGCTTTATATCCTGTAGATCTTTCTTATCTTGTGCAACAAACGGATTGCGTAATAATTTCAATGTTTTAAGTGCAATTGATGGATTCATTGCGGCTCCTCCATTTAAGGTTTCTAGGATCCCTGAATGTAAATCACCAGCATTTATTTCTTTTAATAAATACCCATCCGCTCCAGCTTTAATTGCATTAAAAATGTTTTCATCGTTATCAAAAACAGTGAGCATTATTATTTTAATGTGTGGATATTTTTGCTTTATTTTTTCTGTGGCTTCAATGCCATTCATTACGGGCATTTCTATATCCATTAATATTAAATTGAGATTATGGTTACTTTCTAATTGATCTAAAACATCTAAACCATTCCTAGCAGTAAATTTTACGTGTACGTCTTCAAAAAAAGACAATTTTTCTTCTACCGCTTTTACTAAAAAGGTATTATCGTCTACTATAGCAATTTTTATTTTCATCTGTATTACGATTTAAAATCTCCGTATGTAGAAAGCTCAGGTTATGTTTAATTACAAATTGAGTAGTATTCTTGTCCCTTTATGCGCCATAGAGTCTACAATTAAACCTGCGTTTATTTCAGCTGCTCTTTTTTTCATATTTTGAATACCGTTACCCAATTTCACTGTAGCTTGATTAAAACCTTTTCCATCATCTGAAATGATTATTTTCAATTTACAATCTATTTCCTCTATGGTTAAATTAATCGTTTTAGCATCTGCGTATTTTAACGCATTATTTATAGCTTCTTGAATTATTCGGTAAATATTCATGCCTTCAATGGATGAAAACACTGCTGCTTTATCTACATTATCTTCAATATGTAACTGAAAGACTATATTATGAGCTGCTAAATTCGCTTTATCAATAAAATTTGAAATTCGAACCTGAAGGTCTTCAAACGTAATTTCATTTTTATTCATAGCCCAAATAGTGTCTCTTAGTTCATTAATAGTTGTGGTGGTAAACGCACTTATATTTCCTAATTTCTGACTTAATTTTTCGGGAAGTTGAAACCCATATTTTAAATTATCTAACGATGAAATTATAAATGTAAGCTGTGCACCAATATTATCATGAAGGTCCCTAGAAATCCTTAAGCGCTGATTTTGAAGTTTATTTTGGGTTTCAATTTTTATCAATGCATCTTTTAATTCATTTTCTTTTTTTAGCTGTCTGTTTTTAAGTTTTTGTTGGTTATAAATTAAATATCCTAAAAGCATTAATACAATGGCTAGTGCGCTTAAACCTAATATGTAATTGTTTTTTTTACTTAAATCTAATTCCTTTTCAGCCAAATCTGCCCGATGTTCTAACAGCTCCTTTTCCTTTTTTTCGGTTTGGTATTCTATTTCTAATTCTGCAATTTTACTATTGGTATCAAGGTTTAGTAAACTGTCTTTTGCTTGTGTATAGGCTTTGTAATAATCTAAAGCTTTACTGTTGTTTTGCGAAGCTTCATAATATTCAGAATAGTTAAGTAGTGAATTTTCAATTTCAGTTGCCACTTTATAGTCTTTAGCGTATTGATAGGCACTATCTATATATGTTATAGACTCTGACAGCCTTTTATTTTCTATTAAAACTTGCGCTATATTGTTGAAACTCGCTGGTAGGCCTGCAAAATTTCCTATCGATTTTTCAATGGTAACCGATTGTTCAAAATAGGTTAAGGCCGAATCTACCTCTTGCATGTAATAATAAACAGCACCGACATTATTGGCCGATTCTGCCATACCTTTTTTATCATTGAGATTTACCTCTATGGCCAGAGAATATTTAAAATAATTTAAGGCTTTCTCTAAATCACCATCATTAGCATAGATAATAGCGATGTTATTATAAACCTCCGAAATGCCCTTTTTATTATTTAATTCTTCAAAGGCAGTTTTAGCTTTAAGATGATATTCTATAGCCTTATCATTGATACCCAAATAACTATACACTAAACCAATATTGTTGGTTACAGTAGCCTCTTCTTCTTTTTTATTTAACTCGTCATAAATATCTAAGGCACGCAAATAATAAGTTAAAGCATCTTCATAAAAACCTAGTTGGCGTTTAGAGCGTCCTATGTTATTTAATGCGCTAGCTGTTAATAACGAATCTTTAGAAATAGACATAGCGTCATTTGCATAGGCAATAGCTTTTTCAAATGCTCCTAAATCTCTATATAGTAAGCCTAAACCATTTTTAGCTCTTGCGTATTCTAACGTTTCGCTTTTAGATTTTGCAAGTGCTTCAGATTGTTGAAATATTTCAAGCGCTTTTTGGGGCTGATTTTTATAAATACTTAGAGCTGAATCATTAAGTTTTTTAGCAGATATTGGTGTTTGCCCAACGCAAACAAGCGTAAAGAGTAATAAAAAAACGAATAGTCTCATTAAATGGTTAGTTAGATAATAGCGATATGAAGATAAGGTTTTTTTAAAACTAAATTGTGATTATGATTTCATTACCAGCGTTTTCAAGGAAAATAAATTCTAATTCTCCTCCAACACTTTGTATTCGTTTTTCCATAGAATTGTGTCCATTGCCTCTAATTTTGGTACTTGTACGACTCCCTGTTCCATTGTTAGAAATTTTAAACACCATATTAGAAACCATCGTACGTACCGTTACTTTTACCATTGAAACGTCTTCATAGGTTAAACTATGTTGAATGCTCTCTTGTATCACATTATAGATCGTAAATCCTTTAAGCATTGAAAAATTTATACTTGTATCCACATCAGTACTCACCTTGAATAGCAACTGAATGTTGGCATGCTGAAGTTTTAAAAAATCTATATAATTTATAATTCGAGCTTGTAAATCTAAAATGGTAATCTCCGTTTTAGTCATTACCCATATAGCATCTCTAAGTTCGTAACTGGCTTGTGAGGTAAAACTACTTATGGTTTTGAGTTTTTTCTTTAATCGTTCATCTTTTATAGCGAACGTATATTTTAAATTATCTAAAGATGAAATTATAGAAGTAAGTTGTTCGCCAATAGTATGGTGTAAATCATTGGATATTTTTAAGCGTTTCTCTTGTTGTTTATTCTGAATTTCTATTTTTGACAATGCTTCTTTTAACTCCTTTTCTTTTTGACTTTGATGGTGTTTTAATTGGTATTGACTGTAAATAAGGTAAGCTATTACACTTAAAATTACAAACAAGCAAAGACCACCATAAACTTGATAATTTTGTTTTTGAACTCTTAATTGCTGCTCTGCCAAGACAACTCTATCTATAAGAATTTGATTCGTATTATCTCTTGTTACATGAGCTTCAGTACCGGAAGCATAATTGCTATTTAAAGTCGAATTTATAGCTACCAGATTTGTGCTTTTGATTAAAAAGAATAACAAAAAAAACATCAAGTGTTTTCTGTACTTCATACAGAATGTACAATTGATGCCTCTTAAGTAATTAATTAATAGCATTAGGAATATAAGATTGTTAGTGAGTTAATTAGCTGTTTTAAAAGATTAAGCGCAATCATAAACAAATTGCGCTCAATCAATTAGTTACACATCTATTTATTAAGATTATAAGTATAAATGGTGTCGTCACTTGCTTTATAAAACAAATACCCTCCATATTCATCTACTTTGTACTCGGGCTTTTTGTCTTTGAGAAGAATTTCCTTATCTATTTTACCAGTATCTTTATTCACTTTTACTAAACCGACGCCACTGTCTAAATTTGTTAAAACGAATTGTGCGTTTTCTGTTGCAGAAGATGCTTTAAAACGCTCAGACATCATTTTAAAAGACGCATCACTAATAGATGCAAACATATCTGATGCGCGTTTTGCGTCTTTTCCGTAGTCATTATAATTACGCAGATTATTAGTACCTATTCCATTATTGTTCGCGCCTGCAGCAGCTGCAGTAGATACCGTTGCAACTAATGAAGCTGCCGCTATCACACCTCCAACGACTTTCATAAAACCACTTTTACCTGGCGATTTCTGATAACTATGATATATTTCCTTTCCGTCGTTATCTAACAACATCATGTTTTGTGACGACCCTATAAAAATATTACCATTTTTTATAGCCATGGTATTTGGTGATTCCTTCTCCTCAAATTTTATATTCGATAATTCAGAAACATTTCCAGAGTCCGCATCAATGGCAAAAATAGTACCATCGGCCACGATTAAATAACGGTTATTGTCACTATCAAATGTTGACGCTACCGAATCCGAAGATTTATATTTTAAAGGTTTAGCCCAAACTTTGTCTCCCGTTTCTAAATTTACAATATTGGCATCTTCACTTGTAATGTAAATTAAACCTTGAGGCGAATGTGCCATGGTAATAATATTCTCTCCTGTCTTTAATGGTTTTTTAAATAATGGTTTGCCTTCAAAAGACACTTTGTTAATACCACCAGAATAGATTCCGAATAGTATGCCGTCCTCCATAATATAAAAGTGCTGAACATAACCTTTGGTTTTTGGTGCTTTTTCCCAAAGATCCTCTCCCGAAGATGTACTTAAAAATGCAATTTCCGATTCACTTTTTTGCGAAAACATACCACCATCACTACCTTCTCCTTTATTACTAACAACAGCAAGACCTTGTGGAAGAATTTCAAATTTTGAAACCACACCTTGTATCTTTCTATCATCTTTCCATAACTCACTACCACCTTTACCTATTTTGTGAATTCTGGTGTTTTTACCATTATTAACAGATTCAAAACCATAGATTTCTGATTCAGTTTGGTCAGCAACCATCCAATTTACACCCTTAATTTTTGTTTGCCACAAATCGTCTCCATTATGAGATTTAGCAATTAGACCTTGAGCGGTAGGAATGATTAAAAAATCCTTTAACAACAAAGGCACACCTGTAACACTGAAATCTTTGGCCATACCAACTCTACCTGGTTTGTCTAAAAAGAAACTGTAATCAAGTTGAGATGTCGCTAAGTCATAAACCGCAACTTTTGGTGTGATTTTCTCAAACTTATCACCTTCTTTTTGAATCCCACTTACGATTAGTTTGTTCTGAGGTAAAACAACATTACAAGTATAAATTTGATTCCAGTTATCGCTTTCTGAATTAAAGATTACTCTACCTCTAATATAATCTATTACCGCACGTTTTGTTTTTGTTAGGCCTGCAAATTTAGATCCTACACCCTGAGATACAACAACGTAAGGTGAGCCTTGTATAAAATCTGTTTCTTCAGGTTTTAATTTACCAAAATTATTAAATGTAAAAACAGGCTGACTTTCTGTTGGCTTTATACCAACCAAACCATCGTTCGTTGCCACAACTAACACTCCTCCAATAGTAAGCGTCATTTCGTTTATTTTACTTCCTAAATCATAATTTTGATCTGGAGTTTCTGCTTTCTGAGCTAACAATAATGCTGTACTCAATAAGAATACAAGCATTATTAATTTCTGTGTATTTATTAATAGCGTCTTCATAACTTATAAAGTTTGTTTACCAAGGTTAAACGAACCATCCGTAATGTTTTTTATAGATTGATCGCCTCCTATGTTTTTACAATCAAACTCAAAAGTTCCGATTATTTTAGTATCCGTTTCTTCAGAAATACTAATAGAACCAACAGATAGATTCTCGTATGGAGCTTGCCACATTTCGGTAACCGAATTTACCGGGTCATTTAAATTTACATCTGTTTCAGAGTAAGAAGCCACATTAACACCCGTGTTAATAGAACCATCAAAACTATAGGTTCCTACACCATCATAGCCAAATATTGTAAATGAAAAAGCGTTACCATCGCTATTAGAGGCTATGATAATAAGACTTTGACCAGAAGGATTGTTTGTTATAGTAGCTGAAGAAGAGATTTCCATTGACTCATAATTTGTACCATCTACTTTGGCAACTAAAGTTCCGGAAGGAGCATTTCCTCCACTTCCTCCATCGTCATCTTTAGAACATGATGTGAATGCTACTAATGAAGCTGTCATTATAAGTAACATGATTTGGTTTAATTTTCTCATTGTAAATTAATTTATTGGTTAATAATGAGACAAATTTGCACAATAAGACAAAGCCAAACCATACGACGAATTGCGTATATTTAAGAAAACTGTCGTTTTAAGCTAATGATATATTAAAATGAAATATGAGGAAATTCCTTGTGCAAATTCTCAATTTCTAAATGAAGTTTTGAAAGAAAAGCTTGATGTGCTTCAGAATTTGGATTAAAGGGACGATGTGCTTTTTTAGCTTGAATAGCGGCAACAGTTTCTAAAACTTTTAATGCATCATCAGTTAACCAAACTGTTTTAAATTTTTCCCAAATATAATTTATCGCCACCTCATTTGGATGAAGCATATCTGGATTATAGAAACGATAATCTCGTAATTCATCCATCATAATTTCATAAGAAGGAAAATAATAACGTTGCGCTCTAGGTTCTATAACCTGATGGATTGCAGCTAACAAATGTGATTTGCTACGCGTATTTTCAATAAAACCATCTTTAATATGCCTAACGGGAGACACGGTAAAAAGAAATGTAATATTAGGATTAACACTTTTTACCAAGCTAATAATAGCCTCTAGAGATTCCGTTATTTGAGCTACAGAAAGTAGTTCTTTTAAAAATTGTTTTTGGGGAATTTTATGGCAATTGGCTACGATTTTATCAGAAGCAATATGTCTATACACCCAACTTGTTCCTAAAGTAATTATAATATGACTTGCGTTAAGCAAATCATTGTGTGCCTTTTCAATTTGTCTATTTAAAACCTCTAATAACGCAGCACTTGAAATTGTACTTAACTTTGAATGTGCCTCTAAGCAACACCACTGCTCATTGTGAAACTCTAAATCTTCTTTAGAGTAATAATCCTTATTAATTGCCTTAGTTATGAGGTTTTCAATTGCTAAAGGATGAAATAATATTCCGAAAGGGTTAACTGTAGTTTGAAACTTATAATACTTAAACGTCTCACCTATATTCTCTGAAAAGCATGAGCCAAACAGCATAATCTTAGAGTTGTAATCTAATTGATGATGCTGCTGTGGTTTTAGTGGTATTTTTGTTAGTAGATTCATATTTTTCTCGCAAAGGCGCAGAGTCACAAAGATTTTTCTGAACGCATAACCTATAAATTGTTAACTATTCTCGTTATACCTGTCTTAATTAATGGACTATTAAAATTAATCAATAAGCCTAACTTTATTCCTGAAAGTTTCAAGTATGTTAATAATTGCTTTGGATGAACAGGATGAATTTCTTGAACGGATTTAACCTCTATAATAACTTTATTCTCAACTATTAAATCGGTTCTATAATTTAAATCTAACTGCTTTCCTCTCCAAGTTACAGGCAAAGGTTTTTGTCGATCAACCTTAAAACCTTCATTTTTTAATTCCTGATATAAAATTTCTTCATAAATAGATTCTAATAAACCTGGACCAAGTTCAACATGAATGTGGTAACAAACATCGACTATAATTCTAGATATATCGTTTTCAGTCATTCTATATACATTTTCTCGCAAAGACACAGAGACGCAAAGATTTACATGAACTCAATATAACTTTTTTTTAATTACGCCGGGCAGTCTTCTCCCATAATACTTTTTGACTTTATATGCTCACGCAAAGTCACTAAGGCGCAAAATCTCACTCCTATCAATAAATACAATTTCTTATTTTTCTTTGCGCCTCTGTGTCTTTGCGAGAAATATTTTTTACACTAAATATCCCTTAGCAGCCTCCAGAGCAGCTTCAATGCCCTCAGGATTTTTACCTCCAGCAGTTGCAAAGAACGGCTGACCTCCACCTCCACCTTGAATGTGTTTTCCGAGTTCTCTCACTATTGTTCCTGCGTTTAAGTTTTTACTAGCAACTAATTCCTTAGAAATGTAGCAAGACAAAATTGCCTTACCATCATTTTCAGCACCAAATAACAAGAATAAATTGTCAAATTGACTTCCCAATTCAAAACAGACATCTTTAATTCCTGAAGCATCTAAATCTAATTTCTTAGCTAAAAATTGAATACCATTGATTTCGGTTAATTCGTTTTTTAATTCACCTTTAATATTTTTGGCTTTATCTTTTAATAGTACTTCAATTTGCTTTTTTAAATCATTATTTTCATGTTGAAGATTTTCTAATGCTTTTACAGGTTCTTTAGCATTATTTAGCAAGCCTTTCATTTCAAGGTATGCTGTATTATTCTCAGAAAAATAATCTCTAACGGCTTTATTTGTAATGGCTTCAATGCGTCGTATTCCTGCCGCAACTGCTCCTTCAGACACAATTTTAAAATGCCAAATATCAGACGTGTTTTTCACATGAATTCCGCCACATAATTCCATTGACTTTCCAAAACGAATCGTTCTCACCGTATCTCCATATTTTTCACCAAATAATGCCATAGCTCCTTCTTCAAGAGCTTTTTCCATTGGGATATTACGTTGTTCTTCTAAAGGTAATTTACCTTCAATTCTGGCATTTACAAAATCTTCTATTTCTTGTAGTTGCTCTGGTGTTACTTTTGAAAAATGAGAAAAGTCAAAACGTAATGATTTTGGTTTTACCAAAGATCCTTTTTGCTCTACATGCTCTCCTAAAATAGCTCTTAAAGCCTGATGTAATAAATGTGTTGCTGTATGATTGCTAGACGACAATGCTCTGTGCTCACTACTTACAACAGCTTTAAAGTTTTCGTTTATATGCTTTGGTAAGTTTTTACACAAATGAATAATAACATTATTCTCTTTTTTAGTATCTACTATATAAACCACATCTCCATGCACATCTTGTAACACGCCTTTGTCTCCAACTTGCCCACCTCCTTCAGGATAAAATGGTGTTAAATTGAAAACTAACTGATACATTTCTCCATCTTTTTTTGAGGTTACTTTTCGGTATCTAGCAATTTTTACATTGGCTTCTAAAGCATCATAACCTATAAATTCTTGTACGTCGTCTTCAAATAAAATAGTCCAATCTTCAGTAGATGTTTCACTAGCAGATCGTGATCTGTCTTTTTGCTTTTGCAGTTCTTCATTAAACCCTTTTTCGTCTAATTTCAAATCCTTTTCGGATAGAATTAAAGCTGTTAAATCAATAGGAAAACCGTAAGTATCATACAATTCAAAAGCTTTTTCACCAGAAACGGTATCACCTTTTGTTTCTTCAACTATACGATTAAGCAATACTAAACCTTGATCTAATGTTCTTAAAAAAGAGGCTTCTTCTTCTTTAATTACATTTTCAATTAATACTTTTTGTGCACGCAATTCTGGAAATGCATCACCCATTTTTTTGCTCAGCACATCTACTAAACGATATATAAAAGGTTCCTTTTTATCTAAGAACGTAAATCCATAGCGCACGGCTCTTCGTAAAATTCTACGAATAACATAGCCAGCACCTGTATTGCTTGGTAATTGTCCATCTGCTATAGAAAAGGCAACAGCTCTTACATGGTCTGAAATAACACGAATAGCAACGTCAACCTCTTCATTCTTATTATAGTCTTTATTTGTAATAGCCTCAACCTCTCTAATAATTGGTGTAAAAACATCAGTATCATAATTAGATTGCACACCTTGCAATACCATACATAAACGTTCAAACCCCATTCCTGTATCTATATGCTTATTTGGCAACACCTCTAACGCACCATTTGCTTTTCGGTTGTATTCCATAAAAACCAAATTCCATACTTCAACCACATGTGGATGATCCATGTTTATTAAAGTCTTTCCATCAACCTTTGCTTTTTCTTCAGCAGATCTAATGTCTACGTGAATTTCACTACAAGGTCCACAAGGTCCTTGATCTCCCATTTCCCAGAAATTATCTTTCTTATTACCCTTTAAAATTCGGTCTTCAGAAATATATTGCTTCCAAATATCGTAAGCTTCTGTATCCATCTCAAGGTTATCATTGTCATCACTACCCTCAAAAACAGTAACATAAAGTATATCTTTATCAATACCATAAACTTCAGTTAGTAACTCCCAAGCCCAAGCAATGGCTTCTTTTTTAAAGTAATCACCAAAACTCCAATTACCCAACATTTCAAACAATGTATGATGATAGGTATCGTAACCAACTTCTTCCAAATCATTATGTTTACCAGAAACACGCAAACATTTTTGAGAATCTGTAATCCTATTTTTCTTCGGTTCAGTATTCCCTAAAAAGTATTCTTTAAAAGGTACCATACCAGCATTCACAAACATTAATGTTGGATCATCCTTTAATACCATTGGTGCAGAAGGAACGACAAGGTGTTGTTTTCCTTCAAAGAAATTTAAAAATTTAGATCGTATATCTTGAGACTTCATATATAAAAATTAGAGCTTGCTTTATTAAATTAGTACAAATGCAAAACATTTTTTTATCTTTACTCACCAATCTTTCAATTTAGATTTTGGTGATCGTGAACCTACAAATTAAAGGCATTAAAATATAATTTAATATTATTTTTGTAGGTTTGAACGTTACGCTAATATAAGATGCTTGCTTTATGCGCTTATTAGCTGCAAAAATAGCATAAATTCAAACATGGCTAAAGTAAAATATTATTATGATTCTGAAACGCTTTCTTACCGTAAAATAAAGCGGAAAAAAGCTACCACTATAAAATACGCTTCAGTGTTTTTAACTGCTGCTGCTCTTTTTGGGTTTCTAGCATTTTTTATTGCAAGTCAATATATTGAATCTCCTAAAGAACGACAGTTAGCAAGAGAGTTACAAAACATGGAACTGCAATACGAGTTAATTAACAAACGTATGGACGATGCTATAGCTGCTTTAGAAAATGTAGAAGAGCGCGATAATGCCATTTACAGACTCTATTTTGAAGCCAACCCCATACCTACAGAACAACGTAGAGCAGGATTTGGAGGTATTAACCGTTATAAAAAATATGAAGGTTATAACAATTCGCAATTAATTGCAGAAAGCAATAAGCGAATGGATATTTTAGAAAAGGCAATCGTTGTACAATCCAAGTCTTTAGATGAAATTGCAAAACTGGCAGAAGACAAAGAAAAATTTTTAGAGGCTATACCTGCAATTCAGCCTATAAGTAATGAAAACATGACACGTATGGCTTCTGGATATGGCTATAGAACCGATCCATTTACCAAGGTTAGAAAATTCCATTTTGGCATGGATTTTACAGCACCACGTGGCACTCCTATTTATGCCTCTGGTGACGGAGTTGTAAAACGTGCTGATAATGCCTCTACAGGTTATGGTAACCACATACGAATAGATCATGGCTATGGCTATGTTTCCTTGTATGCGCACTTATACAAGTACAATGTTAAAGTAAATCAACGTGTAAAACGTGGCGATTTAATTGGCTATGTTGGAAGTACAGGGCGTTCTGAAGCACCACATTTACACTATGAAATTTTTAAAGATGGGGAACGTATAAATCCTATCAACTTTTATTATGGTAACTTATCTGCCGAAGAATACGATATACTGCTGAAAAAAGCTTCATTAGAAAACCAATCTCTCGATTAAGATGCATATAGACTTACCAGAAAAACGTTATTATGGTATTGGCGAAGTTGCCAAGGCCTTTAAAGTAAATGCTTCTCTAATTCGCTTTTGGGAAAAAGAATTTGATGTTTTAAAACCGAAAAAAAACGCGAAAGGCAACCGTAAATTTACTCCTGAAGATATTAAAAACCTCAAGTTTATTTACCATTTGGTAAAAGAAAGAGGATTTACTTTAGAAGGGGCAAAAACACATCTTAAAGAAGAAAAGAAACAAGCTTTAGAGAAATTTGAAATTATCGAAAAACTTGAAAGCATAAAAGCACAACTTAACAAAATTAAAACACAACTTTAAAACTAAACTATTATGAAAAAATGGCTAATTCCAGTTATTATTATTGCACTATTAGCATTTGCAATTTATCAATGGGCTGTAGGATTTAACAATACTGCTGTAGAATATGAAGCTAATGCTAAAACAGCCTGGTCTAATGTTGAAAGTTCTTACCAAAGACGAAATGACCTTATAGGTAACTTAGTTAAAACAGTACAAGGAGCGGCTGATTTTGAAAAATCAACTTTAACAGCTGTAATTGAAGCTAGAGCAAAAGCAACGTCAACAACAATTGATGCAAGCAATTTAACTGCTGATAACATGGCACAATTTCAACAAGCGCAAAGTGGATTAAGCGGAGCATTATCAAAGTTATTAGTGTCTGTAGAGCGTTATCCTGAATTAAAAGCGAATCAAAATTTCTTAGAGCTTCAAAGTCAATTAGAAGGCACTGAAAACCGAATTAATATCGCTAGAGATCGCTACAACGAAAAAGTAAATATTTATGACATACATACTTCAAAATTCCCAGGATCAGTATTAGCTGGTTGGTTTGGATTTGAAGAAATGCCTAGATATAAAGCAGATGCTGGAAGTGAAAATGCACCAGATGTTGATTTCGACTTTAAATAAAATTTAATTATGCCAAATATTGAACAGTTCCTTACTTCTAACGAAGAAGCGGAAATTGTTGAAGCGATTAGAATTGCTGAATGTGATACTTCTGGTGAAATCCGAGTGCATATAGAACAGAAATGTGACAGTGATGTCTACGAGCATGCTTTAGAGGTTTTTCATTTTTTAAAAATGGATAATACTGCCCAACGAAATGGTGTGCTCATCTATGTTGCCGTAGATAATAAATCATTTGTCATTTGCGGAGACCAAGGCATAAACAATATTGTAGGTGCAGATTTTTGGAATTCTACACGTGATAAAATTGCGACTCAATTTAAATCAGGAAACTTTAAGCAAGGTCTAATTGATGGAGTTAGAGAAGCAGGTAAAGCATTGGCGCAACATTTCCCTTGGGATCATAACGATAAAAACGAGCTGGACAATACAATCTCAAAAGGATAATGCAAAACATCAAACACATAGCATTTAAGGTTTTAGTACTACTACTTTTAACTAGTCCACTAATAGGACTAGCACAATATAATATTCCTGAAAAACCTAAATTTCAAACTAGTGTTTACGATGATGATATTAATTTATTATCGGCATCAGAAAAAAGCAATTTAGAACAAAAACTAATACGCTATTCTGACTCTACCTCAACGCAAATTGTTATTGCTATTATTGGTTCAACCAATGGTGAATATATCAATTATTTAGGCGCACAATGGGGTGAAAAATGGGGAATTGGACAAGCAGACAAGGACAATGGTATTTTTATTCTTTTAGCAAGAAACGATCGAAAAATAAACATCAGTACAGGTAAAGGTGTTGAGCATTTACTTACAGATGCTTTAAGTAAGCGTATTATAAATAATGATATTATTCCTTACTTTAAAAAAAATGATTACTACGGCGGATTAAACCGTGCTACTGACGTCATTTTTGAAGTGATGACTGGCGAATATAAAGGCACAAGACAAACAGAAAATGAATTCCCTTTTGAAGTCCTCTTTTTTCTATTCATCATTTTTGTAATATTTATTATAGCAATTTCCAAAAGTCGTGGTGGCGGAAGTGGCGGCAATGGCGGAAACCACTCAGATAGTAGAAGCTTATTAGAAGCCATTATTTTAAGCAATATGGGACGTGGTAGCTATTCTAAAGGTTCATCGTCTGGCGGATTTGGAGGCTTTGGTGGCAGCTCTGGAGGTGGAAGCTTTGGCGGCGGTGGTTTTGGTGGCGGCTTTGGAGGCGGAAGCTTTGGAGGCGGAGGTGCTTCTGGTGGGTGGTAAATTTAGCCACGGTTTTTAGTTGCAGTAATCAATATTTTTTTTCAATTCAAAAATTTATTTATGCGATTCAAATTTGCCTTTCAAATTACACTTGTCTTCTTTTTGTTTTTAAATTGTAAAGAAAAGCAGGCTGATGTTGAAACGATACCATCGTATATCCCATTAAACGCATCTCAAAAACGAGTTGTAGATTTAGCCAATTTATTTTCAAACGTTGAAAGCGACTCTTTAACTTATAAAATCATTGGGTACGAAAAACGCACCACAAATCAAATTGCTATTCTTACCATAGACTCCTTACCTAATACTACAAACATTCAGAAATTTGGAACTGAAGTTGGTCAAAAATGGGGAGTTGGCACAAAAGAAAAGAACAATGGTTTACTCATAACAATTTCTAATTATGATAGAAAAGTTGCCATTTCAACAGGATCTGGCACAGAACAAACCATTTCTGATTACGATTGTAAAGTTATAATTGACAATATTATGATTCCGGAATTTAAAACACGTAATTATTATGATGGAGTCACTAAAGCTCTAGACTCTTTAATTATGCTTTGGGATTAATCAAAATAGATCATATCGCTACCTCTTGTTTCTCCTTTGCTTCCTAAACTATTAAATTTGTAACTTAAGCTTAGCATAAAATACTGCCTTAAAACAGTACTCTGTCTATCCTCAATATAATCTTGAGTGGCTATACGTCTTGCATTAGTGTTTTGATTTAACAAATCGTACACCTTTAATGTTATAATGGCTTTATCTTTAAACATACTATAGGCTAATGTTGAATTCCAAAACCAAGCACTTTTCTGAAAACCATCTGCCACATTAGGATTATAATTAAAGTTCACATCATTTCTCCACTCAAAGTTTTTAGGTAAAAAAGTAGCTGTTCTTACTCCTGCATTATGACTTGTAAATTGTCTATTGTCAAACGCCTCAATATCATAGGCCGTATTAGTATAACTGATCTGGTAATATGGCTTAAACTCTAAAACTTTATCCCATATAAAATCTATACCAAGTCTAGGTGATATCCTATCAGACGTACTTGCGTATTTTACATCATTATTAAAGTTAAGTGTTTTTGAAGAATTATAACTCGCCCTAAACTTTAGTTTAATAGTTCTTAAGGTATCAATCTTAAAATCTTTATTATAATTTGCCCAAGCACCAATATTATAATTACCGTCAACGTTTACATACGTCGTTGTTCGCTTAAGCGTTTCCGGATCTACAATCGTTTTAGATACTACTTGATTATCTGAAACACTCGCATTAATACCCACATAAAACCCTGTACGCTTTTGCCAATCAAATCCATTATAACCAGCATAAAAACTATGTCTATTTGAAGGTTCTAAATTAGGATTACCAATTACTGTTTGTAGCGGATTTGATACATCTTCAAATGCTTGAAGTTGTCTTAATCCTGGAGGTTCATTTTCTAACCAATAATTTATATAAATAGAAGATTTTGGACTAAACGTATAGCTGATATAAGAATTAGCTTCTATATTTTCAAAATCGCGCTCGACATTAAATTGCGGTCTTAATAAATCTTCATTTTTCAAGGTTCTCATGTTGTAACCTAAATTAAAACTTGTAGACAATTTTTCACCTCTATACGATAATCCAGCTGATGGAATACTTCTATAATCTGTGTATTGAAAATCCGTACTTAAATCTGTATTAAAATCCGTAAAACTCTGTGTTCCGTCATCAAAATCGAAGGTACTTTCTCTATTTTTATCTTTATCTCTAGCATATTTATATTCTAAATTCAAGAAAAACTTTTTAGTTATTATTGGCAATCTATAGGATAATTCTGTAGAAATACCATAACTATTTTTTTCACCATCCGTAAATTGGTTTCTGTCTATGTTTTCTGGATTACTACCAAAAACTTCTGTATTTGAATCTAAATAATCATCACTATCTTGTTGATTAATACTCGTTTCTAATTCGGCTTTAATAAAAGCTCCTTTATTTCCTAAACGCTTAGTCACAGAAATTTGATTCGAAAACCGTCTTACTGCACTCTCTACATTGGAATTCACATTAGATTGATTGGTTAGTAATAAATCTTCATCTAAGGTTTCTTCATAACTACGATATCTCGTTCGCGATGTTGAATAGCCAAACGAAGGTTCTATATTAATTTGAAAAGTAGAATCTGTTTCAATTTCAAATTCCAAATTAAAAGAATGATTATCTGTATCGTTATCAGATTTAGAATTTGAATTGGTAAAAAACCGTGAATCCGATAAAATAGTTTCGCGCTCAGATGACGTTTCATTTTCAGAATTACTTGAGGAGAAAAAATAATCGGCAGACACATCTGTTTTTTCACCTATAATATCGGCATAATTAACCCCTGCATTTTGCGATGTTGTAATCCCTTCTCCTCCGCCAAAAGATCGACCACCTAACGTAAAAGAACCATTACTACTAAACGAAACTCCGCCTCCACCACCAAACATTTTAGAAATCTCGCCAAAGCTAAAACCTGGTGTATTAGTATTATTACCTCCTGCAAGCACACTTATACGCCTATCATTATCAAACAAGTTTATCATTCCGGCAAACTCATAACGTTCATCAGTCCCTACTCCTGCAGAGACACGTCCAAAAACTCCTTTATTGTTTTCTTCTTTAATGGTAAGATTTATGGTTTTATTTTCTTTATCGCCTTCCTCTCCCGTAAAGGCTTCCGATTTGGTTTTTGTATCTACAACCTGAATTTTTTCAATTATATCCTTCGTTAAATTCTTGGTGGTAATAGTTGGATCATCACCAAAAAAGGGCTTGCCATTCACCAAAATTTTATTGACACTTTTACCATTAACTGTAATGTTACCTTCTTCATCAACTTCTACCCCTGGTAATTGCTTTAATAAATCTTCAACGTTGGCGTCTTTTTTTGTTTTAAACGATTTTACATTAAACTCTAAGGTGTCTTTTTTAATCGTTATCGGAGCTGTAGATTTCACTAAAACTTCACCTAATTGATTATCTAAAGGCATTACTATAGTACCTAAATCTATCTTGTCTTTATCTATTACGATTTCCTTAAAATACGTTTTGTAACCTACATAAGACACGTAGAAATTTAAACTTTTATCGTAGGTTGAATTTTCAATTTTAAATTTCCCATTTTTATCTGTAATTGTATAAGTCACTACCGAACTGTCTTTTACACGTTCTAAATAAACTGTTGCAGATTCTAAAGGCAACTCTGTATCTTCTGCTTTTAGTGTTCCTGTAATTTCGAATGATTTTTCTTGAGAAAATGATTGTAGTGCAAGTAAAATTGCAAAAACTAAACTTAGTTTTTTCATGTGATTGATTGGTTGATTGATGGTTAGCCGATTTAAAAACGCAAGAAAGCTAGAAATCGTATGAAATTTCTTAAAATTTTGATAAAATTACCGTTTTAGCGTCAAATGACCTTTAATAATTCTGCCATCTGCAAACTCTGCCACAAACCAATAATCATCCGTAGGTAATAATTTTCCATTATAAGTCCCCTCCCATTTTGGTTGATTTCTATTTAATGTACCAACTCGTTTCCCATACCGATTAAAAATATCTATGCGAGCCATAATTTCAAATTCTGAAGTGAATCCTTTAATCTGCCAAGTATCATTTACAGTATCTCCATTTGGTGTAAAGAATTTTGGAAATCCTAAAACAGAAATATCTGTTGATACAATTCCGCAATTGGCTTTAAGATCTTTAACATATACAGTATGAATTCCTGAGGCCACATTTTCAAAACTATTAGAATCTTGATATGGGCCATTTTCACTATCTAGAGCATACATATAATCCCCATCTCCTGAAACACTAACAGAAACAATATTGTTCTCTGACAAATCGGTAACATCAATAGTTTCAAAAGTTGCAGTATTTGAAGGCAAAACCGTAATGGTTCTAGTATTTGAACAGCCAAAAGGCTTGGTAACTTCTACAGTGTAATTTCCAGGCTCATTAATCGCAATGTTAATCGTTGTTTCTCCTGTAGACCAATTGTAATAGTAGTTATTAGGAATATCACCAACAACACCAGCAGTCAGTGAAATAGTATCCGGAAATGTATTTGTACAATAAAACACCGTCTCATCTTCAAGAAGACTTGGCAAACGCTCTACACTTAAGTTGACTTCCGCAATACTATAACAACTACCATTTTGTTCTAATCTTGCAAAAATCGTTTGGTTATATGCTTGTGTATTGGTATAGTTCGTTGTTAGTTGATTCGCTTGAAGCAAGGCATCGTTATGAGTTGCGTAGTAACCTAAAATTGTAATATCAGCACTCTCTGTATTCAAAATTTGACTTTCGGCCAATGATAAATCAAAGCTCACCAAACCTGTCTCATCTAGATTATCGCAAACTGATATTGCAGCACTATTTACGGCATTTGTATTTACAGACAAAAGCAGCTCTGCAATAGCTACACAACCTGTTAAGGTATTAGTAACTTGAGCATACACTGTCTGATTATTATATAGATTGGTATAATCGTCAGTATTTATTGGAATGGACAAGGCCATGGTTTCAAAAAAATGAACTTCAAGATTATCTAAACTACCATTAACTATGACATCACGATATTCATTAAGATTAAAATTAGAAATCCCATCCATTATAGCATCTTCACATTGGCTAATAGTCATATTATTAACACTTGGTGTCTCACTAATAGTTACCGTTAAAGGATATCTTTCTACATTGGTTAGACAAGCATTTACAACAGGCAACAACCAATAGGTTGTTGTCGTTGTTATATTAACATCATAACTTAATCCTGTATGAATTGGAGTTGTGGAAGTTGGGCTTTCAAACCACAACACATCAATGGTTGATGCCTCAGCCATTAAAGTAAAAGTATTGGCAGCACAAACTATAATATCATTATCTAAAACTCTAGGCATTATAAGCGTTGTGCTTGCAGATAAATTAATTTCTGGTTCATTGGGCATCCCTCCGTATTCAACTATATAACCTTGAGGATGGTAAGGCCCATCACTATTTAGGTCTCCTGTATTTGCTAAATCATTCCAAGCTCCTAGAATACCAATAGACGGATCAGTGATATGGGCATAATCTTCATCACCTGCATTATTAGGTTCATTAGTGTTCCAAAATGAAAAGGCTTCATTAGGCGCACTTCCATTAACATTACCTTGCCAAAATACGGTACCTGCCTCTGGTCCTGTTACCCATTTCCAGACACCTTCAGTTTCGGCATCAGATCCTCCAATCCACCCCGTTCCTGCACTTTGCTCACCAGCCAATTGCGACTCTTCCTGAGATGTTAATGTGGCCAAATAACCTTGTAATCCAAAATAAGTTTGTTGTGCTGCTGCATCTCTTGCTTCAATCCAAGTAATACCTGGATCTGCAACATAAAAATAATAGTGCCCAGTACTGGGTAAATAATTCGCATCTCCTAAGTTGATGGAAAACTGTCGGTCTTGAGTAAATACAACTTGAGTGGTTTGAAAAACTATATTTTCAATAGCATTATTAAACTCATCAAAAGTAGCTGGTCCGGTTAATGTTAAAAGTCCTTCTGTAGCATTCCAACTTGATGTAATACTAGGATTGCTTCCCATAAGTTCTAAAGTATCTTGACCGTTTTGATACCCTTCTGCTATCTGTATAAAAATTTCAGATAACGTCGTATCTTCTGGATCAGGATCGGTAATGGAAGCAGAAGTCACTATTGGGACTTGTGACTGAGGACAATATACTTGTCCGCCCGAAACAATTATTTCAGGCGGAAGGTTTTGTGAAAATCCATAAAAATGACAAATCCAAAAGCATAAGAGCAAAATGAAGCTTTTAATTTTTTTCATAAAAAAATTAAAGCTATTATTTTTTTCTCATATAAACACTTACTGGAACACCATTAAAATCGAACTGTTCTCTTAATTTATTTTCTAAAAATCGTCTATACGGATCCTTAACGTATTGCGGTAAATTACAGAAAAATGCAAATTGAGGTTGCGGAGTTGGCAACTGCATAATGTACTTTATTTTAACAAACTTACCTTTGTATGCTGGAGGTGGCTGATGCTCTATTATTGGCAACAACGCTTCGTTAAGTACACTTGTTTTAATACGTTTAGTTCTATTTTTATAAACCTCAACCGCAGTTTCTATAGCCTTAAAAATACGTTGCTTGTTTAATACCGAAATAAAAACGATTGGTACATCTGTAAACGGGGCTATTTCTTTTCTAATGTGCTGCTCAAACTCTTTTGCTGTTTTAGTATTTTTCTCTACTAAATCCCATTTATTAACAAGAATAACAATACCTTTTCTATTGCGTTCTGCTAACCAAAAAATATTTTGAACTTGACCATCAAATCCACGCGTTGCATCTAAAACAACTAAACAAACATCACAATGCTCTATTGCTCTTACGCTTCGCATAACAGAATAAAACTCTAAATCTTCTTTTACTTTAGATTTACGACGTATACCTGCCGTATCAACCAAATTAAATTCAAATCCAAAACGATTGTATTTTGTATCTATCGAATCTCGTGTCGTCCCTGCAATATCAGTAACAATATAACGCTCCTCACCAATTAATGCATTAATGAATGACGATTTACCAGCATTTGGCCTTCCTACCACAGCAAAGCGCGGCAATTCATCTTCTTCTACCTCTTCTTTTTCTGGTAACGCTTCAACTACAGCATCTAATAAATCTCCTGTTCCACTGCCATTAATACTTGCAATAGCAAAATATTCACCTAAACCAAGTGAATAAAATTCAACAGCATCTTCTAAACGCTTATTATTATCAACCTTATTAACAACTAAAAAAACAGGTTTCTTAACTTTTCTTAATAATTGAGCTACATCTTCATCCATGCCAGTAACACCAGATTCGACATCAACCATAAAAATAATGGCATCTGCTTCCTCTATAGCTAATTCTACTTGCTTATCTATTTCGGCTTCAAAAACGTCATCACTTCCAACGACATATCCACCTGTATCAATCAAAGAAAATTCTTTACCATTCCAATCTGTTTTACCGTAATGACGATCTCTTGTTACACCACTTACAGCATCAACAATTGCTTCACGTCTTTTTATTAAACGATTAAAAAACGTCGACTTACCTACATTTGGACGACCTACTACAGCGACTATATTGCTCATTGTTTTTTATTTAAGGCTACAAAGATACTATATACTTACTAGTTATGACTTACGATTATAGACTTTTCGTTCATTAATATTAAAACTATTTGATCTTAAAAATAACCTAAAAAATTAAACAAAAAAATATTGTTAACATCCTGTTGATAACAAGTATTTATTTAAGACATTAAACGTAATTTTTTAGTAATTTTATTGCGCGTGTTGAGAAGTAATTTTCACACAAAAAATAACGAACAAAATTTTTCAAGAAACAGCCCTTTTCTTGCACACCTATTGTTGGTTTAACACAAAATATAATGTATTTGAAAACCTGTATCAATTACGACATATTCTAATTAAATTTCTAAAAAGAATGGGGAGATATTTTACGCTTATCTTAGTTTTATTTTTAAGCTTTGAATTTGCAATGGCTCAAGAAAAACACATTGAACATGCTATTCAAAAGGGTGAAAGTGTTTATATGATTTCTAGAAAATATGGAGTTAGTATCAATGCTATTTTTGAACTTAATCCTGGTTCTAAAGATGTTATTTATGCAGGCAATACTTTAAAAATCCCTAATTCTAACGATACAACTGTTTCTTCTACAAGTAACACAATCATTAACGACACACAAATTAGCAATTACGAAGTAAAACGCGGAGAAACAAAATCTGGTCTTTCGAGACGTTTTGGTGTTAGCATTGCGATGTTAGAACAGCAAAACCCTCATATTGTAAGAATGCTTCAAGCTGGTCATATCATTAATTTAGATAAATCTATTAAAGAAGAAGAACGTGTTGCTGCAGAAGGAGAACATATTGTAGTTAAAGGTGAAACATTATGGGGAATTGCTAGAGAAAACGGAATAAGTGTGGCTCAATTAGAAGCTGCAAACTCTGGTCGTTTATCTGAATTTTTACAGATAGGACAAACGTTAATCATTCCTGATAAGAATTCTGAAATCATCATCGATGGCGAATATTTAGTAAAACCAGGAGATACAAAATTTCAATTAGCAAAGCGTTTTAATATGACTATTGCAGAACTTGAAAATAAAAATCCGCATATTATAGATATGTTAATGGCTGGCCATAGACTGAATATTAACAATACTGTTTCTAACACCCAAGAAGAAATAGCTAACAATACCGAAGGCACTGCTACAGAAATAGAAGCTACAATTTCAGAAGACGGCTATAAAGACTACATTATACAACCTAAAGAAACCCTTTACGGCTTAGCAAAAAAAGCAGGCATGACAATTGATGCTTTTACAACTTTAAACCCTAAATTACTTACTTCTGTAAATACTGGTGATATCATAAAAATGCCTGTAAATGTTGTGCAAAACGCAACAATTACAACTCCTCAAAATACAACAGTTACAGCTCCCCAAAATTCAGCAGAAGCAGTAGCAATTAATAAAAACGAAGCTTTATTAGACAACTTAGTTACAGAAACTGCAAGTGGTATTTATTTTTATACTCCTTTTTCTAGTGAAGAATTGAGTTCACCAGAACTAAGAGATAAATTGATTAACCTAAATGCTGATCTTCAAAAATATATAGATTTTTTCCAAGGTGCACAGATCGCTATAGATTCTGCAAAAACTTTAAATCTAAATTTTGATGTCACATTAATTAAAAAGAACATTGCAAAATCTCAATTAACAATTGAAAGTCCACATAAAAAAAATGCAATGTTAGTGCCATTTTTAGACAATTCTTCAAATTATCCTAGTATTAATTCTAATGAAAATATGTCTATTATTGACATAGAATCTAACATCAGCCCTAAAGACAGTATTAAAGTCTATCAGTCAATTCCTTCTGAAGATTTACAAAAAACAAAAACATTAAACTACCTCGCAAAACAGAATGCTCATGTCGTTGTTGTTAGTGATCTTGATGAGGCTAGAAATAAAGATGTAATCTTAACTACGATTCCTGATGCTAAATTCTTAAAAGTTGACAAAGCAGGTTTTTTTGAATCTAATGCATTAGAAAACACACTAAGCAAGACCAAACTCAATTATATAGTCTTAGATAGTGAAAAAACTATTGTTTTCATTAACTCTACAACAGCATTAATGAGCAAACTATCTGACTACAATATTCAAATTGTAATGCTTAAATCTTCATTATTGCCTAATCAAAATGAAGTTTCCGATATGAGATATCGCGTTTTAAAACTCATATTTCCAACAGTTACAGATCCTAGAAACAAAAAAGGTGTCAATGAATTCAGAAGCAATTACGAGGATGTCTTTGGATCACAACCATCAAGAGAATCAGAACTAGGCTTTGATGTTACTCTAGATATATTACTGAGACTTTCTCAAAGTGCTTCTTTTGAAGATACTGTAAGTACTATCGTTTCTGAACACCCACACTTTAAATTCGATTATCAAAAAACAACAGATAATAGCTATTCTAATTCTGGTGGTATTCGCATAATGCAATACCTCTCTGATGAAGGCATAACTGAACTTGAATAATGTATTTGATTAAATAAATAAAAAAACTATAAAACTGTTATATTTTAATTTTGTTAAGTAGGTGCTATTTACATATATTTGTTTCCCCCTTAATCTTACAAATTAGCAAGACAACGATTATATTTTGAACTTGCTGTTCTTAATCCATGGCATCGATTTCAACAAAAGTAATTATTCTAAATTTTTTTAATGAAAGCCAAGCAGCAAAGTCTTAAGTGTTATTATATATATGTAACATTTCTATTAATATCAATTACCTCTGGATTAACTTATGTTAATGCACAATGTCCAACAGTAACAAATAGTTCACAAGTTTTATGTGATGTTCAATCTCTATTAGTCGGAGATTTACAAGCCATAGACAATGGTGGTGGTGTTGTTTGGTACGAAACCGCTGACTCAACCATTCCATTATCAAATACTGAAAGTCTAATAAATGGTGAGGATTATTATGCAGATGATAGTTCAGGCTCATGTGGATCAAGAGCTCGTGTAGATATCACTATATACGGACCACCTGTAGGTAATAATTTCCAAGGAGTTTGTATAGATGATCCTACAATGGCTACTGTTAGTAGCTTAATCGCCACTGGTAATGATGTTCAATGGTATTTAACACCTTCTGGTGGTTTACCTTTAGATGGCTCAACCATACTAATTGATGATACATTGTATTATGCAGATCAAGCAAGCCCTGACGGAAGCTGTAGAACATCTAGGCTAACAGTTTTGGTTAAGGTTGGCTCTACTTCCATGCCTGCAGGAGATATGATTCAAGAATTTTGTGTTTCTCCAACCTCTACTCCAACTGTAGGGGATTTAGTCGCGAGTGGCAACAATAATTGGTACATATCAATATTTTCAGCTTTACCATTACCTTTAAATACTCCATTATTAAATGGACAAACATATTATGGAACAACAATAGATCCGCCATGTGAAAGTGCAGGTAGGTTAGCTGTTACTACAATTTTAGTTACAGGGCCTGATCCTGGCGAGGATGGTATTTTAGAAATTTGTGATAATGATTTAAATTCTACATTCGACTTATTTTCATCATTACAAGGCTCTCCTGATATTGGAGGTACTTGGACACCAACTTTAAATAGCGGATCAGGTATTTTCGACCCTAACGTTGATCCTGTTGGTGAGTATACTTATACTGTTAGCTCCAATAATAGCTGCCCTAATGAATCTGCTACAGTTACAGTTTCTATAACTCCTGAACCAAATGCAGGTACAAATGGAACAATAGATTTATGTAGTAATGATGCACCTATTGATTTATTTTCTATAATAGGTGGCACACCTGAAGTTGGAGGTATTTGGTCGCCTGCACTGACAAGTGGAACAGGTGTTTTTGATCCAGCGACAGACTCAGATGGCTTATACACCTATACCGTAAGTGGAACAGGTCCATGTGCTGATGCAACAGCAACAGTGAATGTTTCAGTAACACCCTATAAAAATGCCGGTGAAAATGGAACTATTGACATTTGTGATAATATTGGTACTATAGATTTATTTGATAGCCTTGGTGGCACTCCTGACCTCGGCGGAGTTTGGACTCCTGCATTAAATAGCGGAACAAGCATTTTTGATCCATTAATTGATACTGCAGGTATTTATACCTATTCTTTTACAGGAAACGATCCTTGTCCAAACGAATCGGCAACAATTACTGTATCTGTAGTTCCATTACCAATTGCAGGTAGCAATGCTACACTCACAATTTGCAGTAATGATTTAGCAACAGTAGATTTATTTGATAGTCTTGGAGGTACTCCTCAAGTTGGAGGAACTTGGTCGCCTGCACTTGCTAGTAACACTGGTGTTTTTGATCCTTCAATAGATACTCCAGGTGTTTATACCTATACCTTGGCCGGTACACCGCCTTGTACAGATGTTACTGCGGAAGTTAATGTTATAATTATTCAAGAGCCAGATGCCGGTGAAAATGCTACAATAAATCTTTGTAGTAACAATGGAATAATTGACTTGTTCGATACTCTTGAAGGTACTCCTGAAATTGGCGGTACATGGACACCTTCACTTTCTAGCGGAACAGGTCTTTTTGACCCTTTAGTTGATCCTATTGGCACATACACATATACAGTTACAGGAACAGACCCTTGTGCTGATGCAACTGCAACAGTAACAATTTCAATAACTCCATTTCAAAATGCAGGCTTAGATGGCTCCATAAACCTTTGTAGTAATGGAGGTACAGTTGACCTTTTCGATAGTTTAGGCGGTAGCCCTGAAGTTGGAGGCGTTTGGACTCCAACACTTAATAGCGGAACTGGGGTTTTTGACCCAACAATAGATGTCGCTGGTACCTATACATATACAACTTCTAGCACAGGACCTTGCTCAGATGACACTGCTACAGTTGAAGTTTCTATAGAAACAGCACCAGATGCAGGTATAGACACTACAATAAATATTTGTAGCAATGATGGAACTATTAATTTATTTGACAACTTAGGAGGAACACCAGATGTAGGTGGAACTTGGTCTCCTGCCCTAGCTAGTGGAACAAATATCTTTGACCCTTTGGTTGACGCAGTAGGTGATTATATGTACACAGTCCCTGGAACAGGTCCTTGCGCAGATGCTACTGCTACAGTTTTAATAACTGTTGTACCTTTTCAAAATGCAGGTATAGACGGTTCTGTTACGGCTTGTACCAATGATGGCACTATTGATCTTTTTGATAGTCTAGGAGGTTCTCCAGATACTGGAGGAGTTTGGACTCCATCACTTAATAGTGGAACAGGAATTTTTGACCCTTTAATTGACTCTGCAGGTATATACACCTATACAACGCCTAGTTCAGGGCCTTGTTCTGGCGATGATGCTATTGTTGAAGTATCAATTGAAATATCTCCAGATGCTGGAGAGGATAATTCCTTAAACATATGTAGCCTAGCAAATTCAGTAGATTTATTTAATAATCTTTCTGGCACACCACAATCAGGTGGTACATGGTCTCCAACACTAACAAGTGGAACTGGAGTTTTTGACCCTAATACTGATCCTGAAGGTATATACACCTACACTATAAGTTCACCTGTATGCGGCAACAGTTCTGCTTCTATTACCGTTTCGGTTACAGATGCTAATAATGCAGGAAATGACAGCATTGTAGAACTTTGTTTTAATAATAGTCCTGTAAATTTATTTGATAGCTTAGGAGGAACACCTGATGCAGGAGGAACATGGACACCTGCCTTAGCAAGTGGTACTGGAGTGTTTGATCCTATGGTAGATGCTGCCGACATATACACATACACCGTTTCCAATAGCACTAATTTATGTCCTGATGACTCAGCTACAATAACGGTTACTGTTTTACAAATACCTGATGCAGGAAATAACGGAACACTTAATTTATGTGACGCTACAAGTACGGTTAATTTATTTGATGGCCTTTCTGGCACACCTGAAACTGGTGGTACTTGGTCCCCTGCACTAACCAGCGGAACTGGAATATTTGACCCTAATACAGATCCTGAAGGTGTTTATACATATACTTTAAACAATTCATGCGGAACTAATTCTGCAACTGTCACTGTTTCTTTATCTGATGTAAATGATGCTGGAACTGATGGCACTTTAGAACTTTGTAGTACAGATACTGCCGTAGACTTATTTGACAGTTTAGGTGGTATNGACGGAACACTTAATTTATGTGATTCAACAAATACGGTTAATTTATTTGATAGTCTTTCTGGCACACCTGAAACTGGTGGTACTTGGTCCCCTGCACTAACCAGCGGAACTGGAATATTTGACCCTAACACAGATCCTGAAGGTGTTTATACATATACTTTAAACAATTCATGTGGAAATAATTCTGCAACTGTCACTGTTTCTTTATCTGATGTAAATGATGCTGGAACTGATGGCACTTTAGAACTTTGTAATACAGATACTGCCGTAGACTTATTTGACAGTTTAGGTGGTACGCCTGATATTGGTGGTACTTGGTCCCCTGCACTTGCTAGTGGAACAGGAATGTT